>CAZGIK010000007.1:0-29892 GCA_964525755.1 uncultured Verrucomicrobiota bacterium
CCTCAAGGACCTCTCCTGCCTCAGGGACCTCAGGGTCAGGGCCCTGGGGTAGGGGAATGGACCCCGTTCTTCGAGCCTCTACGAGGCCGTCGCCCTATTCAGCTCTCGGACCCCCCAGGCCGGCTGGCTTCCATTCATCCGGTGCGGCCGAACTTCTTCTCCAGCTCCCGCCAGCCCAGTTCGATCAACGTCGGCCGGCCGTGCGGGCAAGTGTAGGGCATGTCGCAGCGGCGCAGGTCTTCCACCAGACGGTCCAGCTCAGGCCCCCGCAGGGGGTCGTTGGCCTTGATGGCGTGCCGGCACACGGTCTTCGCCACGACATCCTCGCCCAGGCGTGCCGTGTTGACCCCGCCCCCGGCCGCACGGAGCGAATCGACCAACTCGACCACAAACGCCCGCGGCTCCCTCGCCTTGACGAAGGGTGGCAGTCCGTCGAGCAGGAATGTCCGGTCCCCGAACTCGCTCAGACCCACCCCCAGCCGCCCCAACACAACCAGTTGCGTTCGCAGGAACTCGGCATCCCGCGGGGCGAGCTCCACGGTTTCGGGCAGGAGCAGGCGTTGGGACGGCGCGGTTTCGTCGGATTCAATCCGTCGCAGCATCTGTTCGAACAGAATCCGCTCATGCGCCGCGTGCTGGTCCATCAGCACCAGACCCCGGTCGGATTCGAGCACGACGTACAACCGCCCCACCACCCCCACCACCCGGAGGGGGACCTCAAGGAGGGGAACCGGCCCGGTCGGACCGGTGAGGTCCCCGGGAACCAAGTTCCGCCCCGCGGACGGTTCCGGCGACGGAAATGGCGGCTGTTTCCCCGGCGGCCGGACTTCGGTCCGAGGCCTCGGTGGCGGGCCACCGGCGATCTCCCTCTCGGGCCACCGCTCCCGGTTGAGCCCCAGCGACAGGCTCGTCTGCTCGGGTGTCACCTCCGGCGGTTCGGGCGCGGCGAGATGCAGGGCTGGCCCGGGCCGGTTCGGCGTCCCGTTGCCGGATCCGCCCGCCTCCGGATGCCGCCCCCGGATCACCTCAACCGCCACCGTCGCCGGTTGCGGTGAGGTTGCTGTCGGCGTTCCCGCGGGGGCGTTCTCCGGATGGGCAAACCCCAGCAACGCCTCCCGCACCGCCCTCGCCACCAAGCGGCGCACCGCCGCCTCCTCGCGGAACTTCACCTCCCGCTTGGCCGGATGGATGTTCACATCCACCGCCGCCGGGTCGATCTCCAGGAACAGGCAGCAGACCGGAAACCGGCCCTTCATCAGCGCGGTGTGGTACCCCTCGAGGAGGGCATGGTTCAGGCCCCGGTTCTCCACCGGGCGCCGGTTGACGAAAAGGTGCTGGTCCTCCCGGGTCGACCGGGACACCCCGGGGGCTCCGATGAATCCCCAAACCCGGAAGCGGCTGAACCCGGCCTTCCCGGCGTCCTCCATCAGGGTGTCGTCATCGGCTCGTCCGATCTCCTCGATCTCCCCTGAGAAATCCACCGCCACCCAGGCGAGGTCCGTCCCGTGCAGTTGACGCAGTCGCTCCCTCAGCGCTCCAAAGCGCTCCTCCACCGAGACCCACCGAACCGGAGCCAGTTGCCAGGCCACCTTTCCGTCGGTCACGAGGGTGAACCCCACCTCCGGATGGGCGAGGGCGGCCAGGGTGAGGTAATGCTGGATGTGGGCCCGTTCGGTGTTCTCGGTTCGGAGGAACTTCCTCCGGGCCGGCAGGTTGAAGAACAGCTGGCGCACCTCGACGGCTGTGCCCGGGGGGGAGGAGGCGACGCGGACCTCCACCATCCGTCCGCCGTGGACGATCACCTGGGTGGCCTCGGCGGCGGGATCCTCCCGGGGCCGCGTCGTGAGGGTGAAACGGCTCACGCTGGCGATGCTCGGCACCGCCTCGCCCCGGAACCCCATGGTGGTGATCTCCTGGAGGTCCTCCGCCCGCCGGATCTTGCTGGTCGCGTGCCGTTCGAGGCTGAGCAGGGCATCGTCCCGGCCCATGCCGGACCCATCGTCTGTCACCCGGATCAGGCTGCGGCCGCCGGCCCCGATCTCGACCGTTATCCGGCCGGCCCCGGCGTCGAGGGCGTTCTCCACCAGCTCCTTGACCACGCTGGCCGGCCGTTCGACGACCTCTCCCGCAGCGATCTGGTTCGCGACCTGTTCAGGGAGGAGGCGGATCCGGTTCACGGGGTTCGAGGATAGGGCGGTCCCATCGCCGGCCCAGCGGAAAGACGGGTCGGCCCGGCCCCCGCCCCGCCGCTCATCCACCGCCCGGAAGGCGGCCCAGATCAAGGCGCAGCCGATGGTCATCCATGACGAATCCGCCGCCGATCTCCTCGCACAGATCCTCGACCACCTGGTAGCCGGCCCGGTGGTAGGCCCGGAGGGCCTGATGATTGGCCTTGTTCACCCGCAACTCGACACCGCGGGCGCCCCGTTCCCGCCCCACCGCCGCGACATGGCGCAACATGGCCTGCCCGTGCCCCTTTCCATGCCACCCCGGGTCCAGGTAGAGCTTGTGCAACCGCAGCCAGCCCTCGGAATCAGGGCCCTCCCACGCCATGAAGCCGACCCGTCCGCCCCGGGATTGCCACCACTCCCAGATGATCCCCCGGTCCAGCTGGGCCAGAATCTCTGCCCGCGTGTACATGCGTTCCAGCATGTAGTCGATCTGCGCCGCCGGGATCATCCCCGCGTAACATGCCGTCCAGATCCGCCTCGCCAGCGGCCCCACCGCCCCCGCCTCGGTCGGGGTCAGCCGACGGGCCTCGCCGTCGCCGTTCGCGCCGGATTCCGCCATGGTCTCCGCCGTGGGCGGTCAGTTCAGGCGCCGCAGCCAGATGTTGCGGTAACGCACCGGGTTGCCGTGGTCCTGCAACGCCAGCGGCCCCTTCGGGGCGACCCCGGTGAACGCCGCCGATGTCGTCGCACCGCCCGGCACCGGCACATGATCCTGCACCAGAACGCCATTGTGGATAACTGTAAAGGAACCGGGCTCCACCTTGCCGTCGGCGGTCGCGCGGGGTGCGTGGAAGACGATGTCGTACGTCTGCCACTCGCCGGGCTTGCGCGAGGCGTTCACCAAGGGGGCGGCGTGCCCGTAGAACGCTCCGGCCTGACCATCGGCGTAGGTGGGGTTGTCATGCGAGTCGAGCACCTGGATCTCATAACGTCCCTGCAGATAAACGCCGCTGTTTCCACGCCCCTGGCCCGATCCCTCCACTTGGGCGGGGGTCGCCCATTCGACATGCAGCTGGACGTCCCCAAACGCCTCGCGGGTGAGCAGGTCGCCACCCGCCCGAACTTCCAGCGCGCCGTCGACCACCCGCCAATGGGGTTCCCCGCCGTCCTTCCGATGCCACGACGCCTTGAGGGAGGCCTCGGTTCCGTCGAACAGGACCACCGCGTCCGACGGCGGGCCACCGGCGGTTCCCGGCTGGATCCGCGCCGGGACGGCCTTGACCGGGTCCTGGGCGGCGGACGAAACGGTTCCGATGAGCAGAATGACGGTTGCCCAGAGGGCGGATGACATGGGTTTCACGCCGCTTTTCTGACGGGCCCGCCCGCCCGCCGCAAGTCCGACGACGCCAGGAATGCCCTTCCTGGGTCTCCCGGGGCGGCGGGGTCCTATTCCGATCGACGTCGGATCCGGAAATAGCTCCCTTCGCCCGCTCCTTCGACCGGGGTGACCCGTTCGCCGAGGTCGCCGGTCACGTCACCGGCCGGTTGCCATTCCCCCAGCACCCCGCCTGATTCGAGCTCGTAGGTGTAGCCCGCCTCGGCTTCCCACCGGATCTCGATCCCTCCCTCCGGGCCTCGAACGATCCGCAGCGGCCCGAACTCCGGCACCACCGGGGTGACCGTCATGTCGAACTGGAACCCGTACAACAGGTTGCCTCCCAGGGTGATGTAGGCCAGGTCCCCCTTCCAGACCCAACCCTCCGGCACCTGCCCGACCGGCTCGATCCCTGTCAGGGCCGTTCCTCCCTCGGCTGGCATGACCGCCGTCAGGATCAACCGTCCGGCCTCGCCCTCTCCCAGGTAGGAAAAAGTCTGCTGCGCCGGATGGGCATCCCAGAACTGGAACCGCATCTCATCCGGCGAACCCTCGCGGCCGTGGACGATCCGCAGGTCGTTTTTCTGTTCCGCTCCCGGGCCCAACACGTCCCCGTCCACCGCCCCAAACGCCCAATTCAGGCCTCCGTCGCCCTCCATCTCGAAGACACAGGCCCCGTCCAGCAGGCCGTACCGGCCCAGAAAGGCCAGGCCGGAGGTGTTGGTCGGATCCACCCGCGCCGCATCGACGGTGAAGCGTCCCCTCAACGGCAACTGGAAGGTGATGCCGGCCGGGAAGGGGATCTCGGCGCTCAGCGCATACCGGGTTCCCACCGTCGCTTCAAAGCTGAAGGTCTGCGGGGCGCCTTCAATGCTCCCGCTCAGGGTCAGGGCAAGAAGACACGCCATCCGTCTGCTGGGAACCTCCATGGTCCTTTCAGCCTACCGCCGGCCCGCCTTCGGGGTCAAAGCCCCCGGCCGTTTGGGAACAACTGCCGAACAACCGGGGAATCGGTCAGGGGGTTGGCTGCGAACCGATTCCTGTACCCCATCGGCTCCCCGAACCGGGATCGGTCGACCCGGGTTTGTTCACAGTCCCGGACCCCAACAATCGCCCCGTCCTGATGGGATACCCCACATGTTGTGGCTCTTGTTCACACCCCCTACTACGGGCTTTCTTTTCTTCAATCAGACTCCAATCATTAGCCGCGCATGAAGCTGACCATCGCCAAGGACCAACTCTCGACGGGCCTCCAGGCCGTCCAGAATGTCGTTGGCTCCCGGACGTCGCTCCCGATTCTCTCCAATGTTCTCCTCCGGGCCGAGGCCGGGCGTCTGGAACTGACCGGGACCGACCTGGACGTCACGATCTCCGGCGCGGTGGCGGCGAACGTCGAAACGCCCGGCGCTGTCACTCTTCCGGCCAAGAAACTGTTCGGGATCGTCCGCGAGCTGTCGATGGCCGAGGTCGAGATCGAGGTCGACGAGAAGTCGGTGGCGACGCTCCGGTCAGGCGCCTCGTTCTTCCGGATCAACGGGTTGTCGGCCGACGACTACCCGCCCCTGCCCACCTTCAAGCAGAGCCGGGCGGTGGCCCTGACGCAGGAGAAGCTCAAGGCGATGCTCCGGAAGACGTCGTTCGCCGTTTCGACCGACGAGACCCGCTACGTCCTCAACGGGATCTTCTTCAGCCTGAAGGAACACAAGGTGACCCTCGTGGCCACCGACGGGCGGCGGCTGGCGCTGACGGACGAGGAGGTCGACCTGCCGGCGGAGAGCGAGGGGGAGTTCATTGTTCCCACGAAGGCGATCAACGAGTTGAACCGGCTTCTCGGGACGGGTGGCCTGGAGGTGAAGTTCAGCGAAAACCAGGTCTCCTTCACCCTCCAGCCGGCGAGCGAGGGGGCCTTCGGGGTCTACGTGGTGTCGAAGCTGGTGGATGGCAACTACCCGAACTACCGGCAGGTCATCCCCGGCGAGTGTCAGGAGCGGATTGCCCTTCCCCGGGAGGAACTGCTGCATGCGTTGCGGCGCGCGGAGCTGATGACCAGTGACAAGTCGAACTCGGTCAAGCTGACCTTCGGGAAGAACCAGTTGGCCATCACGGCGAACACGCCCGAGGTGGGCGAGGCGCGGGAGGTCCTGACCATGAACTACAAGGGCAAGGAGCTCGCGATCGCCTTCAACCCCACCTACCTCATGGATCCCCTCAAGGCCCTGGAGACGGACGAGGTGTTCCTGGAACTGACCGACGAGCTGTCGCCCGGTGTGGTCAAGTCGACCGAGTCGATGCTCTACGTGATCATGCCGATGCGGATGAGCTGACCGGTAGTCACTTCGGAAGCAGCAACCACGCGAAACCGATCAGGACCGCGACGGCGACCGCCCACCAGAAGAGCGACCTGGGTCGGTCGACCGGCGTGTCCACCTCGCTGCGGAGGTATTCATCGGCCGAGAAATCGTCGGGATCGGAGATCCCGAGGCGCTGGGTCTGGGCCCGGTCGTTCCATCCGGTCTCGTCATCCGCACCGCACTCCGGGCATGCGACCGCATCCGGCGGAACCTCGACGCCGCAGTTCGGGCAGGTTTCAGGGGCCATGGAAACGGGACGATCAAGGCACGGACGGCCCCGGTCGGGCAAGCAGGACCCGGATGACCAGCCCCGACGGGGAAGCGTTGCGGGGGATTCCGCATCGCGACGTTGCGGTCCGTCGGGGTTCTGATAGACCCGCGACGGCCATCCGGGGGACCGGATGGCCGGAATGAAAGTCCAGCTTCAGCTGAACATGCGGGCGCAGCCGACCGGGGAGACCTGCGGTCCGACCTGCCTGCATGCGGTCTACCGGTATCACGGCGACGAGGTGTCGCTGGAGCAGGTGGTGCGCGAAGTGCCCAGCCTGGAGACCGGCGGAACCCTCGGGGTGATGCTGGCGGTGCACGCGCTGCGGCGCGGCTACAGCGCCCGGATCTATTCCTACAACCTGCACCTGCTCGACCCGACCTGGTTCAACGGAACCGGGGTCGACATCGCCGCCCGGCTGCGGGAACAGCGTCGCCACAAGCGCGATGCCCGGCTCCAGACGGCCACTGCGGCCTATCTCGAGTTTCTGGAACTGGGGGGCGAGCTGCGCTTCGAGGACCTGACCCGCGCCCTCATCCGCAAGTACCTGGACGCCTCGCACCCGATCCTGACCGGACTGAGCGCGACGTTCCTCTACCGGTCGATGCGCGAATACGGCCCGCAGCAGGACGACGACGACATCCGGGGCGAACCGCTGGGGCACTTCGTGGTCCTGGCCGGCTATGACCGGCAGGCCAAGACGGTCGAGGTCGTGGATCCGCTCCAGCCCAACCCCCTGCGGAAGGGCCATCGCTACGACGTGACCATGGACCGGCTCATCGCCGCCATCCTCCTCGGCGTGGTCACCTACGACGGCAACCTGGTGATCATCCGGCCCCGCTGAATCCCTTCCCCAAACACGTTCTGCCCGTGCGCACCCTGATCGTCGTCAACAACCCCGCGGAGTGGCCCCTGGAGGTCCCCGGAGTGGAGGTCGTCCCAGCCCGGGAATACCTGGCCAATCCGGCCTTCGCCCGGCTGGACCGGGTCCGGGTGTTCAACTGCTGCCGGTCGTACCGCTACCAGTCGATCGGATACTACGTGTCCCTCCTGGCGGCCGCGCGCGGACATCGGCCCGTGCCCGACATCCCGACCATCCAGGACATGAAGTCCCCGACGGTGGTGCGGTTGCTGTCGGAGGAAGTCGAGGAGCTGATCCAGCAGGGATTGGCGGGCATCCGGTCCCGACGGTTCACGCTGAGCATCTACTTCGGGAAGAACCTGTCCGAGCGGCATGAGCGCCTGAGCCGGGCCCTGTTCCAGCTGTTCGAGGCGCCGTTCGTCCGGGCGGAGTTCGTCCGGGAGGAGGAGCACTGGACCCTCCAGAGCATCGGCCCGATCGCTGCGCGGGAGATCCCCGATTCCCACCGGGACTTCGTGGTGCGGGTGGCATCGGAATACTTCGCCGGACACCGCCCGGCGGTGCGGCGCCGGTTCGTCGAGCGGTACGACCTCGGAATCCTGTTCGACCCGAAGGCCGCCGACCTGTCCTCGGATGCCAAGGCGATCGAGCGGTTCATCGACGCGGCGGAACGCCAGCGGATCGGGACCGAGGTGATCGGCAAGGACGACTACGCCCGGGTGGCGGAGTTCGACGCGCTGTTCATCCGCGAGACCACCAGCGTGAACCACCACACGTTCCGTTTCTCCCGGCGGGCCGCGGCGGAGGGACTGGTGGTGGTGGACGATCCCGACTCGATCCTGAAGTGCAGCAACAAGGTGTACCTCGCCGAACTGCTGTCGCGGCGGCGCGTGCCCACCCCGCGGACGCTGATCGTCCACCGGGACAACGTCGACCAGGTGATCCCCACCCTCGGCCTGCCGTGCATCCTGAAGCAGCCCGACAGCGCCTTCTCCCAAGGGGTGCTCAAGGCGTCGACGCCCGAGGAGGTGGAGAAGGGGGTGGCGGACCTGCTGGAACGCTCCGACCTGGTGATCGCCCAGGAGTTCCTGCCGACGCCGTTCGACTGGCGGATCGGCATTTTCGACGGCAAGCCGCTCTACGCCTGCCAGTATTTCATGGCGCCGCGCCACTGGCAGATCATCAACCGGGCCGGCGACGAGGACGACCGCTACGGGCGGGTCAAGACGATGCCGATCGAGCTCGCCCCGCGTCGGGTGGTCAGCACGGCGCTCCGGGCGGCGAACCTCATCGGCGACGGCCTGTACGGCGTGGATCTCAAGCAGATCGGCTCCCGGTGCGTGGTGATCGAGGTCAATGACAACCCCACGATCCAGTCGGGCTTCGAGGATTCGATCCTCAAGGAGACGCTGTACGACCGGATCCTGGAGGTGTTCGTCCGCCGCCTCGAACGCCGTCGACAGGGGTTTCCCGAATGAGCTCCGTCCCGCTGCACCTCTTCTCCGCCACGGGCGTCGAGCTGGAGTACATGATCGTCGACGCCGCGACGCTCGACGTTCGGCCGGTGTGTGACGAGCTGATCCGGCAGGTCACGGGATGCTACCAGTCGGATGTGCCCCGGGGTCGATTCTGCTGGTCCAACGAACTCGTGCTCCACGTGGTCGAGCTGAAGACCGACGCCCCCGAACCGTCGCTGGACGGGCTGGCGGCGGGCTTCCAGTCGGAGGTGACGGAGATCAACCGTCGGCTCGGGGAGTTGGGGGCGAGGCTTCTGCCGACCGCGATGCACCCGTGGATGGATCCCGGCCGGGAGACCCGACTGTGGCCGCACGAGTACAGCGCGGTGTACGCGGCCTACGACCGGATCTTCGGATGCCGTGGCCACGGCTGGTCCAACCTCCAGAGCCAGCACCTGAACCTCCCGTTCGCGGATGACGACGAGTTCGGTCGGCTCCATGCCGCGATCCGGGCCCTGCTGCCGCTCCTGCCGGGCCTGGCGGCGAGTTCGCCGGTGATGGACCGGCAGGTGACAGGACGGCTGGACACCCGGCTCCACGTCTATCGGGGCAACTCGGTGCGGGTCCCCAGGGTGACGGGCGACGTGGTGCCCGAGCCGGTCTTCACCCGAGGGGACTACGAGCGCGAGATCTTCGCGCCGCTCTATCGGGACATCGCGCCGCACGATCCGGAGGGAGTGTTGCAGGATGAGTTCCTCAATGCCCGCGGGGCGATCGCCCGGTTCGGCCGGGGCAGCATCGAGATCCGGGTCCTCGATGTGCAGGAATGTCCGGCGGCGGACCTGGCCATCGCCCGGCTCGTCGACGGGGTGCTCCGGGCGCTGGTGGCGGGCCGATGGGAGGATCCGCAGGGGCTGAGGCGATTGGAGACCGGTCCGCTGGCGCGCCTGATGGACGCGGGGGTGGAGGAAGGGGAGCGGGCGCGCGTGGGTGACGATCGGCTGCTGGCCCAGCTCGGGTGGCGGGGCGGAGGGAGTCCGGAGGTCGGGGAGCTCTGGGCCCACCTGGCGGAAAGCCTCGGGGTGGCGGCGGGAATGAGCCCGGCGGAAAGCGGAGCGTTGGGACGGATCCTGGACCGGGGTCCGCTGGCCCGCCGGATCCTTGCCGCGCTGGGCCCGGGCCCGACCCGCTCCGACCTGCGTCGGGTCTACGGCGCGCTGGCGGAGCATCTCGCAGCGGGCGAGCCGTTCGCCGGGTGACATCTGCGATGGGCGAGGTCGGTCCGACGAGCTTTGGGCTTGGCTCAGCGGGGGATTTGGTTTTCGGTGACACCACCCCAGACGAATTCCGGCTGCCGACAGCCCCCCGGTTTCGGCACCGGTCCCATCCCGAACACCCCGACCGATCCGCCCATGTCCATCCTCCGCACCGAACCCGAACCCGCCCAGGTCGACGGCCATGACCTCAAGTGCCTGATGTGCGGCCATGAGTCGTTCCACAAGCGCAAGACCCACGTGGACACCGCCCTCATCACCGCCATGAACCCCGAGTGGTCCAACAACCAGTGCTACTGCCTGGTCTGCGACAAGTGCGGGTTCATCCACTGGTTCATGAAGCGTCCCACCGCCTGAACCGACCGACCCCGATGCCCCGACTCCAACCCTTCGCCAGCCATACCCGAAGGTCGCTCCAGTCCGTCCTGGTGGCCGGGTTGGTCGGGACCCCGGTCGCGGTGGCTGCCGACCCGCCCCGAGGCTACTCCATCCCGATTCTCGACCTGGCCGGGGAGACCGGGCTCCAGGTGGTGGTGGATCGCGAGCCGGGGCGCTATCTCGGCCATCCCACCACCGTGCTGCTGGAGGACGGTCGGACCCTGCTCTGCGTGTATCCCGAGGGGCACGGCCGGGGACCGATCCGGCTTCGGCGAAGTCCGGACGGGGGGAAGACCTGGTCCCCGCCCCTGCCGGTGCCCGCCTCCTGGGCCACTTCCCGGGAGACGCCCACCCTCCATCGCATGGTCGACGCCGGGGGACGTCGGCGCCTGATCCTCTTCTCGGGTTTGAACCCGGTGCGGATGGCGGTCTCGGACGACGACGGAGTCCACTGGTCCGAGCTGGTGCCGGCCGGCGAGTGGGGTGGGATCGTCGCCATGGGCTTTGCCGAACCGGTGGGCGATCGCCCCGGGCACTACTTCGCCCAGTTCCACGACGACGGCCGATTCTTCCTGCCCGGTTCGCGTCCGACCGAGCCGGTGACCTTCACCCTCTACCAGACCCGGTCCACCGATGGCGGCCTGTCGTGGTCGTTTCCCGAGACGGTGCTGTCACGATCCGACATCCACCTCTGCGAACCCGGCCTGGTCGTCGCGCCCGACGGCCGGGAGATGGCCGTCCTCCTGCGGGAGAACGCGCGGCGGCGGAACGCGCACGTGATCTTCTCCCGGGACCGGGGCCACACCTGGTCCGAACCCCGGGAGCTGCCCGGAGCCCTGACCGGCGACCGCCACATGGGGCGGTACCTGCCGGATGGCCGCCTGTTCATCTCCTTCCGGGACACCACCCTCGAGAGCCCCACCCGCGGTGACTGGGTGGCGTGGGTGGGGACCTACGACGACATCCGGTCGGGGAGGGAGGGCCGGTTCCGGGTGCGCCTGATGAAGAACCACAAGGGGGCGGACTGCGCCTATCCCGGCGTGGAGGTCCTGCCCGATGGCACCGTGGTGACCACCACCTACGGGCATTGGACCCCCGGGGAGGAACCGTACATCGTGTGCGTCCGCATTCCCCCCGACCGGCTGGTGGCACCGGCGGGCACGGGTCGTGGCGGCCGCTGATCGATCCTCCGACCCGGGGCCGGTGCTTCCCTTTGGCGCCCGCCCGGCGTACGGTCCGTGTCCATGATCCAACTGGTCGTCGGACGCCATCTCCCCGCCGGACTGGCCCTGCACCTCGCCGCCACGGTCCTGTCGGCTGCCAGCCCGGGACTCCCCGTCGCGCTGGATTCACTGCGCGCGGTCGGCCCCGAGGGGGCGGGGAATGCGGCGGCGCAGGCGGCCTGGAAGACGGTGGCTGATGCCCCGCCGGCCGAACTGCCCCGCCTGCTGGCGGCAATGGATGGCGCGAATGATTACACGCTGAACTGGATCCGTTCGGCCGTCGATGTGGTGGTCGACCGGGCCGCAGCCTCGCGGGCGGCGCTCCCCGCGCCGCTACTCGAGGCCTTCACCCGCGACGTCTCCCATCATCCCAAGGCCCGTCATCTGGCCTACGAGATCCTGCTCCGGGCGGATCCCTCCGCGTCCTCCCGGCTCCTGCCGGGATTTGAGAACGACCCGGCCCCTCCCCTCCGACGCATCGCCGTCCAACGCCTGATCGACCGCGCGGTGGCCACTGCCACGTCCGCCGGGGAATCCGCCGAGGCCCGGGCCCGGTATCGGGAAGCCCTCGCCAAGGCCCGGGATGTCGACCAGATCGAGGTCATTGCAGCCCGGCTCCGTGACCTGGGCGATCCGGTGGACCTCGCCACCACCCTCGGCTGGGTGACCCGCTGGCAGGTCATCGGACCGTTTGACAACGCCGGCGGCGGCGGCTTCGACCGTGTCTACCCGCCGGAGGAGGGCATCGACCTCAAGGCCTCGCTGCCCGGCAAGTCCGGCCCGGTCCGCTGGCAGGAGCTCACCACCCGCGACGACTACGGCAAGGTGGACCTCAACCAGCCGTTCACCGCGCTCAAGGGCGTCGCCGGATACGCCTACGCCGAGGTGGTGGGCGACACCGAACGCCCGGTGGAGATCAGGCTCGGAACCAAGAACGGCTGGAAGGTCTGGTGGAACGGACAGTTCCTGTTCGGCCGGGACGAGTACCATCGCGGCGCCGAGATCGACCAGTACCGGCTGCCGGTGGTCCTGAAGCCGGGCCGCAACACACTCCTGGTGAAGGTCTGCCAGAACGAGCAGACGGAGGACTGGACGGTCGAGTGGGAGTTCCAGCTCCGCATCACCGACGCCCTCGGGACACCCATCGCCTCCACCCGCTGACCCACCCGTCCCCGCCTTCGTTCCCCACCGACACCCACTCTCCCCCATGCGCCTTCACCCCCTCCTCCGAGTCCTCGTCATTCCCGTCGTGGCGATGTCCCTGTCGGCCGCCTCGCCCTCGGACTGGACCCAGTTCCGAGGTCCCCAGGGCAACGGCATCGCGCCCGGGGCCCGGCTCCCGCTGAACCCCGGTCCCCGGGACATCACCTGGAGTGTCGACCTGCCCGGGCGGGGACTGTCGTCGCCGATCATCGTCGGCGACCGGGTCTTCGTCACCGCCGCCACGGGGATCCGTCAGGACCGGCTGCATGTCCTCTGTTTCGATGTCGCCACGGGCGCCCTTCGCTGGCAGCGGCGGTTCTGGGCCACCGGCCGGACGATGACCCACGAGAAGACGAGCGTCGCCGCGCCCACCCCCGCAAGCGACGGACGCCATGTCTTCGCCCTGTTCTCCTCCAACGACTGCGTGGCACTCGACCTCGACGGCAACCTGGTCTGGTTCCGCGGTCTGGGTCGGGATTACCCGAACGCCAGCAACTCGCTCGGGATGTCCTCGTCGCTGGTGGTCGTCGACGGCGTCCTGGTGGCTCAGATCGAGAACGACAGCGAGTCGTTCACCGTCGGCATCGACACGGCGACCGGCGTCAACCGGTGGCGGCTGGACCGACCGCGGATGGCCAACTGGACCTCCCCGACCCTGCTGCCGTCGGGCGGACGCACCCTCGTGATCCTGCAGTCGGGCAAGGGGCTGTCGGCTGTCGACCCGGCCGATGGAAGTGAGGTGTGGGCCTTCGACAACGGCGCCTCCACCATCCCCTCCACCACGGTGGCCGATGGCCGGCTGTTTGTTCCCTCCCGAGGATTGACCGCCCTCGAGCCGGTGGCCGACGGCTCCGCCCCGCGGCAGCTCTGGCAGGCGTCGACCCTGCGTCCCGACACCTCGAGTCCGGTGGTCTTCGGTGGACGCACCTACACCCTCAACTCCGCCGGGGTGTTGACCTGCGGCGATGCGGCGGATGGACGTCGGGTGTGGCAACTGCGTCTCAAGGGACCGTTCAGCGCCACTCCGGTGGTGGCCGGCGGGCACCTGTATTGCGTCAACGAGAAGGGGGTGCTCCAGGTGGTCGACCCGTCCGCCCCGGAGGGGGCGGTGGTCGGGGAACAGGACCTGGGCCAGACCGTGCTCTCCACTCCGTCGATCGCCGGCAACGCCCTGTACATCCGCAGCGACCGTCGACTCTGGCGCCTCGGCGGCTCCGCCCCGGTGGAGTAGCCGGCCGTCCTCCCGAACGCCCGGGCCTCCCCGGGCTTCGATGGGGCGTGGGCCGATGTAACCATTGGCATGTCGTGGCGTAGTGGATGGATGATGGTCTACCACTCCGCACTGCGGCCCCCGTCGGCCCCGAACATCCCGACCCGTCATTTCCGGCCCCGGCCGATGCCTCCGCTGTCGGAGGCCGCCTGTACGGCCCCGGACCGTCCGCCCCACCCGCCCCCGGCTCCGCAGCGTCGGCCCCGGGTGCTCAGTCGACGCGAAGTGCGGTTGCTCCTCGCCTGTCTCCCGCCTCCGTGCGGCCTGGTGGCCGGCCTGCTCTACGGCTCCGGGCTCCGACTCGCCGAGGCGCTCCAGCTTCGGGTCCGCGATGTCGATCTCCAGTCGGACTCGGTCCTCGTTCGGGAAGCCTCCGGGGGCACCGGACGTGTCACCGTGCTGTCGACCGCCCTGCGCGGTCCCCTGCGGGATCATCTCCATGCCATCCGCCTCCACTGGCTGCGCGACCGCGCCGACGGCCTGCCCGGGGTGCCGCTGCCGACCGCGGTCCAGTCCACCCGACCCGACGCCGGCCGGGACTGGGACTGGCAATGGCTGTTTCCGTCGGCTGGGAGCGCGATCGATCCCGGGTCGGGACTGCGTCGGCGGGTGCCCGTTTCCGAGGCGGCGGTGATCCGTGACATCCGGTCGGCGTCGGCTGCCTGCGGCATCCGACCGGCCATCACGCCCCATGCCCTCCGCCACAGCTTCGCCGTCCACCTCCTTGAATCCGGGACCGACCTCCGCATCGTCCAGCGGCTGCTGGGGCATCGGGACATCGCCAGCACCCGGATCTACCAGCAGGCGATACACCGCAACGCGGAGGCGGTCCGCAGTCCGTTGGACGGCTGAGACCCGACGGCGGGGCGAGGGGCGGGGGTTGGAAGCCGGGACGGGCCGGGTGGGCGCCGCGCGACGGTGCCCGGGCTCGTCGGCCCCCGCCGGCTTGCGGGTCGGCCCCCCGGGGCGACAGACTCGCTGCATGGCCCCGCTCACCCGACGCGATGCGCTCCGGACCCTTGCCGTCCTCGGCTCGGCCGCGCCCCTGGCGGGTTGCCTCTCCTCCCGGCAGGCCTCCGCAGCCGACCCCGGCCGGATCGCCCGCGAGAATGCCCGCCCGGGGACACGCGACTGGATGCTCACGCGGACGCGCGTCGATCCCGCCACCCGGTGGCGCTGCCCGTGGATCGAGGGCTACTGCTCCCACACCAGCCTCCGCGCCGGGGAACGCCTCGACGTGTTTGTCAGCACCCGACCGGCCGCCGACTTCCGGATCCGTTTCTACCGGATGGGCTGGTATGGCGGCGACGGCGGCCGGTTGGTCCACGAGATCGGCCCGGTCCCCGGACGGGATCAGCCCGATCCACCGGTCGGCCCGGGTCGGCTTCGGGACTGTGCGTGGGAGCCGTCCTGCTCGGTCACGATCCCCCCCGACTGGCCCAGCGGCGTGTACCTGGGGCAGTTGACCGAGTCGCGGGAAGGCATCCAGAGCTATGTCGTCTTCATCGTCCGCGATGACCGCCCGGCGGACTTCCTGTTCCAGTGCAGCGACACCACCTGGCAGGCGTACAACCGGTGGCCCGACCGGTTCGCGCTCTACGACGACGGCGAGAACGGCTGGTACTGGGGGCCGGGTGTCCGGGTGGGTTTCAACCGTCCGTACGGGAGGTACTGCCAGATCTTCGATGCCCCGTTGTCCCAGGGGTCGGGCGAGTTCCTCCTCTGGGAGTTCCCGATCGTCCACTGGCTGGAGCGCCACGGCTACGACGTCACCTACATCTCCAACCTCGACACCCATGCCGATCCCGACGGACTCCGCCGGGCGCGGGGTTTCCTCTCGGTGGGGCATGACGAGTACTGGTCGATCGAGATGTTCCGCAACGTGCAGGCCGCCATCGACGCCGGGGTGGGGGCGGCGTTCCTCTCCGGCAATGCCGTCTGCGGGCGGATCGGGTTCGGTCCCGACGGTACCGGCCGCCCGCTGCGAACCTTCGAACGGGTGGGTGTCTTCGGGCCTCCGGGCGGGACCCGGGATTTCGTCGCCATGGCCTCCCTGCCCCACGAACGTCCCTATGCCAACGAACTCGTCGGCGCCCACAGCACCGGGCCGGTGACCGGCGGGGCCGACTGGACCTGTGCCGCCCCCGACCACTGGCTGTTCGAAGGGACCGGGATGCGGCGGGGCGATGCCGTTCCGGGTCTGGTGGGCTGGGAATGGCACGGGGACCCGGCATCCATTCCCGGGCTGGAAGTCGTGGCCACCGGTCCGACCCAGGAGGCTCCGGGTCGGCCCAACGGCGGCACCTTCACCGCCACCGTGTACCCCGGTCCGCGGGGCAACGTGGTGTTCAACGCGTCGACCATCTGGTGGGGCGACGGCCTGAGCGAACCGCCGGGGTATCTCCGGCCCTCCGTCTACACCACCCCGCGCGGGCCCGACCCGCGGATCCAACGCATCACCCGGAACCTCCTGGAACGGATGCGATCGCCCCGCACATGACCGGCATCCTCCTCATGCTCGGGGTCTCCGCCGCCCTCGGGCTGCTGGTCGGGTTGCAGCGCGAGCGCACCGACTCGGTCCTGGCCGGGATCCGCACCGTTCCGCTGGCGACCCTGCTGGGCAGCGTGTGCGCGCTGCTGGCCGACCGGTATGGCGGCTGGGTCCTCGCCGCCGGGTTCGTGGCGCTCACCACCGTGGTCGGGCTCGGCGCCTGGACCCGTCAGCGGAAGCCCGAGAGCGAGCCGGGCCTCACCTCCGAGGTCGCCCTCCTGCTCATGTTCGCCATCGGGGCGTATCTCCCCGACGGCCACCGCACCGTGGCGGTGGTGCTGGGTGCGGTGGTCGCCGTGCTCCTGCATCTCAAGCCCCAGCTCCACGCGCTGGCCCGGCGGATCGGCGACGAGGATTTCCGCGCCACGATGCAGTTCGTGGTCATCTCCCTGGTCATCCTCCCGGTCCTGCCGGACACCGAGTTCGGGCCGTACGGCGTGCTCAATCCGCACCGCCTCTGGTGGATGGTGGTGCTCACATCCGGCATCAGCCTGGGGGGGTACGCGCTCTACAAGATGGCCGGTGCCCGGCTCGGCACCGCCGCGGGCGGCCTTCTGGGCGGCCTGATCTCCAGCACCGCCACCACCGTCAGCTTCTCCCGCCGGACCCGGAACTCACCGGGCGCTGCCCAGGCCTCCACCCTGGTCATCCTCATGGCGTCGGCCGTCGTGTTCGCCCGGGTGCTGGTGGAGATGGCGGTGGTCGCGCCTTCGGCCCTGATCACCATGGGGCTTCCCGCCGCCCTCATGCTGGTCTGGATGACCCTCCTGGCGGCGGTCTGCTGGTGGCGGTGGCGGTCGGTGCCGGTGGAGTTCCCCGAGCACACCAACCCGACCGAGCTCCGGGCCGCCCTCGTGTTCGCGGCCCTCTACGCCGGGGTTCTCCTGGCCGTCGCGGCGTCCCGGGAACATCTCGGCGGCACCGGGCTGATGGGCGTGGCGGTGGTCTCCGGACTGACCGACATGGACGCCATTACCCTGTCGAGCGCCCAGCTGGTGAACACCGGCCGGCTTTCCGCCGCCGAGGCGGGTCGGACTGTCCTCCTGGCCGGCCTTTCCAACCTCGTCTTCAAGGGCCTCCTCGCCGCCTTCCTGGGACATCGTCTCCTCTCCCGCCACCTGCTCCCGTGGCTGGGCGCAGGCCTCGCCGGAGGCGTCGCCCTCCTCGTCGTCCTGATCGTTTCGTCCACCCGCTGAGAGCCTGACGTCCCGCCCGGTTGGGGGTTGACCCCGGGCCCGGCGCGCGTTTGGAGTCTCCCCATGATCCCCGCCACGTTCCCCCTCCGTGCAGTCCTCGTCGCCTCCCTGCTGGCCACCGCGGGTCCGGCGGCAGCCGATTGGCCCCAGTGGCGCGGGGTGCATCGGACCGGCGAGGCGTCGGAGCGGCTGCCCGACCGGCTCGCCGATGAGATCCCGGTGGCCTGGAAGGTTCCGGCGGGGGAGGGATTCGCCTCGCCGGTGGTCGCCGATGGACGGGTGTACCTGTTCGACAATCAGGACGGCCGCGAGACCCTGCGCGCCCTGTCGATCCAGGACGGGGCGGAGATCTGGCGGGCGGATGTCGACGCCACATTCCGCGACAACCAGGGACCGCCCGGACCCCGATGCACCCCGGTGGTCGATGCCGATCGGGTGTATGTCCAGTCCTGCCAGGGCGAGTTGCTGTGCCTGGCCACCGCCGACGGCCGACGGATCTGGGGGGTGGGTTTCACCCGGGATTTCGGCGTGGTGTTCGTCGGCGAGAAGGGCAACGCACCGGGGGCTACCCGCCACGGGAACAACGGCGCACCGCTGGTCGACGGCGACCGGCTGTTCGTGTCGGTCGGATCCACCAACGGCGCCGGCGTCGTCTGTTTCGACAAACTAACCGGGGCGGTCCGGTGGAGCTCCGGGAACGAGGTCGCCGCCTATGCCGCCCCGGTCCTCACCCCAGGACCCGGCCGGCAACTGGTGAACTTCATGGCCGACGCGGCGCTCGGCTTCGATCCGGACACCGGACGGGTTCTCTGGCGGCACCCGATGAAGACCGCCTTTGCCCGGCACGTGATGACCCCTGTCCTGTTCGGATCCGGCCAGCCGGTGATCGTGCTCGGTTCCCACCAGGTGGGCCTGGTCGGCCTCACGCCGGATGCCGCCGCGGACTCGGGCGTCCGCCAACGCTGGATCCGGCGGGACGCCGCGCCGAACTTCTCGTGCGGGTTCGGCATCGGCCGCCACTACTACGGCCTCGGCCCGTCCAGCGATCTCGTGTGTGTCGGGGCGGACTCCGGCAGCCTGGCCTGGACCGAGGAGAACTGGACCAGTTCATCGGCTGACAAGGCCCATGCCGGGTTCGTCTGGTCCGGTGGAGACGATGCGCGGTCGATCGCCCTGCTGGATGACGGTCAGCTGATCCTCTGGGCGCCCCGGCCGGATGGCTACCGGGAGCTGGGCCGGTCGCAGGTGGCCCGCGGCAACTGGTGCAGCCCGGCGTTCGCGGGTGGCCGGCTGTATCTCCGGGACGGTCTGAAGGGTCCGGGCCAGCTGATCTGTCTGGACCTCTCCGGACGCTGAGCCGTTGTCGCTCCGGTTCCCGCGATTGGCTACGCTCCGCCCACCATGTTGTTCCGGTCGCGACCCCTGCTCCCGATCCTGCATGTGCTGGTTTTGGCCGGTCTGGCCACGGCGCTGCGGGCGGCCCTGCCCGACATTTCCTTTCGCCCGGGCGGCGACCTGTCCGGATGGAGGGTGGGCGGGGGTGCGTCGGGGCTGGTGGCCACCACCAACGGGCTGGAGATCACGCTCACCGGTGACGATCCCCAGCTGGTCTCCCCGCCCCTGTCGTTTCCGACCGGTCGTACCCTCCACCTCAAGCTGCGCGTCCGGAGCGGGACGGCGGGCGAGTTCCAGGTGTTCCCCTACCGCGAGCACGCCAGAGAGGGGGCGTCGGTCCGGTTCCAGGTGCCGGCGTTCCGCTGGGTGGATGCCTGCATCCCGCTGCCGGTGGACGGGGACGGCTGGCACCTCCGCCTCGATCCGCCCGGGACCAACGGGACCTGCGCGGTGAAGCGGCTCTGGGTGGAGGAGACCGGAACGGTCGGCATCACCCGGGTGATTGCCGACGGTCCGCAGGTCGTGCTCCAGGTGGAGGGCGTGAGCGGCGAGGCCGAGGTCGTGTCCCTCCAGCCGGGTTGGGACCTGACCGAGGCGGTGCGCGGACGACGGGCGTATGGGGCGCGGTTCGACGGGCCCACCGAGGTCCGGATCCCCCGCTTCGCCTTCGAGGGCGAGGATCGGGTGGACCGGCTGTACCGGGGATTCGTGGTCCGGCGACCACCGGATGGACCGGTCGTCGAGACGTTCGGCACCGTCCGGCATGTCGAGGCGTTCCGGGGTGTGTCCCGACAGGACTGGCAACATCCGCAGCCGCCCAGCCGCAAGGGACTCCAGGTGCAGATGGTGGACGACGCGCTCGCGCTCGGCATCGGCCATGCCGCCCTCAACGTCGACCTTCCGGCGCTGGTCGACCTGGGGCGGTCCCGGGACAGCTACACCTGGACCCTCGATGGCCGGACCTACCACTTCCGGCGTTCCGCGGTGGACGCGATCCCGGTCAAGGCGTTGTCGGATGCCGGGGTGGCGGTGTACCTGATCCTCCTCGCGTACGAGCCCTCGAACGCGGAGCTGCGGCGGCTGTTCCTCCACCCGGGTTACGACCGGCGCGCCCCGAACCGGCTCGGGGCGTTCAACACCGTGGATGCGGATGGCATCGCCTGGCTTCGGGCGACGCTCGAGTTCCTGGCGGACCACTTCTCCCAGCCCGACCAGGCCCATGGCCGGGTGGCGGGCTACATCGTGGGGAACGAGGTCACCGCCCACTGGCACTGGGCCAACCTCGGGGAGGCGTCGGCCGATGCGTTCATCGACGCGTACCTGGCCGCGGTCCGGATCACGCACACGGCGGTCCGGACGGCCACGTCGGGTGCCCGCGTGTACCTGTCCTTCGACCATCACTGGAACCTTGTCTACGGGAACCAGCCCCTGCGGGCCATCGCGGGGCGTGACCTTCTCGACCGCTTCCAGGCGCTCGCCCGGATGGGCGGGGACTTCGACTGGCATCTCGCCTACCATCCGTATCCGGAGAACCTGTTCGAACCCCGCACCTGGCTCGACAAGACCGCCGAGCCGCGGCCGGAGTCACCCCGCATCACGTTCCGCAACCTCGGGGTGCTGACCGACTACCTGCGTCGGCCCGGCCTCCTCCACGATGGCCGGCCGCGGAGGGTGATCCTGTCGGAACAGGGGTTCCATTCCGACGGCACCCCGGAGGGCGAGGCGGCCCAGGCCGCGGGGTTCTGCTATGCCTGGAAGCGGGTGACCGCATTGGAAGGCATCGATGCCTTCATCCTGCACCGGCATGTGGATCACGGGCATGAGGGCGGGTTGAACCTCGGGTTGTGGCGACGGAAGCCCGACTCCGTGGCGACGCCGGACACCCCGAAGCCGTTCCATGGCGTCTTCAAGGCGGCGGGTACCGACGCCGAGGAGGAGGCGTTCCGCTTTGCCCTGCCCCTCATCGGGATCGGGGATTGGGGGGAGATCGCTCGGTAGCGGGGCGAGTTTTTGCTTCAGTCCTGCAAGAGCGGACCCATGCTCTGAGCGGATGTTGAGATCACTGAACATCAATGGAATTCCCCCATTTCGGAGCCAGAAGATCTGGTTTGGTGATCGGCTGAACCTCATCACCGGGGACAACGGTGTCGGGAAGACCCTCCTCTTGGACCTTTGCTGGTTCGCGCTGACACGGACTTGGGTGGATGGGCGTGATGTGATGGTACGTCCCACGGTAGATGAGATGGAAAGAGGCGAGCCGCCGTGGCTCTCTTGGACGGTTGTCGGGCGGGGTGGGAGTGAGAATGAATCAGGGGCCGAATACCGCTTGGGGGACCAGAGTTGGGGTTTTGGAAAATGGGTCCCCAGCAGGGGCCGGCCGCCCCTTCCCGGAGTGGTCATCTACGCGCGAGTCGACGGCGGTTTCTCGGTCTGGGATCCCTTGAGGAATCGGGGGGAGGACGAACCCGGCCGGTCCGCCCGGCTGGGTCCGTATCACTTCACCCGGGAGGATGTCTGGCGTGGACTTCGGGACCGTTCCCTGCGGGAGGAGAGGAATCTCTGCAATGGACTGATCCGCGATGTCGAAACCTGGCGCCTGAAGGGTAATGGGGCGTTTGCCGCGTTGAGCGACGTCCTAAGGCGCCTCTCGATTGATGAAGGGGATCGGCTTGAGCTGGGTCCTGCCATCCAAGTACGCCTTGGGGATGAGGACCAGGTGCCGACCCTCTCGACCGGGTATGGGCCTGTACCCGTCACGGAGGCCGCAGCGGGAGTCAAGCGGGTCCTGGCGTTGGCCTATCTCCTGGTCTGGGCCGCGGATTCCCATCAGCGGACAGCCCGGCTGTTGGGCGAGGAAAGCGAGGATCGCATGGTCATCCTCTTCGATGAAGTGGAGGCCCATCTCCATCCGAAATGGCAGCGGGTGTTCCTGCCGGCGTTGACGGATGTCGTTGCGAAGCTCCTCCGGGCCGGAGGGATGCGGAACGTCCAGATGATCACCACAACCCATGCCCCTCTGGTGGCGGCTTCCCTCGACACAACGTTTCGGCCCCTGGAAGACAGACTCTTCAATCTGGAGCTTCGGAAGGGACCGGTTTGGGGCTCGGAGGCAAAAGTCGAGACGGTTGAATGGGCGCAATTCGGCGATGCCACCGGATGGCTGACGTCGCCGATGTTCGACATGGACAGCGGCTACTCTCCCGATGCGGAAGCCGCCATGCGGGCGGCCGATGACTTGATGGCGGGCTATGTCGACGAACTGCCTGAGGGGTTGAGGACCGCTGAAGCAATCCACGAGCGCCTCGATCAGGCTCTGGGTCGAGGCGATCCGTTCTGGGCCCTGTGGCTCCCCTACCACCGGGCGCAGACCCAATCCAAGGCATGATACCCGTACCGCCGCTGACGGAGGCGAACGAACCCCGGCTTTATGATTGGAACTGTCGTCAGCCGGGCAACGACTGGTTGCGGGCGCATCCCGACCTTGATCCCCATGTGAAGGGCGAATGGTGGCGGGAGTTCCAACCACAACTAGCCCGGCACTTTGAGTACCGATGCGGCTGGCTGGCGATGAGCATTGGTCTTGGAGGGCAGGTTGACCACTGGCTCGCCTGTGGTCCACGGGGTGGCGTGCCTTCGCCGAATCGGCATCTGGCATTTGAGTGGTCCAACCTGCGATACATTGAGGGCGCGGTGAACTCGCGGAAGCAGGCACTCGATGATCGGGTTCTCGATCCGTGCGAGGTCGGGCACGGATGGTTCGAGGTGCTGCTGCCCTCGTTTCAACTGATCCCCACGTCAAACGTTCCCGAGGCGCTCAGGGAGCGGGCCCGCTTGACCGTGGAGAAGCTGCAGCTCCGGGCCCACTCCGCGCGATGGACCCGGTGGACCTGGTACCGACGATACTGGCAGAGCGGACGGCCGGATCTCGACGCGTTGCGTCGAGACGCGCCATTGGTCGCTGTTGCCGTTGAGAAGGCGTTGGCGCGGGGCGAGCGTCTGCCGAATCCCGAAGAGCACGAGCCGCCACATGCGCCCCGCCGGCGAATACGTCCCTACAAGGCGCGGAGGGTATCCAGCGCGGGCGATGGCAACGCGGCGTGAGAGGTCGTCTGTCGGTGACGGACCCCCGATGCCCCGGCTTGCCGGCGATGCGGCCGGAACCGCATGCTGTCCGGACTCCATGGCCTCCCGGTTCCCGCTCCTTCCCCTTTTCGGCCTCATCGCGTTCGTGGTCGGGGCGGTCGTCCCGGCGCACGGGGAGGTCGTCCATGAACGCGTGGTCGGGCCCGAGGCCGACACCGGCCCGTACAAGCACCCGGGTTCCATCACGGAGCTGGCGAACGGGGATTTTTACGTCGCCTTCTTCAGCGGGAAGGGCGAGTACGAGGATCCGTCGGCCGGCATCTGGGCCACCCGGCAGCGGCGCGGCAGCCGACGCTGGTCGAAGCCGGAGCAGATCGCCCGCAACCCCTTCCACGCCCTCGGCAACCCCGTGGTGTGGACCGCGCCCGACGGGCTCGTGTGGCTGTTCTATGTCACGCGGCACGGCGACCTGTGGGATACCTCCCGCATCACCGGGAAGATTTCCCGGGACAACGCCCGGAACTGGTCGGAACCGTTCAACATCACCTTCGAGGCCGGCACCATGACCCGTTCGCGTCCGGTCGTGCTGGCGGACGGGCGCTACCTGCTGCCGGCCTACCATGAGGTGGGGGAGGATCCCGAGGCGGTCTCGGCCGAGTGCACGTCGTTCTTCCTGATCCACGACCCGGTACGCCGCACCTGGACCGAGTCGAACCGGGTGCGCTCCCGCCTGGGAAACATCCAGCCGGCCCCGGCGATCGTCCAAGGGGACCATCTCGTCGCGTTCTGCCGTCGGGGTGGCGACTACGAGGGGCGTCCGGATGGCTGGATGGTGCGGACGGAGTCGCACGACGGCGGGCGGACGTGGTCCGCCGGGGAGGACACCGACATCCCGAACCCGAACGCGGCGGTGGACTTCATCCGGCTGCGCAACGGTCGGCACCTCCTGGTCTGCAATCCGAGTTTCTCCGAGAGAAACCCCCTCCAGTTGGCGGTGTCCGACGACGGGGGGCGGACGTTTCCGCATCGCATGGACCTGCGCAACGAGCCCGGGGCGAGCTTCGCCTATCCCACGGTGATGCAGGCCGGCGATGGCCGGATCCATGTGCTGTACACGGCGGCCGGCCGGACCGAGCTGCGGCGCGCGGTGCTGACCGAGGCCGACCTGCCCGGAGCCGGCCGCTGAACCCGGATCCTTTCCCATGAACCCCAACCCCATCCTTCGGACCGCGGTTCCCGCGGTGCTGGTCCTGATCCTCGCCGGCTGCGCGTCGGCGCCCGACGGTGTCTCCCGGTCGGACCGGACCCGGCTCGGCGCCGCCCTCGCCTTCCATGCCGGCTTTGATGGCACGACCGATGCCGGACGGGCGCGGGGCGATCATCGGATCCAGGTGGGACCCCAGTGGGGGCCGCCCCGGTCGGTCCAGCCCGGGCTGCCGCCGGGCGACGTGGTCCGGATCGACCCCGGAGCCGGCCGACACGGGGACGCGCTGCGGTTCGATCGGAAGATTCCCCAGCTGGTCGGGTACCTGGGCGAGGGCAATGTGCCCTATCGGAGCGACGACTGGTCGGGCACCCTCTCCTTCTGGTTGCGGGTGACGCCCGACGAGGACATCGAGCCGGGCTACACCGATCCGGTGCAGATCACCGACAAGGGATGGGATGATGCGGCGTTCTTCGTCGAGTTCACCAAGGACGAGGTGCCGCGCGAGTTCCGGCTCGGAGCGTACGCCGACCGGCCGGTGTGGAATCCGAAGGGCCGCAAGTGGGAGGAGATGTCGATGGCGGAAAAGCCGCTTGCACCGGTGGTGCATCCGCCGTTCCGCCGGGATCGCTGGACGCATGTCGTGTTCACCTGGGAGCGGTTCAACACAGGTCGGCCCGAGGGTGTGACCCGCCTGTACCTCGACGGCGAGCCCCGCGGGGAGATCGGGGCGCGGGAGCAGACCTTCACCTGGGACCCGGCCAATGTGCGGTTGATGCTCGGGTTGGCCTACACCGGGTGGATGGACGACCTGGCGGTGTTCGACCGGGCGCTGGCACCGGCCGAGGTCCGCGTGCTCCACCGGCTGCCGGGCGGCGTGGCGGACCTGTACTAGGCCAGCAGCTTGTCGATCACCTCGCCGTGGACGTCGGTGAGTCGGAAGTCGCGTCCCTGGAAGCGGAAGGTCAGCTGTTCGTGGTCGAAGCCGAGGAGGTGCAGGAGGGTGGCGTGGAGGTCGTGCACGTGGACCCGGTCGCGGACGACGTTGAACCCGAACTCATCCGTCTCGCCCACCGTGGTGCCGGCGCGGGTGCCGCCGCCGGCGAGCCACATGGTGAAGGCCTGGGGGTGGTGGTCCCGGCCGAGGGAACGGCCAAGTTCGGCACTGGCCTCCACCTGCGGCGTGCGGCCGAACTCGCCGCCCCAGACCACCAGTGTGGAGTCCAGCAGACCCCGCTGACGGAGGTCCCGGATGAGGGCGGCGCAGGCCTTGTCGGTCAGGCCCGCCTGGGCCTTCACGCCGTCCTTCACGTTGCTGTGATGATCCCACGCCTCGTGGAACAGCTGCACGAAGCGGACCCCGCGCTCCACCAGGCGCCGTGCCAGGAGACAGTTGTTGGCGAACGACGCCTTGCCCGGTTCGGCCCCGTACATCGCCAGCGTCTCCGGGCTCTCCCGGCTGATGTCCATCAGCTCCGGTGCGCTGGTCTGCATCCGGTAGGCCATCTCGAAGGCGTTGATCCGGGTGGCGATCTCCGGGTCGCCCATGACGCCGAGGCGTTCCCGGTTCAGCTCCTGGACGGTGTCGAGGGTCCGGCGCTGGAGGGCCGGGCTGAGGCCGGGCGGGTTGGAGAGGTAGAGGACCGGGTCCGCGCCTTTTCGGAACAGGACCCCCTGGTACGATGTGGGCAGGAAGCCGCTGCCGTAGTTGCCCGCCCCGCCGCTGAGGCCCCCCGCGGAGTTCATCACCACGAACCCCGGGAGATCCTGCGAGACGCTGCCCAGCCCGTAGGTCACCCACGACCCGATGCTCGGGCGGCCGAACTGCTGGGACCCGGTGTTCATGAAGATCTGACCCGGCGCATGGTTGAAGGCGTCGGTGGTCATCGACCGGATGAGGGTCAGCTCGTCCGCCACCGTGGCGAGGTGCGGCAGGGCCTCGCTCATCCAGGCGCCGGAACGGCCGTGCTGGGCGAACCGGAACTCGGGGGCGTAGATCGCCGAGTCGGGTTTGATGAAGGCGTAGGTCTGGCCGCCGAGGACGTCGGCCGGAACGGGTTTCCCGTTGTACTTCGCCAGCGTGGGCTTGTGGTCGAACAGTTCAAGCTGACTGGGGGCACCGGCCATGAACAGGTAGATCACGGACCGAGCGCGCGGTGCGAAATGCGGCGCCCTCGGAGCCAGGGGACCCGCCGGGGCCGACACCGACCCGGCCCGGGCCCGGTCCTGAAGCAGTCCCGCGAGGGCCAGCGACCCGAGCCCCAGTCCGCAATCACGGAAAAACCAACGCCGGGTCAGGTGCCGACGTCTCTCGGCGGCGAGTTCGTTGAGAAGGTTCATGGCGGGAAGGGGGCGCGGACGGTCATTCCTTGGTGAGGGTTTCGTCGAGGTTCAGCAGCGCCCGGGACACAACCGTCCAGGCGGCGAGGTCGACCGTGCCGGAGCCCGGGGGCAGCGGCGCGGGGTTGGCCGGATCGGCATGGGCGAACCGGGCGGCATCCGACGTTCCGGCGGCGAAGGCCGCCCTGGCATCGTACAGGAGGGATTGGAGGGCCCGGAGTTCTTCCGGACCGGGGCGACGGCTCACGCAGCGGCGGAAGGCGAGTTCGATCCGGGTCGAGTCGTCGGATGCCCCTTGAAGCGTGGACCACGCCAGCCAGCGCGCCGCCTGGAGGAAGGTGGGCTCGTTCAGCGTCACCAGGGCCTGCAGCGGGGTGTTCGACCGGAGCCGGCGGACACAACTCTGCTCGGCGCTTGGGGCATCGAATGTGAGCAGGGCGGGATGCGGCACGCTTCGCTTCCAGAAGGTGTACATCGCCCGGCGGTAACGGTCGTCGCCGGTGCTGACATTCCACGGGATCGGCCCGTAGGCGAGGGCCATCACCCCATCGGGCAGTGGCGGGAAGACGCTGGGGCCGCCGACCTTGGGCGAGAGCAGTCCGCTGGCCTGGAGGGCGATGTCGAAGACCGTCTCGGCATCCACCCGGACCCGCGGCCCGCGGGCCAGCAGACGGTTGGACGGATCGCGCTCGAACAGCCCGGGGGTGACACGCGAGGACTGGCGGTAGGTGGCCGAGGTGACGATCAGCCGATGCAGGTGGCGCAAGGACCATGGCGGCGCCACACCGGCGGTGGGCGACTGGAACTCGGCGGCGAGCCAGTCGAGGAGTTCGGGATGCGACGGCGGGTCGCTGCGGACCCCGAAATCCTCCGGGGTGGAAACCAGGCCGGTACCGAAGTACTGCTGCCAGACCCGGTTGACCGTCACCCGGGCGGTGAGCGGATTGTCGGGGTGGGTCAGCCAGGTCGCCAGGCCCAGGCGGTTGCGGGGGGCATCCGGTGGGAACGGGTTCAGCACCGCCGGGACGTCGGCGGTCACCGGTTCGGTGGGACGTTGCCAGTCGCCCCGACGGAAGATCCGTGTGTCCCGTCGGGCCGGTCGATCGCGGAGGACCAGCGTGGTGTTCTCCGCCGCGGGCCAATCCTTCCAGGCAGCATCCCATTGGCGGGCGAGGTCGGCCAGGGACGGATCCTGGAAGAGGAAGACCCGGAATAGTTCGCGGCGGACCGAGGCGATGTCGACGGGATCCCCGGGCCGGACCGGGAGGCTGTCCCCGCCCGGTTCCAGGCGGTCGAGCCAGCGCCGCTGGCGTTCGCTGAGGGGGTCGACCGTCAGCGGCCCGGAATCCCGGGTTACGCTGAGGCGGAGGCGGCCCGGGATGAAGTTCGAGACCCGGTCGCTGGAATTGTTCAGGCCCGGGCCGGGCTTGGCGTGGACGGTGAGCAGGAGTCGCGAGCCGCCCGGGAACCCGAAGGGTTCCGATGCCCCGAACACCACGCGGTGTTCCTGGTTCCTGCGGCCCCGGGTGAATCCCGCCCCCCAACCGCCGTTGGTGTGCTCCCCGTCGATGAGCCGCGAGGCCGGGAGGCCGTCGGCTTCGATGTCCGCCCGCACCTCGCCGAAGGCGACCCGGTTCGTGGTGGCGCTGAATCCTTCGGATCCGGCGTCGGGCGTCTGGAGCTCGGCGAGCGGAGTGACCTCGACCGTGAACTCGTCGATCAGGAAGTCCCCGTTGCCCGCGAGCCCGGGGCCGTCGTTCGGAAGGTTCCCGTGGTTGAGGACCTCGAGGCGGACGCCGGTCAGCCGGGGGTCGGGCAGGTCGACCCAGACCCGGACGACCGAGCTGTTGTGGATGTCACCACCGCCCAGCAGGGAAAGGTCCTCCTGCTTCTCGAACTTCATCGGCGTGGAATGCCACTCCCGGGCATCGAGCGGCTCCCAGATGGGCAGGCGGGCGGGGAGGCGGCGCATGGTGTCCAGCCAACGCCCGAATCCTTCGGCCACCGGGGGGTCCTCGAGCCAGCGGTCCTCCAGGGTCCGAACCGAAGACTCGATGGCCATCCGCCGGTCGGCGGTGGCGGGAGATGGCACGTCCTCCACCGGTTCAACGTCCTGGTTGAGGAAGTCGTAGAACTGGTAGTACTCGCGGATGGAGACCGGATCGTATTTGTGCGAGTGGCACTGGGCGCAGGCGACGGTGAGGCCGAGCCAGGTGCGGCCGACGGCGTCCACACGGTCGATGATCGTCTCTACGCGGAACTTCTCCGGTTCGACGCCACCCTCCATGTTGATCATGGAGTTTCGGAGGAATCCCGTGGCGATGCGCTGGGCCGGGGTGGCGTCCGGGAGCAGGTCGCCCGCGAGCTGGTCCCGGGTGAATCGGTCGAAGGGCAGGTCGTCGTTCAGGGCCTGGATCACCCAGTCTCGGTAGGGCCAGATGGAACGGGTGCGATCCTTCTCGAATCCGTTGGAATCGGCGTACCGGGCGGTGTCGAGCCAGTGACGGGCCCACTTCTCCCCGTGGTGGGGCGATGCGAGGAGCCGCTCAACCAGCCGCAGGTAGGCATCCTCCGACCGGTCGGCCAGGAAACTGTCGACTTCCTCCGGGGTTGGTGGCAGGCCGGTGAGATCGAGGGAGACCCGCCGGACGAGCGTGGCCGGATCGGCGGTCGGCGAGGGGCTCAGTCCCTCGGCGCCGAGACGGGCGCGGACGAACCGGTCGATCGGATGTCCGTCACCCGACGGCAGGTCCGGGCGTCGGACCGGTTGAAAGGCCCAGTGCGGGGGTCGGGCATCCGGGGCGATCGACCCGTGGACCGGCCACGGGGCACCCGCGGCAATCCAGTCCCGAAGGTTCTGGATCTCACCGTCGCCGAGCGGTGGCCTCTTCCGGGGCATCCTTTCCAGCTCGGCGTGGGTTCCGGTGACGACGGCGAGGAGGAGGGATGCGTCGGGATGCCCCGGCTCGATGGCGGGTCCGTGGTCCCCTCCGCGGAGCAGGAGAGGGCGATCGTCGAGCCGGAGGCCCGACTCCTGATGGGATGGACCGTGGCACTCAAGGCAACGCTCGCGAAGGAGGGTTCCGACGACCTGGCCGAGATCCGTCGGGACATCGGCACTCGCTGGGAATGCTCCCGCCAACAAGGCGCACAGGATCAACCGGGGACCACGGGACAACACGCCGGTGAATCTACCGCGGACGCCCGGTCCGGCCAGTCCGAAGCCGCCCGAGATACCCAGATGTGTCGTTAACGAAAACGCGGTCGCTCCCTTGGGAGCGACCGCCGCCA
>CAZGIK010000007.1:29992-142774 GCA_964525755.1 uncultured Verrucomicrobiota bacterium
AGGTGTCTGTCACCGCCGTGGGGTCCGCCAAGGTGTCTGTCACCGCCGTGGGGTCCGCCAAGGTGTCTGTCACCGCCGTGGGGTCGGGTTGTGGCTGGCGCCGGATGGGGGCGGTCGTAGTGTCGGGCCGTGACGGTCGAACTGGTGACCACGGGTTCCGAACTGATGCTGGGTCGGGTGCTGAACACCCATCAGCAGTGGCTCTGCCGTCAGCTGGCGGATCGGGGGTATGTGGTGGACCGGCAGGTGGCGGTGCCGGACACCGCGGAGGCGATCCCGACGGCGGTCCGCGAAGCGCTGGGTCGGGCGGACCTCGTGATCACCACCGGGGGTCTGGGACCGACATCCGACGACCGGACCCGGGAGCTGTTGGCCAGCCTCCTCGGGCGGGAGCTCCGACATGATCCGGCCGTCGAGGAGGGCATCCGCCGCTACTTCACCTCCCGGGGGCGTCCGGTGCCGGATCGCTGCCTGATCGAGGCCCTGGTCCCCGAGGGGGCGGGAGTCCTGCCGAATGCCCACGGAACGGCCCCGGGGCTGGCGATCCGGGTGGAGCCGAATCCGTACCGGGTGGGAGGAGAACCTTCGCTCGTGATCATGCTGCCCGGACCTCCGCGGGAATTGCGTCCCATGTTCCTCGACCAGGTGGTTCCCATCCTCACACGGGAGCTGCCGCCGCCGGGAACATTCGTGTGCCGGACCCTGCGAACCACCGGACTTGGGGAATCGTGGATGGAGGATCGGCTGGCCGGACCCCTGGCCGGTCTGGTGGCGGACGGGCTCGAGATCGGATACTGCGCCCGGGTCGGGGAGGTCGATGTCCGGCTCGTCTCCCGGGGAGACGGGGCGGTGGAACGGGTGGCCGCCGCCGAGGGAATCGTCCGCCGCGAGGCCGGGGACCATGTCTTCGGGGTGGATGACGAGAACCTGGAATCGGTGCTGGTCCGGGAATTGACCGCGGCGGGGCGCACCCTGGCCCTGGCGGAATCCTGCACCGGGGGGTTCATCGCCCATCGGATCACCAACGTCCCCGGAGCGTCCCGTGTGCTTCGCGCGGGGCTGGTCACCTACTCCAACGACGCCAAGCGGAGTCTCCTCGGGGTGGATGGGCGAACCCTGGAACTGCATGGCGCCGTCAGCGAGGCGACCGCCCGGGAGATGGCTTCGGGGGCGCGTCGGGTGACGGGTGCGGACCTGGCGCTGGCGGTGACCGGAATCGCCGGACCGGACGGAGGAAGCGAGGCCAAGCCGGTGGGGACCGTCTTCCTGGCGGTGGAGGGGCCCGTCGGGGGTGTGGTGCGTCGTCAGCTCAATGCCTTCGACCGGGAGACCTTCAAGTACCTCACCGCCCAACAGGGCCTGATGATGTTGCGTCGCCTGTTGGGAGGTGGAGGTGGTGCATGACCACCGCCAACAAGATCACCATCTTCCGGATCCTGCTGGTCCCGTTCTTCGTGTTCCAGGTGCTGGAACATCGGGACCACGGCACCGAGTTGTCCCGCTGGCTGGCCTTGGGCTCCTTTGCGTTGGCGGCGCTTTCCGACGGGGTGGACGGCTTCCTGGCGCGCCGGTTCAACCAGCGTTCGGTTCTGGGGGCGGTGCTGGACCCACTGGCCGACAAGCTTCTGCTGGTGGCCGGGGTGGTGACGTTGACGCTGCCGAACCGGTTCCTCGACCCGATTCCCCGCTGGCTGACCCTCACCATCATCTCCCGCGATGTGCTGCTGGTGGCGGGCGGTGTGCTGATCCACCTGATGCTGACCCGGGTCCGGGTGCGTCCCCGGTGGACGGGAAAGACAGCCACGGTGCTCCAGATGGCGGTGGTATTGTGGACGCTGCTCAAGTTGCCGGTCGGGTACCGGGAGCCGCTGGTGTGGGGTGCGGCATTCCTGACGGCGGCATCGGGTCTGCAGTACGTCGTCGACGGGATGCGCCAGCTTGCCTCAAGTCCGGTCAGCAGCCCCGAGACGGGAGGCGACCGGCCCACGGACCGTCTCTAGAACCTGACGCGGGTGGGGCGTGGCCTCCTGCGGGTCAACCCCCCTTGTTCTTCGGGCCGGGCGGCGTTCCCGGATCATCGAAGGTGGTCACCTGCGGCCCGGCCGGGTTTCCCGGACCGGGGCGGTCTCCGGTCGGCCGCGGAGGGGCGCCGGCCTGCCGGGAGGGATTGTCCTGATACATGTTCTCCTCCGGGCTCAACGGCCGGTGGTAGTACGAGGAGTAGTAGTAGGTCGTGTAGTAGTAGTAGGGATTGTCGATCGGCACCCCGTTGACGATGAGGCCGAGGATGGGGGCGCCGCGCTGGCGGATCGTGGCGATGCCCATCTTGGCGAAGCGCATCGAGGTGCGGCCGGCGCGGACCACGAAGAAAAGCCCGTCGAGGAAGGCGGCGATCGAGAACGTGTCGTCGATGGCGGTGAGCGGCGGGCAGTCGAAGATGACGTAGTCGAAGTCCCTGCGGAGCTCCATGACCAGTTCCTTGGTGGCGGGTCCGAGGAGGAGTTCGCTCGGGTTCTGGGGACGTTCACCGGCGCGCATGAAGAACAGGTTCTTCACGGGGGTGTCCCGGATCGCCTCGCGGACGCCGAGGTTCCCCTGGAGCACCTCGGCGAGGCCGCCCTCGAGCGGTTGCTCGAAGTAGCCGTTGACGTTGCCGCGGCGCAGGTCGGCGTCGATCAGGAGCACTCGGTTCCCCGAGTTGGCGAGGGTGATGGCGAAGTTGGTGGTGAAGGTCGTCTTGCCGTCGCCTGGAACAGCCGACGTCACGGCGAGCATGCGCTTGCTGGTGCCCTCGGGGCTGAGGAGGAGCGCCGACCGGACGCCGCGGAGGGACTCGGCGAACATCGTGTGGGCCTTCATGCGGTTCAGCATGAGGTAGCCCTCCTTGAGGTGTTCCCGGTCCACCTCGGGAACCTGTCCGAGCACCGGTTCCTCCAGCGCCTCCTCGATCGCCTCCGGCGACTCGAGACGGTCGTCGAGCTTGTGCAGGAGGAAGAGGATGGCGATGCCGATGACGATCCCCGCCAGCACGCCGGACCCGACCATCATGGGCCGGTCCGGGCTGACCGGTTCATTCTCCCCGCCGCCGCGCTCCAGGATCTCGAACGCGGCGTCGTCGGTGCCGATCCGCCCCATCGACTGGAGGGTGCGGTTGAGGGATTCCAGCTGGTCCTTGTGGATCAGTTCCTCCTTTCCGAGCCGTTCGTACTCGTTCTCCAGGCTGGTCGATTCGAACACCGACTGCTCCAGCTCCTCGATGAGCGGCACCAGCGAATCCTCGCGGATCCGGAGGGCCTGGACCCGGGCGTTGCGGAGGTCGTCGGCGATGCGGAGCGATGCCTCGATCTCGATCTTCTTGGCGTCGATGGTCCGCTGCAGCTCGACCATGTACGGGTGGGCCGGCTTCAGGCGTCTGGCGTAGTCGGCGACATTGGCCTCCATGCGGCGGAGTTCGAGGATGAGGGCCGGGTACTGGGGGGCGGTGTCATAGCCCCGTTCCCACGCGGCCGGGTCGGCATCGGCACCCGTCCGGGGCGGTGATCCGGCCGGCTGGTCCTTGAGGGGCAGGGCCCCGGAGGCGAGGGCCTCCTTCGAGGCGTTCTCGTAGAGCTTGCGTTCGGTCTCCAGGCTGAGGCGCTCGTCCTTGGCCCGCTGGAGACGCTCGCGCAGGCGGGCGCCGGCGTCCTTGAAGTCGACGATGTTGTAGCGGCGTTTGAAGTCGGCGAGGTTGTCGCGGGCGGTCTCCAGGTTGCGTTCCACCTGCAGGATCTCGCGCTGGGTGGAGGCCTCGGCGCTGCTGACGACGCCGGCCCGTTCGAGCTTCTTGTACTCGACGAACTCCTCGGCCCACGCGGTGACGAACTTCTGGGCGTAGTCGAAGTTCGTGCTGCGAGCGGTGAGCAGGAAGGTGTTGCCCCGGCCGGGGAGGGCGTTGAACACGGGGCGGACCAGCTTGTTGGTGTTGTCTCGTCCCTCCTGAAGCTTGGCCATGACCCGGTTGATCACGATGCCGGACATCAGCTTCTGCAGGGTGTTCTCTGTGAACTTCTGGGCGTCGTCCTGGATCTGTGCCTGGCTCAGGTTGGCGACCTGCACCTTGGGCGGCACGCCGAGGATGGAACGGGACTCGTAGAGGTTCGGCTTCGTGACCGCCATCCAGACGCCGACGGCCAGCCCGATGACGGTGGAGATGACGAGCAGCAGCCAACGCTCGGAGATGAAGCGCAGGTACCGGCGGATGTGCAGGTAGACGTTGATGCGGTCGACGAGCGACGTGCCGTACCCGGGCAACGGGCTGCTGTAGGAGGAGAAAGGGTATTTCATGGGCGGTCGGCGTCGGGGGTCAGAAGAGGATGCGCCGGGCGGGAATGAAGATCCGGTCGCCGTCCTTGAGCTCGAGGTCGCGTGATCGGTCGTTGCCCTTGAGGATGCTCTCGACGTTCACCGTGATCCGGGTGGGGTTGGCCCCCTCGGACTCGACGCGCTGGACCTGGACCTTCTCGAGGTTGGCGAAGTCGTTGCGGGGAAGTTGGAGGATGATGTCGGACAGCATGGTGGCACCGCTTTCCGAGAGGGGAAACACCCCCTGCATTTCGCCGAAGACCTGCACCTTGGCGAGGTTGGCGAGGCTGGCGGGGCCGCGTTCGACGTTGTCGAGGTCGAGGTCGATGGTGGCCGTCTGGTAGTAGGTCTCCTCCAGCAGACGTTTCACCTCCGACCGCAACTCGGCCAGCTTCCGCCCCCGGGTGTCGACGGTCACATAGGTGTCATAGCGGCGGCTCACATTGAAGTGGGCGGAACCGGTGGCGGTGACGGTCACCCGCATTGGCTCGTTGCCGACCGTCGGGTCCTCCGCGATGCGGTAGCGGAAGGTGTCGCCGGGCCGGAGTTCCCGGGTCTCGGCGTCGATGACCGAGATGGTGCCGGCCACCTTGTTGGTGGAGGGCTCGGCGACGGGCTCCGGGGGCGGGGTGTCCTGTGCGGAAGCCGGGCGAAGGAACATCCCCAGGAGGAGGAATGTCGGGAGGAGGAAGCGGAATCGGGCCATCATGGGTCCTCAGAAGGAGTAGGAAAGGGTGAGCGTCACGGAGTGCTGGTCGAAGGCCTGTCCGCCGCCGTCGGTGGACTGCTTCATGTAGGCGTAGGAAAGGCCCGAGGACAGCTTGCGGGAAAGCTGGAACGAGGTGCCGGTGGTGAATTGGATCATCGAGCCGCTCTGGTTGGAGCTGATGATGATGGGCACGGCGGTGGGACCCTGGGAGCCGGGGATGATGAGGAACGCGGACTGGGATCCGGACTGTTCAAACTGCGTCCAGCTGAGGCCGGCATGGAGAGCGGTCCGGGGATGGAACGCCCAGTTGATGCCGTAGTTCACCCCGGTGGTCTCGGCGAAGTTGCTGCCGATTCCGTTGTTGATTCCGCTGTTGTAGGAAACGGAATGGGTCAGCTGCCGGGTGATCTGGTGGGCGACCGTCCCGGAGTAGGTGAGACCGCCGAAGGTGGATGTGTCCTGGATGGTCCCCGACTGGTCGAAGGTGGCGGAACTGTAGCCGACACTGACGGAGAAGTTGAGGAACTGGCTGGGCTGGAAGGCGAGGACGGGTCCGACGTTCCAGGCGGTCGACCCATTCTGGATCCCGCCCGGGAAGCTGGTCAGGGTGTACCCGGCGGCGAGCCCGGCGGTCCAGTAGGGATGGACCTGACGGAAGACGGCGGCGCTGAAGCTGTGCGCATCGAGGTCCATCAGGCTGAACTCGTCGTTCAGCCCCCGTCCCAGCTGGAACTGGTACGACCCGGAGAGCGAGGTGTAGCGGTCCAGCATCCACGAGGCCGAGACGCCGAGGGCGTTGTCGATCCGGGCGAAGTCGATCGAGGAACCCCCGGCGGCGCCGGCGATCTGGGGGGGGGGCACCGACGCCGAGCTGACCCGGTCGAAGAAGGTGATCAGGACGTCGCCCACGATCAGGCGGTAGTCGATGCTGGAACTTGGGGCGAAGATGACGGCGTTCAGTTCCGGGTGGTCGATGCTGTAGCGGTAGCCGACCCCGAGGTCGATGCGGAGGGACTGCCGCTGGCTGACCGGGAGCTGGAGGCTCATGCCGATCATCGGAAAGAGGCTGAGGTCCGATTCACGCGGCGCGCCGGAGGGGGCGCCGAAGATGTTGTCGACGTACGTCGTGTTCAGCGAGGTGAAGAAATTCGCGGTCACCAGGCCCATCCGGAGGTTGTACCGCTCGCGCGGCATGGTCCGGGGGGCGCGGTAGGGAACGCCCGAGTCCAGGCGGACCATCTCGGCCGGGTCGTAGATCTCGGAGGCGGCGGCCTGGGATCGGGCTGCCGGGGGGAGGCCGAGGTAGTTCGGGATGGCGAGTTCGCCCGGGGTCTGGGCCAGGACCCCGACGACCGGAAGGGCCAGCGTTCCCATGGCGCGGACTGCACGCCGGACCGCCCGACGGTGGGACAGGTCCACCACGTGTGGCGATCGTTGGGCAGCCTTGGTCATTCGGTATCCCGCGGCGCCCGGAACGGGCGTCGACGAAGCCCGGTCGCGATGGATCTCCACCAGCCGGAGGTTGGCGAGGCTAGCGGCAGCCCGCCCCCGTTCTCAAGCTCTTTGCCGGGCCCGGACTCTCCTCCGTGCGGGTGGTTTCCGCCGGATCAAGCCCCCCTCGCGATGCCGGGCCCAGCCGCACGGCGGGTGCGGTCGGGTCGGACCGGCGATGTCGGGTCAGGGAAGCCCCTGCACCCGGAGGAGCACCGCGGGATCCCCGGGTCGGGGCCGGACCACCTCGGAGATCTCCTGCGTGGCGGTGAAGGGCTCGCCGATCGGCGCCCCGGGTCCGCCGGCCAGGTCCACCGAGCGCACCTGATACCGTCGGCCGGGCGCGGTCTCGACCCGCAGCCGGAGCTCGGACGGGGCGAGTTGGAGGTCGACGATCCGGTAGGCGACCGACGCGGCGTCGAGCGGATTGGAACCCATCAGGGCCTCGCGCCGGTTGACGAAGCCGTCGCCGTCGGGATCCCGTTCGGGCCCGGCGTCGGGTGAGGTGAACGGGGCGAAGTACCGGCGCTGGAACCGGTCGTCGACACCGTCGTGATTGTCGTCGGGCGCCGTGGGCCGGATCTCGACGAACCCGGGCGTCCGTTGGGTGACGCCGCCGGCGGTGACCTCGAGCGTTCTCAGCGAGGCGGCGGACCCGGGCTCCACGGAGACGGTCGCCTGGACGAGTGTCAGTTGCCGGAGGGCGGCGGGGAGGACGCGGGTATCGCCGATCACCAGGCCCGGTCCGTTCACCGCCAGCCGGGCATCCCCGGGAACCGGTCCCTGGACATACACACCCACCCACCCCGCGGAACCGTCGGCCGGCAACGCCAGCCCGGCATCGGAACTGGACCGCCCGGACTCGGCCCGTCCGGTGCGCATCTCGACGATCCTCCAGGCCGGCGTGGCGGAGGTGACCTGGAAGTCGGCGGTCGCCGTGCCGCCGGCGGTCACGGAGCGGTCGAGGGGGGCGGGTGGGGCGAAGTCGGTGGCGCCCGACAGGTACTCGCTGGCTGCGGAGACATCGATCTCCCGGCCGCGGATGAGGAAGGCGTCGGACGGGCTGTCGGGGTCGAGTGGACGGACGGTGATGCGGACGGGTCCGGGTGGCAGGCCGGGGATGTCGAACTGTCCGTTGGCGCGGGTGACGGTGGCGGCGAGGACCCGGGCATCGGCGGACTCCACGACGACCACGGCGCCGAGCACGGCGGCGCCGTTGCGGCGGACGCTGCCGCGGACGGATCCGCGTCCGGTCCGGGTGGCGACGGTCCCGTACTCGGCGGCGGCGAAGGTGCGTTCGTCCTCCGACAGACCCGCCGCGGTGCCCACGCCGCCGCCCTGGAACCACCACATGGTGGCGCCGCCCAACACCGCGTGGTTGAGGCCGAGGACGTGCCCGATCTCATGCAGGACCACCGACTCCAGGAAGGGCCGCGTCGCGCTGTCGGCCTCGTAGTCGGTGAGGTAGTCGAGGTCGCGGTTGATGAGGATCACCGACTGGAGGACCACGCCGGTGCCGTCGTCGACGAACCAGGCCGAGGCGATCTGGCCCGCCTGGAGCGAGACCGAGCCGCCGAGGGCCGGCACGCTGAACAGGCCGGGTGAGACCCAGTGGACATCGATACGGCCGTCTTCGATCGGGATGGCGGTCAGGGCGGGGCTGGGGGTTCCCTCGGAGAATCGGATCCGGGTGCCCGGGATGGCCTGCCACTGGTCGAAGGCGGCCCGGACGTTGGTCCACTCGTTCGACAGGACCCCGCGGACCGAGCCGGAGGATGCGAGGTGGTAGCGGAGGATGGGGGTGTAGTCGAAGTCGACCCGATACGGCGCGCCCTCCGGCGTGAAGCGACGGACGAACCCGTGCAGCGGCGGCCATCCCGTGGCGACGAGCGCCAGGGCGAGGAGTGCCCAGAGGACGCCGCGCGGGGCGGGGCGATGGAGGTGGGGTCGCGGCATCATCGGAATTCACTGCGGCACCAGTCGGCAAACCATCCGCCGCGGCGGGCGAGTTCCGACGGGGAGCCGTCGCCCACCAGGCGACCGTCGACCAGCACCAGCACCCGGTCCGCGTCGCGCAGGGTGGCGGGACGGTGGGTGACCATCAGCGTGGTGCGTCCACGTCGCAAGTCCGACAACGCCCGCATCACCGCGTTCTCATTCTCGGCGTCGAGGGCGGAGGTGGGTTCGTCGAGGAGGAGCACCGGGGCATCCTTGAGGAAGGCCCGGGCGAGGCTGAGGCGCTGGCGTTCGCCGACGCTCAGCCGGTCGGCGCCGTCACCGACCGACGTGTCGAGGCCCTGGGGCAGGCGCCGGATGAAGGCGTCGGCCCGGGCGGCGAGCAGGGCGTCGCGGATCGCGTTGGCCGGGGCGTCCGGTCGGCCAAGGGCCACGTTCTCGCCGACCGTCCCGGCGAGCAGCACCGGCTCCTGGGGCACCAGGGCGATCTGTTGGCGGAGGGCCTCGAGGCGGAACGTGCGGATGTCCGTCCCGTCCAGCGAAACCGTGCCGGCGTCGGGATCGAGGAACCGGGCGACGAGGTGGAGCAGGGTGGACTTGCCGGCGCCGCTGGGTCCGACCAGGGCCACGGTCTGGCCGGGATCGATGCGGAAGCTGATGTCGCGGAGCACGGGGTGGCCCGGCTCGTAGCCGAACTGGACGCCGGAGAAGCCGATGGCCGGGGCGGTGCCCGTTGGGATCCGCGGTTCCCCGTCCCCCTGGACGGGCGGGTTCCGTTCGGCCAGCAGGTCGAGGACCCGGTCGGCGCCGGCGCGGGCGGAGGTGACGGTGGCGCCGATGTGGGTGAGCTGGCTGAGGGGTTCGTGGAGTTGGGCGAGGTAGGCGAGGAAGACGAGGAGCTGTCCGGTGGTGAGGCGTCCGGCACGGACCTCATCCGATCCGAACCACACGAGGGCGGCGGTGGCGGCGGCGAAGACCAGGCCGACGGAGAGCAGGTAGGCCACCTCGGTCCGGTGCTGGAGCCAGCGGGAACGGAGGGCCTCATGGGCCTCGACGGCGAACCGGCGCCGTTCCCGTCCCTCGGCGGTGAAGCTCTGGAGCATCAGCAGACTCGCCAGCGTCTGCTGGATGCGGGCCGTCAGGCGGGCGTCGGCGTTCCGGGCCGCGGAGGCCCGGTCCGACAGGGTCCCGCCGAACAGCCGCATCACTCCCAGCAGCACCGGTACGGCCAGCAGGGCCAGGCCGGTGAGGCGCGGATTGAATCCCCACATCACGGCGGTCATTGCCGCGACATTCAGGATCGCGCCGGCCAGGGTGAAGACCCCCTGGTTGAACAGGGTCTGGAAGGCATACGTGTCCCAGGTGGCGCGGTAGATCAGATCCCCCGCCGCGTGCTGGCGGAACTGCCGGAGGTTGAGCACGAGGAGGGCGTCATGCACCGCCCGTCGCACCCGGGCCAGGCCGCGGAGGCCGGTGCTGATCACGAGGGCGTTCAGGGCGGCGGTGAAACCCTGGTGGAGGGCATGGACGAGGAACAGCGCGAGGGCCAGGAGGGCCAGGCGGCCCGCGGGGCCGTCGGAACCGGCCGTTGTCAGGCGGTCGACGATCCCCGCCAGCGGCCACGGCTTGAGAACGCCGACCGCGGTGGTGACGGCCAGGAGCCCGAGGGCGAGCGCCACGCGGGGCCAGTCCGGTCGGAACCAGGCGAGGGATCGGAGGACGGAGTTCAACGGCGGAGCCGGGGCTCAGGGGGTGGTGAAGGGGATGGGGACGATGCGGGCGGGGGTGGGGCCGTGTTTATCCCGGACTTCCAGTTCCGTGCCGATGGAGTGGCATTCCTTGCGGACCAGGCCGAGGGCGATGGGGACGCCGAGGTCGGGGGAATGCAGGACGCTGGTCAGCCGGCCCACCTCACGTTCCCCGTGCCAGAGGCGGGCACCCGGGGCGGGCAGCGGGTCCGGGTTCGCCGTCAGGACGAGCCCGCGCAGCGCGCGGGTCACCTGGCCGTAGGTCCGGATGCGGGCGATGACCTCCTGGCCGATGTAGCAGCCCTTCTGATAGTGGATGGTCTCGGCGACGAAGGCGTCGCCGCCCTCGGGCGCGAGGTTGGTCTCGTCGAGGTCGACTCCGAACCGTGGGCGCCCGGCCTCGATCCGGCGGTGATCCAGCGCGGTCTCCCCGCAGATCCTCCCGCCCTCGTCCCGGGCGGCGGCGGCCAGCCGGTCGAACACCATCGCGGCGGCATCGGCGGGAACATGGAGGTCGATGCCCGGGGCACCGATCCCCCGCGGAACCCGCATCGCGTACATCTCCCCCGAGCCGGTGTCGGGTCGACGGGTCCAGGACCAGGTCCGCTCCGGCAGCGGCCACCCGGCGTCGAGTCGACCCAGCACCGCATCGGCCCGCGGACCCTGGACGGTGAACAGCGCGTAGTGCGGTGCGATGTCCATCACCTGGACGTCGTCGGCGATGATGTACTGCTCGAACCGTTCCTGAAGGCGGCCGGTGAAGCCGGGCTCGGTTTCGAGGAGGAGTTCGTCGTCGAGGGCGAACACGTGGAGGATGGCCTGGAGACGGCCCTTGGCGGTGACGAGTGCGGCCTGGCATCCGCCGCCGGCGGGCAGGCCCCGGATGTCGTTGGTCACCTGGCCGTGGAGGAGGCGGACGCGGTCGGCACCGGTCAGGCAGAGGCGGGTTCGTGTGCCGAGGTCCACGACCCCGGCGGCATGGCCCAGCGCGGCATACTCGCCGGATGGATCGCCGTAGTCGCCCACCGTGGGCACGCCGAGGGATTCGATCCAGCGGGCGCCGAGGCTGTCGTGGAGTTCCTGCAGGGGCGAGGGGCTCATGGCGGGGTGTCCCGGTTCACCGCGAGCCGTGGGTGAAGGCGAGGTCGCGTTCCGGCACAATCCCCCAGCGTCCGGCGACCGACTCGAGGTCGGGTCCCAGGCCCCACTGGTCGGCGAGGTCCGGCCCGTCGTAGGTCCGGCTGCCGCCCTTCAGGGCCATGCACCCGGTGTTGTCCCCGACCTCCTGGATCCGCCGCAGTTCGTCGTCGGAGAACCGCACGTCAGGCACCGCGGCCAGCTCGTCGATCTTGGCCCCGATCGGTTTGCTCTCCGGGCCGACCTCCTGGATGAGGGTGGGGGCGACGCAGCGGACCGCCGGCTGGTTGAGGTTCCAGGCGCATGCCAGCTGGAGCGGGGTGAGTCCGTGGCGGGCGGCGATGGGCCGCAGTTGGTCAAGCTTGGCATTGCCCTCCTCGACCCAGCCACCGGGGCGGAAGCACCGGTGGTCGCTCTCGCCAAAACGGTGCCCCGGCCGGACGTCGTCGTGGAAAATGCCGCCGTAGTCGACGACCCGGGTGAGGACCCCGACGCCATGACGTTCCGCCGCCGGGAGGACCAACGAACCGGGCCAGGGCTCGAACGGGTTCAGGATGATCATGGTCCAGTCGATGAGCGCCCCGAAGCGCTCGAAGCACAGGATCAGGTCGAGGGTGAACCCGTTGGCCGGTCCGGGGGCGACTCCGAGCCGGTCGGTCAGGCCGGCATCCACCAACCGTTGCAGGCCGTTCCAGACGCTGTCCTGCGTGTATCCGACCCGGTCGGGATTGTGCAGCATCAGGAGGTCGAACCGGTCCTGGCCCAGCCGCTCGAGGGACTTCTCGGTGGCCATCCGGAGGTAGTCGGCGTGACCGGATGCATCCCGGAGGTCGGGGTGGGTGAAGCGGGGGAAGCCCTTCGCCCCGTCGCGTCGGGCGGCGTAGAAGTCGTGCCCGACCATGCCGACGAGGCAGTAGCTGTCGCGGGGCAGCCCGGCCAGCGCCCGTCCCATCAGGGCGTCGGCCTGGCCGGAGCCATAGACGTCGGCGGTGAGGAATGTCCGGATCCCGCGGGCATGGGCATGGCGTGCGGCGCCGATCCAACGGTCGTCGTCCAGCGGCTCGCCGTAGTGCATGAAGCGTCCGCCGTTCCAGGAACCGAACGCCGTCGTGGTTACATCCATGTCCGAACTATGGTGCCCGCTCCCTCGGCGGGCAGGCGTTTTCTTCTCGGAACGTTTCCTTCGGATCGGTCGTTCCGGGTCGAACGGGTCGCCGCATGGCGAAGGGCGTTGTCAGGGAAACCAGACGATTTCCGGATGGTTGGTGCGACCTCGGTTTCGGCGGGGGTCCCAGTAGTCGGATGCAGGATGCCAGCGGGCGGCGCCGTCGAGGAGGAGGAACAGGGCGCCGCTCCGATGGAGATCAGGATGGACGTTGTTCGGGCCGGCGACGGCGGCGAGTCCGCCGTTGTCGAAGAGCCAGACCGTGGCCCCGGGACGCGGGACATCGCCGAGTCGGATCCGGCGTCGATGGGCCCCCGTACCGTTCACATGACGGTTGAGGCTGTAGTGGAACAGGCTGTTGCCGTTGCTCCGGCGGGGGTTGTTGGGACAGATCCACAGGGACCGGGGCAGCGGCGTGTCGGCATTGGTCCGCCACGCCCCCGCCTCGGGATAGGGAACCATCCCAAGCGCCCGGGGAAGTTCGGTGTACCACGCAGACCGCCGTGAGATGCCGTTCGGTGCGCCGTCGGGCGGCAGGTAGTCGTCGTGGTCCATGGTGTAGATCGACGTCGCCAACCCCCACTGCCGCAAATTGTTCTGACAGGAGACCCGTCCCACGGACCGTCGGGCCCGAGCCAGGGCGGGGAGGGCCAGGGTGCTGAGGATCAGGAGGATGGCGAGGACCACGAGGAGCTCCAGCAGGGTCAGGCCCCGCTGCCATCGCCGGTGCGGCCTGCGGCGCAATCGGATGTCATGCATCCCCTTCCCTACGCCGTGCAGCGCCAAAGGTTACCGGTTCAGCCCCGGCCGGACCGCGTACGCGGGCCGGCTAGGCAGTTTTGGGGATTCACCGGCAGCCAGTCGACGGGTTACGTGAGAGGTCCGGGGTCGGCGTGTGAACTGCTGTGTCCGGAATGCGAATGCGTCGGATCGAAGAAGAACAACAGCAACTGGTCACCCGGATCCGGTGGACCGCCCCGCGATGGCGGCGGTGGTCCACCAAGGCGCGTCTGGGGCGGGCGGTCGTGTCGGTCGTCACCTTGGTGTCGGGGTCTGTCCGAGGTGCGGACATCGAGGTTGGAAACCTTTTGTGGTTACAGGGTTACGACGGGGATCCCCCCCCGGCCCGTGCCGGGTTCACCGTGTACGGAACCCTGCGCCTGGAATCCATCGACGATTCCCAGCCGGTGGGGTTGATCATCAACGAAGGAGCCCTGACCAATGCACCCGGAGGGGAGATCCGCATCGGACGGGGGGCGGGAGGATCCCGCTACATTTCGGCCGACCTGATCCAGCAGGGAACCCTCCGGGTGGACAGCACCCTGTTCCTGAATGGTCCCGGGACCACGGTCCGGCATACCGGAACCACCCGTATATCACCTCAGAACGTTCTTTATGCCAATGGGATAGGAATGCGGTACTGGCAGACGGACGGGGTTCTGGACCTTGGGGGGCGGTTTGAGGTGCGGGACGCGACGCTGACATTGGACGGCGGGACCCTGGTTTATGGGGAGAAGTCCGGGGGTAGCGAGCTGGTGCTGACGCGGAGCCGACTGGAACTGGCAGCGAATTATCCAAGTCCCGTGGCGGCGACCTGGGTGGGGATCGGGGGATCGGTGGCTGGCGGGGTTCGGTTGGGGGATCAGGCCCTGGTACTGGGCAACGCCGTGTATGGGGACGCCCGGATGCGATGGGATGCGGCGGGGCCCTTGGACGGCCAGTTGATCCTGGATGCCGGCCAGGGGGTTTTCACCAGCACGGTCGAAACCCCTGTGGGTGGACTGGAGGTGTCCCCTGTCGGGTCGATGGAAGCCCGGGCCGGATCCGGTGGGATCCGTCGGATCCGGGGCGATCTGACCGTTGCGGGAACTGTCCGGGTGGCCGGCCGACTCGAAGTGGAGGCGCAGACCCGACCCCTGAACCTGACCGGTCGACTGGAGGTCCTTCCCGGAGCCCGGCTCACGAGTCCGCGCGGGATCCATCAGCAGGCGGGAACCCTCGACGTGCCGGGTGGGAGCCTGTCGCTCTTCCCGGGCGGGTTGACGGTGGACGGGGGGATCCTCGCGGGCGCGATGGAAATCCATGGGTCCGTCACCAACCGATCCGAGGTGCGACTGGACCTGGTCAACACCCCCTCGCGGGTGGATGGGGACTGGATCCAGGAGGGCGACGCGGTGATGCATCTGCAGATGGGAAGCCCGGATGGCGCGGGGCTGATCGTATCGGGTCGGCTGGGAGCCCGGGGACGACTGACCGCCGCCTTCCCCGATGGGTTTGTTCCTTCCGATGGAAACACCTTTCCGGTCATCGAGGCGGCGGAGGTGATCGGCCGGTTCGACCAGATCCAGTTGCCGCCGCTGGGTGATGGGTTGCGCTGGGTGGTGGATGGGTCGGAAACCGGGGTGGTCTTTCGCGTCACGGCCGACCCGGCGCCGGTTGCCGTCCGGGTTCTCCGGGGAGGCTCCGATCTTCGGATTGCGATGGAAACCGGCCTGGCCCGAAGGGTGCGGATCGAGACCTCGCCCGACCTCGAGGTCTGGAGTGAGCGGCTCGTGATCCCGAGCGTGGAGGGCTATCTCGAGATCCGGGTGCCGCCCGAGGGAGACCCTGTCCCGGACCGGTACTTCGTCCGCGTCGAGACATCGCCGGTCGAGTGACCCCGTGGGCCTTCGGGGTTTCCGGTCAGGCTCCTGGGAATGTTCCACGTGGAACATTCCCGCCCGGGGTTCAGGTCCACCTGCCGCATGGATACGCTTGGAGGGGTCGCGCCAACCGGGCATCGTCGGGGTGATGTTCGTCTATCCGAAGCGCTACGAGGTGATCGTGGTGGGTGCCGGGCACGCCGGGGTCGAGGCGGCCTTGGCGGCGGCGCGGATGGGGTGCAGGACGCTCCTGCTGACCACCCAGTTGGACACCATTGGGCAGATGTCCTGCAACCCGGCGATCGGCGGACTGGCCAAGGGGCATCTGGCGCGGGAGATCGATGCCATGGGTGGGGAGATGGGTCGGACGACCGACATGACCGGGATCCACTTCCGGATGCTGAACACCCGAAAGGGTCCTTCGGTTTGGGCGCCCCGAGCCCAATGCGACAAGAAGGCGTACCAGTTTCGCCTGAAGTGGGTCTGTGAGCGCCAACCGGGATTGGACATCCAGCAGGGCCAGACGGTCGGTCTGGTGGTCGAGGACGGGGCGGTGGTCGGGGTGGAGACGACGTTGGAAGTCCGGTATCTCGCGGAGACGGTGATCCTGACCACCGGCACGTTTCTCCGGGGGCTCATGCACATCGGGAGCAACCAGCAGACCGGAGGACGGGCCGGCGAGGCGGCCACCTACGGGCTGTCGAAATCCCTTGCCGACCTCGGGCTTGAGCTGGGTCGACTCAAGACCGGCACACCGCCCCGACTCCTCCGGCGCAGCCTTGACCTGGATCTTTGCGAGGAACAACCCGGGGAAGAACCGGTCCCTTGGTTCAGCTTCTGGCGGGAGGAGTTGGAATCCGATGAGCTCGCAGCCATCGAGCACGGGGGCCGGGATCGGCTCGGGCGATTGTTCCACGTGGAACAATCGCCGGATGGCGTTGCCTATCCCCCGGGTTCCATCCTGAGCCGGCACGGCCGTCAGATCTCGTGCTGGATCACCCAGACGTCCGACCGGACCCGGGAACTGATCCTCAACAATCTCCACCGGTCTCCGATGTATTCCGGGGTGATCGAAGGGGTTGGGCCCCGGTACTGTCCCAGCATCGAGGACAAGTTCGTCCGATTCGCCGACAAGGAGCGACACCAGGTGTTCTTGGAGCCGGAGGGGATAGGAACGGATGAGATCTACGTGAACGGGTTTTCCACCTCCCTGCCCTTCGAAGTGCAGGTGGAGATGGTCCGGTCGATTCGCGGCTGTGAGCGTGCGGAGATCCTGCGGCCGGCCTACGCGGTGGAGTACGATTTCGTGAATCCCACCCAACTGCACCTCTCGCTGGAAACCCAGGCGTGCCGGAACCTGTTCCTCGCCGGGCAGATCAACGGGACGTCGGGTTACGAGGAGGCGGCGGCCCAGGGACTGATGGCCGGGATCAATGCGGCGCTGCGGGTGCGCGGTCAATCGCCCTTGGTCTTGCGACGCGACCAGGCGTACATCGGCGTCCTCATCGACGACCTGGTGACCAAGGGCACGCAGGAGCCGTATCGGATGTTTACGTCCCGAGCCGAGTTCCGGCTGTTGCTTCGTCAGGACAACGCCGATCTCCGCCTCTCGGGGATTGCCCACTCCGTGGGCCTGCTCCCGGAAGCCCGACATCGACGGGTTTGCGCCAAGAGAATGGCGATCGAGGCCGAGGGGGAGCGTCTCCGGACCCAACGCTCGGGACAGGAGACACTGGAGCAGCTACTGCGGCGCCCGGAGACCTCCCATCGGGACCTCCCCCAGCCTCCCCATTCCCTCCCCCAGGAAGTCATTGAGCAGTTGGAGATATCGATAAAGTACGCCGGATACATCGACCGTCAGGAGATCGAGGCTCGGCGGATGGCGGAAATGGAATCGAAAAGCATCCCTTTAACGTTTGAGTACTCAAAGATTCCCAGTCTGCGGACGGAGGCGCGTCAAAAGTTGGAACGGATTCGTCCCGGCACGGTGGGGCAGGCGGGGCGTATTTCGGGGGTAACGCCGTCGGATCTTGCGGTTGTTATGATCTGGTTGCGGAGGCATCGGGAGGAAGGATCCGACGGGGCGTCCGATTGACCCGGGGCGAACGGCGGCATGCGCGGGGTGGAAAAATGGCAACCGAGTGCTTGTCATCCGGGGCGGCAGCCGTTAGAGACTCACTCGTTCTCCACGAATTTTAACGCATCCGAGTGGGTGCGTTGGCGGCCTTGGGCGGTGTAAACCGTGTGTCACCCCCAAGGCCGCTTTTTTGTGGGGTTTCACCGCGGGGATCCCCCGGAGCTTCCGAGAAGTGCCGGATGGAAAGGTGACGAAACCAGTTGTCATCCGATCCACGGGCGGCGACAAAAACGTCAAGCCCACCGCGGAAACCCCCGAAGAACCATGCAGATTCCCCTTCGTACCCGCCGATCCGCGGGTTTCACCCTGATCGAGCTGCTCGTGGTGATCGCCATCATCGCGATCCTGGCCGGAATGCTCCTGCCGGCGCTTTCGAAGGCGAAGCAGAAGGCCACCGGGATCTCCTGCCTGAACAACATCAAGCAGCTGACCCTGGCGGCCCACCTGTACGCGACCGACTACGACGACCATATCCCGCCGAACTACCTGGCGGACACCAATGCATGGATCGGCGGGAACGTGGTGAACCTCCCGGGCGCGACCAACGTGCTCGACATCCGGAACGGCCGCCTCTTCAAGTACAACCAGTCCGAGAAGATCTACCAGTGCCCCAGCGACCAGTTCCCCCTGCGGGTGGGTGGGCGGGTGCTCAAGGTGAGTCGGGTGCGGAGCTACTCGCTCAGCGGCATGATGGGTATCAACACGCCCGGGGCGGCGTCCTCGGTTCACCCGGGCATTCCGGAGAACCGGAAGTTTGCCGACGTCACCGAGCCGGGGCCGTCCCAGGCGATGTTCTTCGTCGATGAGCAGGCGGACCCGAACCTGGCCAACACATCCCAGACCAGCATCGACGACGGTTACTATGCAGTGGATTCCCATCAGGCGCGCCAATGGCGCAATCCGCCGGCCAGCCGGCATGGAAACGGCGGAATCCTTTCCTTTGCCGACGGCCATTCAGAGCAGTGGCGGTGGGTCGAGGCCGGCACCCGGTTGCTCAAGGGGCCCTACCCGGCGGCAGCCCGAAACGACCGGGACCTGCGGCGGTTCCTTCAGGCTTCGTATGCCGAGGGCAGATACCGCTGGCCCTGATCCGGTTGGTTCCTCAAACCCGCGCCATGGGGGTCGGGGAATTCCCTTCCCCCGGCGCACGGTCACCGCCTAGGTTTTCCACGTTCACACCATGAGATTCGGCATCAACACCTTCCTCTTCACGTCCCCGTTCACCACGGCGAGCGTCCGGCTGTTCCCGAAGTTCAAGAAATGGGGCTTCGACACGGTCGAGATTCCCGTGGAGGACCCGTCGCATATCGACCCGGCGAAGGTCCGGGCGGCGCTCGACAAGAACGGGCTGGCCTGTGGATCGATCTGCGCCTGCATGGGGCCCGGACGGGACTTCCGGGGGACGGCGGCCGAGCAGCGGACGGCCATGACCTACTGCAAGGCGCTGATCGACCAGGCGGTGGTGCTTGGCTGTCCGTCGATCATCGGCCCGGTCTATTCGGTGGTGGGCAAGGCGGACGCCGTGGAACCGGCGCAGCAGAAGAAGGAGTGGGCGCTGGTGGTGAAGAACCTCAAGCAGTTGGCCAAGTATGCCGAGGCCAAGGGGGTGCAGATCTGCGTTGAGCCGCTCAACCGCTTCGAGACGGATTTCCTCAACACCTGCGACCAGGGTCTCAAGCTGATCAAGGCGGTCGGGAGCCCGGCACTCCGGCTCCATCTCGATACGTTCCACATGAACATCGAGGAGAAGAGCCAGGCGGCGGCGATCCGGAAGGCCGGTCCGCTCCTCGGACATTTCCACGCGTGCGGCACCGACCGGGGAACGCCGGGCGGCGATTCCCTCGACTGGGCTCCGATCGTGGCCGCGCTCCAGGCGATCAAGTACCGCGGGGACGTGGTCATCGAGTCGTTCACCACCGACGTCAAGGTCATCGCCCGGGCGGCGGCGATCTGGCGGCGGATCGAGCCCACCCGTGATGAGATCGCGGTCAAGGGGATCAAGAACCTGCGGAAACTCTTCGGCGCCGCCTGATTTCCGTCCGGCCCATCCATCGTCCACCGACACCTGTCCATGCACCTCCTCCTCCGTCTCCTTCCCGCACTGGCCGTCGCCCTGCTCGCGACCGGCTGCCTCTCGACCCAGGCCCGCAAGGATCCGGCTGCCATCCAGCTTTTCGACGGCCAGACCCTGGCCGGCTGGTCGGGCCGGTCCGACCTGTGGAAGGTCGAGGACGGCGCCATCACCGGCGTCACCTCGGCGGCGAACCCCATCAAGAACAACACCTTCCTGGTCTGGACCAACGGGACCGTCGCCAACTTCGAACTCCGGTTCCGGTACCGGATCTTCAACGGAAACTCCGGCGTCCAGTACCGGAGCAAGCTGGTTGATGCGGAGCAGTTCATCGTCGGGGGCTATCAGGGGGATCTTGAGGCGGGCCAGACCTACTCGGGAATCCTGTATGAGGAGCGGGGACGGGGAATCCTTGCCCAGCGGGGGCAGCGCACCCGGGTGGTCGCCCGCGATGGCAAGACCCGCGTCGAGGTCCTCGACCAGGTGGCTCCCGGTGCCGATCTCCAGAAGCACATCCGGGCGGAGGACTGGAACGACTACCTGATTGTCGCCAACGGGAACCACCTGATGCATTTCATCAACGGACACCTGATGGCTGACGTGCTCGACGACCAGCCGGAGCAGGCGGCCACGTCCGGCATCCTGGCGTTCCAGATCCACGTCGGACCGCCGATGAAGGTCCAGTTCCGCGAGGTCTATCTCAAACCGTTGCCCTGATCCGACGGCGGTTCACCTGCCGAGGTGGAAGCCGTGGGGCAGCAGTTCCTCCACCCGGAAACTCCGGGCCACGCCCCCGAGATGGATGTCCGCCTCGGGGGCCAGTTCCAGGAGCCACTGCCGGCAGGCACCGCACGGGGTTCGGCCGCTCAGGCCGGTCTTGGGGTCGGCGTCAAGGCAGACGATCGCGACCGCACGGATCTTCCGGGCCCCGGCCGCCCGGGCCGCCGCCAGGGCGGACCGCTCGGCACACAGGGCCAGGCCGTAGCTGGCGTTCTCCACGTTGCATCCGACGAAGATGCCGCGCTCGGTCCGCACCGCCGCCCCGACGCGGAACCCGGAGTAGGGCGCATGGGCGCGCCGGGCGACCCGGCGCGCCATGCGCTCGAGTTCGCTGCGGTCGGCCGGGAGAGGCAGGCGACGGACAGGCGGGGCGGACCGCTGTTCTTGCGGGGGCATGCCGGGAGCCTATCCCGCCGGCCGCCCGATGCCAGTGCCGGTCCGCAGACTCCGGTCAGATGCCCGGGGTTTGCGCCGCCGCCACCTCGCCCAGCGGTGGGCCCGACTCCGGCCAATCCCCTCCCCGGCGGTGACGGAACGGCAGGCTCCGGACCACCTCCAGGACGAGGGTCCGGGCACGGAAATCCTCGGCCTCCAGACGCCGGACGATCTGTCGGACGGCCGGGATGTCGTAGTACTCCAGTCCCCGGCCGAGGGAGTACGCCAGGAGCTTCTCGACCAGGTGACGGACGAACAGTTCGCGCCGTGCCAACAGGGCGTCCTTGAGTGCCGCCGGACCGTCGACCACATCGCCGCCTGGTAGGACCCCGCTGGCGTCCACCGGCTTGCCGTCGATCACCCCCCGCCATCGGCCGATCGGGTCGAAGTTCTCCAGGGCGAAGCCCATCGGATCGAGGCGGGCGTGGCAGGCGGCGCAATTGGGGTTCTTGCGGTGTTCCTCCAGCCGCTGCCGGAGCGTGAGTCCGTCGCGAACCCGGTCGTCGGGCGGCAGGGTGGCCACGATCGGGGGGGGAGGCGGGGGCGGTGTGCCCAGCACCTCCTCGAGGATCCATTTGCCGCGGAGCACGGGACTGGTGCGGCGCGGATAGCTGGTCTGGGTGAGCACCGCCGCCATCCCGGTCACCCCGCCCCGGCGCCGGTCGGAAAGGCCGACACGCCGCAGCTCCGGTCCGTCGACCGGCGGCAGATCGTAGAGCCGGGCGAGGTCGGCATTCACATACGCGTAGTCGGCGTCGATGAGGTCGAGCACCGGACGGTTGGAACGAACCAGTCCGCGGAAGAACGCCACCGGTTCGGACATCATCGCCTCGCGGAGATCGGCCGTGTAGGCGGGGAACCGGCGTGTGTCCGGACTGGACTTGGAGGCCAGCTCGCGGGTGCCCAGCCACTGGCCGGTGAAGCTGCCGAAGAACGCCTCGGCCCGGGGATCGGCCAGCATCCGGACCACCTCCCGCTCCAGCCCGGCATCGGTCCCAAGGTCCCCGCGCCGGGCGGCTTCCATCAGCCGGTCGTCAGGCATGGACGACCAGAGGAAATAGCTGAGGCGGGTGGCCAGCTCATGGCCGGAGACCGGGACCGGCCCGGTCCCCGGCCGATCCTGTTCCACCCGGAAAAGGAAGTGCGGGGAGACGAGCACGGCCTTGTAGACGGTCTTGAGGGCCCGCTCGAAGTCCGCACCATCCGCCCGGATCCGGCGGAAGAGCCCGAGGAGCGACGACAGTTCGTCGGAGGTGACCGGACGTCGGAAGGCCCGGGTGGCGAAGGCCCGCAGGTTGTCCCGTGCGGTCCATCGCTCGGGGGTGTACCACACCGGGCCCGACGGAAAGAGCCTCTCCTTGGGCGCTGCAGCCAGCGCCTCGTCGGCGGACTGCAGATAGCGCTCCATCAGCACCGGAGGCACGAACAGCGTGTCCGCGTTGTTGTCGAATCCACCCCCGCCCCCGCCGTCGGGCGGAAAACGGTCGGCGGGCCGGATGGAGATGCCCAGCAGGTCGCGCAGGGTGAGGTTGTATTCGTCGCGCCCCAGCCGATGGAGAACCTTTTCGCCGGGGTCGGGAGGCAGCAGGCCGGGATCGGGGTTCTCGAGAGTCCACTGGAGCCAGTCGACCAGCAGATGGAACGTGTCCACCGGGAGCGGTTTCTTGTTCCGCGGCGGCATCGCCTTCTCCTCGATCTGCCGCACCACGTTCTCCCAGAGCTTCGGATGGCGCTGAAGGCTCACCAGATCCCGGTGCTGGGCCAGGTTGACGCCGCCTTTCTGGGTGTCGTCGTCGTGGCAGTCAAAACAGTGGTCGGCGAGCAACGGACGGATGGTCTCGACAAACACCGCCTCGCGCTCGGCGGTCGCGGACACGGTGGATCCCGGCAGCAGCAGCAGCAGCGGTGTGAGGAGCGACAGGATGGACTTGGGCAACGACATGGGGACCGGCGGCGCCTTCGGACGTCCACCGTAGCGCGGGCATTCATCCCGGCCAACCGGGTTCAACTCCGGGGATGACCTGGAACCCCGGATGGGGCAACGTCCGGGCAGCCCCCCCATGAATGCATCCCCTCCGCGCTCCACCCGCCGCCGCTTCCTTCGAGGCGGTGCGCTGGTCGCCTCGGCATGGGTCGCCGCCCCGGCGTTGCTGCTTGGACAGGCTCCCCCGTCGCGGCGGGTCCGGGTCGGGGTGATGGGATTGCGACGGGGAAAGGCGCATGTCGCCGGCTACCTGGCCCAGCCGGGGGTCGAGGTGGCTTGGTTGTGCGACGTGGACCGGCGGTCCCTGGAGGAGGTGGCCGGGGACGTGGAGAAGAAGCAGGGACGTGCCCCGCGCATCACCCGGGATTTCCGCCACCTGCTCGACGATCCCGAACTCGACGCCGTGTCGATCGCCGCCCCGAACCACTGGCACACCCCGGCAACCCTGATGGCGTGCGCCGCCGGCAAGCATGTGTACGTGGAGAAACCCGGCAGCCACAACCTGCAGGAGGCCGGATGGATCGTCGCCGCCGCGCGGGAACACCGTCGCCTGGTCCAGATGGGAAACCAGCGCCGCAGCTGGCCCCACGTCCGGGAAGCCATGGATCGACTCCATTCGGGGGCGATCGGGCCGGTCCGCTTCGTCCGGTCGTGGTACGCGGCATCCCGGGGATCGATCGGACGCGGCCGTCCGTCCCCGGTGCCGGAGTGGCTGGATTACGATCTGTGGCAGGGCCCGGCCCCGGAGCGGGCCTATCGGGACAACGTGGTCCATTACGACTGGCATTGGCGCTGGCACTGGGGCGGCGGCGAGCTGGCCAACAATGGCATCCATGCCCTCGACCTCGTCCGATGGGGTCTCCGGGCCGATCATCCGGCCACGGTCAGCTGCACCGGCGGACGGTTCCACTTCGACGACGACCAGGAGACGCCCGACACGCAGGTGGTCACCTACGGGTTTGGCGGCGCGGTGGCGGTCTGGGAGGGCCACAGCTGCGAGCCACAGGGCCTCGAGGGGGTCGGATTCGGGGTCACGTTCCAGGGGGAGAACGGCTCGCTGGTCCTGCTCGACCGCGGGTGGCGGCAGACCGACGCCAAGAACAAGACCGTCGCGGAGGGGGCCGGTCAGTGGGACGACACCCGGCACTTCGCGAACTTCATCGGGGCCATCCGGAACGGCGAGGCCCTGACCTCGGAGATCGACGAGGCCCAGAAAAGCACCCGCCTGTGCCACCTCGGAAACATCGCCTGGCGGAGCGGAAGCCTGCTGGCGGTCGATCCATCCGATGGCTCCATCCGGGATACGGACGAACGGATCCGGGGGTTGATCGGGCGCGAATACCGTCCCGGATGGCAGCCCCGGGTGGGGGGGTGAGGGCCCTGAGTCCGAAAAGAACCCGAAATCGGGATTGGGGGAACCGGTCCGGGCTGCTTTGCTTGGGGGACGTGACGGTTACCAATCTCAATCCCGATCCCGACATCGGCGCCAGCTGCTGGGTGCTGGCGTCCGGCGGGCAACGCCTGATGCTCGATGCCGGGGTCCATCCGGGCCACGACGGTCCCGAGGGTCTCCCCCTCCTCGACCGGATCGCCGGCCAGGATCTCGACGCGCTGGCCATCAGCCATTGCCACCACGATCACGTCGGGGCGGTGCCGGTGGTGGTGCGGCAGTTCCCGCAGGCCCCGGTCTTCCTGTCCACCCTGAGCCACACGCTGATCGAACGGATCCTCCACAACTCCGTCAACGTCATGCTCCGCCAACGGGTGGAACTGGGGATCCGCGAGTACCCGCTGTACACCCATGAGCAGGTCGACGAGTACGGATCGGTCCTTCAGCCGATTCCCTATCGGCGCCCGATCCCGTGGGGCAACGCTCCGAAGGGGAAGGCGCGTCCGACGCTGGAGTTCTTCGATGCCGGGCACACCCTTGGGTCGGCCGGGATCCGGGTCACCACGTCGGAGGGGGTGCTCTTCTACAGTGGCGATGTCTGTTTCCACGACCAGAACCTGCTCCGCCGGGCGCGGTTCGAGGGTGTGAAGGCCGATGTCCTGATCCTGGAGACCACCCGCGGGGCGCGGGCCACGCCGCCGGACTTCCGTCGAGAGGACGAGTTGGAGCGGCTCCGTCGGGCGATGGTCGAGACCCTCGACGGCGGTGGGAGTGTCCTGATCCCCGCGTTCGGTCTCGGGAGGACCCAGGAGATGCTGACCCAGCTGGCGCTGTGGATGAAGGCTCGGCGCCTGCGCCGGATGCCGGTTCACATCGGCGGCCTCGGGAAGGTCTTCACCGAGATCTACGACCGCAACGCCCATCAGACCCACCGTTTCCATCCCGAACTCCAGCTCAACGAGGCACTGGAGTTGCGGGTGCTGGGTGCCGACCAGATTCCCAAGCTCCCGCTCGACCGGCCGGGTATCTACGTGCTCACCGCCGGGATGATGACCGAGAACACCGCCGCCCATGACCTCGCGGTCCGGATGCTGCGGGATTCCCGGCAGGCGATCCTGTTCGTCGGCTACTCCGCCGCCGAGACCCCGGCGGGTCGGCTGCGCGCCACTCCGCCGGGAGGCAAAGTCCTCTTCAGTCCCAGCGCCGGCGAGGTGACCCGGGGGTGTCGGATCGAGGAATTCGACCTGACCGCCCATGCCACCCGGGAGGAACTGCTCGAATTCGTGGGAACGGTCGGTGCCCGTGTGGTCATTCTTGGCCACGGGGACGGTCCGGCCCGGGCTTGGTTCGCCGGGGAGATCGCCCGAAGGTTCCCCGGAACCAAGGTGCTTCAGCCCGGACCGGGCGAGACGACTGTGGAACTTTGATCAGTCCGCGCGGATCGAATCGCCGGGAAATGGCCATTTCCGGGAGCAAAAATGCGGGTTTTCGCCTCAATTTTCCTGTTGCTTTGCGACAGAAGCCGTTCCTAATGTCCGCCGAATACGCGCCGTTCCGGCGCCGGACCAAACTGTTTTTGGGCCGAATCTGTCAGACACAACTCAACAGCACACAACTCAGGAGGAATACTATGAAGGTCAACAAGTGGACCCTCGCCTTGGCCGCCACCGGAGTGGTCAGCCTCGGCTCCGTGATGCAGGCCGAAGAGTCCCACCCGGTGGGATCGCTCGTCAGCAACACGGTTCTCAGCGGCTACGTCGACACCGCCGCGATCTGGAACTTCGGTACCGGCAGCGCGCAGGGTGCCCGTTTCGCCAACACCGCGGCCGACCGCCAGGACGGGTTCAACCTGAACACCGTCGCCCTCAACCTCGAGAAGCCTCTCGACGAGGGAACCTGGGCCGCCGGCTACAAGATCCAGACGATGTTCGGCCCTGACGCCGCCGTCATGCCGGGTCGCCTCGGTCAGGACAGCCAGCTGGCCTTCCAGCAGGCGTACGTCTCCCTCCGCGTGCCGGTGGGCAATGGCATCGATTTCAAGGTGGGCCAGTTCAACCCGATCATCGGGTATGAGGTGACCGACTCCTACGCCAACCCGAACTTCAGCCGCAGCATGGCGTTCAACACGCTGGAGCCGTTCGGCCACCAGGGCGTGCTGGGCACCTACCAGGTCTCCGACATCATCGGGTTCAGCTTCGGCATCGCCAACTCCCAGTACGGCACGACCGCTGGTCTCCAGAACACCGTCGGCGGTGCGGGCGACCTGAACGTCAAGTACAACATCGAGTCGTACAAGTCGTACATGGCCGGCATCGTGATCCAGGCCCCCGAGGATCTCGGGTTCCTGGCCGGTTCCTCGCTGTACTCCGGCGTGGTCGGCACCCTCGGTGGCGGCGCGGCCAACTCGAACCCGATCAACATCTACGTGGGCGGCACGATGTCGACCCCGTGGGAGGCCCTCTCGCTGGGTACCGCGTTCGACTACCAGATCGGTGGCGTCGATGCGGACTTCAACCCCGCCAACGGCTTCCAGGACAGCTACGCCTGGGCGATCGCCGGATACGCTTCGCTCCAGATCACCGAGCAGTTCAAGGTCAACGGCCGTGTGGAGTACAACACCAGCGGCTCCGGCATCTTCGCCGCGGCGGGCACCGGTGCGGTTACCGGCCGGTATGTCGACGCCAACGGCGACGACAGCGACCGTTTCTTCGGCCTGACCCTCACTGCCGATTACAAGCTGTGGGCCAACGTTGTCAGCCGTGTTGAGTTCCGCTGGGACACCAACCTCGACGGCGTTCGTTACTTCAACAACGAGAAGAACGACTTCAGCCTCGCGGCGAACCTGATCTACGTGTTCTAAGCGAACACGCTTCGAATGAACCCCGGTTGCCGCAAGGCAACCGGGGTTTTTCATTGTCCCGCCGGTGTGGCGGAGGCCGAGGGGCTTCAAGCGGCTCGCGGGGACGCTCGCGCCACCGCACGGGGCCTCCCGGCCGGGGGTCGGTGGCGCGAGGCTCCCGCCGAGCCCCCCCCCAGTTGTCGACGCCGACCGGCAGCCGGCCTACAGGATGTTGGCCGCCAGCTCCGCCAGCTCGCTCCGCTCGCCCTGTGCGAGCTCGACATGGGCCGCCAGGCCCTGATCGCGAAAACGGCTGACGACGTAGTTGAAGCCGTTGCTCGAGGCGTCGACGTAGGGATTGTCGATCTGGTAGGGGTCGCCCGTGAGGATGATCTTCGTCCCGTGGCCCACGCGGGTCAGGATCGTCTTGGCTTCCAGCGGCGTGAGGTTCTGCGCCTCGTCCACGATCATGAACTGGTGGGCGATGCTCCGGCCGCGGATGTAGCTCAACGCCTCGACCACGATCACCCCGCTCCGCAAAAGATCCGCCGTGCGCCCGTGGTCGCGTCCCATGTTCAGGTCGCCCAGCATCTCCAAGGCATCGTGGATGGGCTGCATCCACGGCCCCAGCTTCTCCTCCAGCGACCCCGGCAGGAACCCGAGTTCCTTGCCCATGGCGATGGTGGGGCGGGCGACGATCAGTCGACGGAACTCGCGGTCGCCGACGGTCCGCTTCAGCCCTGCCGCCAGGGCCAGCAGGGTCTTTCCGGTGCCCGCCTTGCCCATCAGCGTGACGAGCTTCACCCGGTCATCCAGCACGGCATCGAGCGCGAAGTGCTGCTCGCGGTTCTTCGGACGGATTCCCCACACGTTCTGGCAATCCTGCAGGGGGATCAGTCGGCCGCCGGATGCGTCCACCTTGCACAGAAGAGTCCGCTTGGGTTCGGCCTCGCTGGACAGGGTGCAGTACTGCTGGGGATGACGGGTCGCCCCGGCAGGGAGGGCGAGTTCGCCGTTCAGCTTGAACTCGCGGAAGGCATCCCCGGAAACCGTCAGCTCGAACATCCCCGTATACAGGTCCTTCAGGTTGACCTGGTCGGTCTCGTAGTCCTCAGCGGGCAGTCCATAGACATCGGCCCGCAGCCGCAGGTTGATGTCCTTGGTCACCAGGATCGTGGGGCGGCGCCGATCCGAGGCCCGGAGGGCCAGGGCCAGGGCCAGGATCCGGGAGTCCACGTTGGTGCCCGACGAGGAACCGGCCCGCGGGTCAGGCTTCAACTGGTCGGCAAAGAGGATCCGGAGCGTCCCTCCGTTGGGCAATGGCACACCCTTGGAGAGGCTTCCGAGCCGGCGAAGCTGGTCGAGCCGACGCGATGCCGACCGGGCGTTCTGTCCGCGCTCGCTCGTCTCCCGCTTGAACTTGTCCACCTCCTCGATGACCTCGATCGGAAGCAGGACGTGGTTCTCCTGGAAGTTCAGGAGGGCGTTCGGGTCGTGCAGGAGGACGTTCGTGTCCAGGACGTAGTTCTTGGGACCTCGTGCCGGGTCGACGGCGGATTTCCGGGGTTTGCGGGAAGGACGTGCCATCGGGGGGACCGAGGCGCCGGGGGACTCCACCACGCTGTCGAGCACGGGGCGAGCATGGTCCGGGCAGCCTGCGGGACAAGCCCTATGTGGTGAACAACCTGTGAACAACGGGGTAAATCCCGCTTTGCCGACCGGTAGGCCCCACGTAGGTTGACCCCATGGACTGGCAGCAGGCAACGGCACTCGGATTGGTGGCGCTCACCGCGCTGCTCTTCCTCCGGTCCTGGCGCCTCTCCCGCCGGCCCTCGTGGCAGCGCGGCGCCGGTTGCGCCTGCTCGGGAGGCGGAATGGGGAATCCACCCCGGGTCTGTGTCAGTGGCCGGCGGGGTGAGGCGCCCCGGGTGACCGTCCGTCCGTGACGGCCTTCCTGTCGACCGGGCATCCATGAATCCCAAGAGCTTCAACCGTCCCACCTCCGGTCTGTGGTTCCAGAGGATCCTGGCCCTTTCGGTCCTCGCCTTGGCCATGGGGCGGGTTCCCGCCCAGGACGGGATGACCGGCTCCGACTTGGCGGCCGAGCTGCGTCGACAACGACCCACCGGGGACCTCACCAACAGCGGAACCCTCCGCATGCGCGATGGATCCGGACGTCGGCATACCGTTCCGGTCCGGATCACCACCCGGGGTGGATCGGATGCGTGGCGGGTGACTTACTCCGCGGTGCTTGCGGAGGGAACGGAGCGTCTGACCGTCGTGCAGGCGCCCGACCGTCCGCCGTCGTACGAATGGGTGCGACAGACCGCGGCGGGAGGCGAGACCCGACGCGAGGCGGGTCCGGGAGGTGGGTTTGAGGCCTTTGCCGGGACCGATTTCTGGTGGACTGATCTGGGGCTCGGGTTCCTTCACTGGCCCGGCCAACAGCTGGTCAAGGAGGAGATGAGCAACGGGCGACGGTGTGTGGTTCTCGACAGCACGCCATCCGGCGAGGCCGGCTATGCGCGCATCCGCTCGTGGATCGACGTGGAACACCACGCCCTGCTCCGGGCGGAGGCCTATGATTCCAAGGGATTGCTGATCAAGGAATTCAGCACAGGGAGCTTTCGTCAGGTGGAGCGACCGGATGGATCCGTGGTGTGGTTCCTGAAAGATCTCCGGATCCGCGACCTGCGGGCGGATTCCCGGACGGAACTGGTTTACGACCTGCCCGGGGACTGACCCGGGCTAGAATCCCTCCAGGCCGATCACCCGGAGGATCTCATCGAGCGAGGTCTCGCCCCGGTGGACGCGGCGCAGGCCCATGCTGAAAAGCGTCTGCATGCCGTTGGCCACGGCGACTTCCTGGAGGCGTCGGGTGGGGATCTTCTCCAGGACGGAGCTGCGAACCGGCTCGCCCACCTCCAGCAGTTCGGCCACCGCCCCCCGGCCGCTGAACCCCGTATGGACACACGCCTCGCAGCCGGCGCCCCGTCGGAACTGGGCCGTCTCGCGCATCTCCTCGGGGACCAGGTTCAGCAGGGAATCCTCGGGGAGGTAGGGCTCGGCGCAGAGCGGACAATTCCGGCGTACCAGCCGTACGCCGAGGACCCCGGTGATGCTCGAGGCGAGCAGGAACGGTTCGATCCCCATGTTGATCAGCCGGGCGAACACCCCCGCCGTGCTGCCGGCGTGGATGGTGCTCAGCACCAGATGCCCGGTCAGGCCGGCCTGGACCGCGATGTTCGCCGTCTCGGCATCCCGGATCTCCCCAATCATGATGACCTGCGGGTCCTGCCGCATCAGCGAGCGCAGCGCCACCGGATAGGTGTATTCCCGCGCGGCATTGCATTGGGACTGCGAAACCATCGGCAGGTTGAACTCCACCGGATCCTCCACCGTGGCCACGCTGATCGCCGGCCCGTGGCGTTCGATCAGGTGGTGCAACGAGGCGTAGATGGCCGTGGTCTTGCCGGAACCGGTCGGACCGGTGAGCAGCACCAGCCCGTTCGGACGCGAGATGAGTCGGCGGAAGCCCTCGAGAACGTCCTCCTCGAATCCCAGGCCCCCCAGGTCGAAGGAGCGGTTCTTCGGGTCGAAGATCCGGATGACGATCTTCTCGCCGCGGACGGTCGGGAAGGTGGACACCCGCAGCTCGACGTTCCCGGCCTCGGGAAAGGTCGATGCCCGTCCCTCCTGGGGCAGGTCGGTCTGGTAGGCGATGAGGTTGGCCATGACCTTCAGCCGGCCGGAGATCTTCTCCAGGAAATCCAGGGGAAGGTGGACGAGCTCGCTCAACACCCCGCTGAGGCGGACCCGGACCACCAGACTGCTCTCCCAAGGCTCGATGTGGATGTCACTGGCGCCGGCCTGGACGGCGTCAACGATCACGCTGTCCACCAGGCGGGGGATGTCGACCGGGGTGTCATCGGTGATGGACTGGAGGTAGCGGAGGGTCTGGTTCACGGCGTTGGGGGGCTCCGAGGTGCCATTTCCCTACGCCGGTCCGACCGTTGAGTCAGCCAAAAAGGGCCCGATGTGCCTTATGACGGACGTGGTGATCCGAAAACCTCCCTTGACCGACTTTGGGGGGGCTCCGTACTTTTGCCCTCCTTTGCCAGCCGGCCCCGATGGGTCGGTTGGCAGCGGCAATTCCGAACCTTTCATCACCTGTGAACGTATCCGTCGAGCACCTGGGCCCCTGCAAGAAACTCCTCCGCGTGGAGGTTCCCCTGGAGCGGGTCACCGCCACCTTCGAGGAGGTGACCGGCCAGTTCCAGCGCCAGGCCCAGTTGCCCGGGTTCCGCCCCGGCAAGGCCCCCAAGCACCTGATCGTCCGGTCGTTCGAGGGACGCATCGCCGACGAGGCCCGGAAGCAGCTGCTGGACAAGTCCTACCGGGAGGCGTCGCAACAGGAGAAGCTGCGGGTGATCGCCACCCTGAACGTCGAGGAACTCCAATTCGGCCGGAACGAGCCGATGCAGTACACCGTGACCCTGGAAGTGGCGCCCGAGTTCGATCTTCCCGAGTACAAGGGACTCTCGGCGAAGCGTGAGCTGGCGGTGGCGACCGATGCCGATGTCGACCGGGCGTTGAACATCCTCCGGGAGCAGCAGGCCGAGTACAACGACGTGCAGCGGCCGTTGCAGGATGGCGACGTGGCGGTGGTGAACTACCGGGGGACCTGCGAGGGCAAGCCCCTGACCGACCTCGCCCCGACGGCTGTGGGACTGACCTCGAAGGAAAACTTCTGGGTGTTGATCAAGCCCGACGCCTTCCTCCCCGGCTTCACCACGCCGCTGATCGGCGCCTCGGTGGGCGACCAGCGCCAGGTCACCCTCACCCTCCCCGAGGACTTCGTGCAGAAGGAGCTCTCGGGCAGGACGGTCAACTACGACGTGACCGTGGTCGGGGTGAAGGAGAAGGTCCTGCCGACCGTGGACGATGCCTTTGCCGGGCGTTTCGGGGCCTCGGGCATGGGGGAACTGCTCCAGGGGATCCGGGCCGACCTCCAGCGGGAGCTCGACAGCCGCCAGAAGCGCTCGGTGCGGGACCAGCTCCTCTCCCAGCTTCTCGACCCCCTGAGCTTCGAGCTTCCCGAGAGCGTGTTGACCACGGAGACCCGCAACCTGGTCTACAACATCGTCAACGAGAACCAGCAGCGCGGCATTCCCAAGGAGGTGATCGAGGAGAAGAAGGACGAGATCTTCGCCTCGGCCAGTGCCTCGGCCCGGCAGCGGGTCAAGGGGGCGTTCGTCCTCAACCGGATCGCCGAGGTCGAGAAGATCACCGCCGAGAACAAGGAGATCACCCAGCGGGTCATCCTGCTCGCCCAGCAGAACCGGATGGAGCCCGACAAGATGTTCAAGACCCTCCAGGAGCGGAACGCGTTCCCCGAGATCCAGCAGGACATCCTCACCGGCAAGGTGCTCGATTTCCTCGAGCTGAACGCCAAGGTCGAGGAGACCGCCCCGCTGCCGGCGGCGACCCCGTCGGAGCCGGCCCAGGCCTGAGGCCCTGACCGGAAACAAGAAAAAGGGCCGCCCGGGTTCAACCCGGGCGGCCTTTTTCTTCGAAGCCCCGGAAGGGGCGACGGATCACTTGGCGGTGATCTTCGAGACGGCCAGCCACTTCTGGCCGTCCTTCTCGGACACCTCGCCGGTGACCTCGACCTTCTTGGTCTCGCCGCAGATCTCCTTGTGGAACTTGTTGCTGGCGTCACCGGAGAGGTAGTAGGTGACCTTCTTGTCGCCGTCCTTCACCTCGACGACGTTCTGGCACTTGTCGGCCTTCTTCAGCGCGCACTTGGCGCACTTGCCCTCGCCGGTGAGGGTGACTTCCTTGGCCGCGGCGGAGAGGGAGAGGGCGGCGGCGACGAGGCTGAATGCGATGAGCTTCTTCATGGGATGATGATGGATGGTGTTGAGATCGAAACGACGGGCGTTATCGGGCCGAAGGAAGCCCAAGTGACGGCCCTTGGCAAGCCCGCAATCCGGTCGGTCGCCGGGGTGGTCCTGGCCGGCGGCGCCTCCCGTCGCATGGGCCAGCCCAAGGCCGGGCTGCGTCTCGGGGGATCGACCCTGCTCGAACGCCAGTTGGCGACCCTGGCCGACGTCGGGGCCGACCCGCTGCTGGTGTCGACGCGTCCCGGGATTCCCCTGCCCCCGCTGCCCGCCGGTCTCCGGGTGTCCGTGGTCGAGGACGACTGGCCCGATGCCGGACCCCTGGCCGGCATCGAACGGGCGTTGCGGGCGGTTCCGACCCGATGGCTGGTGGTGTTGGCGGTGGATCTGCCGGGGATGACGTCCGCCTGGCTGTCGGGCCTGCTCCAGGGACTGCGACCGGGGGTCGGCCGGATTCCCCGGCGGGACGGGCGCTGGGAACCCCTGGCGGCGGTGTACCCGGTCCATCGCGCCGCCCCGGAATCCCGGTTCCTTCTCGCCGGCCGGCGGCTCCGGCTCCAGGAGTGGATCGACGGTGCGGTTGACGACGGGTGGATGGAACCGGTCGAGGTGGGAGCCGATGCCGGATCGGCGTTGGTCAACTGGAACCGGCCCGGGGAAGGACCGACCGCCGCTATCGGCGGGCGGTGATGGCCGGGAAGTCGTCGGTCCGGAACGGCGACGCCGGAAGGCCCGATCCGTCCACGAGGTTCACGACAGGGAAGTCGCTCCACCCGAACCGCACATGCCGCGGTTCCGGCACCGTGGGACTGCTGAGGATCACCTGGAACCGCCCATGCAGCCGGGCCTCCGCCCAGTGCCACCGGCCATCCGGGCCGGCGACGGCGAACCCGGTCGGGGCCCCGCCGTCGTTCGTCGCCAGCCCTTCGCCCACATCGTCAAACGTCAGGACCATCCGGCCCTTCGACGGAACGGCCGACATCAGGCGGGGACCGGTGGCCGCCACCTTCTGCCGGTAGGCGATCTTCCGGGCGAGCAGGGCGAGACGGGCGCCGACGGGCTGCTTGCGGGTGGGATGGATGTCGTCCTTGTCCCCGACATCGGTGATGACGGCGATGCCGACGTTCGGCAGCACCCGGGCGGCATGGTTCTGCGCCTCCCGCAGCTCGGCCCAGTCACTCTCCACCGGCTCCCGGGTGATCTCGGCCAGATCGCGCTTCCGGTTCTTGTCCCACGGGGCCAGCTGGACGGCGAGGAAGGGGAAATCCCCCTGGCACCAGTCGGTACGCCAGTTGCGGATCATGTCGGCGAACAGGTCCCGGTACTGCCAGGCGCGTCCGGCATTGGACTCGCCCTGGTACCAGATGGCGCCCTGGATGGCGTACGGGAGCAGCGGGCGGATCATGGCGTTGTGGAGTTCCGATGGCACCCAGGGGCGGCCCGGCGGATTGCCGGTGCGGTCGGCCTCCCACTTCGCCCGGGCCTGGACATACCGGCCCCACTGGGCGACGGCCGGCGGCAGGAGATCCCGGGCGTAGAGCGGATGCGTCCGCAGGATCTCGTCGCGCATCCAGACCTCCGCCGGCGAGCCGCCCCAGGAGGTGTGGATCAGGCCGATCGGCACCTCGAGGGCGGCGGCCAGGTCACGTCCGAAGTAGTACGCCACGGCCGAGAAACCGCGGACGGTTTCCGGCCCGGCATGCTGCCACTGGTGGCGTTCCGGGCGGGCGAAGTTCTCGAGGGGAACGCGGGAGCGCTCCTTGTGGACGGTGAACAGCCGGATGGCGGGATTGGCGCTGGACTGGATGTCGGCCTCCGGCTCGTGCGAGCGGCTCATGGGCCATTCCATGTTGGACTGTCCCGAGCAGACCCAGACCTCGCCCACCACCACGTCCTCCCGCTCCACGAGGTTCGAGCCCTGCACGGTCAGCAGCCGGCCCTCGGTGAGGATCGGGAGCGGCTTGAGTCGGACCGACCAGCGTCCTGAGTCGTCGGCCACCGTGGTGGCCGTCTGGCCGTCGAACCGCACCGTCACCGCCTCGCCCGGGTCGGCCCAGCCCCAGACCGGAACGGGAATGCCGTGCTGGAGGACGGCGTGGTCGCTGAAGAGGGGGTGGAGACGGACCTCGGCGATGGCCGGAAGCGAGAGGAAGCCGAGGACCGACACGAGGGCCGCAAGGCGCGGAAAACGGGCGGGCATGGGGGAAGACTCCACCGGGCCGTCCGGGGAAGGTCAACCGGATTGTCCCGGCTCGACCCGCCGGATGTCCTTGAACCGGTCGAGGTCCCGGTCGAAGGACGCCACGTCGAATCCACGCTGGGCCGCCCGGGCGGCCAGCCACGCGTCGGCAAAGTCGACCCGGGCATCGGCAAAGCGCCGCAGGGCGTCGGCAACGACCGCGCCTTCCGCCGTCTCCACACCGGCATTCTGGATGATCGCGATCAGCGCGGTCACGACGTCGTCCCGTTTCCGATGGTAGCGGCCCACCAGCACATAGACCGTTTCGGCAACGACCAGGCTGTCGAGGTGGAGACGGTGTTCCCCGCGTTCGGCCGCCTCCAGCAGCGCCATGGCGCCGGCACCCTGCTTCGCATCGTCCTGGACGAGGAAACGGACCAGCACATTGGCATCCAGCAGGAGGTGCCTCATCGCTTGGATGGGGTCAGGCGCTCATCCCGGGCAACCGCGGCCCTGGCGAAGGCGCCGGCGTCATCAACCTCCCGCGCCGGCGGCCCTCCGGCCTTCAGGCAACCTGCCAGCTCCCGGATCGATTGAACCCGCCGTCCGACGAGCCTGTCGCCTTCGACCTCCCACGCGATCCGCTGGCCGACCTTCAGGGGCAGTTCCTTGCGGATGTCTTCCGGAATGGTGACCTGCCACTTGGAGGTGATGGTCGAGGTGATGGATGTCACAGAGAGACTACTACCGGACGACGACCTCCTTACGCAAGTGGTGGCTCCTTACGTTGCTGTGGACGTCGCTGGCGGGATGCCGACCGGGGCCCGGCCCCGGAAGTCAGTCTCCGGTTCCTGTTTTTGGGTCGCCCCGCCGACGGGCGGATGGCACGGTGGGCACCATGTTCGACCTCCTCGCGGAATCGCCCCGGGAACGGGTGCGCCTGTGTGGGACGGGGATCGCACGACGGGAGTTCCTCCAGGCCGGCGCCCTGGCGGCCATCGGCCTGTCGCTCCCCCAGTACCTCCGGGCCCGGGCCGAGGGCCGGGTCCGCGCCGGCCATGAGCAACGGTCGTGCATCCTCATCTTCAACCTCGGGGGCCCGAGCCACATCGACCTCTGGGACATGAAGCCCGACGCCCCGTCGGAGATCCGCGGGCCGTTCCGGCCGATCCGGACCCGGTCCGATGCCTTCGAGGTGTCCGAGCTGCTGCCCCGCCATGCGGCGATCGCCGACAAGTTCTCCCTGGTGCGGTCCTGCCATCACGATGGCGCGGCGGTGCATGACGCCGGGTGGCAGATGATGCAGACCGGGCGGCGGTTCTCCGGCGGCATCCAGACCCCGCACATGGGATCCGTGGCGTCCTTCCTCGGGGGACGACGGACCGACCTGCCGCCCTTCGTGGTCCTGCCCCAGCTGATGGGTCGGGGCGGGGGCAACCTGCCGAACGGCCAGGCCGGCGGGTTCCTCGGCAAGGCCCAGGATCCGTTCGCCCTGATGGCCGACCCCTCCCAGCCGGACTTCCGCGTCCCCGACCTGCTGCCGCCGGACCAGATCGGGGCGCATCGGCTGGAACGCCGACGGAGCCTGCGGGAGCTGGTGGAGCGGACGGTCTCGGCCTTTGAGGCCAGCGAGGATGCCCGGCTGCTCGACGACCACTTCCAGGCAGCCTACCGGCTGATGACCAGCGAGCAGGCCCGGGCGGCGTTCGATCTCGCCAAGGAACCCATCGCGGTCCGCGAACGCTACGGCATGAACCGCTTCGGCCAGTGCTGCCTGCTGGCCCGTCGGCTCGTCGAGAACGGCGTCCGCTTCGTCACCATCAACACCTTCCTCACGGTGTTCGACGAGGTCACCTGGGACATCCACGGCTCCAAGCCCTTCACCTCGATCGCGGGCATGAAGGACATCGTCTGCCCGATGTACGACCAGGCCTACAGCGCGCTGATCGAGGACCTGCACCAGCGGGGGCTTCTCGACGACACGCTGGTGGCGAACCTTTCGGAGTTCGGGCGGACCCCGAAGATCAACCCGGCCGGCGGCCGCGACCACTGGCCCCAGTGCTTCACCGCCTCGTTTGCCGGCGGCGGTGTGCGGGGCGGGAGGGTGGTGGGGGCGAGTGATCCGATCGGCGGATTCCCGGCGGAACGGCCCGTCCGTCCCGGAGACCTCGTGGCCACGGTCTTCCACAGCCTCGGCTTCGACCACGCCGCGCACCTGCCCGGACCCGGTGGACGTCCCTTCCCCCTCACCGACCTCGGCACCGAACCGATCAAGGAGCTGTTCGCATGAACGGGTTCGGATGCGGGACGATGGGACGATGGACCCTGGCGGCGCTGCTCGGGGTGGTCGGCTGGGTCGGGACCCGTGCGGACGAGCCGGTCTCGTTCCGCAATGACGTCCTTCCGGTCCTTTCCAAGGCCGGATGCAACACGGGCGGCTGCCACGGCGCGCTGGCGGGAAAGGGGGGATTCCGGCTCTCCCTCTTCGCCTATGATCCCGAGTCCGACCATCGGGCGATCACCCGGGAGGCGCTGGGCCGACGGGTGGAACCCACCGACCCCGCCCGCAGCCTTCTCCTCACCAAGGCCACCACCGCCGTCCGGCACCAGGGCGGCCGCCGGCTGGAGACGGGTTCGGCCGACTACGACCTGCTCGCGCGCTGGATCGCCCAGGGGGCTCCGGGGCCGTCGGATGGCGACCCGGTGGTCACCGGGCTGGAGGTCCGCACCAGGGCGGAACAGGCGCGGGTGGGTGACGAACTTCCCCTTGAGGTCCACGCGCGGTTCAGCGACGGCTCCGAACGCGATGTCACCCGCTGGGCCCGGTTCACGTCGGTCGACGAGACTGTGGCGTCGGTCGACGGATCGGGTCGGGTGACGGTCGCCGGCCCGGGCGCCGGCGCGGTCACGGCGTGGTACTCCTCCCGGATCGCGATCGCCCGCGTCACCGTGCCCCATGAGGGCACGGTGCCGGCGGACGTGTTCGACAGCGCGCCGCAGGCGGGGTTCATCGATCGCCTGGTCCTGGCGCAATTGCGGCGGCTCAACCTCGAGCCGTCCCCACCCGCCGACGACGCCACCTTCGTCCGGCGGGCCCACCTGGATGCCATCGGCCGGCTGCCCACGCCGGAGGAGGCGCGGGCTTACGTCGACGATCCGTCCCCCGACAAGGTTGCCCGGCTCGCCGACCGGCTCCTGGCCCACCCGGGATTTGTCGACTACTGGGCCTATCGCTGGTCCGACGTTCTTCTCGTCAACGGCGCCCGGCTGCGACCCGGCGCGGTGAAGGCCTACCATGGTTGGATCCGTGACCGCGTGGCCGACAACACCCCGTGGGATGAACTGGTCCGCCGCCTCGTCACCTCCGTCGGATCCTCGACCGAGGACGGGGCCTCCAACTTCTTCGCCGTCCACCAGGACCCGGAGTCCATGGCCGAGAACGTCAGCCAGGCCTTCCTCGGCCTGTCGATCAACTGCGCCCGGTGCCACAACCATCCGCTGGAGAAGTGGACGAACGACCAGTACTACCAGTTTGCCAACCTCTTCGCCCGGGTGCGTGCCAAGGGTTGGGGCGGCGATGCGCGGAGCGGCGACGGCCGGCGCACGCTGTACGACGCGCCTTGGGGTGAACTGATCCAGCCCCGCACCGGACGTCCCCAGCCCCCGGCGCCACTCGATGCCCCGCCGATCGCCGCCGACGATCCGAGGGAACGGCGGGAAGTCCTGGCCGACTGGCTGACCGACCCGGCCAACCCGTACTTCGCCCGGGCGGTCGCCAACCGGGTCTGGGCCGCCTTCCTCGGGGTGGGTCTGGTGGAATCGGTCGACGATCTCCGGGTCTCCAACCCCGCCAGCAACGAGCCGCTCCTCGCCGCCCTCTCAGGCCACCTGGTGGGGAACGGCTTCGACCTCAAGTCGCTGATGCGGGCCATCCTCAACTCCGAGACCTACCGGCGCTCGGCCGAGGTGCGACCCGGCAACCGCGAGGATCGTCGCCACTACTCCCGCCATTTCCCCCGCCGCCTGTCGGCCGAGGTGCTGAGCGATGCCATCGCCGATGTCACCCGGGTGCGCGACCGGTACACCGAGATCGCGCTGAACGACGGTTCGTCGGAGAAGACCGGCGAATACGGGCGCGGGACCCGGGCGCTGGAGCTGGCCGACTCGGCGGTGAAGTCCTATTTCCTGAGCACGTTCGGCCGCAACCAGCGGGAGATCACCTGCGAGTGCGAGCGGTCGAACCAGCCCAGCCTCGTGCAGGTGTTGCACCTGACCAACGGCGACGGCATCAACACCAAGCTCGCCAGTCCCGACGGGCGGGTCTCCGCCTGGCTGCGCGAGGGCCGGTCCGACGCGGAGATCGTCGACGCCGCGTGGTGGCTGTGCCTGTCCCGCGGGCCCACCGAAGCGGAACGGTCCGGCGCCCTCGGGGCGTTGACGGGACTCGATGGCGACCGGCGCCGCGAGGCGGTGGAGGATCTGATGTGGTCCCTGCTCACCAGCCGTGAATTCCTCTTCCAGCACTGACGCGATGTCCCGATCCCTCCTGGCCCTTCTGGCAACGGTCCTCGCCTGGATCCCGGCACCGGTCCGTGCCGCCGGTGTGTACGAGCGGGAGATCGCCCCCATCCTGAGGAGCCACTGCGCCGGCTGCCACAATGGGGTCGAGTTCGAGGGCGACTTCTCGGTCGAGACCTTCGCCGCCCTGCGTGCCGGTGGGGACAAGGGCGACCCGGTCCGCCCGGGCAACGCCGACGACTCCCTCCTCATCAAGCTCCTCGAGGGCCGCGCCCGCCCGGCCATGCCGCCGCCCGACGAGCCCCGCGTCCCGGCGACGGACATCGAACGCCTCCGCCGCTGGATCGCCGACGGTGCCCCGGGCCCGGAGCGGGACGTGTCGATCCTGGAAAGTCTCGAGGTCCCGCACATCCCGCCGGCAGGCGGCCGCCCGGCCCCGATCACCGCCATGGCGCTGTCACCCGACGGACAGCTCCTCGCCATCGGGAGAACCGGCGGCGTGGAGCTGCGCTCGCCCCGCGGGTCCGATCCGGTCCGGCTCCTCGGCCCCGTGCCGGGCAAGGTCCAGTCCGTCCGGTTCTCATCCACCGGCGGCCTCCTCGCCGTGGCGTCGGGCACACCGGGTCTCAACGGCGTGGCCCAGGTGTGGGATGTGGCCGGGGGGCGGCTGCTCCGTGAGTTCACCGGACATCGGGACCTGCTGTATGCGGCCGAGTTCTCGCCCGACGGATCCCGGCTGGCCACGGCGGGCTATGACCGGGCCATCCGTCTTTGGCGGATGGACGACGGCTCGCAGGAGCGGGTCATCCAGGTCCACAACGGCGCCGTCTTCGCCCTCGCGTTCCACCCCTCGGGCACGGTCCTCGCGTCGGCCAGCGCCGACCAGACCGTCAAGCTGTGGCGGGTGGCCGACGGGACGCGGATCGACACCCTCAACCAGCCGCAGGGCGAACTGGCCGCGGTGGCGTTCACGCCCGACGGATCGCAGATCCTCGCCGCCGGCGCGGATCGCCGGATCCATCGCTGGGCGTTCGTGACCGGCGACACGCCCGGCCTGAACCCGGTCCTCGACTCCCGGTTCGCCCACGACGCACCGATCGTCTCACTGCTCCTGGCGCCGGACGGCCGACAACTCCTCACCGCCGCGGCCGACCGCTCGGTGAAGGTCTGGTCCCTGCCGGAGTTGGCCGAGGTGCGGCTGCATGCGGACCTGCCCGACGTGGTCACCGGGATGGTTCTGGAGCCGGGGGCGGCGGAGGTGCTCGTGGCGCGGCTCGACGGCGGAACGGCGCGCCTGTCCCTGGAACCGGAGCCCGTTGATGTCCGCTCACCCGTTCCCGGAGGGATGGGGGCCGCCCCGGACCTCGCCCGGACGCCGTTGCTCGAGCTGCCGGCCGAGGTGCGCGGACGCATCGTCCGGCCGGGACAGGCCGACCTCTACCGGTTCCGGGCGCGGGCCGGGCAGGAGCTGACCCTGGCGGTCGATGCCGCCCGATCCGGCTCCGCCCTCGATTCCCGAATCGAGATCCTCGACCCGGCGGGGCGGCCCCTCGAGCGGGTGGTGCTCCAGGCGGTGCGTGATTCCTGGTTCACCTTTCGCGGCAAGGACTCGAACACGTCCGACGATTTCCGCCTCCAGAACTGGGCGGAGATGGAGCTCGACGAATGGCTGTATGCCGGCGGCGAGGTGGTCCGGCTCTGGCTGTATCCGCGGGGGCCCGACTCCGGCTTCAAGGTCTATCCGGGCGAGGGGGCACGTCAGCCGGCCTTCGGCACCACCGCACTGGTCCACGCCCTCAACGAGCCCGCCTACATCGTCGAGCCCCATCCACCGGGCTCGAACCCGGTGGCCAACGGGCTGCCGGTCTTCCGGCTCCACTGGGAGAACGACGATGATCCGTACCGGCGCTGGGGATCCGACTCCCTGCTGCTGTTCACTGCGCCGGCCGATGGCGAGTACCTCGCGCGTGTCACCGACATCCGTGGCTTCGCCTCGCCCACCAACCACTTCTACACCCTGATCGTCCGCGACCGGCAGCCCGGGTTCGACGTGGCCATCGAGGGCAACGATCCGGCGGTCAGTCCCGGGAGCGGTCGCGAGATCCGCTTCGTCGCCCGCCGGGAGGAAGGTTTCGACGGGCCGATCCGGATCGACATCGACGGGCTCCCGAAAGGGTTCAGTTCCACGGCGCCCGTGGAGATCGAGGCGGGGCAGATTGCCGCGGTGGCGGTGGTCTACGCGGAGGCGGACGCCCCGGCCCCGGGACCGGACGACGTGGCGCGGGTACGGGTGACGGCCCGCGGGGAGATCCGGGGCGCGACGGTGACGCGCGAGCTGGGCACCCTGGGTGATCTGAAGCTGGGGCCACCGCCGCGACTGACCTTGGAGATCCTGCCGGGCGACGACCGGACCGGGGTGAGCGAGGTGCCCGGTGAACCCCTCGAGTTCAGCCTGCGCCCGGGCGAGACGCTCAGCGCCCGGGTCCGGGCGAACCGCAGGGACTTCTCCGAACGCATCGAGCTGGGCGGCGACGATTCGGGCCGGAACCTTCCGCACGGCCTCTATGTCGACAACATCGGACTGAACGGCCTGCTGATCGTCGAGGGCCAGACCGAGCGTGAGTTCTTCCTGACCGCCGCGCCCAAGGCCCGCCCGGGTACCCGGTTGTTCCATCTCCGGGCCCGGGCCGACGGCGGCCAGGCGTCGCGTCCGGTCCGGATCCGCGTCCTGCCGGCCGACGTGAATCGCTGAGCGCCGGGGATGGTTCCGGGCCGTTTACCAGGCACGGCCATGGGTCGGGTCCCGAGACACCGCGGTCTCCAGGGCGGTCCGGACCCCGGAAAGGTCGCCGACCTCATTCAGGACCAGTCCCAGCTTGAAATGGTATCCAGCCTCCGCCGGTTCCAGTCGACACGACCGATCCGACGGCATGGTCCCGGTTGAGTGCCACGGCCTGCTCGTGCCGCACCGCGACGGATCCCTGATCCCACGCCACCGCCTTGGCGAGATGCGGGAGTGCCGATGCAACGTCTCCGCGATCCAGATGGTAGACACCCGGCTGGACCGGACCCAGAGGTTGGTCCGCGGCATGGCCGAACTGCGCCGGCTCCTGCCCGGTCACATCACCCCGATCTGCTGCCCCATCGCTCGCCGCAAGCATGTGCAGCGCGCCATGCGGAACATCCACCCCGAGGCGGTCCGGGTGGTCGGCAGCCTCAAGTTCGACTCGGCCCGTCTCGAGGAACGCCGCCTGCTCGACGTGCCGGGCATGCTCCGCCGGATCGAGGTCCCGGAGGACGCCCGGGTGCTGGTCGCCGGCAGCACGCATGACGGCGAGGAGGCCATCCTCGCCGAGATGACCCGGCGCCTCCGCACCCGCTTCCCGTCACTGTTCCTCATCCTCGTCCCCCACCTGCACCCGTGCTGAGCCCCCTCGGCACCCGTCCCGAACTTTCCCTGTCCCAATTCCGGCCTCCCGCGCTATTGACCCTTGGAGGCAACGCCTCCGTGCGCGATGGACCCCGGCAAACCAACCCCGGCCCCGACCCCGGATCCTGCCCGGCAACGGGAACTCATGCGGCTGATGGCCGCGCACCAGCCGCAGATCCTCGCCTACCTGCTCGCCCTCGTCCCCAACCGCGCCGACGCCCAGGATCTCCTCCAGGAGACCAGCGTTGTCCTCTGGGACCGTTTCGGGGAATTCCAGCCGGGCACGGACTTCGTCGCCTGGGCCTGTCGCATCGCCTGGTGGCGGGTCCGCGCCGCCAGGCAACGCTTCGCCCGGTCGCGCGTGGTGTTCGATGACACCGTCCTCGAGGCGGTCTCCCGCACCGCCATCCAGGGGATCCCCGAGATGGACCGGCGTCACGAGGCGCTGGCCGAATGCCTCGGACGCCTTCCGGAACGGGATCGTGAACTCCTGATGACCCGCTACCAGCCGGGCGGGACCGTGGACGAGGCCGCACGGCGCTCGGGCCGCACGGTCGAGACGGCCTATAAGGCCCTCCACCGGCTCCGCCGCCTGCTGCTCGACTGCATCAGCCACCGCCTCGCCCGGGAGGAGCCGGCATGAGCCTCTCCGACAAGGACACCCTCGAACTCGACCGGCTGTGCAGTGCGCTGGCCGACGGCCAACTCGACGCCGCGGGACACCGGCGCCTCGAGGCATGGCTCCGGGATTCGGAGGCCGCCCGCGTGCTCTACGTCCGCCATGCCGCCCTCGAGGCCGGACTCCACCTGCTCGGCGCCGAATCGCAGTCCGCCGCGGCCGACGGTGTCGTCCCCTTCCCGCCCAACCCCACCCGACCCCACGCCCGACGCCACGCCCGACGCCACCCGCTGGTGTGGCTCGCCGCGGCCGCGGCCGCGGTAGCCGTGTTCCTCGCCGTGCGGGTGCTCATCCCGGACACCACCCGTTCTGTCACCGCGTCCATCGATGCCGAGCCCGGGGAACCCGCCGGCCGCCTTTCCGCCGTCCGGGACGCCCGCTGGGGCACCGCCCGCCGGGAGGCGGGCGACGAGGTGCGCCAGGGGGACCGGCTGGAACTGACGTCCGGCTGGGCCGAGGTGACCTTCGACTCCGGGGCCCGCATCACCCTGCAGGGTCCGGCCGGTCTGGAGGTGGGCTCTCCCTGGGAAGCCACCCTCGGTCATGGCGACCTCACGGCCGAGATCCCCGCCGAGGCGGTCGGCTTCCGCATCGCCAACGCGTCGGTCGAGGCGATCGAACCCGACACCCGGTTCGGACTCTCGGTCGACCGCCGTGGCACCACCGAGGTGGTCGTCCTTGAAGGTTCCGTCGAGGCGGCACCGCGGGCCGACGATGGTCGGGAACAGGATCCGGTCCGGATCGGCCGGGGCGAGGGACGTCGCATCGCCCGGGGCCACGCCGTCGCCCTCGCTCCGGTGGAGGAACACCTGCGACGCCTGCGTCAGCGTCCCCCCCTGCCGCGCCGTCCAACCCCCGTGCCCCATGTCCACTGGGCCTTCGACACACCGGATTTCCCCCGCCGTCTGCCCCCCACCACGGTCGTCGGCCTGCCGGACGCCGACCGCGACGCCCGCCTGATGGGTCGCACCCGGCCCGAGGCGTTCTCCGTCGAGTCCGGCCGCTGGGGCCGTGCCCTGCACCTCGGCGGGGACACGTGGCTGCGGGCCTCCTTACCGGGAATCTCCTCGATGCGTCCGCACACGCTGTCGCTGTGGATCCGTCTGGACGTCCTTCCGCAGTCCCCCGGGAACGTGATGCTGGCGGCGTGGCCGGTGGCGGAGGGACGGTTCCTGCAGGTCGGCCTCCAGGCTTCGGGCGAAGGGGCCGCCGGAGGCGCGCTGCGCCTCGCGCTCGGCCGACGCGAATGGATCGGCACCACCCCGCTTGCCGACGGACGCTGGCACCACCTCGCCGTGGTGATCGGTCCGTCCCGCCGGGTCCCGGGCGTGTTCATGTGGCGACAGTACGTCGACGGCCGCCTGGAGGCCGCCTCCGTGCGCCGGGGCGGCAACCGGTGGCCGGTGATGTCCGGGGATCCCTTCCCCACCCGCGACCTCGTCTGGATCGGCGGCTCCGCCCAGAACCGGACGTTCCCCGGTGACATCGACGAGCTGTTCCTCTTCGATGGCGAACTCTTCCCCGGCGAGATCCGGTCGCTGGTTCGGCGGAACCGGCCGGACGAGGACCGCACCGCCGCCCCACCCCTCGCCGGCCTCATCCCGTCGCCGATTTCGGCCGACCTCCTTTCCGGGCTCTGAACGCCGAGTCGCCCCCATGAAACCCGCCTCCCACCCTTCCACGCCGCGCCGCGCCGCATCGCTGGTGTTCGTCGCCGTCCTCACCCTCCACGGCGCGCACGCAGCGGAGTCCGACGCCGATCCGGCCGCGATCGCGTTCTTCGAGCAGCGGATCCGGCCGGTGCTCGTCGACCACTGCTACCGGTGCCATTCGGCCGGCGCCGAGAAGATCCGCGGCGGCCTGACCCTCGACACCCGCGAGGGTCTGCGTCGGGGCGGCGACTCGGGCGATGCGCTCCTGCCCGGACAACCGGAGGACAGCCTGCTGATCCGCGCCCTGCGTCACGGGGACGAGGACCTCGCCATGCCGCCGAAGGAGCGGCTTCCGGACACGGTGATTGCCGACTTCGAACGCTGGATCACGCTCGGCGCCCCGGATCCGCGCGACGGCCAGGCACCACCGCCCCGGGGCATCGACCTCGAGGCCGGACGCACCTTTTGGTCCCTCCGCCCTCCCCAACCTCCGCCCGTTCCCGAGGTCCGGACCCCCGCGTGGCCCGCGGGGGACATCGACCGCTTCCTCCTCGCGGCGATGGAGGCACGGGGCCTCGCCCCGGTTGCGGATGCGACGCCCCGGATGCTGCTGCGTCGGGTGTACTTCGACCTCATCGGCCTGCCTCCCAGCCCGGAGGCCGTGGCCCGCTTCGAGGCCGATCCCGGTCCCGACGCCCTCGCGGCCGTGGTCGACACCCTCCTCGCCTCGCCCCGGTTCGGCGAACGCTGGGGACGGCACTGGCTCGATGTGGCCCGGTACGCCGAGTCCACCGGACGCGAGCGCAATCTCCCCTATCCGGAGGCGTGGCGATACCGGGACTACGTGATCGACGCCCTCAATGCCGACCGGCCCTACGACGAGTTCATCCGGGAACAGATCGCCGGCGACCTGCTGCCCCACGCCGACGCGGCGGAACGCCAACGGCATCTCGTCGCCACCGGGTTCCTGGCCCTCGGGCCCAAGGGTCTCAACGAGCGCAACCGGCGCCAGTTCCTCGCCGACCTCGTCGACGAGCAGATCGATGTCACCACCCGGGCCGTGCTCGGCCTGACCGTGGCCTGCGCCCGGTGCCATGACCACAAGTTCGACCCGGTGCCGACCCGGGACTACTACGCCCTCGCCGGCATTCTCCGCAGCAGCGCCACCTACTACGGCACGGGCGACCTCGGGAACGTGAACCGGCAGCCGTCGGAACTCCTGCCGCTCGACGGCCCGTTGCCGCGTCCGAGATCCCCCCGTGAGGAGGAACTTGAGCAGCGCCGCCGTCGCCGCCAGGCGCTGCAACGTCTGAACCCCGCCAACGCGCCCGCGCCCGGCACGCCCCCCACGCCGGAGCAGCGCCGCCGTCTCCGCCAGGTGGCCATGGAGGACGCCCGGACGGGAACGGACCGTGCGACGGATGCCGGCCCCCACGCCATGGGCGTGATCGACGGGTTTCCGGCGGACCATCCGCTCCTCGTTCGCGGCGAGATCGACCAGCCCGGGGAACCCGTGCCGCGCGGATTCCTCCAGGTGATCGGCAACCTCGGGGTCGGACCCCTCCCCGCCCGTCAAAGCGGCCGACGGGAACTCGCCGACTGGCTCACCCGTCCATCCAATCCCCTGACCGCCCGGGTGGCCGTGAACCGGATCTGGCAGCATCTCTTCGGCGTCGGCCTGGTGCGGACCGCCGACAACTTCGGCGCCACCGGCGAGGTGCCCAGCCATCCGGAACTCCTCGACCACCTGGCACTCCGGTTCATGGCCGACGGCTGGTCGGTCAAGCGGATGATCCGCACGCTGGTGCTCACGCGCGCCTACCGGCTCGGGCCGTCAACCACGCCGCACCATCTCGAGACCGATCCCGACAACCGCCTCCACTGGCGTTCCGCGCCCCGACGGCTGGATGCCGAGTGCCTGCGGGACGCGATGCTCGCCGCGGCGGGGACGCTCGACACGACGCGACCGGAGGGCTCGGTGGTGACCGGGCTGGGGGAACGCCCCGTCGCGCGGCGCCCCGACGAGCGCGTCCTGCAGCCGGTGGCCGACCGTCGCAGCGTCTACCTGCCGATCGTGCGTGATCTGGTTCCGGAGGCCCTCGCGGTCTTCGACTTCCCCGATCCCAGTCTGCTGACGGCCACGCGGGAGGTGACCCGGGCCCCGGCCCAGGCGCTGTACCTGATGAACGACCCGTTCGTGGCCGCCCAGGCGCAGGCGCTGGCCCGGTCGGTCGCCCTGGCACCGGGGAACGCCCCGGGCCACCGCATCGACCTCGCCTACCGGCGGGTGCTGTCCCGGCCGCCCACCGGCGCCGAACGGCGGGCGGCGATGCGGTTCCTCGGCGCGTTCGTGAACGACGCCGGACCGGAGGCCCCTGTCGGCAACCGCGCCGATCGCCGGGTCCTTGGCGCGGCGTTCACGGCGTTCTGCCAGGCCCTGTTCGCGTCGGCCGAGTTTCAGTACCTCCAGTGATCCCACATCCCCGTCCCGCCATGTCCGCCCCCGTTCCACCGATCCCCACGCTCAGCCGACGGGAACTTCTCCGTCGGGTCTCGGCCGGTTTCGGCCATCTCGCGTTCGCCAGCCTTGCCGCCGCCGAGGCGTCCCCGGGCGCCGCCGGAGCCGTCCCCGCCCCGCATCACCCGCCCCGGGCCCGTCGGGTGATCTTCCTCTGCATGCAGGGCGGGCCCTCCCAGCTGGACACCTTCGACCCCAAGCCCCGGCTCCAGCGCGACGCCGGGCGGACCCTGCGCGGACGGGGACGCGTGGTCGGCTCGCCGTTCGCCTTCCGGCAGCATGGCCGGTCGGGTCTCTGGATCTCGGAACTCTTCCCGAATGTCGCCCGGCATGCCGACGCCCTCTGCGTCGTGCGCTCCCTGCACACCGACATCCCGAACCATCCGCAGGCATTCATCCAGCTCCACACCGGCAGCGCCCAGTTCGTGCGCCCGTCGCTGGGCGCCTGGACCCTGTACGGGCTCGGCTCGGGGAACCGGGACCTCCCCGGGTTCATCACCATCAATCCCCCCGCCGGACTGGGCGGCGCCCAGAATTACGGCAGCGCCTTCCTCCCCGCCACCCACCAGGGCACCCGGCTGCAGCTCGCCGGCGGACGCCGCGGCGAGGCAGGGACCATGGACAACCTCCGCAATGGGCGCCTCGACGCCCGCCAGCAGCGCGCACAGCTGGATCTCATCCAGCAGATGAACCGGTCGCTCCACGACGGACCCTCCGCCCAGCCCGAGGTCGAGGGGCTCATCGCCAGCTACGAGCTGGCGTTCCGGATGCAGGCCGAGGTGCCGCGGATGCTCGACCTGTCCGGCGAATCCGCCGCGACGCTCGAGGCCTACGGCGTCGGGCGGGACGCCACCGACGGTTTCGCACGCCAGTGTCTGCTCGCCCGGCGGTTCGCCGAGGCGGGGGTGCGCTTCATCGAGGTGCAACACGGCGGATGGGACCAGCACAACAACCTCGAGTCTGCCCTCCGCCGCAACTGCCGCGCCACCGACCAGCCGATCGCCGCCCTGCTGACCGACCTCCGGGAACGGGGCCTGCTCGACGACACCCTCGTGCTCTGGGGCGGGGAGTTCGGACGCACCCCGGACAATGGCCAGGAGGACGGACGGGGACACAACGCCAAGGGCTACACCATGTGGATGGCCGGTGGCGGGGTCCGCGGGGGAATGGCGCATGGGGCGACCGACGACCTCGGGGCAGAGGCGGTCGAGGACAAGGTCCACCTCCATGACCTCCACGCGACCTTGTTGCACCTCCTCGGACTCGACCACGAGCGGCTCACCTACCGGTACGCCGGACGCGATTTCCGCCTGACCGACGTCCACGGACACGTCGTCCAAGGGATCATCGGCTGATCCGCCCCGGACGCACGGGTCAGTCCGGTGCCTGCGCCCCGCCGGCCGGTGGGCGGGAGGCCCCTTCCAGCTTCTTCAGCCGCCGCAACGCCTCGGGCAACTGTTGGGATGCCAGCCATTGGCGCTTGGTCTGCTGGTGCGGCGCCGCCGGGATCCCCAGCACCGTCTCCCCATCGGCCACGTCCCGCATCACCCCCGACTTGGCTCCGACGACCGACTGGTTGCCCAGGCGGAGATGGCCGGCGATCCCCGACTGCGAGGCCACCACGCAGTAGTCGCCCAGGCGGGTGCTGCCGGCGAAGCCCACCTGGCCCATGATCAGGCAGTGGCGCCCGATGACCACGTTGTGGGCGACATGCACCAGGTTGTCGATCTTGGTTCCCTCGCCGATGACCGTCCGTCCCAGAGCCCCCCGGTCGATCGCCGTGTTCGCACCGATCTCCACGTCGTCGTGGATCTCCACCCGACCCACCTGCAGCACCTTCCGATGCCGGCCGGCGTCGAGGACGTAGCCGTAGCCGTCCGATCCGATGACCGTTCCGGCGTGGATGGTCACCCGGTCGCCGAGTCGGGTCCGGGCGTACAGCACCACGTTGGGGTGCAGGCGGACGTCCGAGCCGACGGAGCATTCGGCGCCGACGTGATTGCCGCCCATGAGCACCGAGCGGGCACCGATCCGGGCCCCGGCACCGATCACGCACCCCGGACCCACCGAGGCGCTGGGGTCCACCTGTGCGGACCCGGCCACGGTGGCGGTCGGATGCACGCCCGCCTCGGCCACCTCCTCGGGGTGGAACAGCGGGAGCAGGCGGGCGATGGCGATCCGGGGGTCGGCCACCCGGAGGAGGGTCCGGTCCTGGGGGCCGACAGCCTTCGGAACCACGATCACCGAGGCGCCGCCCTTCAGGGCGGCCTCCAGGTGATGCGGCTTCTCGGCGAATGTCAGCTGGCCGGCGACCGCCTCGTCGGCGGCCGCGATTCCGGTGAGAACGAGGGAGCCATCCCCGAGGATCTCTCCCCCGACATGGTGGGCCGCCTCGGCGGCAGTGAGGGAGGGCATGATGAAAGGGGCGGCCCCCCGTCGGGGCCGTGGGTCAGCCGAGCGGGACCATCTCCTGACGCTCGACGTCCCAGACCTTGAGCCGCAGGCAGCGGAGGACATCGCGCGGATGCAGCGAAGTGGTCCTGGGTTCCCGGAGTTCGGGGAGGGCCTGCATGGCCTCGGGCAGCCGGTAGAAGGGAATCCGGGAATTCAGGTGGTGGATGTGGTGGTAGCCGATGTTCGCCGTGAACCAGCGCATCAGGGGACCGGTGCGGAGGAAGCTGGACGACTCCAGGGCCGCCTTCTCGTAGGTCCAGCCGGCGTTGTCGGCGAAGGACACCCCGGGGAAGTTGTGCTGGGCGTAGAACAGGTAGGTGCCGATCACGTTGGCGATGAAGTGAGGCACGGTCTGGGTCAGGACCAGGCCCACCCAGCCCAGCTGCCACCACAGGGTCACCCCGATCGCCACGTGCAGGATGAAGGACACCAGGCAGTCCACGTGCCGCCGCGGCTGGTTGATGAATGGGTAGAGGGACATCCCGAAGAGGAACATCACCGGATAGCCCAGCAGGATGGTGACCGGGTGCCGCATGAAGAGGTACTTGACCTGTTTGCGGCGGGGGGACTTGAGGAACTGCTCGCGGGTCATGATCGGGAACGATCCGATGTGCGAGCCGCGCAGCTTGGAGTTGTGGTTGTGATGGTGGTTGTGGGAGCTGCGCCAGACGCTGCTCGCACTCAGGACATACAGCCCGAAGAGGCGCATCAGGCCCTCGGCGAGCCGGGAGCCGTTGAGGATCGCATGGTGCTGCTGGTCGTGGTAGATGACGAAGAACCGCAGCATCAGCAGACCCGACAGCACGCTGCACGCCACACGGCCGGCCAGGTGGAAGTTCCAGACGGTCCCCGCAAGGGCGGCCAGCAGCAACAGGCCGGTGGAGACCACATGCCACCAGCTGAGGGCACGACGCTCCTGCGCGAAAGGACGCGTCGCCTGGATGAGTTCACTGCCCGTTCGCATTGGCGCGGGAGGTTCGACCACGAATCCACTTCTGTCCATCCCCGGAAAACGGCTGGGCGCAAGGGGGAATCCCGGGCCGCCGGCCGGAGCGGCTGGAAGAGCGGAGCGGCGGCTAAGGGCCGCGCAGAACGCCCCGCCGATGTCGTGCCACTTCATGGAAGAACACGGCGGCGGCCGCCGCCACGTTCAGCGAATCAACCCCCGGCGCCATCGGAATCGACACCGCCCCGTCGCACGCCGCCAGCACCTCGGGACGGATCCCGTCGCCCTCCGCCCCCAGCACCACGCAGCAGTCGCCGGTCAGGTCGGAGTCGTCGGTGGTGACCGGGGTGTGCGGGTCGGCCGCCAGGCAGCGGACGCCCGCCGCCCGGAGTGTCCGGAGGGTGTCGGTGAGGCGGGGTCCGACGTGATACGGCAGGGAGAAGACCGTGCCCATGGAGCTGCGGACGGCGCGTCGGAGGTAGGGATGGGCCGTGGTCTCCCCCACCACCACCCCCTGGACCCCGAAGGCCGCGGCGTTGCGGAGGACGGTGCCGACATTCTCCGAGTGGGTGAGGCCGTCGAGCGCGACGAGGAAACGGGGCCCGGGTGTGCCGATGAGTGCGTCCATGGGGACCGGGTCCGGCACCCGGGCCAGGGCGAGCACGCCTTGGGAGATGTTGAATCCGGTCAACTGGGCCAGAAGGGCCCTCTCCGCCACGTACACCCCGGGCCGATCCGCCCGGGCGTCGATCAGGGGCCCGAAGGTTGGCAGGGAGCGCGGCGGCAGGAGGACGGTCCGGACCTCCAGGGGGGACAGCAGAAGGCGACGGACCACCTTGTCGCCCTCCGCCACGAACACCGCCTCCTGCAGGTGGTCCATCTGGGCCCGGAGGGTTCGGAACGGGCGCAGGCGGGGATCGTCGAGATCCGTGATCGGTTGGACGTCCGGCACGGGGCCGAACCCTGCCGCCACGGACCGTCCCGGGCCAAGTCCGGGCTGGGTCCGCGAACGACCCCCGGCAGACGCCGCAGGGGGCGGGTCCGGCCGGGAATCCCTCTCCCCCCCCAAACCCCCTCCTTGCCTCCCCCGGGAACCCGGGGACAACATCCTCCCCATGACTCCGTGCCGCCGCCTCGGCCGCCTCGCCCTCCGGGCGGCAGTGCTCGCCGCGTTGGGACTTCCCGCCCTCCCCCCGGCCGCCCACGCCCAGGCCGTGCCCGCTCCCGGCGCCGGGGGCGGGTACCGTCCGCTGGTCGCCGACGATCGCCCGTCCACCCCCGTTCTCGCCCCGGCCAGCGCCGAGGGGGAGGCCCGGATCCAGCAGTTCCAGGCCGTCGACGGACTCCGGGTCAGCCTGTGGGCGGCCGAGCCGATGCTCGCCAATCCGGTGTCCTTCAGCGTGGACGAGAAGGGCCGCGTCTTCACCAGCGAGACCTACCGCTACCGCACCAGCGTGCTCGATATCCGGAGCTACATGTTCATGCTGGAGGACGACCTCGCGTCCCGCTCCATCGAGGATCGGCTGGCGACGATCCGGAAGTGGTTCGGTCCGGAGGGCGAGGCGCAGCTGGCGCGGGAGACGGAGGTGATCCGGGTGATCGAGGATGCCGACGGCGACGGCCGGGCGGACCGGTCGACGGTCTTCGCTGACGGTTTCCACAGTCCGCTGGCCGGGATCGGGTCCGGGGTGCTGGCGCGGCGGGGGCAGGTGTGGTTCACCGAGATCCCCAGCCTGTGGCGATTTTCGGCCGGCGCACCCATCCCCCCGGGCCGGGTGGGCCGGGAGGGCGAGGATCCCGCGCTGGCGTCGCGTCCGGTGGCCCAGGCGGAGGGATATCGGGCCGATGAACTGCTGCGCGGGTTCGGCGTCCGGTTCAGCTACACCGGCCATGACCTGCATGGACTGGTGTTCGGTCCCGACGGCCGCCTGTACTTCAGCGTCGGCGACCGCGGCGCCCATGTGGTGACGCGCGAGGGGAACCCGATCGACCTCGCGGACGAGGGTGCGGTGTTCCGCTGTGAGCCTGACGGCACGGACCTGGAGGTGGTGCATCGCGGTTTGCGCAATCCCCAGGAACTGGCCTTCAACGAATTGGGCGACCTGTTCACCGGCGACAATGATTCCGACCAGGGCGACCGGGAGCGCTGGGTCCAGGTGGTCGAGGGGGCCGATTCCGGGTGGCGGGTCGGACACCAGCACGCGCCGCTCGGCAATGCCGGGATGTGGAACCTGGAACGCCTCTGGCGTCCGCATTTCCCCGGCCAGGCCGCGTACCTGCTGCCCCCGGTGGCGAACATCGGCGACGGTCCGTCGGGCCTGGTCGCCGATCCGGGCACCGGCCTTCCCCCGGAACTCCAGGGCCGCTTCCTGATCACCTACTTCAAGGGCACCAGCTCCCAGAGCGGTATCGCCTCGCTGGCGATCCGCCCCCGCGGCGCCGGCTACGACCTCGTCGCCCACGACCGCCTGCTGTGGAACTCGCTGGTGCCGGATGTCGACATCGGTCCGGACGGTTCGGTGTGGTTTGCCGACTGGCACGAGGGCTGGCCGAAGAGCGACAAGGGCCGGCTGTACCGGGCGCGGTTTGCCGCAGCCGAAACGGCCACGGCGGCGGAGGCGGCCCGGTTGCAGGCCGAGGGGATGCGGGACCGGGGCAACGAGGCGCTGCTTTCCCTGCTGTCCCACGGGGATTTCCGGGTGCGGCTGGAGGCGCAGTTCGAACTGGCCACCCGGGTTGCCGACGGGGCGAAGGCCTCGGGGGAACTCGCGGTCCGGGGCCGCCGCCTGATGAACGAGGTCGCCGCCGTGGCGGGCCCGGGTTCATCCGACCGGGCCCGCCGCCACGCCACCTGGGTCCTCGCCCAGCTTGCGGTCCGCCATCCCGAGGCGGCCGGCAAGTTGCTCGACCTCGTCGATCCCGCCCTCGGCGAGGTGGCCACCCAGGCCGCCCTCGGCCTGGCCCGCGTCGGCGGCCATCGCGAGCCGCCCGCGGTCCGGCAGTCGGCCGACCTGCTCAAGGTCGGCCCCGTCCGTCCCACCGACGGCTGGATGCCGGCGGCGAACGCCCGGCTGCTGACCCTGTTCCGCGCCGGTGACGCCCGCCAGCGGGTGGCCGCCGCCCAGGCCCTCGGCCGCCTCCGCGTGGCCGAGGCCGTCCGTCCGCTCCGCGACCGGTTGGTGGTCGTCGATCCGGCCGATGCCGTCGAGCGCCATGCCCTGACCCTCGCCCTGGCCCGCGTCGCCTCGCCATCCACCCTCGCCGCGCTGGCTCGTGACGGCTCAACCCGCGTCCGAATGGCCGCCGTGGTCGGCCTCCGACTCCACCGCTCCCCGCGGGTGGCCGGGTTCTTGTCGGATCCGGACCCCCTCGTGGTCCTCGAGGCCGCCCGGGCGATCAACGACGCCCCGATCCCCGAGGCCCTGCCGGCCCTGGCGGCCCTGGGGGATGAACGGGCGGTCGACGCCACCCTGGCCCGACTGGCCACGGTGCGGCTGCCATCGGCCACCCCGGCCCCCGGGGCCATCACCGACATCCGGGCCGACCAGCCCCTTCCGTGGCGGGACGCCCCGGTCGACCTCGCCTCCCCGGTCCTCCTCCGCTTGGTGAACGCCGGGTTCCGGGTCGGCGACGGCCCGGCGGCACGTCGACTGGCCACCCTGGCGGGCCGGTCCGACCTGCCGGAGCCGGTGCGGGTCGAGGCCCTGAGGGCGTTGGCCGACTGGGAGATGCCGCCGGCCCGCGACCGGATCACCGGCACCTGGCGCCCGCTGCCCGGCCGCCCGGCCAACCCCGCCCGGGAAGCCCTCGCGCCGGTGCTCGTCGCGCTGCTCCAGGAGGCCCCGGAAGGGGTCCGACGGGGAGCGGTGGCGGCGGCGGCCGCGCTGCGGCCCGACGGCGCCGCGGCGGCCCTCGCGGCCGTGTTCCGTTCCGATGCCGCCCCGGCCGCCGTGCGGGCGGAGGCGCTGCGGGCGCTGGCCGAGGTGTCGGACGACCGGGCGGCGGTCCGGGCGGCGATCGATGAGGCGACCGCCGATCCGTCGGAACCCGTCCGCCTCGCCGCGTCGCGCCTCGCCGCGGCCTTCGACCCGTCGGATGCCGTCGGCCGCCTTTCCACCGTGCTTGAGGGCGGATCCACCGCCGAGAAGCAGGCCGCGCTCGCCACCCTCGGCGGGATCGACTCGCCATCGGCCGACGCCGTCCTGGCCGACTGGCTCGACCGCCTGATGCGGCGCGAGGTGCCCAACGAGCTGATGCTCGACCTGGTCCAGGCCGCCGGGCGTCGCGAGGCCGAGGCGGTCCGCACCCGGCTGGCGGCCTACCAGGAATGGAAGCTGCCCAAGGACCATCTCTCGCCCTACCGCGAGGCGTTGTTCGGAGGGGATGCGGCCCGGGGCCGGCGGCTGTTCTACGAGAACGCCAGCGTGAGCTGCGCGCGGTGCCATCGGATCGGCGACGACGGGGGCGGCAACGCGGGTCCGGCCCTCGACGGCCTCGCCGCGCGCGCCACCCGGGAGCACCTCCTGGAAAGCATCGTCTTCCCCAACCGCCAGGTCGCGGCCGGCTTCGAGACCGTCCTGGTCACGCTCCGGAATGACGACACCCACGCCGGCATCGTCCGGGCGGAAACCGACACCGAGCTCGTGCTGCTGTCCGCCGATGCCGGCGAGACCCGGCTGGCCAAGGCCGACATTGCCGAGCGCGACACCGGGCTCAGCGGGATGCCCGAGGGCCTCGGCGACATCCTCAGCCGTGAGGAACTCCGCGACCTGGTGGAGTTCCTCGGGACGTTGAAGTGAACCCCGGCGACCCCCGTCCAACCGCCCGTCGGCCCCGCGCCGCCCGACCTCCCGCCGGGGGCCGGGCGTCCGGTGCCGACCGGATTCCATGACACTCGACTCCATCCTCCAGCAGAAGGGCCTGGTGAGCGACAGCCAGCTCGTCGAGGCCCGCGCCCTCCAGGCCGCCGAGGGCCTCCGGCTCGACCGGGCCCTCATCCAGCTCGGCCACCTGGGGGAACGGCAGCTGCTGGAGGTGATGTCGGAACAGCTCCACCTCCCCGTCGCCGACCTCTCCGCCGCCGCCATCCCGTCGGAACTGCTCCAGGTCCTCCCCCTCAAGGTGATCTTCCGCAAGCGGGTGGTTCCCCTCGCGCGGCATGACGACACCCTGGAGGTGGCCACCAGCGACCCGTACGACCTCTATGCGCTGGACGACATCCGCATGATGACCGGCCTCGAGGTGAGTCCGGTGCTGGCCATCCGGGATGACATCGAGAAGCTGATCAAGACCCACTACGGACTGGGCGGCGACACCTTGGACGAGCTGGCCGGGCAGGACGGCGAGGAGGTCACGGTCGGGGCCGAGGGGGCGGAGGACCTGCTGGAGATGGCCCAGGAGGCCAGCGTCATCCGGCTGGTCAACGAGATCATCCTCGAGGCGGTGAACGAGCGGGCGAGCGACATCCACATCGAGCCCTACGAACACCACATGGCCATCCGGTACCGGATCGACGGCGTGCTCCAGGAGGCCTCGGTGCCGCCCCAGATGCACCGCTACCAGGCGGCCATCATCAGCCGCATCAAGATCCTCGCCAGCCTCAACATCGCCGAGCGCCGCATCCCCCAGGACGGCCGCATCAAGTTCAGCGTGGGCGGCCGCCAGATCGACGTCCGCGTGTCGGTCATCCCCATGCTCTTCGGCGAGGGCGTCGTGATGCGTCTCCTCGACAAGGCCAACGTCCTCTTCACCCTGCCCCAGCTGGGCATGGACGCCGAGACCTACGGCCGGTTCCGCGCCCTGATCGAGCGGCCCCACGGGATCTTCCTCGTCACCGGACCCACCGGCTCCGGCAAGACCACCACCCTCTACGCCGCCCTCAACGAGATCGTCGGGACGGAACTCAAGGTCCTCACCGTCGAGGATCCCGTGGAATACCACCTCAAGGGCGTCAACCAGATCCCCGTGGACCACAAGGTGGGGATGACCTTCGAGGCCGGCCTGCGGGCAATCCTGCGTCACGACCCGGACGTGGTGATGATCGGTGAGATCCGCGACCTGGAGACCGCCCGGGCGGCGATCCAGGCCTCCCTCACCGGGCACCTCGTGCTGTCGACCCTCCACACCAACGATTCCGCGTCGGCGGCGACCCGGCTGATCGACATGGGGGTGGAACCCTACCTCGTGGCCAGCACCCTGACCGGGGCCATGGCCCAGCGGCTGGTGCGGAAGGTGTGTCCGAAGTGCAAGGGACCCTACGAACCCGACCGGGCCCGGCTGCCGCGCGATTTCCAGCTGGCCGAGGGCGAGGTGCTGCAGCGGGGGATGGGATGCGACCACTGCCGCAAGACGGGCTACCGCGGGCGCAGCGGGTTGTACGAGCTGCTGACCTTCGACGACGAGCTCGCCGAGATGGTGGTCGAGCGGGCGTCGGGCCCGCGCCTGATCGCCGCCGGTCGGAAGACCGGCCTGCGGCTCCTGCGCGAGGACGGCTGGGTGAAGGTGCGTCAGGGCATCACCACCGTGGACGAAGTCCTGACCTGCACCGCCCTCTAGGAACCGCATGGGCAAGTTCCGATACACGGCCCTGAGCGGCGGCGGACGCCGGGTCTCCGGTGCGCTGGAGGCCGACAACGAGTCGGCCGCGCTGCGCCTGCTGGCCGAGCGCGAGCTGTTCCCCGTGTCGGTCGTTCCGGACGGCGTCCGGGGTGGCGCCCGACGCCGCGTCCGGGTCGGGAGCCGCGACATCGGGATGATGTACGGGCAGCTTGCCGACCTGATCGGCTCGGGCGTGCCGCTCCTCCGGTCGCTCGACTCGCTGATCCGGTCCACGGTCAACCCCCGGCTGGTGGACATCCTCAAGGAGATCCGCTCGCAGGTGGCCGACGGACGGACCCTCACCGAGTCGCTGCGCCAGTATCCCGGGGTGTTTCCCCCGCTGCACACGGCCATGGTGCAGGCCGGCGAGCGGGCGTCGTTCCTCGAGGACGTCCTCCGGAGCCTGTCGGAGTTCCTCGAGCGCCTCGACGAGCTGCGGAGCAAGGTGATGGGGGCGCTGATCTATCCGGCACTGCTCAGCGCCCTCGGCGTGACGGTCATGGCGGGGGCCCTGATCTTCTTCGTGCCCAAGTTCGAGCCCCTGCTGTCCGGGGCGCAAAAGCCCCTGCCCACCGTGCTGCTGTTCGGGGCCAGCACCATCCTGCGCAACCACTGGTACGTGGTCCTCGTCGCCCTGGCGGCCGTGGCGGGGGTGGCGTGGTGGTCGTTCCAGTCCGATGCCAACCGGCGCCTCCTGGAGAAGTGGCGGCTGAAGATCCCCGTGGTGGGCACCGCCCTGCGCATGCTGGCCATCACCCGGTTCTGCCGGATCCTGGGCACGATGCTGGTGAACGGCGTGCCCCTGCTCGGGGCCCTCAAGATCGCCAAGGACGCCACCGGATCCCGCATCCTCGGGGAGCAGATCGCCGACGCGGCGGAGAGCGTCCGCGACGGCAAGTCCCTGTCGGCCCCCCTGTCGGCCGGCGGCCTGTTCCCCGAGCAGATCATGGCCATGCTCGTGGTGGCCGAGGAGTCCAACAAGCTCGACAAGGTCCTGCTGCAGATCGCCGACACGGTGGAACGTCGGACCAACCAGCAGGTCGACCAGGCCGTCCGGCTGATCGAGCCGGTGATCCTCTGCCTGGTCGCCGCCGGCATTGGCTTCCTCGCCCTCGGCCTCCTCCTCCCCATCTTCACCCTCGCCGGCTCACTCGGGAAGCAGTGAGCGGGCAGGGGGCATCCGTGACCATCGGGGGAGCGGATGGACTGCGGAGGATCATCCGATGGACGACGGGGACCCGTTTGGTCCGCAGATGTCGCAGATTTCCGCAGATGCCGGGAGGCTCCGGAGCATTGGGAGGGACAACAACAAAGGGTGCCAAGGGACGAAGATCCTGAATGCCCTCCCTCGTTCGGGGCCCTGCTGCCCGCTGCGCGTCATTCCCCGTAGCCGCGGCCGGTCGGCCGCCGTTCCGTGCCCCGGAGCGCCACCACCTATGAGCCTGTCCGGAAACTCCGAGGGGTCCTGTTTTCGAGGAAACGGCCCGGGGGCGAGGCGCGAGGAGGAAGCATCCCCTTCATGGGGCTGTGACCGACGAGCAACGAAGCCAGCGGGCCGTTTCCGCGAAAACCCTCCGGGCGGCGGCCCTTTTGCCGGTGGGCGGCGTTGGGTCGGCCGTCACAGCCCGCTACGGGGATGCTCCGGCCTTCCCGCCTTGCCCACCGCCAAAATGCCTCGCCGCAGGACCCCTCGGAGTTTCCGGGCAGGCTCTATGGCCGTTCGTGTTCCTCGGCGCATCTGCGCTCCGCCGTAGCCGACGCCGATCGGCGGCCGGTCCCACTGCGTCCCTCCAAAGCGGTGTCGACGCTTCACTCTGCCACCGCAGTCCCTATGGGTTCCGGTCCGGGACGGTGACTCCGGGTCGGAAGCCCCCGAACCACCCCCCGCCGACGTCGGCCGCGGGCCGGACTGCGGGCAAGGCCCTCGGCTGCTATACCTGCGAACCATGACGGATCGTCCGCAGCCTATCCGGCGAAGGCATATTGCTTTTGACAAAATGCGCCGACTAGGCGGCTAATGGGCAGTCTAAACAACGCTAGGCGGCACGACGCACTCCCATGAGCGACGCGACAACATACACGTTTGCAACCTCCGCGCAGTTCACAAGCCCGGACGGCCATTACGTCGCCACAGTGACAGACGCTCAAGAGTATGCGATGGGCAGCGAGACCTACGGCACACTTACCGTCACAGGAGAGTATCGTGGCTACCCCGTTCGTTTGGAGTTTGAGGACTGCAATCCGAACGTCGTCTGGTCTGACGATTCCAAGATGCTCGCTGTGCCTCAGCGCACCCGCGAGCAGGGCTTACGGTTGCTGCTGATTTCGTTGCCACGCGGCCAGTCGCAGAGCATCCCCCGATTGTTTATCGCCTTGGAGTTGCACTCACTTGTCGGTGGCATCATTCGCGGCATTGACGGTCATGGATACTTCCCCATGAAGTTCGAGATGGACGTGAGCAGAGCATTTCACCCACTCGACCCTGGAGTGAGATGAGACACGAGCCGCCTAACCATGCGCTGCAGCGAACCCGGCATAGCGCCGTGGTTTGCAATCGTAGCGTCCCGCGAGCCGGGTCGCTGACCTGAATCGTTGGGCATGAGCAATCCCTCGCCAGATGCCAAGCGGAGGCAATTCGACAGGCAGCTCAAGGCCATCGTTCGGCCGGAGTTGGTTGCGAGAGATTTCGTGTTCGATGGGAAGCGCGTGTTTAGGCGGGTGGTTGAGTTCGATGGCTGGACAGCAATCCAGATCGTGGAGTTCCAGTTGGGGATCAAGAGTCTAGTGGGACGTTTCACTGGGAACGTCGGCGTATTTGCTGAGCGGTTTCGTCCGCGTGATTGGCACGCCGTTGGCGGTGCGCCGAGGACCTGCGATTGCCTTCCCGCGATGTGGAAGCGTTTGGGGTATTTCTTTGACCAACCACGATCGTGGGTCGCCTCGATCCTTGGGCACTCGAAGCGAGAGCGGGGCGACTACTGGTGGGAGCAGCATAGCGAGGAGCAGAAGATGACGCAGAGCCTCCAGTCGGCACTGGCCTGCTTGACCGGTGAGGCGTTACCCTGGCTTGATGTCCTCAGTTGTGAAGATGCATTCACATGGGCACTCAGTGAGTTGGCTCGCGCCAAGCGATGGAAGGCGGCACAGGGGACTCCAGGATCTGAGTCGGAATTTGTATTGAGATACTACGAGGAGACTGCCCAACCATGCGCTGCACCGAATGGCGGCCCCGCGACTCGTTTGGGCAAATCGGGAGTCGCGGAGGGGCCGCCATCGGTGAGCTGAATCGTTCGGCACGCCTGCAACCGTCATGACATCGAAGCGACAACGAGCGACGAAGGGGAAGCGAGCAGGCGTTTTCCTGGCAGCCGTCCTGGGTATTGGCATGGGCGTTCTGATGGGATTTGTGCCTGACGGCGACAGCTTCTTCCAACGGTACGGCAAGTGGGTTCTTTGCGCGCTCCTTTCGATCGGCGGCATCTGGATGTTGATCATCGCGCTGCGCGGCGAGCGTCGGCAGACTGATCGGGCTGTCGATCAGATCGGCCGCGGATTGATGGGCGGACTATGAAAGGATCGCCGAACAAACCGGATGCACCGAACCCCGCGATAGCGGCGCGGTTTCAAGTCGGGAGTCATGGGCGCGGGATCGGTGATCCGGAACGTTGGCAGTGAGTTAATATGGCGCCAGCTTGCCTCACTCTGATTGGTCTTGCGCTTTGGGTCGCCGTGGGCGTCTGGAATTATCGCGCGAAGGAACTGACCATGGCTCTGTTTTGGAGCCGACTGATCGCGACCGTTGCTGGAGCTTTCCTTTTCGCCATTTCGCTCTATTTACTCTCGCGCAGACAGTGAGTCCTCGCACTGCCAACCAGTCGCTGGAGACGAATGCCGACTTCGCTTCGCTGCGTCGGCATCGCTCAGCTTTCCGTAGGCAACACACCATGTTAGACCACCTTCTCACATTTGAACTCAGCAAAGACCGCGACGAATTGTTCATTCACGGTGACGCTGCCGGGTTGCGCTCCTTAGCTCGTGTGGCATTGCGGCTAGCCGAGCACGCCGAGGCCGGTCGTCGAGAGCATGACCACTTGATGACGGAGGAGTGGGCGGGGCATGAGCTTTCATCAGTCCCACAAGACCCGACCGGGTCGCTACTCAATCAGGTGACGATTCGCGGTTGGCCCACACGAGGAGGCGTGCATGATGTGGCCTAACCATGCGCTGCAGCGAACCCGGCCATCGTGCTCTGGTTGCTATGGTTGCGTCCCGCGGGCCGGGTCGCTGAGCGTGAGACGTTGGGCGATATCGTGCGTATGGACCTCCTCGTGAGAGAATCGGAGGGGCTCAGCCTGCCCTGCTTTGACCTTGTGCCTGCCGAGCAAGGCGATCCGGTGATTGCCCATTGGGGCGGTCGGCGTTCCGACCTTCCAGAGCAGTTCCCCGCGTTCGTCACTGCGCTGAAGTCTCAGGCTCACTTTCTCTCAGTGGATCAGGCGCTCTTCAACCAATTGGGCCTGCAAGGCCGTGGGCCACTTGCTTTGTCCATGGTCACGACTGCCGAGGACGATGAGAGGCTCGATCTCGTGACAGTCTCGACCGGGAAGATCAGTGAGGTGGTTTTTGAGGACTCAGTTCCGCTGACGTATAAGCCGGCGATGTCAGTGCCTCCATTCGAGGCCATCCTCCTGTATGGTGGCCCTGCGGTTCAGGAGTGGCTTTCGTCGCAGGGGTTGGAGCGTTGGCAGTATGAGAACGTGGCGTCCGAGGCGCGAGAAAGCTACCGCGAGCACTTCAATTCTCAGTTGCCACTTTGCATGGAGCATCCGCCGTTTGCTCGCGTCGGAGGCTGGCACGTGTCGTGGCCAGATGATGACTTCTACATTCCGCGCGAGATGAGGCTCATGGTCTGGACGTTTCAGGACGCCGAGCCGTGGTTTGAGGTCTTTCTCTCGCCACTCAAGAATTACGTAATCAAGAGTCGGATCACATGAAATCGCCCAACCAAGTCACTGGACCGAACGCGTGCGGGTCGCGTCAGTTTCCAATTAGAACACCGCTGGCTGCCCGCGTCGGTCAGTTCTGCCGCTAGGTTGCTCCACACCATGCCGCGATTCGCGCCACAGATTGATTACTACTTGGAGGTGTTTCGCCGCGGCGACGCCGACAACGCGTTCCACGGTTTGCTGGAGATTGACCGCGACCTCTTGCCCGAGTTGATGGAGACGTTTCGCAGAGAGCGAGACACTGATGTGCGGGAGATGCTGATCGAAGTCATCTGGGGGTATCGCGACCGCTCGGTCATTCCTTTTCTCGGAGAGTTCTTGCTCGATTCAGAGGCGCGCATTTGGCGGCAGGCACTCAGCGGATTGATCACGCTTGCCTGTCCGGCAGCGCTCGACGCATTGCGAGCGGCACGGTCACGGGAGTTTCCAGAGCAGCGCGAGACGGAGGAGTTTCGCCGCTGGTTGGAGGAGGCCATCGAGCAGGCAGGGACGGAGGCGCAGAGTGTATGACACAAACGCAGCCTTACCAGAGCGCTGCAGCGAACCGCCGGCCCGCTGGGCAGTTGGTTGGGGTAATTGGACTCGCTTGCGCCCGCTCGCTCGGCCCTGCGGGCCTGCTGCCGTTGGCAGCATTCCTTTCGCGGCTTCCCAAGCCGCGCAAGTGTTCGCGATTGTTGCAGCCGATCGGGCGTTTCCGGCGGCATCGGTTTGCGTGTGGCACGGCGATCCAGGTACGGGTTCATGGCCTTGGGGCTTGTGAGACTGTGGGCGGGTGATACTGTGAATCCGTGAAAAACATCACGGTGTCACTGGACGATGAGACCTATCGCAAGGCGCGGATCGTTGCCGCCCAGCGGGATTCCTCGGTTTCGGCCATGGTGAAGAAGTACCTGCTCAGCCTCACCCTGGAATCACCGGTGCCGCGCGATCCGAAGCAGGAGCAGGAGGCGCTGCTGGACTCCATTTGGCAGCGCCACCCGGGCTTCACGTCGGCGGATAATCTCTCCCGCGATGCCCTCCATGAGCGGCAATGACGTTCATTGACACCAATGTCCTTCTCTACGCCGTCTGCCCCGGCGCTGGCGACCGCGCGAAGGCGGTGACGGCGAGGGGGATCCTGCGGCGCGACGATCTCGCCATCTCGGTTCAGGTGCTTCAGGAGTTCTACGTCCAGGCGACCCGACCGACCCGAGTCCAGCCGTTGTCCCATGCGGACGCCATGGCACTGATGGAGCTTTGGCTCCGCTTTCGCGTGGTGGACACATCCGTGCCGTTGATGCAGGCCGCCTTGAGGATCAAGCACCGCTACCAGGTGGCTTATTGGGATGCCGCCATTCTCGCCGCCGCCGGCATGGCCGGCTGTGCCGAGGTCCTCTCCGAGGACCTTGCCTCCGGGCAGTTGTACGCCGGGGTGCGGGTCATCAACCCGTTCGGCCAAGGCGCATCTTGACATTGCCCCCATGGTGGAGGTTGGCAGTCCCGGTTCCGGTTCTCGACACGGCAAGTGAAGGACCGGATGAACGCGGAGAACGAGATGCGGCCCCGATCGCTGCGAGAGAATGAACACGAAGTCGAGGGTGGGGCTATCACATCCCGGACTCTGGACGGAGTGAACACCTCGGGCGACAGACCGGGCTGCCGGCTCTGATCGACACGGGCCCGGTTGGTGAGTTCATGCCAGGTCTCCGAACCGGCGGGCAGGGTTTTCCAATCGGACGCCTGCGGCGCTGGAGGCTCTTCTGGGACGGGGGGACCCAGGGCGCCGAAGAGGCGTTCGCGTGCCTCGATGGAGGTCTGGTCCGAAGTTCGACCCCGCCAGGGGAGCTTTCGGAATCTCTCTGGCGACATCCGGTCGGAGAATCCGACACGGCGCCCTCCGCAGCTTCCGGACAGCCACTCAGAAGCTGAGCGTGGCGCCCAATTGCGGTCCGTGGGAGAGCATGTCGTACTTGAAGCGGCCGGCGCCACTTCCGGTCTCATAGTTGGTGTCGACCATCCGGTAGCCCGCCTGTACCGCGAAGGACTTGGACACCTGCCAGCCCAGGAAGGGGAATGCCTGCCAGGTGAGATCTGACCCCACGCCAAACCCGCCGACATCTCCCCGGAAGTTCAAGGAGAGCTTCCGCGCAAACGGCAGGGTGAGATTCACCCCCACGATCGGATCCCACCATTCCTGGTTGCCGGTGGAGATTCGCGGACTGGGGAGAATACCGGGACCCCGGATCTCGCCGGCAAGGTTGCTGTAGCGGGTTCCGGCCAACGCCTCGACGTAACGGTTGAACCGGTAACCAAGGCTGGGCTCCACCACCCATTGGTCCAGATCAATGCTTACTCCGTTCTTGGACATGCCCAGCCCCATGTAGATCACGTCGGCACTCAGGGACCACCGTTGATAGCCCACCCGCACCTTGCCCATGGCGCCGAACTCAAGGTTGTTCCAGATGTCGCCGAAGGCGACGTCCAGATCGGCATCGACCGGGCCCGCACCAACCGTTCCGGTAACGCCGGCTGCGAGGCTGTAGAGAGTGCAATCGAAGGACCAGGGGGAGGCGTCCTGTGCGAACGTCGGCCGGGCCAGGGCAAGGCTCAGGCACGCGGCGACAGGCAGGAGGACGGCGAGGGTTTTCATGGGTGTGTCTGTGTGTTGTGGAGGTTACGGCAATCGCGTCGTCACGCTTCAACTGGGGCGTTATGGGCGAGATGACGAGGTGACGGTTCCGCTGACCGGACAGCCCAATCTGCCTCGTGGGGAGTGGGAGCCGCAGTCGTTGGCAGATGCTCGGCAGTCCGCTTCGGAAAGTCCATCGCCGACGCGGGGACGGGGAAGCCCGACCGCAGCCGGGCATGGAATGCCTTCCCGGGCAGAGTCAGCCGGCCTGCGCGCGCCAGGGGTCATTGATCATCCGTGCATTATCCGTTCAAGGCGCGGTTGTTCCTTCCCCTCGGGTGCCCCGCGGTCCGCCACCAGACCGCGCCAGTGTCGTTTGGATCCGGCACCTGGGGCTTGTTGGTGGGTCCACGTTGGATCCGCCGTTGCTTGCCGTTCAGCCTTGAGTCGCCACTGATGTTCATGATCATCAGGCGAACAATTCATCAGACAAGCCGGTTGCGGGCAGCGCGGGGATCAGGTCTCGGCTGATACTGTCGACACCGAGGGTCTGGCGTGCCCGGGCAGGAGCGGCCTGTCAGGAAGAAATGTCCGCAAACGCACCGCATCATGAAAACAGCCGTTCCCGTGTTGGTCTCGCTGCTCGTAATCCCCTTCACTTCGGTCCTTGCGCAGAAGGTGCCCGTCACCGTCAAGAATTACATCCGGGCAGAGAGCGATGTGCAGTTCAAGGGATATGCCGAGAAGGCGGGCGGCGTCGGGAAGATTCTCCACAGTCGGGAGCCTTATTCCGTTGAGAATCAGATCACAATCCGCGGCAACCGCGACACTCTGTATTCCTCCGTGGTGCTCGATCTCATGTCGCCGGTGACGATCGTCAAACCCGCTTCGCCGGACCGTTTTCAATCCCTGCTCGTCATCAGCCAGGATCACTACATGCCGGTCCTCAAACATGGCGGCGGAGATATCACGTTGACCATGGATTCGGTGGGGTCGCGCTATGCGATGGCGCTGTTCCGGACCTTTGCCGACCCAAATGATCCGGATGACATCAGGAAAGCCCATGCCCTGCAGGATGCGATACAGATCAAGCAGGCATCCCGTGGCGTTCTTGAATTGCCCGATTGGGATGTGGACTCCCTGGAGCAAACCCGCAAGGAGCTCAACGTGCTGGCCCTGAAAATCCAGGACATGTCGGACGGATTCGGCAGGAAGGGCCAGGTGGACCCGATCACCCACCTGATGGCGAGTGCCTATGGCTGGGGTGGCAATCCGGCGAGCGGCGCGAAATACGTCGGCGTGGTACCGGAGAAGAACGACGGGAGGACAGCCTACACGCTCACGATGCCGAAGGATGTTCCTGTCGAAGGCTTCTGGTCTGTGACGGTCTATAACAAGGACGGCTTCTTCACGCCCAACAACCTGAACGCCTATTCGGTAAACAATGTGACCGGGAAGAAGAATGCCGACGGCGGCATGACGATTCACTTCGGCGGGGAATCAAGCGCCCCGAACTTTCTTCCGATCACCGAGGGTTGGAGCTATGTCGTCCGTCTCTACCTGCCTGGGACCGCGGTCCTGGAGGGCGACTGGAATCCACCAGTGCCTGTTCCGGTCAGGTAGCGATCGATTGGTAGCCAACGACAACAGAATCGGCGGGACAATGCGGCGGGGGTGACACTTGCCCGAAGACTCCGAGGGGTCCTGACCCCCAGCTTTGAGTGGAGTCCGACGGGAGGGTCGGCGCCTCCATTGATCCGGCTCGTCGGGGAGGGAGTGGGGGTATGCCGGTCCCGCTGCGGGAGGCGCGTGGGGATGCGGTGTTCCCCATGACGAGCGGCAGGGACCGCCGGGAGACCGTCGTCCCGGGGTGGCGGCGGTGCGCCTGGGGATGGGGGGGTGTGTGCGATGGGTTTCAGGCCCATGTGGGTGAAGGGAACCCTCGTGCCGAGGCGCCGACACGCCGGGGGAGGGCTGGAGGGGTCTACGCGGGAGGTCGGGGCCGCTTCGGTGGAGCCGGATCGGTTCCCGCTTGAATCCCGCCTCCCCGGTTGCCGTCGAAGCGGTCTGTCATCTAGCTTCCGACGAAACATGAACCTGAAATCCCTCCGGACCGGCCGTCAGCTGCGGGCCCAGGCCGGCTTCACCCTGATCGAAATCCTCCTGGTCATCGTGATCATCCTGCTGCTGGCCGGTGCGCTGGTGGTGTTTGTGCTGCCGCAGCAGGAGGGCGCCGAAAAGAACACCACCCGGCTGCTTCTGAACAATGTCTCCAGCGCGCTGGACACCTACCGCCTCAACCTCGGCCACTACCCCACCGAGCAGGAGGGCGGACTGGATGCCCTGATGACCAAGCCCACGTTCGAAAATGAGCGGATGGGCGAGAAGTGGCAGGGGCCCTACCTCAAGCCGGGCACCGTCCTCGACGACCCGTGGGGCAACAAGATCCGGTACGAGGTGGTCGACCGGACCCTGGCGGCGGCCGACGGCGGTTCCACCTCGTTGCCGTACAAGCTCTTCTCGGTGGGACCGGACGGGCAGCCGGAGACCGACGACGACATCAAGATGGCCACCGAGACCGAGCCGGGCGGCGAGTCGTCGTCCACCTCGGGCAACTAGGCCCGGGAGGCACCCATGGCCGGCCTCGGGATCTTCCGACGGTCCCGGCGGGGCGGCTTCACCCTGCTGGAGCTGCTGCTCACCCTCGTGCTGCTGATGGCCCTGCTGGGGGCCACGGTGTTCTCGTTCTCCAGCCTCCAGCGCCGGGCGTCGCTCGATGAGGGGGTGGAGCGGATCCAGACCCTGTTCCGCTTCGCCCGGGCCCACGCCGCCGCGTCGGGCCGGGTGGTGGAACTGACCTTCCACACCGAGCCCTCGGATCTGGTTCCCGGGGAGACCGGGGCCTCGGGGGACACCGGTGAGGGCGAGGCGGCCGCGGGGCCGTCGGCCGACCGGCTGGTCGGGGTCCGGTGGGAACCCGATCCGGCCGCGCAGCCGGGGCGGTTCGTGGCATTGCCCCTGGTGCTGCCGGGGGTGGAGGAGTTGATCGACCTGGTCCGGGTGGATTCCCTCACCGTGACCCAGGCCGGGGCGGTGGCCCTGCCCGAGGGCGTGGAGGATCCCCGCGACATCCTCATGCCGGCATCGGCCGACCAGCCGATGGGCCCGGCCGGAGGAATGGATTCGGCCGATTCCGGCTTTGCGCCGGACCGGATCCGATTCTTTCCCGACGGGGCCAGCGATTCGGCCCGGATCACCCTGGCCTCGCGGGACGCGGAGGACCTGCGGCTGGCCGTCGTTGAGCTGATCGGCATCACCGGCCTCAGCCGGGTGGCGTGGCGTACTGTCGGGGACCGGGTGGCCGGCACGGCGGTGGAAGATCCGTTCGACGATCCGGAGGCGGATCTGGAGCCCGCGGGCTATCCGGAGGGGCAGCCATGAGGACAGGTGCCGGACGGGGACCAAGGATCGCCGACGCCACCGGGGCGGTCCTGCTGGAGGTGGTATTGGCGCTGGTGCTTTTTGTCGCGGCCGCGGCGATCGTCACCCAGGCCCTGAACAACTCGGTGAACAGCGTGGAGCGGATGCGTCTCCGGGCCGAGGCGGCCGACCTGTCGGTGACCCTGCTTTCCGAGATCGAGCTGGGCCTGCGCCCCCGTCTGCCCGCCCCGGCGGTTCCCGCTCCGCCGCCGCACACCAACTGGACCTGGGAGATCGTGCCCGACACCGAGCCGGCCGTCGGGCAGACGGTTCCGGCCCGGGTCGAGGTGGTGGTCCGTCACCTCGATCCCCCGTTCGTCCACCGGCTCTCGGCCTGGTTGCCGCCCATGGGGGCCGCGCCCGGGTCCGCCTTGTCCGATCCCGACCCGATGACCGGGATCGCACCATGAACACCGTCCAGGTCCATCGACGCGCCGGCCAGGCCGTTGGGTTCACCCTGATCGAGGTGATCCTCGCCATCGTCATCGCCGTGGGTCTGCTCACCGTGGTGCTCTTCTTCTACCGGCAGGCGGCCGACCTGCGCGGGCAGGTGGTGGTGGAGAGCGAACGGATCGCGTCGGTGCGGATGGTGATGAGCCGGTTGACCGACGAGATCCGCACCGTGGTGCCATCCGCCGGCCCCGGGAACGCCCCGTTGGTGGGCAACAGCCAGAACCTCCGCCTGATCCGGGCCGCCGTGCCCGCCCGGACCGCCTGGGCCGGGGGGGCCCTGGGCCGGGCGCTCGGGGCGGATGCCGATCTGGCGGTGGTCGCCTATCGGAGCCTCCCGGGGACCAACAACCCCGGGTTGTTCCGGTCCGAACAGGTCCTCGCCGGGGCCCCGCCGCCCTTGCGGGCTCCCGATCCCCTGCTTTCCGGCACCAACGGCCCGGCCGGGGACACCAATGCGCCGATGGGAGGATTCACGCCGATGGGAGGATTCACGCCGATGGGAGCCGTCGCGACGGACACCGCATTGGACACCAACCCGCTTGCCGCCGGGACCAACCCCACGGGGTTCGGCACCCCGACCAACGGCCTTCCCGGCGAGGAGATCCTGCTGTCCGAACTCCTGCCCTTCGCCCGGTTCCGGTTCTGGGACGGATCGGTCTGGCACGACAGCTGGGCCGACAGCCGGTTGCCGGCCGCTGTCGAGGTGGTCCTGGCCCTCGAGGTGCCCCGGGCCGACTCCCCCCCGGGCTCACTGCCCGAAGCGTATTTTCGTCGGGTCGTTACCGTTCCCGCCGCGTGGGGCGGCGGGGCGTCCCCGTCATCGGCCGATCCTTCCGGGTCCGACCCACTGGAGGATCCCTTCGGCGATCCGGGCGCGGATCCGGCGGCCGACAACCCGGGGATTCCGTCGATGGGGGGTGCGCCATGAATCGGGTTGGATATGGGTTGCGGGGCCGGATCCCTCCCGGTCCCGGTCATCCGGACCGGGGTTTCGTCCTCGTGGGGGTACTGGTGGTGGTGATGCTGGTGTCGATGATCGCCCTCAGCCTCCTGTTCCGGCAGCGGGCCGAGGAGACGGCGGCCGCCGCGGCCGACGGTTCGGACCGGGCGTGGGAAGCCGCCCTGGCCGGGGTGCGGGAAGGCATGGCGGTGGCCCGTCAGCTGGCCGCCGGGATCGAACTGGATGGTTTCGACGCCCCGGTCCTCGAAGCCCGGGTGGTGTTCGAGGACGGCGACGAATCCTGGCGGTTCACCCTCTACTCCCGCGGACCCGATGAACTGACGCCCGTCCGCTTCGGACTTTCCGACGAGGCCGGAAAACTCAACCTCAACACCGCCGGCCCCACCGCCGTGGCCAAACTTCCCGGCCTCCAACCCCTCCTGACCGAGGCGTTGCTCGACTTTATCGATGCCGACAACGAGGTGCGTCCGGAAGGGGCGGAGCAGGAGTACTACGATGCCTTGCCGCGGCCGTATCGGATCCTGAACGGTCCGCTGGTGACCGTGGATCAGCTGTTGCTGGTGCGGGGGTTCACCCCGGCGTTGGTGTACGGCGAGGACGCCAACCTGAACTTTCGGCTCGATCCGGGGGAAGACGATGGACCGGAGGGATTTCCGCCGGACGATGGCGATGGAGTCCTGAATGCCGGGCTTCGGGGGCTCGTCACTGTAAGTTCCTATGAACCAAACCGGAACCGTGCCGGGGAACTTCGGGTGAACGTGAACGCTCCCGGCGAAGTGTTTTCCACCAACGGCCTGCCGCCCGCCTTTGTCGAGTTCGTCAACGCCCTCCGCACGGCGGGGGAGACGGTGGTGGACATCGGCGACGTGCTCGAGGCGAGTTATCCCCTGCGCAATGCCGAGGGGGCGACGGTGGACGTGCCGACGGGCGTGGGGCGGGAGGAGTTGGACGTGGTCCTGGACCGCTTCACGGCCACGGCCGACCTGGAGCTCAAGGGCCTGATCAACGTGAACACCGCCTCGAAGGAGGTCCTGCAGACCGTCCCCGGGATCGACGAGGCGCTGGCGGAGACGATCGTGTCGACCCGCTCCGGGCTGCCGGCGAGCCGTCGACGGACCGTCGCCTGGCTCTTTTCCGAGGGGGTGGTGGAGGCGCCCAAGTTCCGCGAGATCGCCCCGCACCTCACCGCCCGCGGGTTCCAGTACGGGTTCCATGTGGTCGGCTACGGCGCGGCGTCGGGGAGGTACAAGGTCCTCGAGGTGATCGTCGACGTGGCCCCGTCCGCCGGCCGGCTCCTGTACCTGCGCGACATCACCCGGATGGGGCTGCCGTTTCCGCTGGTTCCCGACGCGGACCTGCTTCAGCCCGGGGGTGCGGATGGCGCGAGATCGGCGGATGCGAGGGTTGGCAATTCCCCGGGCGGACGGACACACTCGGTGCGGTCCACGTTCGGACTCTGATTCCCGCATGCGACGCCGCCTTCAGACCTGGTCCCACGCCCTCCGCAACCGCCTGCCCGGCGGCGGGTCCGCGCCGTCGGCGGCCGTGCGCGGACAGGCGTCGGTGGTGGCGCTCGAACTGGACGGCGACCGGGTCCGCATCGCCGAGGGGCAGCGGCGGGGGAGCCGTGGGGATGTCTCCCGGGTGGCGGTGGTGCCGCTGGGCCTGGCGCCGGATGCCGACCGCGAGGCGCCCGAGGTCCTGGGCCCGGCCCTGGCGCGGGCGCTGAAGGAGGCCGGGTTCCGGCCGTCGGCGGTCGCCATGGGGGTGCCCCGGGCGCAGGTGCTGCTCCGGTCGCTGACCGTCCCGGCGGTCGGTTCCCCCGGCGAACTCGCCGCCCTGGTCCACTTCCAGCTCGGCCGGGACCTGCCGTTCCCGGTCGACCAGGCGGTGATCGACTTTCAGGTGGTGCGCGAGTTCACCCCGGAGACCGCCGCCGCCGGGACGTCGCCCGCAGGCGGGGCCGGGTCGGACGCGCGTCGGGTGGAGGTCCTCGTCGCCGCGGTGAAACGCGACGTGGTGGAGTTCCACCGTCGGGTGGCCGAAGCCGCCGGTTTCCGCCTCGCCGCCCTCGGCTGGCTTTCGCAGGCGAACGTCCGTTGCCTCGAGTCGGTGGGACGTGGCAACGGTCCGGAACCGATCGCCCTGGTGACCCTGCGGGCGGAGGAATTCGGGGTCGAGGTGCTGTCCGGGCCGGCCCTGACCTTCAGCCGCGGCGGGGCGGTGCGGCAGGCGCCCGGTGGCGATGCCGCGGAATGGGCCCGGCTGCTCACGATCGAGGTGGTCCGGACGCTGCATGCGTACAGCAGCCAGGGTGGCAACGCCGCCCCGGCCCGGCTCTTCCTCTCCGGGGCCACCGGCCAGGAGCCCCGCGTGGCCGAGGCCCTCCACACCCGGCTCGGCCGGCCGGTCGAGACCCTCGACCTGGCGGTCGCCCTCCGCCTGCCCCCGGCCGATGCCCCCGCGGCCGCGGGCGGACTCTCGGTGCTCGGACTGGCCCTGGGCGCCACCGACGCCGCGGGACTGCCGTTCGATTTCCTGAACCCGAAGCAGCCCGCCCTCCCGCGCGACCTCGGGCGGATCAAGACCCTCGGGGCGGCGGTGGCGGTCCTCGCCCTGCTCATCGGGGCGTTCGGCTTCCGGGCCCGGCTGGTCGGCCAGCGGATGCAGGTGTTCAACACCCTCACCGCCGAGCTGCGCGAGGCGGAGAAGAAGCGCACGGTCTACCGCCAGATGCAGCTGCAGGCGGCGACTGTCGACGCCTGGTCGGCCGCCGGCCGTCCCTGGCTCGACCACCTGGCCCAGCTCAGCGTGGTGCTGCCGGCGGCCGAGGACCTCTACGCCACCACCATCGCCCTCGGCCCGGGATCGAACGTCCGGCTCGGCGTCCAGGCCCGCTCCGGCGAGGTGATCGGCCGCCTCGACCGCGACCTCCGCGCTGCGGGCTATGACGTCAAGCCCCTCGCGGTCAACCCGTCCCCCGACCGCCACGGCTACGGGTTCCGGTCCACCGTGGAACTCACCGTGCCCGGCAAGCTCACCGTCGACCTCGCCACCCGCACCCCGCCCGCCCGGCCGGTGGACGACGTCTCGCTCCCCGCGGGCAGCCCCGGAGGTGCCCGGTGAACGCCCGCGAGAAACTGCTCCTCGGGCTGGTCGGCGGACTGGTCGGGGTGTTCGTCATCGGCCTCGGCGGACGCGCCTTCTTCATCAAGCCGATCCGCGAGGCCGACCAGAAGGTGCGCGGTGTCCGGGAGAAACTGGAGAAGATCACCGCCGAACGCCGCACGTTCTTCGCCAACGAGGACCGGATGCGCGAGGTGGCGTCGCGGACTTTCGCCGAGGATCTCGACGAGGCCAGCGCGGCGTCGGGTGCGCTGCTCAACCGGGCAATCATCAACAGCCGACTGGCCGAGGCCGATTTCAGCCGGCTGCCGGTCGGCCCGCGACGGCTGCGCGGTGCCCAGGAGATCGGGTGGAGCGTCCGCGGCGAGGGTCCGCTCGGGCGGGTGATCAACCTCCTGTTCGTCCTCGACCAGGGGCCCGCGCTCCATCGCATCGACGGCCTGGTCCTGGCGGCCGGCGATGCCCCCGGCCGGGTGCGGGTCACCTTCCGTTACCTCACCCTGGTGCTCACCCCGTCGCCCGAGGTGGAGCGGGTGGATTTCGATTCGGGGCCCACCGCCGAGGGGCCCGAGCGTCGGGCCTATGATCCGCTGGTGGTCCGCGACTTTCTCCGGCCCTACATCCCGCCACCCCCGCCGCCCGCACCCAAGGGTTCCCCCCCGGCACCCACCCCTCCGCCCGGGCCGCCCGGACTCGAATCCTTCCGCATTGTCTCGCTCTCCGACTGGGGCGGCCGGCCCGAGGTGCATGTCCGCGACCTCACCCGCGAGGCCACGCTCCGGTTCCAGCCGGGCGACGAACTGGCCGGCGGCATCATCGCCCTCGTCGACTATCGACCCCTGCCCTGGCCCGGGCGCGCCCCGCTGGTTTCCCATGCCCGGGTCGTGATCCGCATCGGCAACGAGTACTGGGCCATCGAGCGGGGGACCACCCTCGCCGACCGCTACAAGCTGGAGCGCAACCAGCTCCCGCCGTCCCTCCTCCCGGAATCCGCCGCCGTCCGCCAGCCATGACGCATTCCCTCCGATCGCAAACGTCCCGACCCGGCCCGGCCGGTCCCCTCTCCATGAACGCCGCCCACCGCCTCACCCGCCTGCTGCTCCTCGCCGTGGCGTGGCTCGCCCTGCCGCTCGCCGCCCAGGACGTGGCACCCGATGCCCCACCCGCCGCCGCCACCCCGGCCGCCCCGACGGAGGCGCCGGTGTCGGCACCGACCGCGGCCGAGGCCACCGGACCGGCCGGGAACCCGGCTCCGGCGGATGCCGCCCCGGTTGAGCCCGGACCGGCGTCGGCCGATGCCGGGCGGAACATCCGGTTCCAGTTCGACGGCATTCCGTACGCCGACGTGATCGAGCGGTTCGCCCAGATGACCGGCCGGCCGCTGGTGGGCGATGCCAACCTGCCCGGCACCCTGACCTTCAACGACCCGAACCCGTACAACTACCGCGAGGCCCTCGACACCCTGAACCTGATGCTCTCGATGAAGGGCCGGATGCTCGTGGAGGAGGGGAACTATCTCCGTCTGGTCCCCTTCACCGAGCTGCCCTCCATGCCGTTGCCGATCTACCGGGGCACCGACACCGGGGGCGAGGTGCGTCCGGGCGAGGTGGTCACCGTGGTGCTCGACCTGAAGAACCTCGACGCCGGCGAGATCTCCGGCGCCGTCACCAACCTGCTGTCCACCGCCGGTTCCATCGCCCCGCTCTCCCGCGGCAGCGGACTGATCGTCACCGACCGACTGGCCAACATCCAACGGATCCAGTCGCTCATCGCCGCCGTCGACAACGAGGCGGTGGCCGAGCGCCAGATGCGCACCTACACGCTGCTCCACAGCTCGGGCGCGGTGGTGGCCGACCTGCTCAACCGCACGTTCGGCATCAGCAGCGCCCCCAAGCGGACCCAGTTCAATCCGCAGACCAAGCAGCTCGACGTCCTCCCGCCCAACCCGAACGACTACGTGACCGCGGTGTACGACGACGCCTCGCGCACCCTGGTCCTGTTCGGTCCGCGCGAGCGGCTCGCGCTGTCGGACGAGCTGGTGAAGCGCTTCGAGGACGGGGGCGGCGGTGCGGGGGATGTCCGCATCTACACCCCCGAACTCGTCCCGGCCGAGGAACTGGCCACCATGATCCGCCAGGCGATCCCCGGCGTGGCGTCCCCGGGCGAGACCGGTTCGGCCGCGGCCACCAAGGCACGCGTGATCGCCGAGAAGGCCGGCAACCGCCTGATCGTCGCCACCCCCCTGGCCGGCCAGGCCGACCAGATCGAGGCCCTCATCAACCGCCTCGACAAACCGGTCCACGGAACGGGCGGCAGCGGGGCCGGTGGCGGCACCCGCGGCGAGGTGGTCCAGCTCACGCGCGTGTTCCGCACCCGGACGGCCGACGCCCCCGCGGTGGCGAAGATCCTCACCGAGGCCCTCAGCCGCCGCCTTCCGTCCGGCACCACCGTCGCCCGCGCCAGCGTGTCGGTGGAGGCCGGCTCGCAGAGCATTGTCGTCACCGGCTCGCCGGGGGACGTCCAGACCGCCACCGACATCATCGCCCAGCTCGAGACCGGCTCCACCCATCCCCAGGCCCAGGAGACGCGGATGCTGGACTTCGCCAGCGCGGCCGAGGCCCGCCGGCTCCAGCCGCTCATCGAGCAGATCTACCGCAGCCAGGTGGTCGACGGACTCGGGGGTTCGTCGGCCCACGCCAAGATCCTGGTGGAACCGGACAGCAGCCGGCTGATCGTCACGGCCACGCCCGAGCACCTGGCCCGCATCGAGCAGATCGCCGCCGACCTCCGGGAGGGCACCCCGCGCAATCCCGAGCGGGCGCTCCACCTGGTCACCCTGCGCAACACCCGGGTGGACGAAATCATCGGCAGCCTCAACAGCCTGGTCGCCGAGCGCATGGCCGGACCGCGCTTCGCCGAACTGCCCAAGCCGTCGGTCGTGGCCGACCCCGCCAACAACCGGCTGCTGGTCACCGCCACCGACGAGCAGCGGCGCGAGATCGACCAGATCGTGTCGGTGCTCGACATCACCCCGGAGGCGGGCCGTCGCGAGATGGCGGTGATCCCCGTGGCGGGCAAGTCCCCGACCGAGCTGATCGCCCTCGTCTCCCAGCTCATCAGCCAGATGGACGGCCGGACGGCCGATCCCCAGATGGCGCCGCGCCTGATCCCCGACGCCTCCGGCCGCCAGGTCATCGTCATGGCCACCGCGGCCGACATCCAGCGCGTGCGGTCGCTGGTGCAGCAGCTCGACACGGCGTCGGCGTCGGCGTCGGCACGGCAGTTCAAGGGGGTCGATCTCCACCGCCGCCAGGCGGCCGACTTCGCCCCGCTCGTCGAGCAGCTCTACCGCGAACAGCTCAAGGGCCTGGCCGAGCCGGCCGGGGGGGCGGCCACGATCCTGCCCGATCGCGAGAACAACCGGCTCATGGTCAGCGGGACCGAGGCCGAGATCGCCCGGGTGGAGGCCATCGTCCGGCAGATCGATCCGGCCGGCGACACGTCGGCGCCCGACGAAACCCGCGTCATCCGCCTCCGCATGGCCGTCGCCTCGGAGATCGCCGGCCTGGTGGAGAAGAGCCTCGGGGCCCAGGCGGCCGGCGTCCGCGTGCTGGTGGACGCCCGCAGCAACAGCCTCGTCCTCACCGGGCCGCCGGCGGCCGTGGAGACCGCGGCGGCGATCATCCGCCAGCTGGACACGGCGTCCGATGCCGCCCCGCGCGAGATGCGCGTGATCGACCTCAAGCAGGGGGAGGCGTCGGCCGTGTCGGCGCTCGCCACCTCGCTGGCCACCGACATCCTCCGCAGCCAGCGCGGCCCGGAATACACCCCCCAGACCCGAATCCTCCCCGATCCCGCCGGCAACCGGCTCGTGGTGTCCGGTCCCCGCGGGGAATTGGAGACCGTGGCCCGGGTGGTCGAGCAGTTGGACCGCGAGCCCGAGGCGGCCGGCGGGGCCCGGGTGTTCCGGCTCGAGAACGCCGACGCCTCCCTGATCGTCGGCGTGGTCTCCAACGCCATGCTCAAGTTCGACGCCCGCAACCAGCCCATCCGGCGGGTCTCGGTCTCCCTCGAGCGCGAGTCGAACAGCATCGTGGTCTCGGGGTCGCGCACCGACCTCAAGGACGCCGAGGCCATCATCCAGCGGCTCGACGGCGGGGACGACACGCTCGGCACCCGGCCGGGCCGCAACCGCGAGCTGAAGCTGGTGTCGGTCAACGGCGACCCCGACACCCTCGCCGCCCTCGCCCTCCGGGTCTTCGCCACCCAGAACGCCGGCCGGCCGGTGACCAACCTCGTCAGCATCACCCCCGCACCCAATGGACGTCGCCTGATCCTCCTCGCGCCCGACACCCTCCTCCCGCAGGTCGAGCAGGTGGTGGCGGCGCTCGACGGCGGGGCGGAGGATGGCGCGCGCGAATTGCACGCCATCGAGCTCCCCGGCGGCCGGGCCTCGGAGGTCCTCCCCGCGGTGAACCGGATCTACGCCGAGCAGAATGCCGGCCGCACCGGCCGTCCCGCCACCCTCTACCCCGACGCCTCGGGCGGGCGCCTCATGGTGTACGGGACCCGCGAGCAGGCCGACGCCATCCGGCAGATCGCGTCGACCGTCTCCGGGGATGCGCCCGTCGACCGCGACACCCGGGTGCTCGACGCCGGCCGGCTGGCCGAGGCCCAGCGGCTGCTCCCGCTGCTCCAGCAGTTGTACCGCGACCGTCTCGCCGGGATGCCCGGCAGCGGCGCGGCCGACGCCCAGATCGTGTCCGACGGCCGCACCGGCCGCCTGGTCGCCTCCGGCCGCACCGCCCACCTCGACCTGATCGGCGAGCTGTTCGAACAGCTCCGGCCCGGCGAAGCCGCCACGGCCCGACGGGTGACCCGCACCGTCGACATCGGGTCGCCGGCCGACGTCCAGCGGCTCCTGCCCCTGGTCCAGCAGCTGTACACCGACCAGGCCCGCACCCGCGGTGAGGAGGAGCCGGCGGATGCCCAGATCCTGCCCGATCCGACCGGCGGCCGGCTGGTGGTGACCGGGCGGGAGGCGGACGTGGAACAGATCGAGGCGCTGGTCCGCCAGCTGGGGGCCGGGACCACGGCGGCCGGCAAGGGGACCCGGGAGACCCGGGTTATCGACCTGAGCACCGCCAGCGCCGTGGAACTCGCCGGCACCGTGCGGACCCTCTACGACGAGCAGGCCCGCGGCCGCTTCGGGAACATCCGACCCGACACCCTCATCACCCCCGACGCCGGGGGCAACCGCCTGATCGTGGTCGGCGAGACCAACGAGCTCGCCGTGGTCGAGAGCCTCGTCGCCCAGCTCGACCGCGTCAGCGCCCAGAGCGCCTCGACCCGCGTGTTCCGGATCAAGTCGGCCGAGCCGTCCAAGGTGGCCGAGATCCTCACCTCGGCCCTCACCCGCTTCGACGCCTACGGCCGGGCCCAGAAGCGGGCCTCGGTGTCGGTCGACGCCAACAGCCGCACACTCATCGTCACCGGCGACCCCAAGGAGCTCCAGGGCGTGTCGCTCATCATCGAGCAGCTCGACACCTCCCTCGGCGCCCGGCCGGAACGCCGGATGAAGGTCCTCGCCCTCCGCCAGGGGCGGGTGGCCGAGATGACCGGCAAGGTCCGGCAGCTCTACAACGACCAGGTCCGCAACCAGCCCGACCTGGCCCTGAGCGAGATCCTCCTGCTGGAGGACGTTCCCGGGAACCAGCTGATCGCCGCCGGCAGCGATGAGCAGCTCACGCTGGTGGAGGGAATCCTGCGCCAGCTCGAGGAAAGCACCACCGCCCGCGAGGAACGGGTCACCCGCTCGTTCGAGCTGGGCCGACCGGAGGAGGTGGCCCGGGTGCAGCCCCTCGTGCAGCAGCTCTACGCCGAGCGGTGGAAGGGACGCGACGCCGCGGACCCGGCGGATGCCCAGTTCGTGGCGGACGCCCCGAACGGCCGGCTGATCGCCACGGGGCGCCCGGCGCATCTGGAGGAGATCGCCCGGCTGGTCGACCTGGTCCGGCCCGACCCGGTGGCCGCCGAGGGCCGTGACCTCCGCGTGTACGACCTGCTGTCGGCCCGCGCGGGGGAACTGGCCGGCACGGTCCGCTCCCTCTACGAACGCCAGGCCCGGTCCCGGTCGGTCGCCGCCGCCGACCAGGCGGTGGTCTTTCCCGACATCGCCGCCAACCGGTTGGTGGTGTCGGGCTCCAGCAACGAGGTGGCCGCGCTCGACCCGCTCATCCGCCAGCTCGACCAGCCCAGCGACCGGACCGCCCGCACCCGGGTGTTCGCCCTCACCAATGCCCTGCCCCAGCAGGTGGCCGGCGCCCTCTCGGAAACCCTCGTCAACCTCACCCCCTGGGGCCGCAGCACCCCCCGGGTGACGGTCGGCACCGACGACGCCTCCCGCTCGGTGATCGTGTCGGGCGACCCGGCCGACCTCGAGGACGCCGCCCGCATCGTCCGCCTGCTCGACGCCGCCCCCAACCGCGGCCCGCGGTCGCTCAAGGTGTTCCCGGTCGCCACCGGAACCGCATCCGACCTGTCCGGCCGGCTCCAGCGGGTGGTGGTCGACCAGCTCCAGAGCCGTGGCCTGGCGGCGGACGCGGTGATCGTCCCCGACGACGCTGGGGGCCGCGTCCTGGTGACCGCCAGCGCCGAGCAGCTGGAGGTCGTGGAGGGGATCTTCCGCGAGATGGAACTGGTCGGCGGCGGCGGGCGCGAGGCGGAGGTGATCCCCCTCACCCACGTCACGGCCGAGGCTCTCCTGCCGATCCTCAACCAGCTGTTCTCACGCGATGTCATGGGACGCCAGCCCGGAGGCCGCCTGGTGGTCACCGCCACCCCCGACGACCAGTCGCTGCTGGTGGACGGCCCGGCCCCGGTGGTGGCGCGGGTGCGCCGGGTGCTGACCGCGCTCGACGTGGCGGAGACCGGCGGACGGTCGGTCATCCAGACCGTCCAGCTCCGCAAGGCCCAGGCCCAGGAACTCGCCGAGTCGGTCACCGAGTCCCTCCGGGCCCGCGGCACCGAGGGCGGGCTCCAGCGCGTCAGCATCACCCCGGTCGAGGGCGCCAATTCCCTCCTCCTCAACGGGCCCGGCGAGGCGGTCGAGGAGGTGGTCAAACTGGTCCGGGAGCTCGACTCGGAAAGCACCGCCGGCGAGATCGAGGTCCGGGTCTATCCGCTCAAGAGCGCCGACGCCCGCCAGACCGCCCCCGTCCTCACCCAGCTCCTCGCCGCCACCGAGGTCCGGTCCGGACGCCGCGGATCCGGCCGCGGCCGGGGAGCCGGCTCCACCGTGACGATCGATGCCCGCTCGAACAGCCTCCTCGTCAGCGGCAGCGAGGTGCACTTCAAGCTGGTCGAACAGCTCCTCCCCACCCTCGACCGCGCCCCGGAACGGGCCGACCGCGACGTCCAGTTCGTCTGGCTCAAGAACGCCCGGGCATTCGATGTCCAGGACCGCATCGAGGCGGTCTATTCCGACCGCCCCCGCGCCGAGCGTCCGGTGGTCGAGGCCGACAGCGCGGCGAACTCGCTCACCCTGATCGCCCGACCGGCCGACATGACCCAGATCCAGGACCTGATCCGGCAGCTCGACCAGATCAGCCCCGAGTCCAGCCTCCAGGTCCGGCTCCTCACCGTGGACATCGTCCCGGTGGACCAGATCGTCACCCTGCTGACGAACATCTACCCGCAGGTTCACGGCTCGCCGGTGCGGATCGTCGACCGGATCCCCGACCGTCCCGTGCCCGCCCCGGGCACGAATGACGTCGCCGAGATGCCCCCCGAGGTGCTGATCGCCATCGACCGCGGCGCCAACGCCGTCCTCGTCTCCGGCTCCACCACCGACATCGACCAGATCGACCGGATGATCTTCGACCTGTCGTGGAACAAGCTCACGACCGACACCGAGCTGAAGGTGATCCCGCTGCAGGATGCCGACCCGGTGGTGGTGGCGCGGATACTGAACGACCTGTTCCGGCCCGAGCCGGGACAGCCGCAGCCGCAGCAGGGCGGCGACCGGAACCGTCCGGCGGCCCCCGCCCGTCCGCCCCGCCTGACCGCGGTCGCCGAGACCCGGACCCGCAGCGTGGTGATCCGGGCCCGTCCGGAGGACTACCCGATCGTCGAGTCGATCATCCGCCAGATGGACGCCGCGGGTGGGACGAGCCTCGAGTACCGGCTGGTCGACCTGAAGCACACGCCGGCGACCAAGCTCGCGCCGCTGGTCCAGCAGGTCGTCCAGCAGGTCAGCGCCCAGCGCCCGGGCGACCCGCTCACGGTCATCCCCTACGAGCGCACCCGCAGCCTCCTGCTGGTGGCCCGCGGCGGGGCGGCGGAGGAGGTGGAGAAGCTGATCCGTTCCCTCGACATCCCGGCCGCCGACACCGAGCTGGAGGTCCGGGTGTTCGACCTGCGCAACTCCCCGGCGGCCCAACTGGCCGGCGTCCTCCAGAATCTCGTCCGCCCCGGCGGACCCGGCGAGCTCACCCCCGAGGCGCGCGAACTCCAGGAGCAGATCCGCCGCCTGCGCGTCCGCGGGACCAACGGGGTCGACACCGCCCTCGACATCAGCCGCCCCCTCAAGATCACCGCCGATCCCGCCCGGGGGAACCGCCTCCTGGTCAGCTCCACCCCGGAAAACCTCACCGCGGTGGCGGCGATCGTCGACCTGCTCGACCGCGGCCCGGTGGCCCCGGGGCTGGATGTGCGGTTCGTCCATCTGAACCACGCCGACGCCGCCACGGTGGCGCAGTCGCTCAACACGATCTTCGCCCAGGCGCTTCGGCTGGCGTCGGGTCCGACCGGACCGGGTGAGCCCGAGGGCGAGCCGGGGCGGGCGCTGGTGGGTCCGTTGAACGTCACCGCCGACCCGCGCCTCAACGGCCTGCTGCTGGCCGGCCGGCCGGAGAGCCTCGACCTCGCGGGACGCATCCTCGAGGACCTCGACCAGGAGTGGGAGGGCTTCTACACGGAGGTCCGCCTCATCCGGGTCAAGTTCGCCACCGCCAGCCGTCTGCTGCCGCTCCTCCAGTCGGTCTTCGCCGAGGGCCCGCCGGTGCCCGGATCGGAGGGCGTCGCCACCTATGTCACCCGCCTCCGGGCCCTGCGCGAGAACGGCCGCCCGGTCACCACCGACCAGCCCAAGGTGCGCGCCGCCCTCACGCTCCAGGCCGACGACGCGGCCAACGTGATCGTCGTCGCCGCCCGCAACGACGCCCTCCCGCTCATCGAGGAGGTCGTCGCCCAGCTCGACGTGCCGGACGCGGGCGGCGTGGCCACGGTCCGGATCTATCCGCTGGAGAACGCCGACGCCGCCTCGGTGCGTCGCGTCCTCACCGAGCTGTACTCCGGTCCCCGGGCCGCGACGCTCCGTCCCGAGGAACGTCCGACCCTCAGCCTCGACGACCGCTCCAACGCCCTGATCGTCTCGGGCAACGAGAAGGCGTTCGGCGTGGTGGAGGGGCTCATCGCCCAGATCGACAAGCCGCTGCCCCTGGAGCTGCGCGACATCCGGATCCTCCCGCTCGAGAACGCCGACGCCGCCGAGCTGGCCGGCACCCTGCAGCGCCTCATGGACCAGCGGGTCACCCGGCAGGCCGCACTCGGCCGCGGACAGGCGGATTCCCTCCGCGTGCTCATCGTCCCCGAGAACCGCAGCAACAGCCTGCTGATCGGCGGCGGCCAGGACGCGTACGACCTGGTGGCCTCGCTGGCCGCCGAGCTCGACAAGTCCGCCCCCGAGCTGAAGGGGGCCGTCCGGCTCGTGACGCTGGAGCATGCCGACGCCCGCGTCGTCGCCTCGTCGCTCGCCCAGTTCTTCACCCAGCGCTACCAGGCCGCAGCCACGCCCGACGTCCAGCGCCGCCGTCCGGTGATCCTGCCCGACGCCCGGATCAACGGGCTGCTGGTGTCGGCCGGTCGGGATGACAACGCGCTGCTCGACGACCTTCTCACGAAGCTCGACCGCAAGCTCGACAACCCGGCGCTGGTGGTCGAGGTGCTGGCGCTCCGGAACAACGACGCCGCCGTGCTGGCGACAACCCTCGAGGGGGTGTTCACCGCCCGGCTCCAGGCCCGGACCGTCCCCGGCCAGCCGCAGTCCCCGACCGACCGGGTCTCCATCGAGACCGATTCCCTCAACAACGCCCTGATCGTCTCCGCCAGCCGGGAGAACCTTGAGGTTCTCCGCGAACTGCTGGCGAAGCTCGACGCCGAGCCGGTCGTTCCCGGCGGGGTGCTGGAGACGTTCGTTCTGAAGCATGCCGATGCCCAGCGGGTGGCGACGCTCCTGCGTTCGCTGGTCCAGCAGGGGCTGTACCGGCCGGGCCGCTCCGGCGGGGGCGGCCGGGGCGGTGGGCAGGGCGGACGCGATGCCCTCGCGGTCGCGGTGGATCCCCGCAGCAACTCGCTCATCGTCTCCGCCAGTCCCGAGAACCTCGCCCTCGTCCGCGGGGTGCTGGAGAAGGTCGACACCACCGACTTCACCGGCGCGACCGAGCTGAAGCTCTACCTGCTGGAGCACGCCCGCGCGGCCAACCTGGCCGGGGTGCTGTCGCAGTTCTTCCAGGCCAAGCGCACCGGCGACGCCGCCGTGCTCAACTCCCCCGAGCGGAGCGTCCCCGTGGCGGTCATCCCCGACACGCGCCTCAACGCCCTGCTCGTCACCGGCACCAAGGAGTCGTTCGACATCCTCGACCGGATCATCCCGGAGCTCGACGGCGAGGACCGTCTGGACCAGCTGAACTTCCGGGTCTTCCCCCTCCGCCAGGCCACCGCCCTCAAGCTCCAGGGGACCCTGCGCCAGCTCTTCGCCAACCGCCCTGCCCGCACCCGCGGCGAGCCGGCCGACCCCATCACGGTCGTGGCCGACCAGTGGGTGAACGCGGTGATCGTCGGTGCCGTGGTCGAGGACATGGGGATGGTCGAGTCGCTCATCACGCGACTCGACACGCAGCAGGCCGAACTGGGGCTCAACTTCGAGGTCGTGCCCCTCCAGAAGGCCGACGCCCGACGGGTCGCCGAGACCCTCCAGGGCCTGTTCCGCGACGGCACCCAGTCCGGTCCGGTTCCCATCGTGGTCAATGCCGACGAACGGGTGAACGCCCTCGTCGTCAGCGCCGGCGAGGCCGACCTCAAGCGCATCCGCGAGGTGGCCGCCAAGCTCGACACCGACCAGGTGGCCCGCGTGAGCGAGATCCGCGTGATCCCCCTCAAGCACGCCCGGGCCGATGCCATGACCCAGGTGCTCACCGCCGCCCTGAATTCCCGTCCGCCCCAGGTGAACAACCTCAGCCCGAACGCCCAGTCGGTCCTCCAGTTCGTCACCCGCACCGAGGACGGCCGCCAGCTGGTCACCGCCGCCCTCAAGGAGTCCATCGTCATCACGCCCGACCTTCGGATGAACGCCCTGATCGTCTCGGGGCCCGTGGACTACATGGGGCTGCTCGAGCAGATCGTCGGACGGCTCGACAACAGCTCGCCGCGCCAGGCGGAGATCAAGGTGTTCACCCTGCGGAACGCCGACGCCCAACAGACCGGCCAGCTGCTCCTGAACATGTTCCGGATGCAGCCGGTGCCGGGGGCGGTGGCCGGCGGCCAGCGGACCATCCAGTACACCCTCATGCGTCCCAACGCCCTCGGGTTCGACGAACCCACCGCCTCGGTGGTGCTCGGATCGGAGGAGGAGAGCGCCCTGACGGTGAGCGTGGACGCCCGGACCAACACGCTCCTCGTGGGGGGCACCGAGCACTACGTGGCTTTGGTCGCCCAGATCATCGAGACGCTCGACTCCAGCGAGGCCCTCGAGCGCCGCACCCAGGTCTACCGCCTCCGCAACGCCCAGGCGGTGGACGTCGGCACCGCCATCCGCAACTTCCTCGACCAGGAACGCCAGCGCGTGACCCAGGTGCTCGGGGCGGATGCCGTCGGCACGGCCCAGCGAATGCTGGAGCGCGAGGTGGCCATCGTCCCGGAGACGGTCAGCAACACGCTCCTCCTCTCCGCCAGCCCCCGGTACTTCGAGCAGGTCTACAAGATCATCGAGGAACTCGACCTGCCCCAGCCGCAGGTGCTGATCCAGGTGATGCTCGCCGAGGTGACCCTCGACAGCGTCCGCGACCTGGGTGTGGAGTGGAGCTACACGAAGAATGTCGGGAGCGGCTTCAACCTCGGCACCGGCACCGACTTCGGGGTGGCCCCGGCGTTGCGGAACTTCGGCGGCTACTCCGCGCTGGTCACCGGCAACGACTTCAACTTCGTCCTCCGCGCCCTCGAGAACGACGGCCGCCTCGAAGTGCTGAGCCGGCCCCAGATCCTCACCGCCGACAACCGCCCGGCCTCGATCAACATCGGCCAGCGGGTGCCGATCATCACCAGCTCGGTCCTCACCCCGCAGGGCGGCACCCAGAACCAGTTCGACTACCGCGACGTCGGCGTGAACCTCACCGTCACCCCGCGGATCACCGGCGACGGGTTCGTCCGGATCGAGGTCGGCGCCACCAACAGCTCGATCAGCAGCTCCACGGTGCAGATCAACGCCGACGCCACCGTGCCGATCATCAACGAGCGCCGCGCCTCGACCATGGTCACCGTGCAGTCGGGCCAGACCGTGGTGATCGGCGGGCTGATCGGAACCACCGACGACATCCGGAAGAAGAAGATGCCGGTGCTCGGCGACATCCCGGTCCTCGGGGTCCTCTTCCGGAGCAGCACCCGCACGAGCGAACGGCGCGAGCTGCTGATCATGCTCACTCCCCAGATCCTCACCGCCAGCAACGAGCTTTCCCGCACGAACGACGTCCGGTCGTTCACCCGGGAGCAGCTCGACCAGTCGACCATCCGCGACGGCATCCAGCGCGACCGGCTGCAGCGCCAGGTGCTGGATCCGCTCTATCCGGCCGATCCCCCCGCGCCGCGGGGCGAGGTGGCGCCCGGTCGCAAGCAGCCGAGCGGACTGTGAGCATGTCGCGACAACCCACCGCCCGCCGCCGGCTCGTCGCCGCGCTCCTGCCGGCCCTGCTGCTGGCGGGCTGCACCGCCCCGACCGGGGGCGGGGTCGGAGGTCGCGGATCCCGCGCCGCCGCCCCGGCGATCGCCGAGTTCCACGTGGTCACCCTCCCGGTGGCGCTGAACCTCGACGCCCTGCCCGGTCCCGACGGCTTCGCCGTGAAGTTGTTCGCCGTCGGGCCGAAGGAGCCGAAGTCGGTCCGGATCGCCCGCGGCTCGGTGGAGCTGCAGCTCTTTGACGGCGTCCTGCAGGGTGGCGACGCGGCGGTGCGCCCGATCCGGACCTGGACCCTCACGCCGGAGCAGCTGAAGGAGTTCGAGCAGGAGGCCGTGATCGGGGTGCACTACCAGTTCACCCTCCGCTGGGAGACCCCGGCGCCCACCGGCGAACGGGTCACCGTGGTGGGGGCCTATCGGGATCCCGAAGGCCGGGTCACTCCCTCCGCCCCCGCCGTGATCACGGTGTCCTCGGGTCCCTGAGCCGCCTTCGTGCGGCAGGGAGAGAAGTGGCGGCGCAGCAGATTCTTGCGCAGGCCGCGGAGGGGGCGGTGTGCGAGGAGGAAGCGTCTCCGGATGAAGGTCCGGTGCTTCGCACCCTTTGACCCTTCGTTGTTTCTCCCGTCCGCAGAACATCCGCTTCGGATACCCGCGGAGAGCGGGCTCGTTGAAAATGCGTACTTTTCCGCGGTGGACAACCCGGTAGGGTCCCTCCCGTTCCGGGGAGGACCACCATCCCAGTTCAGGTTGGGCCCGCCGGGACACATCATGCCCGAGACGCTTTCAGACCGCATCGTGAGCCCGATCTTCGCGGGTCGCGACAGCCTGATCAGCTGCCGGAACAGCCAGGGATTCGCCATCCGCGCGACGCCGGTCCGCCTGACCCGGTTCACCGCGGTGTTCGAGGTCTACAACCCGTTCAGCATCCTCCAGCTGTCCGAGGTCCTGGCCGACTTCCGCATCCACATCGGCGACCGCTGCGTCTACGCCGGCCGTGCCGTCGTGAGCAACCTCGTGAACACCGGGATCATGATCCTGTGCGAGGTCACGCTCGACGAGGGCTGGCTGGACGTCGACCTGTTCTCGCCCATCGCCCAACCCGGGCGGCTCCGTGACGAGTTCGAGGCGTTCATGGTGCAGTGGCGGAAGACCCAGGGGATCCATCCGGAGTTCAAGGTCGCCGTCGCCGACTTCCAGATGCTGCTCACCGACCTGCGCCGCTGGCTCGAGCAGGTGGAGCTCGGGGTCCGCTCGGAACCGACCGGCGTCCGGTCCGAGCTGGAGCAGGACGTGCTCGGGGAGCTGGAACAGCGGATGCTTCCGGAGATTTCCGGGTGGATGGACCGGTTCGACGCCGCCGCCGACACGATCGAGGAGGACCAGCGCCCGGCGTACCGGGCCTACGCCCGCCGGCAGATCCATCCGCTGGTCATGTGTTCGCCGTTCGTCTACCGGACGTTCCAGAAGCCGCTGGGCTACGCCGGGGACTACGAGATGGTGAACATGATCCTCCGCGACCCCCACGAGGGGGCGACCCTGTTCGCCAAGCTGGTGAACGTGGTCTTCCTCCAGAACCCCCCGGCGGAGGCCCACCGGAACCGCATCCACTACCTCCGCGACACCATCGGACAACTCGCCGCCGAGGCCGCGGCCGCGGGCCGCCGGCTCCGCATCCTCAACCTCGGCTGCGGCCCGGCCAAGGAACTCCAGGAACTGCTGGCCACCACCGACGCCTCGAACCACATCGACGCCACCCTGCTCGATTTCAACCCGGAGACCCTCGCCTACACCGAGCGGGTGCTGACCGAGTTGCGGAACCGCCACGGCCGGCAGGCGGCGCTGACGTTCCGCGAGAAGTCCATCAACCAGCTGCTCAAGGAGGCCGGCCGGCCGGAGACGCAGACCGACCGGGGCCGGTTCGACCTGGTGTACTGCGCCGGGCTGTTCGACTACGTCTCCGACCGTGTCTGCCGGCGTCTGATGGAGCTGTTCTACGAGTTCCTCGTTCCCGGCGGCCTCCTGGTGGCCACGAACGTCCACGCAGCGAAGCCGTTCCGCCACTCCATGGACTATCTCCTCGAGTGGCACCTCATCTACCGCGACCCGGCGCAGATGACCCGGTTGGTCCCGGCTCCTTCGGACATCGAGGCGCCGCACGAGATCCGGGCCGACCCGACCGGGGTCAATCTGTTCCTCGAGGTCCGCAAGCCGGCGACCCCCTGACCCATGGACATCACCCCCGAGATCCGGGCCGCCTATGCCGCGCACCTGCGCGAGCTGGGCGTCGGCCGGATCCGGATCGGGTGCTACCTGGCCATGCTCGTCCTGCCGGCCGGGGCGATCGTCGACTTCTTCCTGCACCGGGATCTCTTCGGCCAGTTCCTTGTCATCCGCCTCGTGTTCTCCCTCCTGATGCTCCCGCTGATGGCCTTCGTGAGCCGCCCGGCCGGAGCGCAGTACCATCCGCAGATCGGGGTGGTCCTGGCCATGATCCCCGCGGCGGCCATGGCGGTGATCATCCACCAGGCGGGCGGGGCGGAGTCCCCCTACTACGCGGCACTCAACCTGGTCCTGCTCGCCATCGGCCTCGTGCTGCAATGGACCGCCGTCCAGAGCCTCGTGGCCGCCCTCGCCGTGCTGGCCATGTACCTCGCCGCCACCTGGTCGACGGTGGCCGTCAACGAGGGACTCTTCTTCAACAACCTCTGGTTCCTCTTCCTCACCGGGGTGATCGTGGTCCTCGGGAACCAGATCCAGTCGCGGCTCCGCCTCCGGGACTTCGTGTCGAGCTACCAGCTGGAGCGCAGCCGGCGGGAACTGGAGCGGACGAACCAGCGCCTGCGGGAACTGGACGAGATCAAGGGACGGTTTTTTGCCAACGTCAGCCACGAGCTGCGCACCCCGCTCACGCTGCTCCTCGGTCCGCTGGAATCGCTCCGTCGCCACCCGGCCTTCGCCGAACCGCGCGTCCAGGAAACCCTCGCCACCATGGAGGCCAACGGCATGCGCCTCCTCAAGCTCATCAACGACCTGCTCGACCTGGTCCGGCTCGACGAGCGGCAGCTGCAGCTGCACCGGACCCCCGTCCGGGTGGAGACCTTCCTCCGCGGGGTGATCAACGCCGTGAAGCGCTTCGCGGAGGACCGCGGCCTCACGGTCGAATGCCGGGTGGATCCCGGGATCCGCGGGCTGCAGGCGGATGCCGACAAGCTGGAGAAGGTCTTCCTCAACCTCCTCTTCAACAGCATCAAGTTCACTCCGGCCGGCGGACGCATCCGCGTCACCGCCCGGCCCGAAGGGGCGGAGGCGGTGTTCGAGGTGGCCGATACCGGCCGGGGCATCGCCCCGGAACACCTGCCGATGCTCTTCAGCCGGTTCTGGCAGGCGGACTCCTCCACCCAGCGCAAGTACCAGGGCGCCGGACTGGGCCTCGCGCTCGTCAAGGAGCTGGTCGAGGCCCACGACGGCACCGTGTCCGCCGAGAGCCGCACCGGCAGCGGCACCACCATGACCGTGCGCCTCCCCATGGACCCGGCGGCCGCCGAGGAACCCGCACTGGGCGGAGCACCGGGCGACTGGCCGCAGGAGGCGGAGGCCGAGGAGGAGCCGATGGACGAGAAGGACGCCTGGCTCAACGCCCTCTACCGCCGGGCGGAGCTCTTCGCCAGCATCACCCCGCTGCGCGAGACCCTCCGGCCCTGGGCGGCGCCGGGGACCGGTCGACGTCCCCGCGCGCTGATCGCCGACGACGAGCCGGACATGCTCCGGTTCGTCCACTCGCAGCTCGAGGAGGACTACGACGTGATCGAGGCGGTGGACGGCGAGCAGGCCGTGACCCTGGCGGCGCAGTACCTGCCGGACATCGTCGTCTGCGACCTCATGCTGCCGGGCAAGGACGGGCTCCAGGTCTGCCGCGAGCTGCGCGAGCGCGAGTCCACCCGCGGGCTGCCCTTCCTGATGCTCACCGCGCGGGCCGACGACGAGACCAAGCTCAAGTCCCTCGCCGCCGGTGCGAGCGACTTCCTTCCCAAGCCGTTCTCCCTCGACGAACTCCGGGTGCGCCTGAAGAACCTAGTCGACGCCAACCGGATGCAGCGGGCGCTCGGCGAGCAGAACAAGACCCTGGCCGCCACCCTCGAGCAGCTCCGCGACACCGAGCTGCAGCTGGTCCAGTCGGAGAAGATGGCGTCCCTCGGCCGGATGAGCGCCGGGGTGATCCACGAGATCAACAACCCGCTCAACTTCGCCAAGACCGGCATCTACGCCCTGAAACGCCATGGACGGCACATCCCCGTGGACCAGCGCGAGGATTTCGACGAGGTGCTCCGCGACATCGAGGAGGGCGTCACCCGGGTGGCGGCGATCGTGGCCGACCTGCGCGCGTTCTCCCATCCGGGTGGCGGCACGATCGAGGAGGTGAACGTGGCCGGAACCGTCGAGGCCGCCCTCCGCTTCCTCGCCGCCGAATGGCGGGACCGGGTCGAGATCCACAACAGCGTCCCGCCCGACTTCATCGTCCCCGCCGGCCGGACCAAGCTCCTCCAGGTGGTCGTCAACCTGCTGCAGAACTCGCTCGACGCCCTCCGCGACCACCCGCCGGCGGAGGGGCAGCCGGCCATCACCCTGCGCACCGACGTGCGGGGCGGGCGCCCGCGGCTCATCCTGCACGACAACGGCCCGGGCATCCCCCAGGAGCACCTGTCCCGGATCTTCGACCCGTTCTTCACCACGAAGGACGTGGGCGAGGGCACCGGCCTCGGCCTCAGCATCTGCTACCGCCTCATGCAGGAATGGGACGGACGGATCACCGTCCGGACCGAGCCCGGCCGTTTCTGCGAGTTTACACTGGAATTTGCCGACGACCTGCGCCAGACCGCGCGGGAGTCGGCCTTGGAAGAAAGCGTCCGCACATGAACCAGCCCTACGACTACCAGCGTTTCGCCATCCTCTACGTGGATGACGAGGAGAAGTCGCTGAAGTACTTCAGCCGCGCGTTTTCCGAGACGTTCCGGATCTTCACGGCGCCAAATGCCGCCGAGGGCTACCGCATCCTCGAGGATCACCAGGACGAGATCGGCGTCATCATGTCGGACCAGCGCATGGCCGGCGAGAAGGGCGTCCAGTTCCTCGAACGCGCCCGCCGCCTCCGTCCGCAGATCATCCGCATCCTCGTCACCGCCTACTCCGACCTCGAGGCCGCCATCGACGCCGTCAACACCGGCGCCATCTACAAGTACATCACCAAGCCCTGGGACGTCCCCGAGCTGGAGATGACCCTCAAGCGCAGCCTCGAGTTCTTCATCGTCCAGACCGAACGCGACCTCCTCCTCCGGGAGAAGCTGTCGGCGCTCCACCGCATGATGATCACCGACCGGGTGCTCAGCCTCGGGGTGCTGGCCGCCGGGCTGAACCATCAGCTCCGCAACACGTTCGACGCCGTCCGCACCTTCCTCGAGCTGGCGCCGGAGATGCTCCACCGTGAGAACATCGACATGGCCCGCCTCCAGCACCCGGGATTCTGGCAGGAGTTCCATCGGAAGGTGGAGTCGCAGGTCCGCTCGGTGACCGGGGTGCTGACCGATCTCGCGGAGGACACGGGCCAGCCGTACCGGTTCGACGGGCAGGTCCGCCTCCACGAGGCGCTCAACGCGGCGATCGAGGAGGTGCGTCCGGAGCTGGAACGCCGGGGCATCGAGGTGGGCAACATGATCCCCGCCGATCTCCCCGCCCTGACGGTCGATCCCCGCCGCTTCCGCCGGCTTTTCCCGGCCATCCTCCAGGAGGAGCTGGCCAACCTGTCCGACGGCGCCGTGGTCCGCTTCGAGGCATCAGCCCGGCCCGGTCCGGACGGCAAGCCGGCCGAGATCGAGCTGTTCGTCAACGACAACGGGCCCGGCCTCCCGCCGGAGGCGGTCCACAGCTTCGTCGACCCCTTCCAGAACCCCGACCCGCGGATGCAGCAGCTGAGCGTCGCCCTCATGGCCAGCTACTTCATCGTCTACCACCACGGCGGCAACGTCCGGATCGGCCACACCCCGGACCGCGGACTGGCCCTCACGGTGACCCTGCCCCTCCAGCCGCGTCCGGTGGACCTGCGGAACGAGAGCGAGGATTTCCTCATCCGCGCCATGACCAACGAGCGCCTCTGGGAACGCCTGCTCGCCGGCACCTACTGAGACGGTCCCGGCGGGTCGGGGATCACGTTGCGGCCGGCCATTCCGAAATGGCCTGCCGCCGCGAGAAGATGCCGGTCGTTGGACCAGATCTCGGTGAACCCGTGGTCGGCCGCACACGCGAGATGAAGCGCATCGGCCGCACGCAGATAGACTCCGGACGGCGCCATGCGGTACGCCGCCTCGGCCCCGGCCAGCACCCGGTCGGTGATCGGAAGCCACCGCAACGCCCCGAGACGGGTCTCCATCTCCACCTGCGCAAGGAGAGCCTGAAAGTGGTCCCGTGTTCCCGCGCCCTCTCTCAGCTTCCGATGGCAGGCTGACGCGAACTCGATCCGCCCATGGATCGCGCAAACCACCGTGTCGGCTTCCGCCGCGAGGGCACGTACCTCGGAACTGCCACGCTCGGCACACTGCAGCTTGAAGACATAGGCGGAGTCGAAATAAACCGCCCTCATCGCCCGTCCCGTTCCGCGGAGATGGCCCTGCTCGAATCAGTCCCGCCGGAAAAGGCTCCCTCCTCCAGCGCCGCCGCGTACTCCGGCAGGAGCTTGCGGTTGGCCCAGTACGAACCCGTTGCCGAATCCACCCCGCCCTGCGGCCGGGACAATTGACCCTCGAGCCCACGGAGGATCAGGTCCTTCAAGCTCGTCCCCTCCTCCACCGCCCGGATCTTTGCCCGCCGATAAAGCGGATCCGGTATCTCGATCGTCGTCTTCACCCCAGCAGGCTGCGGGAAACCATATTCCCGTCAACCCGCATTCCCGTACCGATGCCGTGGGCTGCGCCGGGCCGGCGTCAGGGTTTCGCCGGGACGAGCTTCCAGACCTTGCCGCCGCCCGGCCGGAGCCCGTTGGACTGGTTGGTCAGCACGTACAGTTCGCCGTCCTTGTCCTCGCCAAACCCGGTGATGTAGGCGCCCACCCCTGGCCCCTCGACCTCGAGGATCTCCAGAGCCCAGCGTCCCGGGCCATCCGACGGCCGGCTCGCCGCCAGCAGCACCCCCTGCGGCAGGGCCCAGTTGCGGGACCAGTCGCCGAACACATACCGCCCCGTCAGTTCGGGCAACGCCCGACCCCGGTACACGTACCCGCCGGTGATGCTGATGCCGATGGCCTCGGGGTCCTTCTTCGGGCCGGTGTGCTTGTACTCGAGGATCGGATCGATCAGCGGCTCGCCCCGCACCCCCTCGCGGACGCCGGGCTCGGGGGGGGTGTTGGGGGACTTGGCGTTGAACCCGTGGAAGCCCTCGCGCAGGAACCATCCGTAGTTGCCGCCCCGGGTGATGATGTTGACCTCCTCGAAGAGGTTCTGGCCGACGTCGGCCAGGAACAGCTCCCGGGTCCCGCCCCGGTCAAAGCTCATTCCCCACGGGTTCCGCAACCCGTAGGCCCAGATCTCGGGCAACGCCTCCTTGCCGTCGGCAAAGGGGTTGTCGGCCGGGACCCGGTACCGGCCCGCCGCGGAGACATCGAGGCGCAGCACCTTGCCGAGGTGGGTCCAGAGGTTCTGTCCGTTGCCGGTCGCCGGCCGCTTGCCCTGGTCGTTGGCCGATCCCCCGTCGCCCACGCTCAGGTAGAGATGCGCGTCCGGACCAAATGCCAGCCGGCCGCTGTTGTGGTTGGAGAACGGTTCGTTGATCTCCAGGTGGATCTTCTCCGATGCGGGGTCGATCGCCACCGATGCGCCGGCCGGCAGGGTGAACTCGGACAGCCGCAGGGTGCAGTCCCAGTCGGCGGGTGCCGATGCCCCCTTGGGGGCGGTGTAGGTGAGGAACACGCGGCGGTTGGCGGCGAAGTCGGGGTGGAGGGCGATGTCGAGCAGGCCGCGCTCGTCGAACGCCCCCTTGTTCAGCGGCGAGAGCCGCCCGGACCAGTCCAGCACGGGCTGCTCCACCAGACGCCCCCCGGCATCGATGAGCCGCACCTGCCCGACCTGGTCGACCACCAGATGTTGTCCGTCGGGCAGGGAGGTGAGGGACAGCGGCGACGTGAGCCCCTCGGCCACCAGCCGGAGCCCCACCTTCGGGGCGGCCTGGAGGTCGGGCAGCAGGGCGAGGGCGGTGGCGAGGGCGAGGGAGGCGGCTGGCAGGCGGGTCATGCGGCGGACACTGCCGCGTTCCCCGACGCCAGGCAACCCGGATGGCGAAGTCCCCCCGTGCGGCGGCGAAGGGCGAGGGGCTGAAAGTGGCGGCGGATGATGAATCCGCCGAAGGCCGGGTTTCCCCTCCGGCCTTTCGTGCTCGTTCAGAGCCGCGTTCGTAGCCGCCGCCGATCGGCGGCCGGTCCGGCTTCCCAACCCTGCGGGGTCCTAACGGACCCCGTCGGACTCACCCCCTGGCGCGGGTTCATCCCTCCACGGCCCGAGAGGCGCTGGGGGCAATGGGGCGAGCCCGCGAGCCCGATCGGCCCCGCGAGGGGCCGACACCCAATGCCCGTAGCCGCCGCCGATCGGCGGCCGGGGCCTCCCCCGCTGGCGCGGGTTCATCCATGGCGAAGAGGCATGTGGGCACGCCGCGCAGGAGCTCGGCGCTCCGGAAGCTGCGAAGGGACGGGGGAGAATCGATTCCGACCCCGACCCCGACCCCGTTGGAAGACGGTGGCCTATCGGCCTCCGCAACGAACGCGGACCCGCACAGGCTCAACCCGGAAAGAAAGCCTCCTGCAGAGCGCTTCAGCGCTTCCCCCGGAGCTCCTCCAGCAGTGCCGGCAGCGGACACACCGTCACCCTCTCATGCACCGGATAGCTCTCCGTGCCGGGATACACGATCCACGCCCGTTCCAGCTTGAGGTCCTCCAGCGCGATGTGCAGCGACTTGGTCATCACCGGGCCGTCGGCGCACTTGAACTCCACACCGTAACGCTTGCCACCGCGCATCAGCATCAAGTCCAGCTCGGCGCCGGCGTGGGTGCCCCAGAAGAACGCCTGCCGTGTGCCCGCCGCCTCCAGCACCTGCTCCAGTGCGAACCCCTCCCACGAAGCGCCATGCTTGGGATGTCCGGCCAGCTGCATCCGGTTCTCCACGCTCAACAACGCGTGCAACAGCCCCGAGTCGCGCACATAGGCCTTGGGTGCCTTGTATTGCCGCTTGCCGAGGTTCTCGTGCCAGGGCTGCAACTGCCGGAGCACAAAGGCCCCGGTCAGCAGGTCCAGGTAGCTCCGCACCGTCTTCTCGGACAAACCCAGACCCCGCGCCAGCTCCGCCCCATTCCAGATCTGGCCGTGGTAGTGGGCCACCATCGTCCAGAACCGCAGCAGCGTCTCCGAGGCGATCCGCAAGCCCAGCGCCGGAAGATCCCGTTCGAGAAAGGTGCGGATGAAATCCTGCCGCCAGGCGAGGCTGGCGTCGTTGTCCTTGGCGAGGAAAGACCGGGGAAAGCCTCCGCGCAGCCACAACGGTTCCATCCTGCCCGCACCCACCTCCCGCAGAGTGAAGCCGCCCAGGTCCACGAACCCGGCCCGGCCCGCGAGGGATTCCGAAACGCCCCGGACGAGGTCCGGTGACGCACTGCCGAGCAGGAGAAACCTGGCCGGGAACCCGGGCCGATCCGCCAGGGGACGCAACGCCGTGAACAGGTCCGGCATTCGCTGCACCTCATCGATCACCACCAGCCCCTTCATTCCGCCCAGCAGCAGTTCGGGATGCTGGAGCTTCGCCCGATCGGACACCTTCTCCAGGTCGAAAAACGCCGATGCCCGCGGCCCGGCCAACTCGCGGGCGAGCGTGGTCTTGCCGCACTGGCGCGGCCCGAGAAGCACGACCACCGGGTTGTGGGCAAGCGCTGTCTCCAGCGCCCGCAGGGCCTCAGACCGTTCGATCATGGCAGCAGCCTGTCATTGCATTCCTGAAGTGACACTCCTGAAATGCAAGGACATGCACACTTGAGGCTCTGGGCGCAATGGGGCGAGCCTGCGAGCCCGATCGGTCCCGGCAGGGGCCGACACCCGGTGCCCGTAGCCGCCGCCGATCGGCGGCCGGTCCGGCTTCCCAACCCTGCGGGGTCCTGGCGGACCCCGTCGGACTCCCCCGCTGGCGCGGGTTCATCCCTCCACGGCCCGAGAGGCGCTGGGCGCGATGGAGGGGCGAGCCTGCGAGCCCGATCGGTCCCGGCAGGGGCCGACACCCGGTGCCCGTAGCCGCCGCCGATCGGCGGCCGGTCCGGCTTCCCAACCCTGCGGGGTCCTGGCGGACCCCGTCGGACTCCCCCGCTGGCGCGGGTTCATCCCTCCACGGCCCGAGGAGCGCAGCGCTCCGGAAGCCGCGAAGGGATGGGGGAGGATCGATTTCGATACCGACCCCGACCCCGACCTCGTTGGAAGACGGCGGCCTATCGGCCTCCGCCACGAACGCGGACCCACTGGCTCGCCCCCGGAAAGAAACCCTCCCGCGCAGGCGCCGAGGCGCCGAGAAGGAGGAGCAGGAACCTCTGCGTCTCCGCACCTCGGCGGGACATCTTCCGGAAGGAGCTCTTCGTCCCTTTGTCCCTTCGCTGTGGATTCCAGCCCGGCAGGAGCCTGCACCGCCGATCCTGCCGGATGCCTGGGTGCGGTGGCTCGGGGGTCCCCGCGCGGATCCCGACGGGCAAGCCGGAAATGCCCGGTCGGGAGCCTCAGTCCAGCCGTCGCCCCGTGATCCGCTCGTAGGCTTCCAGGTACTTGGCCCGGGTGCGGGCCACGACCTCCGGCGGCAGCGGCGGCGCGGGCGGGGTCTTGTCCCAGTCCAGCGTCTCCAGGTAGTCCCGAACGTACTGCTTGTCGAAACTCGGCTGGCTCCGGCCCGGCCGGTACTGGTCCGCCGGCCAGAAGCGCGACGAGTCGGGCGTCAGCACCTCGTCGATCAACACCAGCTGCCCGTCGTGGATCCCGAATTCGAACTTGGTGTCGGCGATCAGGATCCCCCGTTCCCGCGCATAGTCCCGCGCCTCGGTGTACAGCCGCACGCTCAGGTCGCGCACCCGCCCGGCCAGCCCGACGCCGATCAGCGCCTCCATCTGCTCGAACGGGATGTTCTCGTCATGCCCGCTCTCGGCCTTGGTGGCCGGGGTGAAGATCGGACCGGGCAGCTCGGACCCCTCCTGCAGCCCCGCCGGCAGAGGCACCCCGCACACGGTCCCGGAGGTCCGGTACTCCTTCCACCCGGACCCGGCCAGGTAGCCCCGCACCACGCATTCCACCGGGAGCGGCGCGGCCTTGCACACGATCATGCTGCGGCCCGCCAGCTGGTCGGCATGGGCGCGGAGGGATTCCGGCAGGGGATCGTCCGCCCCGGCGAGGCGATGGTTCGGCAGCCAGCCGGCGGTCCGGTCGAACCAGAAGTGCGACATGCGGGTCAGGACCTCCCCCTTGCGCGGGATGCCGTTGGGCAGGATGCAGTCGAAGGCGGAGATCCGGTCGGTGGCGACGAACAGCAGGCGGTCGCCGAGGTCGAAGACCTCCCGCACCTTGCCCGACTTGAGGTGGGGAATGCCGGGCAGGTCGACCTGGAGCAGCGGCGTGTCGCACATGGCGGCCGGAGCGTGGCCGGACCCACGTCGGGGCGGAAGCAGGAAGAAGTCCCGCAGGGATCGACGCCCTCATGCCTTCCCATCCCTGCGGGGTCCTGACGGACCCCGTCGGACTCGCCCGCGGACGCGGGCTCATCCCTCCACGGCCCGAGGGGTAGGGCGGAGGAGGGGATCCCGGCGGATTCATCCTCCGCCGCCAGTGCGCTCCGCCCCTGGCCGCTCGCTTCCCCTGGTGGGGCGAGCCCGCGAGCCCGATCGGTCCCGCCAGGGGCCGACCGCAGGAGCGCGCTGCCAACTCACCGCTTGCCGGTCCCAGCCGAGGCGATACCGTAGCGGAGCGATTTTGTCCGATTTGAAGTTTCCCGACACCATGAGCCAGCCGCAGCCGGTCCATTATTTCGACAACAACGCCACCACGCGCATCGCGCCGGAGGTGGTGGATGCGATGATTCCCTTCCTCCGGGAGTTCTGGGGCAACCCGTCCAGCGCGTATGCGTTTGGCGCGCAGGTGCATGGGCATGTGGAGGCGGCGCGGGAGAAGGTGGCGGCGCTGGTGAACGCGGATCCGAAGGAGGTGATCTTCACCAGCTGCGGCACGGAATCGAACAATTCGGCCATCCACAGCGCGCTGGTGACCACGGGCAAGCGGCACGTGGTGACGACCCGGGTCGAGCATTCGGCCAACATCAACTTCGGCCAGCAGCTGGAGAAACAGGGCTACGAGGTGACCTGGTTGCCGGTGGAAAGCGACGGTTCCCTCGACCTGCACCGGCTGGAGCAAGCCATCCGGCCCGACACCGCGATCGTCTCGGTGATGTACGCCAACAACGAGACCGGCGTGGTGTTCCCGATCGAGGAGGTGGCCGCCCTCTGCCGCTCCAAGGGGGTCCTGAGCCACACCGATGCGGTGCAGGTGCCCGGCAAGCTGCCCATCGACGTCCGCCGCCTGGGCGTGGACTTCCTCAGCCTGAGCGCCCACAAGCTCCATGCCCCGAAGGGCATCGGCATGCTCTACGTGAAGCGTCGGACCCGCTACGTCCCCTACGTGGTGGGCGGACATCAGGAGCGGGGACGGCGCGGTGGCACGGAGAACGTGGCGAACATCGTCGCGTTTGGCCGGGCGGCGGAGCTGGCGATCGCCTCGCTCGACGACGAGAACACCCGGGTCCGGGCCCTGCGGGACCGGCTGGAGAACTGGATCCTCTCCAACATCCCGAACACCGTCCGCAACGGCGCCCGCGAGCCGCGCCTCCCCAACACCGCCAACATCGCCTTCGACTTCGTCGAGGCTGAGGCGGTGCTGATGCTCCTCGACCAGGTCGGCATCTGCGCCAGCTCCGGTTCGGCCTGCACCACCGGCTCCCTCGACCCGTCGCATGTCCTCTCGGCCATGGGCGTGACCCCGATGCGCGCCCGGGGTTCACTCCGGTTCAGCCTCGGCATCTACAACACCGATGCCGACGTCGACTATCTCCTGACCCACCTGCCGCCGATCATCGACAAGCTGCGGGCGATCTCGCCGTTGAACCCGGAGCATCCCGACAACGATCGGTACGACATCGACGCGGCCCGCCGGAAGCACGAGGAGGACCTCGCCGCCGCCCGGGCAGCGGAAGAGGTCGTGAAGGCCTGATTCCCCTCCCCGGGACCCGAGGACGAGGACGAGGACAAGGACGACCGCGTGGCGTTTGCCGGGGGATCCCGTCCGCCCCCCCAACCCTTTCGCCTCGCCGGGACGGGGTGACGGTCCGTAGCGTCGTCGGCGAAACGGATGTGGGACGCTGACGAACTGGATTCCGCCCTTGGCAAGGCCCTGGCGGCTTGCGTGATGGGGGCCTTGGCCGTGGCCACCATCGGATTCGGGGGGGTCCGCGGCACTGAGTTTGCCCCGGCGGCAGCCCTCGTCGGCCTTGCCTCCCTCCTGTGGCTGGTCCGGCTCTGGACCCGTCGCAGCCACCGCTTCCTCCTCCATCCCATGCTCCTCCCCGCCGCCGGGTTCCTCGGCTACGCGGCGTGGTGGCTCGGACGGGTCGCGGTGGGCTACCCGGCCGGGCTCGAGATGCTCTACCTGGCGGTCACCGCCCTGGTCCTCGTGGTCGTCCTGCACAACCTCCACGGACAGGAGGAAACCCAGTGGGTCGTGGTCTTCCTCGTCGGACTCGCCACGGTGCTGTCCCTGTACGCCCTGATCCAGTTCATCCGCGACAGCGACCGGGTCCTGTGGCTGGCCCGTCCCTCCCAGTACCAGCGACGGGCCGGCGCCACGTTCATCAACCCGAACCACCTCGCCGGCTTCCTCGTCCCCATCCTTCCCCTGGCACTGAGCCATGTCTTCCTCGCCCGCGGAAAGGCCGTGCTCCGGGTGTTCCACGGGTATGCGGCCCTCATGATGCTCGTCGCCATCGCCCTCACCATGTCCCGCGGCGGCTGGCTCGCCGCCGGCTTGGTGCTGGTCCTGTTCTTCCTCTGGCTCGCCATCCGTCGACGTCACCTGCGTCTGGTCGCGATTGGGTGCCTGGGGATCCTCCTCACGGCCGGGTCGACGTTCCTCCTCACCAGCGACAAGGCCCGGGCCCGGCTGGAGAACGTGGCCACGCCGGGGCACCAGGACAGCGGGCTGCGCAGCTACCTCTGGCGGCCGACCGTCGCCCTCTGGAAGGACAACGCGTGGCTGGGCGTGGGTCCGGGGCAGTTCGATGTCCGATTCCCGAAATACCGGACCCCGGCCGTGCCGCGCGAGCCCGGCTACGCCCACAACGAGTACCTCAATCTGCTCGCCGATTACGGCGTGGTGGGGGCGCTGCTGGCCGGCGCCACCGTGCTGGCCCTCGGGATCGGCATCGTCCGGTCGCAGAAGTTCGTGGAACGCGGCCCAAGCGATTTCGGCAGCAAGGGCAGCAACCGCACGGCGTTCTTCGTCGGCGGCAGCCTCGGCCTGACCGGCCTGGCGGTGCACAGCGCCGGGGACTTCGTCCTGCACATCCCGGCCATCGGCCTCACCGGCGCCACCCTGGCCGGCCTGATGGGCTCGACCATCCGGTTCGCCTCGGAACGCTGGTGGCTCACCCCGCGCTGGTGGTCCCGGGTCCCGGTGACCCTGGCCGTCCTCGGGGCTGTCGGCTGGGTGGGGATCCGGTCCTGGAACTACGCCCACGAAACCTGGTACCTGAACCGCGCGGCCCGGGCGACGGTGATCGACGACCGGCTGCTGTCCAACCTCGAGCACGCCCACCGCATCGCACCGGGCAATCCCCGGACACCCCACGAACTGGGGGAGAACTATCGTCGGCTCAGCTGGCAGGGCATGCCCGGCTGGCGTGAGGAGGTCCAGAAGGCGGTGGAATGGCTTGAGCGCAGCGCCGCCCTGAATCCCCACGATCCCTACACCCGCATGCGCCTCGGCCTCGCCACCCACTGGCTGGGGGACACCGAGCGCGCCCGACGCGAGTTCGAGCGGGCGGTCGACCTCGGCCCGCAGGACACCGAGGTGCTCAACCACTACGGCTGGAACCTCCTGCTCCAGGGCCGCGTCCGGAAGGCGCAGGCCGTCTTCCAGCAGTCCATGGAGCTGTTCCCGTGGGGCAACTGGCAGGCCACGAAGTATCTGGACGAGATCACCGCCGGGCGTTGGCTCGACCGGGAGGCGGCCGACGGCGAGGGGGAGGCGGGGCCGGGGGGCGGGGCGGACGGGACGGCGGATCAGCGCTGACGCCAGCGCATCGCGGCCCGTTCCCGCGGGGTGAGGGCGTGGACGTACCGGCGTTCGCGTCGGGTCTTCTCCACCCGCGACGAGAGGTCGGCGATCTGGCGTTGCATCTCGAGGCGTTCCACCTCGAGTTCACGGACCCGGCCCTCGAGCACCTGGATCTCGACCATCCGGCTGCTGGCAACGCGGACCTGGAGGGAGAGTTCGGCGAGGCGCTGTTCCAGGTCGTCCTTCTCCCGTCCGAGCCGTTCGCGCAGGGCGGCCTCGCGGGCCAGGGTGGCCTCGAGTTCGGCGGCCCGCTGGTTGCTGACCACCAGTGCCTCGCGCAACTGCCGCAGCGCCTCGTCCCCGCCGTCCCCGGCCACCCCTGTCCCCCCGGCCAGGGCGGCCTGCAGGGCGGCCTCGACCCGGGCCCGCTCCTGCTGCTCCTCCGCCAGCGCATCCCGCAGCATCTGCACCGCCCCGGCGTCGTTCTCGGCCGCCGCGGTCAGGGCCTCGATCCGGCGACGCAGGGTGGCGTTCTCCTCCTCCAGCCGGGTCTGGGCCTCGCGCTGTCCGGACAGGGACGTCTCCAGCTCGACGGCCCGCTCGGTCTGCCGGGCGGCATCCGCCCGCGCCACCGCCAGCTCGGTCTCCAGCCGCGCGATCCGCCGCGCCCCCTCCTCGGCATCGCGCGTGCGCAGGTCGGCCACCTCCCGTTCGAGGGCGAGCTTTTCCGCGGCCAGTTCCCGGGCCCGGGTCCGTTCCTCCTCCAGGTCCGCCTCCAGCCGACCCAACCGCGCCGCCAGCTCGGCCACCTGGCGCCCGCGGTCGGTGGTGCTGCGGAGTTGTCCGACCTGTTCCCTCAGCGCCGCGTTCTCCTGGCGGAGCGGACGGAGGGTGTCGCCCTGGAGGCGCTGGAGCCGTTCGTCGAGCCCGGTGCGCTCCTGTTCCAGCCGCTGGAGCCGGGTCTGCTGCTCGGCCATCTGCCGACGGGCCGCGTCCAGCGCCTCCTGGGCCTCCTTGACCACCACCCGGTCGACCAGCGTCCGGCGCTCGGACTCCTGGGCCTCGAGCCGGGCCATGAGGACGGTGTTGGTGGCCTGGAGGCTGGAGATGCGCTCGACCGCCACCTGCAGTTCCCGGGGATCCACCGGGGCGGGTTGGGCCGACAGCGCCTCGCGCAGCCGGGCCTCGAGCATCTCCCGATCCTGTCGCAGCCGGTCGATCTCGGTGTTCAGCGAATTGAGCTGGGTCAGCACCTCGCCGGGAGGGCCGGCGGCCGCGGCCGGCGCGGCGACGACGGATGCCGCTCCCGGCACCGGGACCGGCGCAGCGGCCCGCGCGGCCAGCAACGGCGACAACTTCTCGTCCACATAGCGCAGACGGAAATTGATCACTCTTGAGTTCCACGCCGGATATCCCCGACGGATCTGCTCCAGACCCTGCCGTGCCTCCTGGTAGAGGTGGATCGCCGTCTCGCGGTCCGGAGTGCGGTCGGCCTGCTGGATCTGGTTGTAGACGACGATGAACTGGTCATCCGGCCCCGCCCCCCGGGCCACCGTTCCGCCCAGCAGGCAGGACAGGAACAGCAGGAGGAAATGCAGGGAACGGGCCACGGGCGGACGGTATAGGGTTCACTCCCCCCGTTTGCAATGCCGCCGGGGTGTCCGCCCGGGGTTCGTCCTCGAAGGGAAATGCCCCGGGACCCGATCACGAGTACGAGGACGACCGCGTGGCGTCCGTCCGGTTCGGTGGCGCGAGCCCTCCCCTTCGCCCTTGGCCGCGGCATCGGACGGGGCGTAGGGTCGCGGCCGAACACATGCGCACCCCGGCCGCCTACAAGATCGCCGACCTCATCGCGGGCGGCTGCCTGCTGTTCGCGGTGATCTGGGCCCCGTGGGCCTTCGGCTGCACCGTCCACTGGGCCGTCTGGATCCTCAACGCCGCCGGCTATCTCCTCGGCGCCACCCTGGTCGCCAAATGGGTGATCCGCTGGCGCGCCGGATACGTCCCCGAACGCTGGGCCGCCGAGCCGCCCCTCTGGTGGAAGGCCGCCCTGGGCCTGCTCACCGCCGTGTTCCTCGCCTACGTCCTCACCAGCCTCCTCAACTGGCGCGCCCGGGTGGTGGAGATCACCGTGGACGGTCCGGTGATGGAATACCGCGAGGGCCACATCCCCTGGCTGCCGCACAGCTACGACGCCATCCAGACCGCCAAGGGCTTCTGGCGGTACCTCGCCCTGGCGGGGTTGTTCTGGGGCGGACGCGACTGGCTGGCGGGGCGGAGCCGGAGGGAACGCCGGGCGGAGGACGACACCGAGCGGGCCTTCCCGCCCGACCGCCTCCGCTGGCTCCTCTGGACCCTCTGCCTCAGCAGTGCCCTGCTGGCGATCGTCGCCGTGCTCCAGCGGCTCGACGGCACCCAGAAGCTCCTCTGGTTGATCACCCCGCCGGTGACGCAGAAGTGGTCGATCCGGAGCTTCGGCCCGTTCGCCTACCGCGCCAACGGCGCCCAGTTCTGCAACCTCATCTGGCCGGCGTGCCTGGCGTTCTGGTGGATGATCAACGAGCGCTACCGCCGCCAGCGCGGCCTCGCCGCCCGGGCGGGGAACGATCCCAGCCTCGTCCTCCTCGCGCTCGCCGCCCTCATCGCCGGCGCACCCTTCGTCGCCACCAGCCGCGGCGGCGTCCTCATCCTCATCGCCCAGGTCCTCGCCGCCATCACCGTCCTCTGGGCCTTCGGCGGACGCGCCGGACAGCGCGGACGACGCGCCATGGCCGTCGTCCTCCTCGCCGGCATCGGACTCGGCGCGGGGCTCGGATGGAAACCGCTGCTCAAGCGCTTCGAGAACATCCTCGAGGACACGTCGATGAGCGGACGGGAGCGCATCTACGAGATGGCCGGGCGGATGGCGTCGGATTTCGGCCGTTTCGGCAGCGGGGCGGAGACATTCCCCACCCTGTCCGGACTGTACCGCGCGACCCTCGGGGACAAGTGGGAAGGCTATGCCCACAACGACTGGCTCGAGACCCGGCTCAGCCTGGGCTGGACCGGTACCGGCCTGGTGGTGGGGCTGCTGGGGTTGACCCTGGCGGCGCCGTTCGTCGCCCGCGGCGGACGCCGTCCCGGGCAGGCCGCCGGGTCCGCATCGGAACCCCGCCCCTCCGGTCCCGGCGCGCCGCCGCCCCCCCCGACCTCCATCTCCTCCGGCGCCCTCGGCCTCTTCGCCCTCGGCCTGGGGGGCATGCTGGTTCATGCATGGTTCGACTACCCCTTCCAGGTCGTCGGCCTGCTCGCCACCCACCTGATCCTCCTCGTGGCCTGGACCTGCCTCGGCGCCGGCCGGCTCGGCGGGGCATCGGATGCCGACACGAAAACGGCCGCCTGAGGGGGAGGCGAAGGGCCAAAGGCTGAACGTGGCGGCGGATGGTGAATCCGCCGGGAGATAGCATGGGTCCGGCTCAGCCGTCGTCGCCACCCGACCCGTTCCCGCCGCGCCGTTCCCAGCGCCGGGCCGGCCGCTCCGGAAGGGTCTTGTCGCCCGAGACCGAGAAGGCGTCGGGCCCGAACAGGTGGGCCACCGCCGCCTCGAACTCCCGGCTCGGCGTCACGTGGTACCGGTCGTTGGGCTCGATGAACACCGTCTCCCCGCGGGGCATCTGGACGCAGAGGAACCACGGTGTGCGACCCGGGTGGGCCGCGGCGAGGTCGCGGATGGACTCCAGGCCCGACCGGTCCAGCCGCGCCGCCGGCACCCGGAGCTGGACCTGTCGGCTGAGGCGCTTCGGGGCCTCGTCGAGCGGCAGGACGTCGGTGGGGAACACCTTCGGCTTGTCCTCCCCGCCCTGCACCTCGCCGGTCACCAGGAGGGGGGCATTGGGAACGAACAGATCGCGGAACCGGTCGTACGACTCGTTCAGCGCGAGGAGCTGCACCGTGCCGGTGAGGTCCTCGAGGGTGACCATGGCGTAGGGCTTGCCGGACTTCTTGCTCACCCCCTGCTGGACCGACCCGACCAGTCCGCCGATGCGGGTCATGGAACGGCTGGGCAGGGAGGCCAGTTCCTCCACGGTATGGACGGCGAACCGGCGGAGGACACGGGCGTACGGGTCGAGGGGGTGGCCGCTGACGTAGAAGCCCAGCAGTTCCTTCTCGTGGGCGAGCCGTTCACCCACCGGCCAGTCCGGGAGATCCTCGGCCGAGGCCGTCGGCGCGGTCGCCTCCGGGGCGATGTCGAGGGTGTCGAAGAGCGAGGCCTGGCCGCGGGCGCGGTCGGCCGCGAGCGAGCTGGCCCGGGCGACCGCGCCCTCCACCTGCGACCAGAGGGTGGCGCGGTTCGTGCCGAGGGAATCCATGGCGCCGGCCTTCACCAGGCACTCGATCGCCTTGCGGTTCACCGCCCGCAGGTCCACCCGCTCGCAGAACTCGGCCAGGGTGGCGAAGCGCCCGCCGGCCTGACGGGCCGCGAGGATGCTCTGCACCGCCACCTCCCCCACCCCCTTGATCGCCGCCAGGCCGAACCGGATCCGGGTCCCGTCCCCCGCCGGGGCGAAGGCCACGTCGGATTCGTTCACGTCGGGTCCCAGCACCTCCAGCCCCTCCCCCCGGGCCTCGGCGATGTACTGCGCGAGCTTCGCCAGGTCGGACTGGTCGTTGGTCATCATCGCGCAGAGGAACTCCACGGGATGGTTGGCCTTGAGGTAGGCGGTCTGGTAGGCGACGACCGCGTAGGCGGCGGCGTGCGACTTGTTGAAGCCGTAGCCGGCGAACTTCTCCAGGAGGTCGAACACCTCGTTGGCCTTGGCCTCGGGGATCTGGTTCGTCTCGCGGCACCCGGCGACGAACGCCGCCCGCTGCTTGGCCATCTCCTCCACCTTCTTCTTGCCCATCGCGCGGCGGAGGAGATCGGCGCCGCCCAGCGTGTACCCCGCCAGGATCTGCGCCGCCTGCATCACCTGCTCCTGGTAGATCAGCACCCCGTAGGTCTCCCGGCTGATCCCCTCGAGCAGCGGATGCGGGTACTCGATCTCCTTCCGGCCGTGCCGGCGCTCGATGAAGTCCGGGATCAGGTCCATCGGACCCGGGCGGTAGAGCGAGATCAGGGCGGTGATGTGCTCGACGGACTCGATCTGGAACCGCCGGCACAGGTCGCGCATGCCGCCGGATTCCAGCTGGAACACCCCGAGCGTGCGCGCGTTGTTCAGCAGCTCGTAGGTGCGGGCGTCGTCGAGCGGGAGGTCGTCGACCTCGATCCCGATCCCCCGCGTGCGGCGCACGAGGTCGACCGTGTTGCGGATCACGGTCAGGGTCTTGAGCCCGAGGAAGTCCATCTTCAGCAGGCCGAGGTCGCCCACCGGGCCCATGGCGTACTGGGTCACGATGCCGCCGGCGTCGTCCTGCTTGAGGGGCAGGAGGTTCACCAGGGGCTGGGCCCCGATCACCACCCCCGCCGCATGCACCCCGGCGCTCCGGACCTGGTCCTCGAGGATCAACGCGTGCTCGACCAGGGCGCGCGTGGTCTCCTCGCCGTCGTACGCGGCCTTGAACTCCGCGTTCTTCGCCAGCGCGTCCTGCAGCGACCACTTCATGTCGGTCACCATCTTCGCCAGCCGGTCGCACTCGCCGAAACCCAGCCCCATCACCCGCCCCACATCCCGGATCACCGACTTCGCCCCCATCGTCCCGAAGGTGATGATCTGCGCCACCGCGTCCCGCCCGTACTTGGCCCGGACGTACTCGATGACCTCCTGCCGGCGGTCGTCGGCGAAGTCGATGTCGATGTCGGGCGGGCTCACGCGCTCGGGGTTGAGGAAGCGCTCGAACAGCAGCCCGTAGCGGAGGGGGTCGACGTTCGCGATCTCGAGCAGGTAGGTCACCAGCGACCCGGCGGCGGATCCGCGCGCCACGCAGGTGATGCCCTGCTCGCGGCCGTACCGGACGAAGTCGCCCACGATCAGGAAGTAGCTGACGTATCCCGTCTTCTCGATCACCCCGAGCTCGAGGTCGAGGCGGTCGAGGATCGTCCGCAGGGCGTGGGCGACGTGCGGATGGGCCAGCAGTTCCGCGCCGGATCCCGCCGGGGGCAGCGGCGGGACCTCCGGCCCGGCGTCGGCGGGGAACAGGAACGCCAGCCGGGCGGGATCGGCCGCCGCGTCCACCACGATCCGGTCGCCCTCCACGTGCGCCGTGATCCCGTAGCGCAGCGCGAGCCCGTCGCAGAGCAGCCGACGGAGGTAGCCCTCGCGGGTCCAGGCCTCGGGCGGCTGGAACACCGGATAATGCTCGGCCCCCTTGCCGAACCGGAGCTCCACATCGCACTGCTCCGCCACCCGCACCGTGTTCAGCACCGCGTCGGGCACCTCGGCGAACAGCGCCTTCATCTCGTCGGCCGACCGCAGGTAGAACTGCTCCGGCTGGTAGCGCATCCGCTTGGAGTCGGCGAGCTGGGACTGGGTGCCGATGCAGATCAGGCAGTCGTGGGCGCGCCAGTGGTCGCGTTCGACGTAGTGGACGTCGTTCGATGCCACGAGGCGGAGGCCGAACTCCTTCGACCAGGGGATGAGGGCGCGGTTGACCCGGGCCTGTTCCGGGATGCCGTGGTTCTGGAGCTCGAGGTAGTAGTTCTCCGGGCCGAAGACCTGCTTGAACCAGTCGATCGTCGACCGCGCCCGCGCGTCCTCGCCCTTGATGATCGCCTCGGACAGCTCGCTGGCGAGGCAGCCCGACAGGGCGATCAGGCCGTCGGAATGGGCCTCGAGGAGTTCCTTGTCGATGCGCGGCTTGTAGTAGAAGCCCTCCAGGTTGGCGGCGGTGACCAGGCGGACCAGGTTGCGGTACCCGGTGTCGTTCTTCGCCAGCAGGACCAGGTGGTGGTAGATGTCGCGCATCCCCGCACCCGGCTTCTTGTCGAGCCGGCTGCCGGGGGCCACGTAGACCTCGCAGCCGAGGATCGGCCGGATGCCGCGCTTTTTCGCCGCCTGATGGAACTCGACCGCCCCGTACATCACCCCGTGGTCGGTCATCGCCACCGCCGGAAACCCCATGGCCTGGGCCTTGTCCATCAGGCGGTCGAGCCGGCAGGCCGCGTCCAGCAGCGAGTACTCCGTGTGGAGGTGCAGGTGGACGAAATCCGCGTTCGACATGGGGGGTCACCATGGGCCGCCCGCACCCGTCGGGCAAGACGGCGAAACGTCGACCGGGGAGGCCCTACGGCCGGACCCGGTCGTCGGCCAGGCGCCCGATCGTCTCGCCGCGCAGCCGGAGGTCCAGGGAACCCGCCGCCGGCCGCTGCGCCGCCACATGCCCGTCCGCGAACACCGCATGGGCCCGGTCCGCGTGGCGGAAGTGGACCGTGGCCTCCAACCGGTTGGTGCCGAAGTAGTAGAACTCCTCCAGGAGGGGGCGCTCCGGACTCGCGGGCGGCTGGAAATCGTTGACCTGGCCGGCGTCGACCAGCACGGCTAGGCCCGACGGGTCGCGCACGCCGCCGATGTTCACCGGCTCGCGGTTCCGCGGGCCGAGGAGCAGGTTGTAGGCGTAGCCGAAGGCGGCACCGCGGGCCTTGGGTTTCAGTCGACGCCCGGGGCGGTCGAGGGAGGGACAGATGCCGACCGACCGTCCCGTGAGATAGGGCCACAACACCCCGGCCTCCGGCCGGAACACGCGCTCCCCCTCCGCCCCGTCGCCCAGCCATCCGAACCAGTACGCCCAGCCCCCGTTGGTGTGGACGGTCCGCTCGGGAAAACACCGTCCCCCGTGGTCGTCCCAGTACAGCTGGGTGACGATCCCCAGCTGGCGGAGGTTGCCGATGCATCGGGCGCCCTGGGCCGCCTCGCGTCCCCGTTGCAGGGCCGGCAGGAGCAGGCCGGCCAGCAGGCCGACCACCGCCAGGACCACCAGCAGCTCCACCAGGGTGAACGCCGACCCACCCCCCGGTCGCCGGACCGGCCCCCACCCGTCCCGGGCCGACCGGGCCGTTGCCCGCGGAATTTCCGGACCGGCTCTCATGGCCGCACCGCCCGGACCCGATGGTACGCCTCGGGAAACACCACCCGACGCGGATCGGTCAACGTCAGTTCCTCCCCGGTGCCCGCCTCGGGCGCCCCCACGGCTTCCCACCCCTCGAGGTCGGTCGACACCTCGAGCTGGTACGCCCAGCCGGGCTCCGACCCGAAGCTCACCCGGCGCTGGAACGGGGACCCGGTGAACCGCAGGTCCCGGATCGGGTCGGGCGGCAGCTCCCACTCGAGGTCGTCCACCCATCCCTCCGCCCGGACCGACCCGGCATAGAGCGGATCCTGCCCCGCATCGCTGTAGCTCGACACCGCGAGGGCATCGACCGCGAAGTCGCTGAACCCCGTCGGCATCCGCACCGGCTGCAGCGCCGGACCCGGCTCGCCGTCGATCCACCACGCCAGCCCCAGCACCCCGGCGGACGCCGACCAGTCGAGCCGGAACCGGTAGTCCACGCCGGTCTCCAGCACGACGAACTGGTCGCGGTAGGCCCACGGCAGGCGGCCATCCGACGGGACGATCACCGGCGAAACCGACGGCGAGATGGCCGTGTCCGCACCGAACCACGTCCACTCCACCAGGTTCCGGCTCCGGAGGAACACGCCGCGCTGGAAGTCCGGCGCGGTGGCGTCGGCGAGCCGGATCAGGCCGAGGGCGATCTGGAACGTGCCCGGCTTCCCGTCGGTGGTCCCCACGGCATGGCGGTCGAGCCGCAGCGTGAAGCCGAACGCGAAGTCGTCGGCCCGGGTCAGGACCCGCGGGAGCGGCAGATGGAAGTAGCTGTTGGGCCGGGCCGAATCCCACGTCACCGAGAGGGCCTCCCGTGCGGCATCCCACGCGAACAGCGCGGCATCCCCATGCACCCGCCAACCCCGCAGCGCGGGATCGGACGCGAACGTCTCCACCTGCACCCCGGCATCCAGGCCGCCCGCGGCGAGCAGGCAGCCGACTCCGGCGGCCCGGACCGCCCGGCGGATTCGGTCGCGTGCTGTCAGGGCCGTCCTCATGCCGGTTCCGGATCCGGGCCGGCGGCCTCGGCCAGCGCCCCGGGACGCGGGGCGCCGTCGGCATCGTACGGGCAGTGCCGGCACCCGTTGCCGCAACAGTAGCCGCGGCGGAGATGGTACCGCGCGGTGAAGACCATCCGTCCCGCGGCATCCAGGTAAACATCCCCCGGGCCGGCCACCGGCCGCCAGGCGCGGGAACGTCGGAACCGCGCCACGCACCCGTGGCAGATGCACGCCCGTCCCCGCGCCGCCTCGGGCACCGCGCCGAGCAGTTCGGCCGGCATCTCCACCCAGGCGCACCAGCAGGTGCCCCGATGCAGCCCGGTCGACGCCATCGGACAGCCGTTGGCGCCGCCGCACAGGGGACAGGTCCCCGGGCCGGCACAGGAGGTGTCGACGGTCGCGGTCATGGCCGACGCCCCCTTCCGAGGCGCCAGACGAGGCCGGTGCCGAGCAGGCCGAGGGTCCATGCCGACGGTTCCGGAACCGCCCGGACCGCCGATACCGCATCGAGATCCACCCGGCCCGACAGGACGTCGAGCCGCAGCCAGGCGGCCTCGTCGACCGCCACCGGATTCCCCCCGTCGTCCACCGCCCAGGCCAGGTCGAACCCGGTCCCGCCCCCGCTGCCGGCGTAGCGCAGCCGGATCTCCCCCAGGCCCGCGTTGTCAAAGGCATCCGCCCCGAACGCCGGGTCGACCGGCAGCGTGAAATCCCCCGACCCGTCGGTGGGAAACAGCCCCTCGAACCCGGGCACATCCGGCCCGGCCAGCCGATGGAATGCGGACCCGTCCGCACTGACGCTCAGGCGGAACGTGGCCTCGTCGGAACCGAACAGCGACCCGTCGGTGATGCCGCCCCCGGAGTAGTCGCCGTTGATGATCAGGAAGCCGGTGGCCCCGAAGAGGAGGAGGTCGATTCCGAAGGGGTTGGCCGGGTCGTTCCGGGCCGGCTGGTCGAGGCGGAGGGTCACGGTGCCGCCGGCGCCGATGGAGAGCAGCTGGCTGGCGAGGTACGGGGGGCTGAAGGGATCCACCGGACCGCCGAACTCCCCCGGGGTGGACCGGCTGGGCTCGCCCAGCGCGGCGGCGACGTTGGTGTAGCCGGCGCCGGTGACGAAGTCGGTGGCGAATCCGGTGCCCGGCTGGTAGCCGACCGCCTCGACGGCGTGCCGGGCGGCGGCGGGAAGGGCGGTGGCGAGGGCGACGGTGGCCGCCAGCGACAGGGCATGGCGGGTGCGGGGACGGGATGGGGCGGTACGGGCTGGGGGCATGCGGACGGGTCTCCTTCTGCGGATGTCCCGACATCCCACCGGACGGGGCCGGGGCATGGCGGGACGGGTTCGGGTCAGCGAGACCAGTCCGGGTGGAGGCGGTCCTGGCGCCCGACCACGGGAGGGTCGGGCGACAAAAAGAGCCCTCCCCGCCGGGCAAACGGCGGGAGAAGGCGGCATCGCTCTCCGGACCCGTGCACACCCGTGCACGGGCTGGCCTCATCCTTCGCTTTGCCGGCGAAGTTGTCCCGCCCGGCAAGGGCGGGACCGACGGGCACCGTTGGCGCGATATCCTGACTCCGGGCCTCGATCCTCGCTCCCGCCTTCCCGGCCGCGCGTGGGCGGCCAGTGGCTTCCGGGAGTTTGTAGCCCGATACAGTGGCGGAACCGTCCCCGAATCTCACGGGGTTCCCGCAACTCCAACGGCAGTTTTCTCTGGCGACTCCGCATCCGCGAAACCGCCGATCAAAGAACTGGGGTGGTGATACGCGCCCCCGGCGGCCCCGGTCAAGGATGCCCCGGCCTCCGATCCGGAGCCGCACGCTCCGTCGTGCGGGCCCGCGAAGCGGGATGGGGCTTTCCCCCGGGCCCCCGGCCTCGACGGAGCGAGGCCCTCCGGAAGAGGCGAAGGGCCAAGGGCGAAGGGCCAAAGGCTGAAAGTGGCGGCGGATGATGAGTCCGCCGGGGCCACACTTCCCTCAGAGCCTGTCCGGAAACTCCGAGAGGCCCTGCGGCGAGGCATTTTGGCGGTGGGCAAGGCGGGGAGGCCGGAGCATCCCCG
>CAZGIK010000008.1:0-139052 GCA_964525755.1 uncultured Verrucomicrobiota bacterium
GTCGGTCTCACCCGCGGACGCGGGTTCAACCCTCCACGGCCCGAGGGGCGCTGCGTGCGGTGGAGGGGCGAACCTGTGAGCCCGATCGGCCCCGCCAGGGACCGACGCCCTCCGCTCGCAGCCGACGCCGATGGGCGGCCGGTCCCGCTGCACCCGGGCCAAAGCGGTGTTGACGCTTCGCTCCGCGATCCCACCCTCAAGCCGCCTCCGCCGATGACGCCAAGACTCAGGAAACTCGACCCTCGGCGGCAGCATGGAATTTATTTCGGAGAGCCGTTGGCCTGCATTCGCCCGGGAGCAGATAGAGTTGTTGGTCGCCGCCGGAATCAACCGGCAGGAGGCGGAGTGGTACTACTCGGAAGGGTCGGCGAAATGAACCTGACGGAAGGCTCCACCGGATCCCCCCCAATGGACATCCGACGACCACTTGGCAAAGTGGCCGCAGGTGCTCTGCAGAGAGAAGCGACGTCATGATCCTCGACACCATCCACGGTCTCATCGACAGACGGGTGTTGTTGAACTACCGGATCGATCCCGACGTGCTTCGGCGCGTCCTCCCGCCCCAGTTCAGGCCAAAGCTGTATGCAGGTTGCGGCGTGGGCGGCGTCTGCATGATCCGGTTCAGGCGATTGAGACCTCGGCTGACGCCGGCCTGCCTTGGCCTCACGTCGGAGAACGCCGCGCATCGGATCGCGGTTGAGTGGGACCAGGATGGCGAGCAACGGGAAGGTGTCTTCATTCCGCGACGGGACACCAACTCGAACTGACTCACGCCCGTCCTGAGATCCGGCGGGTTCCGCCTGTGGCTCCGGACGCTTCGAGCCCCCCCCGGGAAGGCGTGTCATTTCCCTTTTGCGCCCCCGGCGGGTGGCCCGTAGAACTCCGGCCGCCGCTGTCCATGCCTGAAAACCCGCCCAACCCGGAACCCGCCACCCCATCCGACTTCATCCGCGACATCGTCGCCGACGACCTCGCCGCGGGCCGGCACTCCGCGGTCGTCACCCGCTTCCCGCCCGAACCCAACGGCTACCTCCACATCGGCCACGCCAAGTCGATCTGCCTGAACTTCGGCATCGCCCGGGAACACGGCGGCCGCTGCAACCTCCGGATGGACGACACCAACCCGGCCAAGGAGGACGTCGAGTACGTCGACTCCATCATCGCCGACGTCCGGTGGCTGATCGGCGGGTGGGCCGACCAGTGCCTCGGGTTCAAGCCCCGCGGGACGGTCCCCGGCCCGTCGGATTCCGGCGGCCGCCCGGATTTCCTCCAGTCGCCGTCCGAAGGAACCGACCCGGCCACGACCGAGCCGTTCTTCGCCTCGGACTATTTCGAGGCGCTCTACGTCTACGCCTGCGAGCTGATCCGCCGCGGCAAGGCCTATGTCTGCGACCTGTCCCCGGAGGAAACCGACCGCTACCGCGGCGCCCCGGACCGTCCGGGGACCGAGAGCCCGCACCGCAACCGGAGCGTCGAGGAGAACCTCGACCTGTTCGCCCGGATGCGGGCCGGGGAGTTTCCCGACGGCGCCCGGACCCTGCGGGCGAAGATCGACATGGCGTCGCCCAACGTCTGGCTGCGCGACCCGCTGCTCTACCGGATCCGGCACATCGCCCACCACCACGCCGGCGCCGGCTGGTGCATCTACCCCCTGTACGACTTCGCCCACTGCCTGAGCGATTACATCGAGGGGATCACCCACTCCATCTGCACCCTCGAGTTCGAGGTGCACCGGCCGCTCTACGACTGGGTCCTCGAGTCGCTCGACCTGCCGCGGAAACGTCCGCACCAGTACGAGTTCGCCCGGCTCAACCTGAACTACACGGTCATGAGCAAGCGCAAGCTCCTGGCCCTGGTGCAGGAAAAGGTGGTGACCGGGTGGGACGACCCGCGCCTGCCGACCATCGCCGCCCTGCGCCGGCGCGGGGTCCGGCCCGAGGCGCTGCGGGACTTCGCCTACAACATCGGCGTCACCAAGTTCAAGGCGCTCACCGACGTGGCGGTCCTCGAGCGGTGCATCCGCGACGACCTGAACCGCCACGCCCTCCGGCGCCTCGCGGTGCTGCGTCCGCTCCGCCTGGTCCTGACCAACCTCCCCGCCGACGCCGCCATCGGTTTCCAGGCCACCAACAACCCGGAGGATCCGGACGCCGGCACGCGGACGATCCACCTCACCCGCGAGGTGTGGATCGAGCAGGACGACTTCAGCGAGAACCCGCCGCCCAAGTACTTCCGCCTCCGCCCCGGGGGCGAGGTCCGCCTCAAGTACGCGTGCATCATCCGCTGCGACGAGGTGGTGAAGGATGCCGACGGCAACGTGGTGGAGGTGCGCGCCACGGCCGACCTCGACACCCGCACGGGCGGACCCGACGCCGGCCGCAAGGTCAAGGGCACGATCCACTGGGTCTCGGTTCCCGAATCGGTCCCGGCCGAGGTCCGGCTGTACGACCGGTTGTTCGCCGACGAGGACCCCGAGCGCGACGGCCGGGACTTCCGGTCCGCCCTCAACCCGCATTCCCTCGAGGTGGTCACCGCCCGGCTTGAGGCCTCGCTGTCGGGTGCCGCACCGGATGCGCGGTACCAGTTCGAGCGACTCGGGTACTTCTGCCTCGACCGCGAGAGCCGTCCGGACGCTCCGGTGTTCAACCGGACCATCACCCTGAAGGACACCTGGGCGAAGCAGTCCCGGGGGAGCTGACCGCGTCCCGACGCCGGTGCGAGCGATGACCGAGTTCGAGCTGATCGACCGTCTGAAGCCCCTCCTGCCCGCGAACGACTTCGTGGTCACCGGGGCCGGGGACGACTGTGCGGTGCTCGACCTGGGGGATCCGGGTCACCACACCCTGTTCAAGACCGATGCCGTGGTCGAGGGGGTGCACTTCACGGGCGCCACCGATCCCGGGAAGGTGGGCCACAAGGCCCTCGGCCGGTGCCTCAGCGACATTGCCGCCATGGGCGGCACGCCGGTCGCCGCCCTGGTGACCCTCGGGCTGCCCGAGGGCTTCGACCCCGCCTGGGTCGAGGCCGCCTACCGCGGGATGGGCCGCCTCGCCGCACGCCACCAGGTGGCCATCGTCGGCGGCGAAACCACCCGCAACCCCGGACGCATCCTCCTCTCCATCGCCGCCATCGGACGCGCCCCGGCCGGCGCCGTCCTCCGGCGCTCCGGGGCCCTCCCCGGCGACGCGCTGTTCGTCACCGGGGAGCTCGGCGGGTCGATCGAGGGACATCATCTGGACTTCGAGCCCCGGCTGGCCGAGGGGCGCTGGCTGGCGGCGCAGGCGGGGGTGCATGCGATGATGGACGTCTCCGACGGACTCGCCGGCGACCTGCGTCACCTGCTGCGCGCCAGCGGCGGGTTGGGCGCGGAGCTGTTCCAGCCGGCCATCCCCATCCGGCCGGCCGCCCGGACCCGCGCCCGGTCGGGCCCCGGCGCCAAGCCGGCGATCCTCGCCGCGCTGACCGACGGCGAGGACTTCGAACTCCTGGTCGCCGTGGCCCCATCCGCGGCGGTGGCGTTGCTGGACGGCTGGAAGCGGACCTTTCCCGGGGTCCCCCTCGCCTGCATCGGCAAGGTTCTCCCCGTCCCGGAGTTCCGCGTGCGGGACCCGCTCAGCGGCCACCGCCCCCTCCCGGATGCCGGCTACACCCACTTCGGACCGGGTCGCGCCGGCCCGACGCCATGATCGTCCACACCTCCCATTCCGTCGCCGAGACCGAGGCCATCGGGGAGCAGCTCGGGCGCACCGCGCCGGCGGGGTGGGTGTTCGGCCTCAGCGGGGATCTCGGGGCGGGAAAGACCGCCTTTGTCCGGGGCTTCGCCCGGGGAGTCGGCTGCACCGGCCGCGCCCATTCCCCGACCTTCGCCCTGCTCCACGAGTACGCCGGCGGACGCCTTCCCCTGTTCCACCTCGACCTGTACCGGCTGTCGGGACCCGAGGAGATCCAGGCCGCCGGCCTCGAGGACTATCTCCTGCACCCGCCCGGTGTGAGCGTGGTGGAATGGATCGAGCGCTGGTGCGGCGACCGGGAGTCCACCCCGGGCACCGGCCCCGGAACGCTCCGTCGGATCCACCTCCGGACCGTCGACGAACACACCCGCGAGATCGCCCATGACAACGCTGGCGCTTGAGTTCTCGTCGGAACGCCGCGGGGTGGCGGTGGTGCACGGCGACCGGGTCCTGGCGGCCCTGGCCGACGAGGGCGCCCGGGCATCCCGGCCCTTCGACGCCATCGCCCGTGTCCTCGCCGAGGCCGGGGTGGAACGCGGCGACGTGACCCGCCTCGCCATCGGGATCGGTCCCGGGAGCCACACGGGGATCCGCATCGCCATCGCGATCGCCCAGGGCTGGAGCCTCGCCGCCCCGGTCACGCTCCACGGGGTCGACGCCTTCACCGCGCTCCATGCCCCGCTCGCGGCGGCGGGCGACATCGACCCGGTGACGTTCGCCATCGACGCCCAGCGCGGGGAGTTCGCCGTGCGCACCTGGACGGGATCGGACTGGGACGGCCCCGCCGGCCTGCTGTCGGGATTGGAGCTGGAACGGCGCCTGGCCCGGGGTGAGCGGATCCTTGGGCCGGCCCCGGCGCACGGGACGGTGCCCTGGGTGGGGGCCGGGCAGCCGGGCCTGTGTCCCGACGCCGCCTGGGTCGGAAGGCTCGCCGGTGGCGTGGCGGCGGTTCCCGCCGGACAGCTCACGGCCGTCCACCTGCGCCCCACCGCATTCGCCAAGGCCCCGCCCGCCCGGGTGCTGGACCTGCCCGACGCGGGGTGCTGACCCCGCGTCCCCGCCATGCCCATCTTCTGGGAATGCGACCGCTGCACCGCCTGCTGCCGATGGCCCGGGCAGGTGCGCCTGACCGGGGCGGAGATCACCCGGATCGCCGCCCATCTCGGCCTCACCGAACCCGAGTTCATCGACCGCCACACCCGCCTCAACCGGCAGCGGACCGGTCTGGCCCTGAAGGACCGCGGGGACGGGGCCTGCAGTTTCCTCGACGGCGGCGACTGCCGGATCCAGGCCGTCAAACCCCAGCAGTGCCGGGACTTTCCCAACCTCTGGAACTTTCCCGGGTTCGAGTCCGTGTGCCGGGCGCGACCGGTCGACGTCGAAGCGGACGAATGGCGGCGACGGATCCTGGGCGCCACCGGGCGGCCGGACGCCCAGCCCGCCGTCCCACCGGTCGACGGCTGACGGGAAGCCGCGGATGAAGTCCGGGTTTCCCCGGGGGCGGCATCCCGGGTAGCCTTTCCGCCATGTCCCTCCGCACGGTGACCGGTGCCGTCCTTCTGGTGGCGTTCCACCTCCTGTCCCTGCACGCCGCCCGGGTGGTGATCGACACCGGACCGGGACTTCCCGCGGGCTACCCGCTCCATGCACGGCTGCCCGACGGCGTGCCGACGGCCGGATCGATCCGGTTCACCGGCAACGGGGCGCCCGTCACCGTCCCCGCCCAGGTCGACGCCGACCGCATCGTGTGGTTCCGCGCCCCCGGGGCGGTGGGCGGCAGCCGGCTCGTGGGCGAGCTCCTCCCGGACGCACCGACCGGTGAATGGGTCCCGGCCGAGCGCGAGGGGGCCCGGCTCCGGCTCGGCCCGGCCGACCGTCCGGTGCTGCGCTACCAGGCCGAGCCCGGCCCCCTGCCCCGCCCCGACATCCGCGAGATCTTCCGCCGCGGCGCCTATCTGCATCCGGTCCACACCCCCTCCGGGATCCCGGTCACGGACGACTTCCCGCCCAACCACATCCATCACCACGGCATCTGGTCGCCCTGGACCCGCACGGTGTTCGAGGGACGGAACCCGGACTTCTGGAACATGGGGGACGGGAAGGGCCGGGTGGACTTCGTCGCGTTCGACGCCGTCTGGCAGGGCCCGGTGCAGGCGGGCTTCCGCTCGCACCACCGGTTCATCGACCTGATCGCCCGTCCCGAGAAGGCCGCCCTCGAGGAGACCTGGACCGTGAGGACCCACGGCCCGGTGGGGATCGACGGGGGGCGGGTCCACCTGGTCGACCTCGAGATCGAGCAGCGCTGCAGCGGAAGCTCGCCCCTCGTCCTGCCCGAGTACCACTACGGCGGCCTCGGGTTCCGGGGACGGGGCGAATGGGACGGCGCGGACCGGTGCCGGTTCCTCACCAGCGAGGGCGAGACCGACCGGGTGCGCGCGCACGGCACCCGCGTCCGCTGGTGCTGGGTGGGCGGGGCTGTCGACGGCGGGACGGCCGGCATCGTGCTGATGGGACATCCCGACAACCTGCGCGCCCCGCAGCCGGTGCGGGTGCATCCCACCGAGCCGTTCTTCTGCTTCGCCCCGCAGCAACTGGGCGAGTTCCGCATCACCCCGGACCAGCCCTACCGGGCGCGGTACCGGTTCGTGGTGGTCGACGGGGAACCCGACCGCGCGGCCCTGGAGCGTTGGTGGACCCTCTACGCCCGCCCGCCCCAGGTGCGGGTTGAGCCGACGGGTCCCTGAGGACATGCTGGGCCCCATGACACGGCGCGTCGTGAACCTGGCCGGACTGGTGCTGCTCGGCGCCGGGTGTGCGGCATCCAAACCCGCTCCGAACCCCGTCGCCAACCTCCAGGCCGTGGCACGGGAACTGTTCCTCACCGACCAGGCCTTCGCCGCCACCTCGGCCGAGCGGGGATCGGACGCCGCCTACGCCGAGTTCACCGACGCCGCCTCGATCCGGATCCCGTCGGCCGGCCCGGTCCTGCAGGGTGGCGCGGAGATCGCCCGGGTGATGACGCCGCCGCCCGGGATGATGCTGCACTGGGTACCCGAGAACGCCGAGGTCGCCCGCAGCGGCGAGCTGGGCTGGACCTACGGCACCTACGAGGTGCTGGCCCGGCAGGCCGGGGAGACGATGGTCGTCTCCACCGGGCGCTACCTCACCGTGTGGCGCCGGGCGCCCGACGGCCGATGGAAGGTGGCGGCCGACATCGGGAACGAGGCGCCGGTGCCCGGCGGTCCGCCCTGAGCTGGGACCGCGAGCGGCGGACGTCAGTCCAGTCCGCACGCCCGCTTGGCCCGGGCCAGCGTGGCCCGGGCCACCGAGCGGGCCTTCTCCGCGCCGGACGCCAGGATCGCCTCCACCCGGTCCGGATCCGCCGCCAGTTCCGCCCGACGCGCCCGGGCCGCGGCGAAATGCTCCCAGTAGTTGGTGAACAGCGCCTTCTTCAGGTCGCCATAACCGAACCCGCCGGCCCGGAGCCGATCCTCCGTCTCCCGGGCTACATCGGCCGGAGCCACCAGGCGCAGGAGCTGGATGGCCAGGTTCTTGTCCGCGTCCGACTTCGGCTCCTCCATGCCGCGGCTGTCCATCACGATCCCCATGATCTTCTTCCGGATGGCCTTCTCGTCGCCGAAGATCTCGATCGTGTTGCCGTAGGACTTGCTCATCTTCTGCCCGTCCAGGCCCGGCACCACCGCCACCTCGTCCCGGATCCGCGGCTCGGGCACGACGAAGGTCTCGCCGTAGAGGTGGTTGAACTTGATGGCGATGTCCCGCGTGACCTCGAGGTGCTGCTTCTGGTCGCGGCCCACCGGGACGATGTTGGAGTCGTACAGGAGGATGTCGGCGGCCATCAGGACCGGATAGGCGAACAGCCCGTGGTTGACCGAGCCGATCTCCGCCCCGAGCCGGGCCACCTTGTCCTTGAAGCTGTGGCAGCGCTCAAGCAGGCCCATCGGGGTGACAGTCGACAGGATCCACGCCAGCTCGGTGTGCTCGGGGGTGTCGGACTGCTTCCAGAAGATGCACCGGGCCGGGTCGAGGCCGCAGGCGAGGAAATCGAGGGCCACGTCGCGGGTGTACTGCCGACGCAACGCCGGGTCGGTCAGCGAGGTCATCGAGTGGTAGTTGGCGATGAAGTAGTACGCCTCGCCCTCCTGCTGGAGCTGGATGGCCGGGAGCATCGCCCCGAAGTAGTTCCCCAGGTGCAGGGCCCCGCTGGGCTGGATGCCGGTCAGGATTCGCATGCGCCGGAAGGTATCGGCACCGCCCGCCACGGCGCCAAGGGCAAAGCTGCCCGCCCGAAATCCCTTGGTCCCGGACGGCGGCACCCCGTAGCCTCCGCCCCAGCCAGCGCATGAAAGTTGTGATCCTCTGCGGCGGGCTCGGGACCCGGCTCCGGGAGGAGACCGAGTACCGGCCCAAACCCATGGTGCCCGTGGGCGGACGCCCCATCCTGTGGCACATCATGAAACTCTACGCCCGCCACGGGCACCGGGAGTTCATCCTCTGCCTCGGGTACAAGGGCGAGGTGATCAAGGACTACTTCCGCAACTACCTGTGGAACACGTCGGACGTCACGCTGACCCTCGGGCGCAACCCCCGCATCCAGTACCACTCGACCCATGACGAGGAGGACTGGACGGTCACGCTGCTGGAGACCGGACTGGAGACGCAGACCGGCGGTCGCCTTCGTCGGGCCCTGGATCACGTGAAGGAGGACACCTTCCTGTTCACCTACGGCGACGGCCTCACCGACAGCGACATCAACGCCTCGGTCGACTTCCACCGGGCCCACGGGGCGCTCGCCACGGTGACCGCGGTGAAGCCGTCGGGGCGCTTCGGCGAACTGGCCCTCGACGGGCAGACGATCACCGGGTTCCACGAGAAGCCGGAGCAGGAGGCGTCGTGGATCAGCGGCGGATTCTTCGTCCTCAACCGCCGGGTGGCGGAGTACCTCGATGCCGGGGACGACTGCGTGTTCGAGCGGAACCCCATGGAGCGCCTCGCCCGCGAGGGTCAACTGCGGGCGTACTGCCACCCGGGCTTCTGGCAGTGCATGGACACGTACCGGGAACAGCAGCTGCTCGAGCGGCTCTGGACCTCCGGCAAGGCGCCCTGGGCGGCCCGCTGACCCATGGAACCCCCCCTCCGCCAGGCCTACGCGGGACGCCGGGTCCTCCTCACCGGGCATACCGGGTTCAAGGGGGCCTGGCTGGCCGAATGGCTGCTCGAGCTGGGGGCCGAGGTGACCGGCTTCTCCCTCCCCAGCCCGACCACCCCGTCCCTCCACGCCCAGCTCGGCCTCTCCTCGCGGATCCGGGAGATCCGGGGCGACATCCGCGACCTCGACGCCTGGCGCGACACGGTCCGCTCGGTCCGCCCCGACCACGTCTTCCACCTCGCCGCCCAGCCGCTGGTCCGGCGCTCGTACGACATCCCGGCCGAGACCTTCGCGGTGAACGTCCAGGGAACGGTCCACGTCCTCGAGGGACTCCGCGGCCTGGATCATCCCTGCGCGGTGGTCTGCGTGACCACCGACAAGTGCTACGAGAACCGCGAGTGGTCGTACGGGTACCGCGAGAACGACCCCTTGGGCGGGCATGACCCGTACAGCGCCAGCAAGGCCGCGGCCGAGCTGGTGGCCGGGTCCTACCGGCGCTCGTTCTTCAGCCAGGGACCGGTCCGCGTGGCCACCTCCCGGGCGGGGAACGTCATCGGCGGCGGCGACTGGTCGGCCGACCGCCTGGTCCCCGACTGCCTCCGGGCCCTGGCCGCGGGACGTCCGATCGAGGTCCGGAACCCCCGTTCCACCCGCCCGTGGCAACACGTCCTCGAACCGCTGGGCGGCTACCTGTGGCTCGGCGCCCGGCTGCATGCCGACCCCGGCCTGGCCGGCGCGTACAACTTTGGTCCCGGCCCCGACGCCCACTGCACCGTGGCCCGCCTCGTGGAGGAGGTGCTGAAGTCGTGGCCGGGGGACTGGATCGATGCCTCGGACCCGACCGCACCGCATGAGGCGGGACAGCTGCAGCTCAGCATCGACCTGGCCCGGGTGCGGCTGGGCTGGCTTCCCGTCTGGCGATTCGAGGAGGCCATCGCGGCGACCGTCGACTGGTACCGCCGGGCCGCCGGTCCGGCCGGTTCGGAGGGCATCGGGGCGATGACCCTCGGACAGATCCGGGACTACACCCGGGCGGCCGCCCGGGCGGGCGTGGCCTGGGCGCTTTCGAAGAACGCATGACCCCCTCGTTCCAGTGCCGCTCGTGCGGCTCCGCCCATGGGCGGATGATCCTCGATCTCGGCCTCCAACCGCTGGCGAACAACCTGCTCGCCCCCTCCGACCTCGGCCGTCCCGAGCCGCGCTTCCCCCTGCGACTCGCCCTGTGCGAGGCCTGCTGGCTGCTCCAGATCCTCGACATCGTCCCCCCGGTCACCCTGTTCTCCGAGTACCTGTACTTCTCGTCGGTGAGCGACGCGATGCTCCGGCACGCGGCCGCCGCCGCGGGCCGTTACCGGGAGGAGTACGGGCTCGGTGCCGACAGCCTCGTGGTGGAGGTCGCCAGCAACGACGGCTACCTGCTCCGCAACTTCGTCGCCGCCCGCGTCCCCTGCCTCGGCATCGAACCCGCCGCCAACATCGCCGCCGTGGCCCGGACCCACGGGGTCGAGACGCTGGAACGGTTCTTCGGACGCGACACCGCCGCCGGCCTGGTGTCGGAAGGGCGCCGGGCCGACCTCATCCTGGGGAACAACGTCTTCGCCCATGCGCCCGATCCGAACGACTTCGTGGCCGGCCTCGCCGCGTTGCTGCGGCCGGGCGGGCGGATCGTCCTCGAGTTCCCCTACGCGGTGGACTTCGTCGAGCACGTCGAGTTCGACACCATCTACCACGAGCACGTCTTCTACTTCAGCCTCACCGCCCTCCGGCCGCTGTTCGAACGGCATGGGCTCGAGATCTTCGACGTCGAGCGCATCCGGATCCATGGCGGGTCGCTCCGCCTCTTTGCCGGGCACCGCGGGGAACATCCGGTCCGTCCCCCGGTGGCCGACCTCATGGCCTTCGAGCACGCGCTCGGGGTGGACGCCCCCGCGTTCTACCGGGACTTCACCGACCGGGTGCACCGGTTGCGTGACGCCCTGCTCCATCGGCTCCGCGAACTGAAGGCCGCCGGGCGGTCGATCGCAGCCTATGGCGCGTCCGCAAAGGGTAGCACCCTCCTCAACTTCTACGGCCTCGGCCCGGAGACCCTCGACTTCGTGGCCGACCGCAGCCCCGCCAAGCAGGGGCGGCTGACCCCCGGAACCCACCTGCCGATCGTGGCAGCCGATGAACTCGCCCGCCGGCGGCCGGACTATGCGCTGCTCCTGACGTGGAACTTCGCCGACGAGATCCTGCGCCAGCAGCAGGCGTATCGGGACGCGGGCGGGCGCTTCATCATCCCGCTGCCCGAGGTGCGGGAGGTCTGAGGGGAGGGCGGCGCGCGTGACCTTCACCGAGACATCCCTGCCCGGCGTCTGGCGGGTGGACCTGGAGCCCCGGGGGGACGACCGCGGATGGTTCGCCCGGACCTACTGTGAACAGGAGTTCGCCGCCCGCGGCCTGCACACCCGCTGGCCCCAGGCCAACCTCACCCGCACCCGCCACCGCGGGATGATCCGCGGCCTCCACTGGCAGGACGGGCCGGAACCCGAGGTGAAGCTCGTCCGGTGCGCCGCCGGGGCGATCTGGGACGTGGTGGTCGACGTCCGACGCGGTTCCCCCACCTTCGGCCGCTGGACCGCCTTCGAGCTCACCGCCGACAACGGACGTCAGCTGTACATCCCGGCCGGGTTCGCGCACGGCTTCCAGTGCCTCCGCGACGACTCCGAGGTGGCCTACCTCATGGGGGCGTCGTATGTGCCCGACCGGGCCCGCGGCGTGCGCTGGGATGATCCCGACCTGGCGCTGCCCTGGCCCCTGCCGGACCCGGTGCTGTCACCGCGCGACCTGGACTGGCCCCGTCTCGCCGAGCTGCCGTGACCGCAGGCCCTCCACCCCTCCGCCTGCTGGTCACCGGCGGCACCGGTTTCCTGGGTTCCAGCCTCGTCCGGCAGGCCCTGGCGGCCGGGCACACCGTCGCGGTGCTGTCCCGCAACCCGGCCGGAGTCGGGATCCCGGGGGTTGTTCCGATCGTCGGGCAACTCGACGCCCCACCCTGGGATGCCATCGAAAGGTTCGCCCCGGACACCTGCGTCCATGCCGCCTGGATCGCCACCCCGGGCGTGTATCTCGAGTCGCCGGAAAACGCCGACTGGCACCGCTGGAGCTCGGAATTCCTCCGGCGCCTCGCGAACCTTGGACCCCGTCGGACGGTCGTCCTGGGAACCTGCATCGAGTACCGGCCCACCGGGCGGCCCCTCTCCGAGGACTCCACCCCCATCGAGCCCGCGTCGCCCTATGCCCGCGCCAAGGACGCCCTCCACCGCGAGCTGCGGGCCACCCTGCCCGGGACACTCGCCTGGGCGCGGATCTTCTACCCGTACGGCGAGGGCGAACACCCCGACCGGCTCGCCAGTTCGGTCATCCGCCGCCTGGCAGCCGGGGAACGGGTGGCCCTCCGCACGCCCGACAGCGTGAAGGACTACATCCACGTCGACGACGTCGGCAGCGCCCTGCTCCGGATCGTGGAGTCCGGGTTCGACGGGCCGGTGAACGTCGGCACGGGAACCGGCGTGACCGTGGGGGAGATCGCCCGCTGGATCGCCGCCCGGGTCGGGCGGTCCGACCTCCTCGACCTTTCCTCGGGATCCGTGGCCGACCCGCTGGACCATGTCGTGGCCGACGCCACCCGGCTCCGGTCCCTCGGGTGGTCGCCCAAGGTGACGCTTGCGGACGGGCTGCATCGGCTGGTAGAGGCACGCACCCGATGAAACGTCCGCCCACCTGTCCCGGATGCGGCAGCGCCCGGCGCTCCGCCCCCTGGCGCCTTCCGCGTCAGCCGGTGGTGCTGAACTACCGCTTCGCCACGCCGGCCGACGCGGCCCGTCTCCCCCGGCGCACCCTCACCCTGGTCCAGTGCCTCGACTGCGGGCTGGTCCACAACGCGACCTTCGACCCGTCGGTCATCCCGTACGACGAACGCTACGAGAACCGCCAGTGCTTCTCCCCCGAGTTCGGCCGCCATCTGGACGCCGTGGCCGACGGGATCGTCCGCCGTCACCGACTGCGCGGGGGCCGCATCCTGGAGGTCGGGTGCGGCAAGGGGGATTTCCTCCGCCTGCTCGCCGTCCGCGCGGGGGTTCGCGGCGACGGGTACGACACCTCGTACGAGCCCGGTCCGGCATCCGATCCCGAGGGGATGACCTTCCACCGGCGCTATGTCGGCCCGGAGGACGTCCACGGCGCCTACGACGCGATCATCTGCCGGCACGTGGTGGAGCACGTGCCGGCGATCGGGGAGTTCTTCGACCTGCTCGCCGCGCTCGCCCGGGCCGCGGGCGACCCGGTGGTGGTGGTCGAGACCCCGCGGCTGGAATGGATCGTGGAGCAGGCGGCCCTGTGGGATGTCTTCTACGAGCACTGCAACTACTTCCCCACCCCGACCCTCGCCCACCTGGCCCGTCGGTCGGGATTCCGGGTGACGGGACACCGTCCGGTGTTCGGCGGGCAGTACCAGCTCCTCGAGCTGCGCCTGGCCCGGCGCCCGCGGGTGCCGGAACCGCCCGGCGTGGCAAAGGACGCACGCCTCGGCCCGTTCGCCCGGGCGGCCCGGGCCCGCCTCGACCGGCTGGGGAAGCGCTTCGAACGGCTGGCCGGCAAGGCCGGATGGGCGGTCTGGGGCGCCGGGGCCAAGGGCGTCGCCCTGGTCAACCACCTCGCCCGACCCCGCCCCCGCTGCGTGATCGATTCCAACCCGGCCAAGCAGGGCGGCTTCCTTCCCGGCACCCGCATCCCCATCGTCGCCCCGGCCGACCCGCGCGTCGCCCGCCTCGGTCTCGTCGTGATTGCCAATCCGAACTACGAACGGGAGATTCGCGCCGAACTGGAACGGCAAGGCCACGGCGGACGCATCCTGACCCTCGACTCATGAAACTGACCCTCGACACCGACTCGCAGACCCTGGTCCTCGAAGCCGACGGACGCCGCGAGGAGATGCCCCTGTACTCCGACCGCGCCTTCGACCTCATCGCCGACCAGTGGCTGAAGGTCGGCTGGAACCAGAGGTACTCCTACACCTTCTCCTGGATGGGCCGTCCCATCATCCAGCTGCCCGAGGACATGGTGCGCACCCAGGAGGTGATCCACCGGGTGCAGCCCGACGTGATCGTCGAGACCGGCGTCGCCCACGGGGGCTCCCTCATCTACTACGCCTCCCTGTGCAAGGTGCTCGGACGCGGACGGGTGATCGGCATCGACATCGAGATCCGCCCGGCCAACCGGCAGGCCATCGAGGCCCATCCCCTCGCATCCTACATCACCCTGATCGAGGGCAGCTCCACCGCCCAGTCGACCGTCGAACAGGCCCGCGGCTTGGTGCGGCCCGGCGAGACGGTGCTGGTGCTGCTCGACTCCGACCACAGCCGCGCCCACGTCGCCGCCGAGCTGGAGGCGTACCACGGGCTGGTCACGCCGGGTTCGTACCTGGTGGCGACCGACGGCATCATGCGGGACCTGGGCGACGTGCCGCGCGGGCGGCCGGAGTGGGTCGACGACAACCCGGCGACCGCCGCCGCGGAGTTCGCCGCCCGTCATCCGGAGTTCGTCCTCGAGCAGCCGGCCTGGCCCTTCAACGAGAGCGGCCTGACCCGCAACCTCACCCACTGGCCGGCCGCCTGGCTCCGCCGCCTGCCGTCGGCCTGAACGGGCCCCATGGTCGAGCTCACCACCGTCATCCCGGTCCGGAACGGCGAACGGTTCCTCCCGGAAACCCTGGAGTTCCTCGCCCGACAGCAGCGTCGGCCGGACCGGGTGGTGGTGCTCGACAACCAGTCCACCGACTCCACCCCGGAACTGGTCCGCCGCTTCGCCGGACTGCCCTGCGAGTACCGTCGGAACGAAACCGACCTCGGGGTGATCGGGAACCTGAACCGCGGACTCGAGCTCGCCCCGGAGACCCGGTTCCTCCACCTGCTGATGGCCGACGACCTGGTGGAGCCCGCGTTCTTCTCCGACCTGCTCCCGCCCCTCGCCGGCCTTCCCGGACCGGGCCTAGGCTACTGCCTCAACCTCGAGGTGGATGACCGGAATGCCGTGACCGGGCCGCGGGTCCGTCGGCCGGACGGCCCCGCACGTCGGGTGCCCCTCCGGGAATTCCTCGTCCGGCATTCCGAGCTCCACCCGGTCCTCCTCCCCGGCGTGGTGTTCCGGACCGACGGTCTCCCGGCCCCCTGCCGTTTCCGCGACTACCCCCAGCTGGCCGACGGGCTGTTCCTCGCCGAGTGGGCGGCCCGGACGGGGCATGTCGTCGAGGTGCCGCGGTACCACTGCCGCTACCGGATCCACGCCGCCAGCGCCACCCGTCGGCACCTGGTCGACCTCGAGCATTTCGTGTCCGACGAATGGCGGGTGATGGACACCATCCGGCCCTGGATCCCGGAGGGGCCGGTGCGGCGGGGGCTGCGGGCGTGGCGGCTGAAGGCCCTGTTCGCCGCCCGGACGGCGGTCAAGCGCCGCATGCTGCTGCGGCTGGACCGCGCGGACCTGGCCGCGGCCTGCCGCCAACGGGCGGCGACGGTCGCCGGGCGGACCCTGGTGGGACTGGCCGAAGGGGTGGTGTCCGGTCGCGACCTTCTCCGACGCCTCACCGGACGCCTCGACCGGGCCGACGAACTCCTGCAACAATCCGGCAGCTGACCATTCCCATCCGGGCCTCCCCGACGATTCGCGCATGCGCGGTGTCCATCGGGGGAAGATCCAACCTGATTCCGACATGACCCGCCTCCTCCGCCAGAACCTGCCGGTGCTCGGCCTCCTGCTGCTCCTGCTCGGGCTGCTGTTCCGCTCGAGCCTGTCACCGTCGCAGGCCCTGTTCTCGAACGATTCGCCCCTCGGCGTGGTGGCCTCGCAGCAGGACACGGCCCACGAGGCCTTCACCGGCCACTGGCGACCCAACACCTGGCTCGGGAGCCAGGAGATCAACGCGGTGCCGAACCTCACCCAGCTGATCTTCTTCACGGTGGGATCCGCCCCGGCCTTCGCCAAGTTCTACGCCCCCCTCTCGCTCCTCCTCCTCGGCCTCGCCACCGCGTACTGCCTCCGCCGCCACGGGTTCCATCCCGCCGTCGTCGCCCTGGGCGCGGTCGCCATGGCGCTGAACTCGAACGTCCTCTCCCACGCGGCGTGGGGACTCCCGCCCCGCGCGCTCGCCCTGGCCTCGGTCCTGGTCGCGATCGGCCTCCTCAACGGCGGCCGCCATGCCTGGCTCCGGACCGCCCTCGCCGGGGTGGCGGTCGGTGTCAACGTCATGGAGGGTGCCGACGTCGGCGCGATCCTCAGCCTCTACGTCGCCGCCTACCTCGTGGTCCGCGACATCCGGTTCGACGCCGGACAGCTCCCCCGTTCGCTCGGCCTCGCCGCCGCCCGCGTCGCCCTCGTCGCCGCCCTCGCCGCCGCCACCGCCTCGTCGGCCCTCAGCACGCTCGTCGGCACCTCGGTCAAGGACGTGGCGGTCCTGTCGGAAAAGGAATCACCCGAGGAACGCTGGAACTTCGCCACCGGCTGGAGTTTCCCCAAGGCGGAGACCGTCCGCCTGTTCATCCCTGGCGTCCTCGGCTACCGCATGGACACCGCGGCGGGTGGCGCCTACTGGGGGGCGGTGGGGCCCGACGGGAACCCGCGCAACCGGTTCTCCGGCGGCGGGGAGTACGCCGGGGTGCTGGTCCTCCTCGGCGCCGCCTGGGCGGTGGGCCGCGCGGCGCGACGGGGGCCGTCGCCGTTCTCCGACGCCGAGCGCCGCCGCATCTGGTTCTGGACCGGGGCCGCCGTGGTCTCGCTGCTCCTCGCCTACGGGCGCTTCGCCCCGTTCTACCGCCTGGTGTTCGCGCTGCCGTTCTTCTCCACGATCCGGATCCCGATGAAGTTCCTGCACGGGTTCCACCTCTGCGCCGTGATCCTGTTCGCCCACGGCCTCGAGGCGCTCGCCCGGGAATACCTCGCCCCGGGCCCCGCATCCACCGGCGGATGGATCGAGGGGGTCCGGCGCTGGTTCGCCCGGGCCACCGCGGGGGAACGGCGATGGGTCCTCGGACTCGGCGCCTGGACCGGCCTGAGCCTGGCCGGCGCCCTGGTCTACGCCACCTACCGCCCCGCACTCGTCGGCCACCTCCGGGAACTCGGATTCGATGAACCGGTCGCCGCGGCCGTCGCCGGCCACAGCATCACCGAGGTGGTCGTGTACGCCGCCCTCCTGATCGCCTGCGGCGCCCTGCTCCTCCTTGTCCTGTCCGGCCGCTTCCGAGGCGCCCACCAGAAGACCGCATGGTGGCTCCTCGGCACGCTCCTCGCCATCGACCTCGTCCGCGCCAACACCCCCTGGGTGGTCCACTACGACTACGTCCGACGGTACGCGTCGAACCCGGTGGTCGATTTCCTCCGGGCCGATCCCACCGCCTCGCGGATGACCGCCCGGCCGCTGCCCACCGTCCGGCAGATGTTCCTCGATCCGCAGGACGGCCTGATGCCGGCCATCCACAACCTCTGGCTCGAGAACCACTTCCAGTTCTACAACGTCCAGACCCTCGACATCATCCAGGCGCCGCGGATGCCGGAGCTGGACAAGGCGTATCTGCAGAACTTCGAGCCGGCCGCCGGCCGGCTCGGCCCGGTGCTGCGCCTGTGGCAGCTGACCAACACCCGCTGGCTGCTTGCCGCCAACGGCCTCGGCGGACAGCTGGACGCGATGTTCGGACGGACCAACGGGTTTGTCCCCCGGCTGGAGTTCGAGCTCACGCTGAAGCCCGACGCCCGACGCGAGGCGGGCCTGCAGGCGGACGATTTCACGGCGATCGTGAGGACCAACGGGCCGTACGCCGTGTTCGAGGTCCCGGATGTCCTTCCCCGGGCGGGCCTGTACACCGACTGGGAGGTCCTTCCCGACGACGCCGTGACGCTGTCCCGGCTCAAGGATCCGTCCTTCGATCCGCACGCCCGGGTGCTGCTCGCGGCCGCCCCGGGGATCACCCCCACCCCGGGCGCCGGGTCGGGGACGGCCCGGCTGGAACGTCGCGCGCCCCGCCACCTGGTCTACCGCACCGAGGCCGATGCGCCGGCGGTCCTGCTGGTGAACGACCGCTGGCACCCGGACTGGCAGGTGCGGATCGACGGCCAGCCGGCGACCCTCCTGCGGGCCAACCACATCATGCGCGCCGTGGCGGTCCCCGCCGGAACCCATACCGTCACGTTCGACTTCAACCCCGCGGCCGGCACGCTGTACGTCAGCATCGCCACCCTCGCCGCCGGCCTGCTCCTCGCCGGATTCCTCACCTGGTCCGGAACGCGTGGCGGGGCACCCACCGCCCCTGCCCGTCCGGAGTGAGGCATGTCCACCCCGAGCCACCTCGACCACGTCCGCAACGATGCGGCCTACGCGGAGATCCTCGCGGGCTGGAACGCCGCGTTCTACGCGAAGTTCACCGCGGCGCTGCGGCCGGAGTCGCCGGGTGGGCGTGTGCTCGACGTGGGCTGTGGCGTCGGACAGGTGGTGGCGACGCTCACCCGCGACGGGATCGAGGCCCACGGGGTCGATGTATCCGGTCCGAACATCGAGCGGACCCGGACCTTCACCGACCGCTGCCGGCTGTACGACGGCCGGAGGCTGCCCTACCCCGATGCCCACTTCGACACGGTGGGCGCCCTGAACGTCCTCGAGCACGTCGAGGACCCCGAAGCGTTCCTCGCCGAGATGGTCCGCGTCACGGTCCCCGGCGGCCGGGTGGTGGTGAGTTCGCCCAACTTCCTGCGCTTCCTCGGTTGGCGCGACTACCACCCGCGGATGCGCGGGCTGGGCAACAAGTGGCGGAATCTGCACGCGCTGCGGGATCGCCGGCGTCGGATGCGCACGGCGCCGGACTCGGTCCGGTTCGAGCGCATGACCCCGATCATCAAGGAGCCGTTCACCCCGGACGACGACGCCATCGTCTGCACCAACGCGCTCGACATCGCCTTTTTCCTGCGGCGACTCGGCTGCCGGGTGGATCAGGTGGCCTGCACCGACCGGACGGTGCCGGCCGCGCTCGACTGGCTCCTGAACGCCACCCCGCTCAAGTACGGGCTGTTCAACGCCTGGGTCGTCGGGCGAAAGGTTCCGACCCCGTAGCGGCCGCCGCCCGATCCCGCGAGGGATCCGCCTCCGGTGGGCGAGCCTGCGAGCCCGATCGCCCCCCGCAGGGGTCGACGCCCGTCTCCGCCGCCCTCCCCCCGTAGCCGACGCCGATCGGCGGCCGGTCCGGCTGTCCCCCGCCCAACCCTGCGGGGTCCTGGCGGACCCCGTCGGACTCATCCTCTGCCCTCTTGCCGCCAACGCCCGCCCCGGTACCCTCACCCGCCATGACATTCCCCGCTGCGCTCCGGCGCCTCGCCCCGTGGCTCGCCGCCATCGCCCTGTTCACCGGCATCCGCGCCAGCCATGCGGCCGATGCAGAGTTCTCCAAGCCGGTCATCGACATCGGCATCGTCGTGGGCGACATCGCCAAGGCCGCCCGGTTCTACACCAATGCCATCGGGTTCCGCGAGGTGCCCGGGTTCAACGTGACGGCCGAGCGGGCCGCCGAGATCGGCCTCACCGACAACCAGCCGGCCGCCATCCGGGTGTTCGTGCTCGGCGAGGGCAACCTCGCCACGCGGGTCAAGCTCATGAGCTTCCCCGGCGCTCCCGGGAAACGCCCGGACCAGAAGTACATCCACTCGACGCTCGGGATGAGCTACCTGACGCTCTTCGTGACCAACCTGAACGACTCCCTCAAGCGCCTCGAGGCGGAGAAGGTCACCCTGCTCGGCAAGACCCCCACCGACCTCGGGGGCGGCACGTTCATCGCGGTTTTCCAGGATCCCGACGGGAACTTCATCGAGCTGGTCGGCCCCCGGAAGTGACGCGGATCCGGGCCCGGAATCAAACCCGGCGCAGGGGGCGTGCGGTGATCCGCGCGGCCTCCTGCGAGTAGGCGATCGCCACCGCGAGGGCATCCGCCGCGTCCGGGGCCATCACCTCGGTCATGCCGGTCAGGCGCTGGACCATGCGGGCCACCGCCACCTTGTCGGCCGCCCCGTACCCCACCACGGCCAGCTTCACCTTGCGCGGGGCGATCTCGTAGATGGGAAGGCCGGCTCCCGCGACCACCGACAGGGCCGCCCCGCGTGCCTCGCCCATGATCAGGGCGGTCTGGAGGTTCTGGGCGTGGAACAGCCCCTCCACGGCGCACACGGCGGCAGGATGCTCGACCAGCACCGCGGCGAGGGTCGACGCAATCCGCCCGAGGCAGCGCGACCGCTCCCAGCCCGCCGGGCAGCGGATCGTCCCGCAGGCCACCGTCCGTGGGTGGCGCCCCTCCAGGCGGATCACTCCCCAACCCGTTCCACGCAGGGATGGGTCGAGCCCCAGAATCCGGTCCGGAAGGGGGTCCGGAGCTGCGGCTTGAACGGACGCAGCGGCGTCCGGCGACCGGGCGGATCCGATCCGTCCGCGGGCCAGGCGCCGCTCCATCTCGGCCAGTTGCTGGGGTGAGATTCCCACGGCCCGGAGCATCCCCCGTGCGCCGCGCCGAGACAAGGGGGCCGACGTTTTCAGGGTCGGCGAACCGACTCCTCGGCCTCCGCCGCCCAAAGCCGGTTGCGCAGCGCGATCCTGTCCAGTTGCCACGACCGCGCGTTCAGCGGGGTGACATTCCAGTCGGACGCCTGGGCGTCGTAGTCATAGACCCAAAGCGCGGCCAGCGGAACCCGGTGCACTTCGAGGGCATCGAGCAACGCCTCGAATCCGTCGCGGTCGGCATCGGGCCCGGGGACCCCGAACTCGCCCACGAACACCACCCGGCCGGCCGACCGCGCATCGTCAGCGGCCCAGCCAAGGCGGGCCAGGTCGGAACCCCGGTCGTAGAGGCGGACCGAAACCGCCCCGACAGGCTCGGGGTGATCCGCGAGGAGCACCTCCCTGAACTGCTGGCGGGAGTCCGTGTCCCACGAACGCCGATGGATCTGGTGCCAAGCACTCGGCCGGGGAAAGGCGTGACCGCTGATGATGAGCCGCACGGGATCGTGGCGCCGGACCTCGCGGGCGAACTCCCGCAGCGCGACCCGGATGTCGCCATGGCTCACCTCGTCACGTCCGGATCGCACCGCGGGGGTTCCAAGCTGCGGCACGACCGGCGGACGATGCTCCGCGGCGTTGGGCAGGTCCGCAGCGAGGTTGTATTCGTTGCCGAACTCCCACGCCCAGACCGCCGCGGAATCGCGATGGCGCGAGACCACCTCCCGCACGTACTCCCGCATGAAGTGGTGCGTGCGACTCCCGGGATCCCCCCAGGCTCGGCACGGCTCCCCCGCCAGGTCCGGGACGGTCGACAGATGCCAGAACAGGGAGGGCACCAGACCGATCCCCGCCTCACGGGCGGCATCCACCACCGCATCGAACCGCTTGAAGTACTCCGTCCGGTTGGTCCGATACAGACCCCAGTCCACCGGCCAGTACCCGCCGGCGGAAAAGCGCACGAAGGGGATGCCGCGACGGGCCAGGTCCTGAAACGCGGCGACGGGAACCGGCCGGCCAGGCTCGGAGATCGTGCGGACAAAGGCGTCATATGCGTTGACGCCGATCCCCCGGAACGGGCGCCCGTCCTTCAGCGCCTCGCCATTCGCACCCGCCGCCAATCCCGCCCCCGCACCGGACAGCCCCTGACCCGCAGCAAGGACCAGCACCACCAGCAGGATCCGAACACCGCGTGTGGGATTGCTTTGCACCAACGGAAGGTTGGCGGTCCGACCGTGCGCCGGCAATGCCCGGCCCCCGACATGACCGACCCCGGGACGATCGATGCTCCTCCGGCCGGGCAAGAGGAAGGCCGGCCCCCTCGCGGGAGCCGGCCGTGTCGTGTGTCACCCGGGATCCGACCGCGCCTCAGCGCAGCCGGTAGAACTTCTCACCACCGGTCGGCTCGACCGACAGCGGGCTCGCGGCGTCCGGAACCGGCACGTAGGTGCCGTTGAACGCGTCGGAAACCTCGAGCACCCCCTCGGCCGTCCAGGTGAGGACCACCTTGCCATCGGCCAGCACGGCCGTGACCAATCCACCGGTCGGGGTGCCGCCATCGACCGGACCGAGCGTGCGGATCCGGGTCGGACGGACGAACCGCTCGGCGCCGAGCGCGGTCCAGTCCTGCATCCAGTTCTCGGTGCCGAAGGCTCCCAGATGGGCCACGGCGGTGTAGAACGGATCCGAAGGCACCTTGCGCGGACTGGTGAACACCGGGCCACCCGCGGCCGGGATCGGATCCAGCGCCAGGGTGCCCGGCTCCCGGCCGATGCCGCGGAGCATGGGGTCGGCGACCGGGTTCAGCTCGGCCGGCGCGAACGCCGTCCCGTGTCCCGCTCCCGGCCCGCCCGCCAGCGCCCACCACAGGTTGTGCGTCACCTCGGGCGCCGACGTGTCGTCGATCAGGATCCCACGGCCCTGGAACTCCGTGAACACCCCGTTGTGCCACCGGCAGAAGTTCGCACGCCGGATGTTCATCACGTCGTTCCCCGATCCCGTCGTCCCCGCACCGATGAACGTCGCGTTGTACACCTCGTACGTCGACAGCGGCTCAGCCCCCTCCACCAGCACATCCGGCGGATTCGGCTGCCCGTTCTGCTCCGAACCCTCGTCCCGCGTCCCGGGCTCCTGGATCGCGAACCAGAACTGGTTCTTCCCGTTGTACCCCTGGTCGGTGTCGAACGCGTCGTCGTCGTTGAACGCCGACACCAGGTACTTCGTGTTCACGCTCCCGCCGAAGAACTCGAACCCGTCGTCCGCCACGCAGTACGTCTCCACGTACTCCACCGTCGTCCCCCGTCCCACGCCGCCCAGCGTCAGCCCGTTGACCTCCTTGTCCGTCGTCAACCGCTTGCCCGCATGCCGGATCGACACGTACCGGATCACACCGGAGTCGTCCTCGTCGTCCTCACCCCCGAACCGGTGCAGGTAGTCCTCCCGGCCGTTCTCGGGGTTCGTCACCAGCGTGTCCGGCAACCCCTCGAACACGTCGAAGTTCACGTTGTTCGTCGTCGACGCCGGGTTGTTCAGCCGCGCGTTCCCCAGCACCACCACCCCGCCCCACAGCCCGCGGCTCGGGAACACCAGATCCTCCGGATCGGTCACATCGTCCTCCGTCGCCGTGAAGATCACCGGGCTGTTCGGCGTCCCGATCGCATTCAGCTTGCCCCCGCGGCACACGAACAGCGCCCCGAAGTCGTTCGCCCCGGAACTCCCACCCACACCCTTCACCACCGTCCCGGGCTCGATGTTCAGCACCGCACCACCCATCACGTAGGTGAATCCGGTCAGCACATACACGTTGCCAGCCGTCCAGTTGTGCTCCCCGTACAGATAGCCGCTCACCTCGACCACGTTGGTCCGGGGCGGGAAGAAGCCCTCGGCGGTCAGGGCGGTCCAGCCGTACATCCAGTTGTCCCGGCCATCGAACGCGCCCTTGTACGGGGCGTCGCTGTAGAAGCCGTCCCGCGGGGTCGGCTTGAAGCCGGCGAAGGCCGGACTGCCGGCCGCGGGACGCGGATCGAGGGCGCCCGCGAGAGGCTCCCGGCCGATGCCGCGGAGCATGGGGTCGGCGATCGGGTTCAGCTCGGCCGGCGCGAACGCCGTCCCGTGTCCCGCTCCCGGCCCGCCCGCCAGCGCCCACCACAGGTTGTGCGTCACCTCGGGCGCCGACGTGTCGTCGATCAGGATCCCACGGCCCTGGAACTCCGTGAACACCCCGTTGTGCCACCGGCAGAAGTTCGCACGCCGGATGTTCATCACGTCGTTCCCCGATCCCGTCGTCCCCGCACCGATGAACGTCGCGTTGTACACCTCGTACGTCGACAGCGGCTCAGCCCCCTCCACCAGCACATCCGGCGGATTCGGCTGCCCGTTCTGCTCCGAACCCTCGTCCCGCGTCCCGGGCTCCTGGATCGCGAACCAGAACTGGTTCTTCCCGTTGTACCCCTGGTCGGTGTCGAACGCGTCGTCGTCGTTGAACGCCGACACCAGGTACTTCGTGTTCACGCTCCCGCCGAAGAACTCGAACCCGTCGTCCGCCACGCAGTACGTCTCCACGTACTCCACCGTCGTCCCCCGTCCCACGCCGCCCAGCGTCAGCCCGTTGACCTCCTTGTCCGTCGTCAACCGCTTGCCCGCATGCCGGATCGACACGTACCGGATCACACCGGAGTCGTCCTCGTCGTCCTCACCCCCGAACCGGTGCAGGTAGTCCTCCCGGCCGTTCTCGGGGTTCGTCACCAGCGTGTCCGGCAACCCCTCGAACACGTCGAAGTTCACGTTGTTCGTCGTCGACGCCGGGTTGTTCAGCCGCGCGTTCCCCAGCACCACCACCCCGCCCCACAGCCCGCGGCTCGGGAACACCAGATCCTCCGGATCGGTCACATCGTCCTCCGTCGCCGTGAAGATCACCGGGCTGTTCGGCGTCCCGATCGCATTCAGCTTGCCCCCGCGGCACACGAACAGCGCCCCGAAGTCGTTCGCCCCGGAACTCCCACCCACACCCTTCACCACCGTCCCGGGCTCGATGTTCAGCACCGCACCACCCATCACGTAGGTGAATCCGGTCAGCACATACACGTTGCCAGCCGTCCAGTTGTGCTCCCCGTACAGATAGCCGCTCACCTCGACGTCGGCAGAACGGGCAGCGGATGTCCCGATCCACACCAGGGCCGCGGACAGCAGTCCGCGGAGGTATCTCTTCAATGTCATGATTGTTCGATTCTGGGTTTGTCGGCTCCGGGGATCCCCGAAACCGGGTACACGCTGCCCGGCGTGTGTGACAGCCAGATGGCGACCCCATGGTGATTTGGAAAACCTTCAGAACTCCGCCGTCAGCGAGAGGCTGATGGTGGTGCCGCGGGAGAAGCTGCGGTAGACGAACTGGCCGCCAAGGTCGTTGAGGGTCCCGTCGTAGTCGCGCACGAACAGGGTGCGGACCGTCGGGTCGAGGATGTTCTTGACCGCGAGGCGTGCCTGCCAGCGCTTGAGGAACTTCTGGGAGATGAGGAAGTCGAGGGTCGGATACGGCTGCTCGTACACGTTCGGCGCATTGCCCACCTCGGCGACGAGACGTTCGCCGGTCTGGTTGAAGACCACCGTGACCGTGGTGCCCCAGTCCTTGTTGTCGTAGGTGAGGTCGGCGTTGGCGATGTACTGGGGCTGGTCGAACAGCCGTCGGGTGTACTCGAACCCCGGACGCGCCACCGAGACCTCCGACTCGATCCAGGTGAAGTTCACCCCCACGCTGAAGTCGGCCAGCAGCTCGTCGAGGACATCCAGGCTGGTGCGGGCCTCGACCTCGAAGCCGAACACCGTGGCCGAGGGGCGGTTGGTGAAGCTCACCACACCGTTCTGCGCGTCGACGATCAGCTTCTCGATCGGGTCGGTGAGATCCTTGTAGAAGAAGCTGGCCGACAGGACCTCGCCCGGGCGGCGGAACCATTCCCAGCGCAGGTCGTAGTTGTCGATGAGGGTGCGGCGGAGGGTCGGGTTGCCGCGGACGAACTCGTCGTTCAGCAGGTCGAGCGCGCCAAACTGGGCGTACTCGCGGTAGGTGGGCCGGGCGAGGGTCCCGGCGTAGCTGACCCGGACGTTCATGTTGCTGGTGACGTTCCACACCGCCGCCGCCGACGGCAGGAGGTCCTCCACCTGGATGACCCCGTCGCTCAGCGCCACCCCGGGCTCCTGTCCCAGGGGGAGCGGCGCCGTGCGCAGGTCGGTGGTCTCGAGCCGCAACCCGCCGATGAGGCGCAGCCGTTCCCACACCGAGAGGTCCCCCATGAGGTAGGCCGCGGCGATCTCCTGGCTGCCGTCGTAGCCGAAGGGCCCGATCGCGTTCCCGTCGAGCACCGGGCTCCCCCGGAAATCGAACCGCCCCCGCCCGCCGGACCCCGGCACCTCGACGAAGGTCGGACCGGTGGGATTGAGCACCGAGTTGACGAACTCGTCCGGGTCCACCGCCTCCTGCGGGTTGGGCACGTTGTAGCTGAACCGGTACTCGCGCAGGACCCGGTCGGAACGACTGTGGAAGAGCCCCCACTTGAGGGAACTCTCCAGCCCGTTGCCCACATCGACCGGCAGGGTCATGTCGAGACGGAAGTTCCGGTTCTCCTCCGACGAGTCACGGAAGAACCGGGTGGGCGAGGTGACGTTGGGCAGGTCCGGGTTCTGGGCGATCAGGAATGCCCGGCCGTCGGCCTGGGGGAAGAGCTGCAGGGGGAAGATGTGGACGTCGGGATCCTCCTGGCCGGTGTTGGCGAAGGACGAGAGCCACTCGATCTTGAGCCCGTTGACCCCCTCGAGGACATGGCTCCCCCGGGCCTGGAAGTTCTGGAGGAACCGCTCGGTGAAGCCCATCAGGTAGAGCCGGCTGAGGGAGTCCTCGCCCGGGTCGAACTGCCCCAGGTTGACCACCCGACCATCCTGCACCGAGGCGATGTCCTGCGCGCTCTGGTTGTGGATGAAGTTGAGGTTGATCTCGTGGCCCTCCATCAACTCCACGCCGACGCTCCCGACGACACCCCAGGACACCTCGTCCACCCCGCGGTCCAGGACGAACTCCGACACCGGGGCCAGCCCCGAGGCCTCCTCGTTGTAGCGTCCCCGGAATCCCTGCTCCACGAACCCGTACTTCTGGTCGTAGTTCACCGCGGCGAAGTAGCCCACCGGGCGCTTCCACAGCTCGCCCCGGTCGCCGCCCGAGGCGGAGAAGTTGTAGTTCGGTCCCGGGGCCCCGCGGCCGGGGGCGAAGGTGTTGTTGCGGAACGAGCGCAGCGCGGCGTCGTAGTCCTCCGCCAACCGCAGCCGCGCCTCGCGCTCCTCCGGGGTCCGGTACTGCCGCTGGGCGCCGTTCAGGTCCAGCGGACGCAACGCCGCCGACGGCAGGGATCGGAACCCGTCGTCCATCGCCGCCCAGTCCAGCCCGCCACCCTCGTACGAGAGGAACCGGCCGTTCCCCGACGCCAGCGTGTTCCAGCCCGCGCCGAGGGTGAACTTCGCGAACTGCCGGTCGGGAAAGGCCTTGGTGACGATGTTCACCGCCCCGCCCGCAAAGCCGCCCTGGAGGTCGGGGGTGAAGGTCTTGTGCACCACCACGCTCTCGATCATCCCGGACGGGATCAGGTCGAGCTGCGCCGCCCGCCGGTAGGGATCCGCACTCGGCACCTCGGCCCCGTTCAGCGTGGTGACGTTGTACCGGTCGGCCAGCCCGCGGATGACCGCGAACTTGCCGTCCGCAACGGTCACCCCGGTGATCCGGGTCATGATCTCCGCCGCGTTCCCCACACCCAGGCGAGAGAACTCCACCGAGCCGATCCCGTCGGTCATCGCCGCCGACCGCTGCCGGTCGGCCAGGATCTCCATGGCCTGCTCCTCGAACGGCTCGGTGATGGCCTCGTAGGGTTCGAGTTCGTAGTACTCGGGCTGGAGCTGGGCATCCACCCGGGTGGTCTGGCCGGCGGCGACGCGGACGTCGGTCATCACCCCCCGCTGGAACCCCGCCTTGCTGGCCGCCACCACATGGGTGCCCGGGGGAACCTGCCCGATGCTGTAACGCCCGGCCCCGTCGGCCTGGACGGCCAGGGTGGTGCCGCGGACGGTGATCACCGCCCCGCCGACCGGCCGCCCCGTTCCCGCCTCGGTCACCGTGCCGGCGAGGGTTCCCCCGGCGGCGTCCTGCGCCCGGGTGGGGACGCCGGACAACACCAGCCAGACCACCAGCCACACCATCAGGCCGACCCTCGCCGACGGCGGGAGGATCGGATCCCGACCGGATCCGCGAAGGCGGGCCTTCCCGGGTTCACCGGACGGGCGCTTGGGGGATGGGAGCACGGGGTTCTGGGGGATGGGCATCCGGGGAGGCCGGTGCGGGCGGTCAGCGGGTGGCGCCGCGGGACACGCGCTCGACGGCCTCGAGGTAGCGCTGGACGTTGTCGCGGGGCTTGAGCTTCTGGGCCTTGCGAAGGAGCTCGAGGGCGCCGTCGTACTTCCGCTGCCGCACCAGCATCTGGGCGTGCTTGAGCCACGCATCCGCCTCGAACCCCTCGATCTTCGCCGCCAGGTCGAACCGGAACGCGGCCTTCGCGGGCTCGTCGTTGCGCGCATGGTGGTCGCCCAGGAGGAGAAGCGCCTCCCCGTCGAGCGGGTTGCGCGAGACCACCTGTTCCAGCACCGGCACCGCCCCGGCGGCGTCGCCCGACGCCAGCGCCACCCGGGCCTCCAGCTTGAGCAGGCGCAGCTGCTCCTCCTCGGCCAACCCCTCCCCCGCCACCTCGCGGATCCTCCCGAACAACGCCCGGGCCTCCTCCCACGCACCGCGGCCGACCAGGATCTCCGCCGCCCGGAGGGAACGGGTGACGTTCCCGGCCGACTCGGCCGACGTCCCCTCGAGGTAGGCCGCGAGGGCCAGCTCGGGGGATTCCCGGGTCATGTACAGGTCGCCCAGCAGCATCAGCTGCGCCCCGGTGGCCCGTCCCATGCGCCGGAGCACCTCGTAGTTCACCGCCGCCTTCACCGGCTCGTCCATCTGCACGTACACCCCCGCCTGCAGCGCCCAGAGGGAGTCGTTGGCGGGATTCCGCTGGAGCAACTCCTCCAGCAGTCCGGCCGCCTCGCGGAACCGCTCCTGCGCGACCAGCGCCTTGACCAGGCCGAGGCTCCAGTCGGCGTTGTCCGGCGCGAACAGGATCGCGTTGCGGTAGGCGACCTCGGCCGAAAGGGAATGCTCGAGGCTCAGGTGGCAGTAGCCCAGGAGCCCGTAGACCACCCCGTCGCCGCCCCCCAGCTCGATCGTCCGGGTGAGGGCCGGGAGCGCCTCGGCGAAACGTCCCTCCCGCGCCAGGGCCAGTCCCAGGTTGCGGTGGGCCCGACGGAAGTCGGGGAAGCGGGCGATGGCCCCCTCGTACCGCGCAACCGCCCCGGCCACGTCGCCCTCCTGGAACAGCAGCGATCCGAGGGTGAACTCGAGCAGGGCGCTCGACGACGGCGTGATGGCCGCGGTCAGCCGGCTCACCGCCTCCTTCGGGTTGTCCCGCATCAGCGGCACGAGCTGCTGGAACAGCGCCTGCTCCTCCGGGGTGGCGAACTTCGGCTCGATCTCGCTGTGGATGCCGTAGCTCCCGGTGAAGCGCCGGGCGAATTCCGGGCTGTCCCAGAATCCGGCGTCGGGCGCCGCCGACCGGGCGGCGGGAAGCCATCCGCCGACGGCGAGGAGCAGCCCCGCGAGCAACCGGGCCCGGAGGGAGAATGCAGGAGGTTTCATGAACGGATCTTGAAGAGGATCTGCTGGCGGACGTTGGTGCGGACGGCCTGGTTCTCCTTGGTGCCGGCGCGGAACTTCCAGCGCTTCACCGCATCCAGCGCGGGGCGCTCGAACTCGGGACGGGTGCTGCTCTCCACCCGGGCGTCCTCCACCCGGCCGTCCTCCGCCACCACGAAGACCACGGTCACCCGGCCCTCCACCCGGCCCTTCCGCAACTCGGCGGGATGCACCGGGTTGACCGCCGCCACGAGCTCGGGCGGGCGGTCCAACTCGGTGACGTCGAATGCCGCCAGCTCCTTGAGCGCCCCCTGGTCGCCGCCCATACCCATCCCGCCCATCGCCAGCGCACCACCGGCGCCGACCGCGATGTCCAGGTCGATCGACAGGGGGACGTCGAGCGGCGGCGCATCGGCCAGCTCGGGCGGCGGCGGTTCCTCGGTCTCCGGCGGCGGCGGCGGCGGCGGCGGGGTGTCGACCGTCGGCGGCGGCGCCATCTGCGTGGTGTCGGCCTTCGACAGCAGCAGCTGCTTCTGCTGCCGCGCCGACACATGCTGGATCACCGGCACGAGCAGGAAGACACCGACGGCCGCGAGCAGGGCCAGCCCGGCGCCCCACGGGCACCCGCTGTCCATCGACGGCGGCTGGTAGACCCGGCGCATCCGTGCCTCAGGGCCGCGCCGCGGCGAAGCTCACGTTGAGCGCCCCGCCCAGCTTGGATTCGTCGAGAACCTTCAGCGCCAACCCCGCCGCCGCCTTCTCGTCCACCTGGATGATCACCGGCATCGGGTCCTGCTGCGTCAGGCGCTTCACCAGCGGACGGACCCCGCCCAGCCCCAGCTCCCGTCCGCCATACACCACCTGCCCGGCGGCGGTCACCGCGAGGAGGATGCTGTTCTTCTCCAGCGCCGATGCCGACGCGGCCTGGGGCTTGTCCACATCCACCCCGGTCTCCTCCACGAAGGTGGTGGTGACGATGAAGAAGATCAGGAGGATGAACACCATGTCGATGAGCGGGGAGATGTTGATGTCGGTCATCTCCTCCGAGTCGACCACCGGACGCCGGTTCCTCATGCGCCGACGGGTTGCTGTTCCATCCGGGGTGCTGACGCCGCCGCGTCACCCGTCCGCTTGGCGGGCCGCCGGATGATGCGGGTGGCGCCGTGGAAGATCGGCTTGAAGTGCTGGAGGGTCACGCTCTCGAGGTGGGCGAGGAATCCCACGTACTCGTTGCGCTTCCGGCGGACCGCGAAGGCCAACACCATCCCGGGCAACGCCACCAGCAGGCCGACCTCGGTGGTGATCAGCGCCTCGCTGATGCCGGACGCGATCATGTCCACCGTCTTGCCCCCGCCCACGGCGATCGCCTGGAAGGTCTTCAGGATTCCCAGCACCGTCCCGAGCAGCCCGACCAGCGGCGCGGCGGAGATCATGACGTTGAGGAACACCAGCCGCCGGTCGATCTCCGGCACCTTGGACGCCATCACCTCGGCGAACCGGTTCTGGATCTCCTCCAGCGACCGGACCTCGTCCTGGGTGTAGCGGAGGACCTCGGCCACCTGGCCCGACGCGTCGTCGGGCCCGGCGACCAGCCGGTCGATGTCGGCCGCCCGCAACCGCCCGTGGCCCAGCCCCGCCAGGTACACCAGGAGCCGGAACCCCAGCCCGTAGATGAACAGCGCGATCAGCGCCAGCGGGACCATCATGACCCCGCCGTCGACCCACATCTTCCAAGTGCTCTGCCACCAGTTCATTTGCGTTCCTTTTCGTTGTCCGGGAAGCCGCCCGGTTCAGCGGACCTCCAGGCCCACCCGGTCCGGGAGGCCGTTGATGAACCCGACCGTCAGCTGCTCCATGCTGCCGAGGACCCCCTTCACCCGACGCGACAGCAGCGCCTGGACGATGAGGGCGGGGATGGCGACCAGCAGGCCGTACTCGGTGGTGATCAGCGCCTCGCTGATGCCCGAGGAGAGCGTCTTGGGATCGCCGGTGCCGAAGACCGAGATCAGGCCGAAGGTGTTGATGATGCCGGTGACCGTTCCCAGCAGGCCCAGCAGGGGGGCGGAGGCGGCGGTGAGGGTGAGGAAGGGAAGCAACCGCTCGAGCCCCGGCTTCACGTTGAGCATCACCTCGTACAGGACCTCCTCGATGTACTCCTTCTTCTCGTCGGCATGCTCCACTGCGGCCCGGAGGAGATCGCCGGTCGGACCCGGAATCTTCCCGGCATGCGCCGTGGCCGCCGCGGCGTCGTCCCGACGCAGATGCCCCAGGACCGCCTGCAGATCCATCGGCGTCGCCAGCCGGATCCTCGACAGCTGCGCCCATTTCACCAGCGCCACGAGGATCGCCGCCAGGCCGAGGGCGGCGATCGGGTACATGACCGGACCGCCCTTGCGGAAGTGTTGGAGGAAGGTGTCCTTGGTGGCGGCGATCTTGAGGGCGTTGCCGAGCGACGGGTCGAGCGGCAGCATCCCCGCCCCGCTGGCGGCCAGCGCGGCGATTCCCCCGCTCACGCCGGGCTCGAGGGGGATCACCGACGGTTCGGGCGAACCCAGCTGGAGCTGCACCAGCCCGCCCAGGTCCGAGGCGCCCGACCGGAACAGGGCCACCGGGCCGACGAGGACGACTTTGCCGTCTTCCATGACCCCGCGGGGCGCCAGGGCCCGGCCCTCGAACACCTCACCACCGAGCACCCGGTCCAGACGCGCCGCCGCCTCCTGGAGCAGCCGGCCCTGGTCGGCCAGCCGCGCCTCCGGGTCGGTCGTCCCCGCCTCGGCCGCCACCTTGGCCGCGCCCACCACCCCGGCGTGCCGCGCCACCTCGGCGATGTGGATCCGGGTCTCGAACAGGCGCGCATACTCGCCCAGCAGGCTGGTCCGGAACGCGGCGGCATCGGACCGGCGCTTCACGTCGGCCTTGAGCACGTTCAGCTCGACCAACTGGTTCTCCTGGGTGCGCCGCACCTTCTCCAGCTCGCGGCGACCGGCGATCACCTGGTCCTCCAGCTCCGCCAGGCGCCGGGCCAGCGGGATCTTCTCGGAGGCGATCGCCTCGTTCACCCGGGTCAGTTCGGCCAGGGCGGCCTCGAGATCGGCCCGCGCCCGTTCCGAGGCGGCGGCCAGGTCCTGCCCGACGGCCCGGCAGAAGGCGATCGCCGCCAGGGCCAGCAGCCAGACGGGACGGACACGGGTCGGGGCGAACGGAAATCGGGTGCTCATTGGATCCGGACGGGAAGGCCGAGGAAGGCGGCGGGCTGGGTGTTCTCGTACATGGCGATGGCCCGGGTGACCGTGTCGGCGAGGTCCCCGCGCGCCGTCCATTCCCAACCGGCCGCACCCGGCACCCCGGTGCCGGCGTACGAGCCGGTGGCGTCGACGAACCAGGCCTGTCCCAACCCGAGATAGAGGGTCCGGACCTGGACCTCCTCGCCCTGCGGGTTGCGGCGGAGCTCACTGACCACATGGACCGCCCCGTTGAACTTGTCGGCCTCGCCCAGGAGGGCGACCACGGCCTGGAGACGCTCCCCCGAGGATCCCCGCGCCTCCTGTCCCTCGGCGGGAATCCGGGCCAGCAGGGCGGCGACCTTCTCCCGCAACGGCTCGGGAAACCGGGGTGCCAACCGGCGGACCGATGCCTCCAGTTCGCCCGCCAGCGCCGCCGCGCGGGCCTCCTGCGACTCGAGCGACGCCAGCTGCTTCTCCAGGTCCGCCCGCTCGGTGCCGGTCTGGACACCGCTCTCGGCCGCCGCCGCCAACTGCTCCTGCAGGCTCTTGAGCTCCCGCTCGTACAACGCGGCGGTGGCCTCCAGCGTCTCCTTCTCCAGACGCCAGTCCGCCTGCTGCCGGGCGGCCAACTGCCGGGCCTGAACCCACTTCTCCAGGGTGGCCCGTGTCTCGGTCAGCGACACGTCCGCCCCGACCGACGCCACCGCGCCGGCGAGCAGGAGAGTCATCCGGATGCCCGTTCGCATGGGCGCCACTCTTCGGCGTCCTCATGGCGCCGGAATGGCCCGATTGTAACAACTCGGTCACAAGCCGGCCCGAATCTCCCCTGACCGGGGGAGGCGCCGATGGCAATCCGATGGCGAAACCATGTCCACGGCAGGGACTTGTTCCAAGGATTCCAGGCTCGACCGGTCCCGACCCCCTGTCACGATCGGCGGCACCCGATGAGCGTCCTGTCCGTCGCCCGACGCGAACTGCAGGCGGCTTCCCGCCGTCGGATGACGTTCGCCGTCCGGCTGGGCAGCGCGGTGATCGCCACCCTGATCGCCGCGTTCATGCTGATGTTCCTGTCGGCGACCGGTGCGGCCCGGCAGGCGGGAGCGGGCCTCTTCGCCGCGCTGGTCTTCCTGGCGTTCACCTTCGCCGCCCTCGCCGGAATCTTCCTCGCCGCCGATGCCATCAGCGAGGAACGGCGCGACGGGACGCTCGGGCTGCTGTTCCTCACGCCGTTGAACGGGTTCGACGTGGCGGTGGGAAAGCTGGCGGCAGTCGGACTCAACGCACTGTTCGGCCTCGGTGCCGCCTTCCCCGTCATCGCCGCCGCCTGGTTCCTCGGCGGAGTCACCGCCGGCGAGTTCTGGCGCACCCTGCTGGTCCTGATCGACACCCTCTTCCTCTCCCTCTGCCTCTGCCTGGCCGTGTCGGCCGGCGCCCGGGAGCAGTCCCAGGCCCTGGCCCGGTCGGCCCTCCTCCTCGTCGCCTTGCTGGTGTTCCTCCCGCTCCTGTCCCAGGGGGCGGTGCGGCTCGGCGCCCCGCCGTGGGCCTCCCTGCCGGCCGACATCACCCCCACCGCCCTGCTGTCGGCCCAGTCGGACCTGGCCTACTCGCTCCGTCCGGGCCGCTTCTGGCGGCTGCTGGCGCTGCAGCACGGACTCGCCTGGGCGGCGCTGGCGTGGACGGGTTGGCACCTGCAACGCGGCTGGCGGGATGCGGTGGAGCGGCCCCGGACGGAATCCGCACCGGGTGCCGGTTTCCCGGAACGGCCGGCCCGCCGGCAGGTCAACCGGCGATGGCTCGACACCGATCCGGTGCGCGCCCTGCTGGCGCGGGGCCTCTGGATGCCGCGGGCGGCCTGGGCACTGGGCATCCTCGCCCTGACGATCGGCGGGGGCCTGGCTGTCCTGTTCGTGACCCTCACCCGAACCACCGGCCCCGCCGGCACCCCCGGCGCCACCCCGGTCTTCATCGCCAGCGGCTTCCTCACCTACGGCTTCATGTTCCTCCGCTACGGGTGGAAATCGCTCGTCGCCTGGGAATCGTGCGCCGTCTTCGCCGAGGCCCGCCGGACCGGTGCCCTCGACCTTCTCCTCACCACCGCGGTTTCCGACACCGAGGTGATCCGGGCCCACCATCGGCACCTGAACCGGGTGTTCCTCGTCCCGGGCCTGATGGTCCTCGCCGGCGAACTGGCCCCGGCCCTGGCATTGCTCCTTGCCGGCCAGGCCCAGCCGCTGGGCTTCCAGGCCTTCCTCACCCTCGGCATCGCAGGAATCGCCATGGCGCTCCAGTACGCGGCGATGACCCGGCTCGGGGCGTGGTTTTCCCTGACCGGCGACCGGGCCACGGTCGCCTTCGGCAAGACGCTGGTGTTCGGCGCCGTCCTGCCCTCGCTCTTCTGCTGCGTGGGCTGGGCGGGCGCGGGCGCGGTCGGCATCTGGGCCGAATCCCGCCTCTCCCCCGGCGCCCGGAAGCTGGTGGCCGGGGACGTCCCGGGCACCCGGCGCGCGCGGTGAAAGCGGACGGGCGCCGGGCGCCCGAGTCGTTCCGCCTCCGGTTTCCCGGGATGGACCCGACGGCCCGGACGGCGCAGGATCGCCGCATGCCCGACGCCCCCGCTCCCGACCCGTCGCCCCGCCGGCCGCTGTGGCGACGGCTCCTGAAGTGGTTCGCCATCGCCACCGGCAGCGTGCTCCTCCTGGTCCTCCTGCTGGCCGGGGGCCTGTTCTGGGCCTGGAAATCCGGACGTCTCCTGCCCCACATGATCCTCCTCGGCGCCCGCTTCGGCGGCCAGGAAGGCGTGACCCTGCTCGAGCGGCCGTGGCCCCGCACCAACACCCCGCCCGCCGCCGTGGCCCCGGAGGATGTCCCGGGGCTGTTGGCGTCGGCCGACGGGGTCGAGACCGCCGGCCAGTTCTTCCGGACCACCAACATCTGGCCCGTGCACCTGCGGTTCACCCGGCGGCAATGGGCCGAGCTCCAGCCCCGCACCGTGAAGGCGGTGCCCGACTTCAACCCTCCGGGCGGCCGGATGATCCTCCGCAACCCCAACTCCCAGCGCAGCGGGATCGCCGGCGTGCTGGGTCTGGACTTCGAGTGGTCGCAGGGACGTCTGGAACTGGGCGGACGGGACTTCGGGGACACCGCGGTCCGGTTCAAGGGCAACGGCACCTACCTTGGCGCGCTGGCGGGGTTCAAGCGTCCCTTCCGGTTCGACCTCGCCCGCGGCGGGCAGGATCGCCGGTTCGCCGGACGGTCCAGCTTCAGCCTCAACAACCTCAACGCGGACTGGTCGGCGGTGAGCGACACCCTCGCCTACGAGGCGTTCCGCGAGGCCGGAGTCCCCGCCCCCCGCACCGCCTACGCCCGGGTCACCCTCAGCATCGAGGGGCAGTTCGAGGGACGTCCGATGGGCCTGTACGTGATGCCGGAGAGCATCGACGCCGCCTTCGCCGCGGAACGGTTCGGCACCCGGGAAACCGCGCTGTTCAAGCCGGTCACCTACGAACTGTTCGCCGACCTCGGCCCGGACTGGGCCCCGTACGACGAGATCTACGATCCCAAGGGCGGGATCACCGACGCCCAGAAGGCCCGACTGATCGAGGCCGCCCGGCTGGTGACCCATGCGTCCGATACCGAGTTTGCCGAGCGGTTCGGGGAACTGTTCGACCTCGACGAGTGCGCCCGGTTCCTGGCCGTGCTGGCGTGGATCGCCTCCTACGACGGGTTCCTGCTCAACGGCCAGAACTTCCACCTGTACCTCGACCCGCGGACCGAACGGTTCGGGTTCATCCCCTGGGACCTCGACCGGGCGTGGGGCGAGTTCCCGTTCGTGGGAACGGCGGAGATGCGGGAACAGGCCAGCATCGACCGGCCCTGGGTGGCGGATCACCGGTTCCTCGAACGGGCGATGTCCGTGCCGGCATTCCGCGAGACGTATCGCCGGCACCTGCGCACGTTCCATGAGACGCTCTTCCGGCCCGAACGGCTGTTCGGGAAGATCGACCAACTGGCCGCCCGGGTGCGTCCGGTGGTCCAGGATGAGGCGGACTTCCGCATCGACCGCTTCGAGCGGGCGGTGTCGGCGACGTGGGAGGAGGGCCCGCGCGACGGCAGCGCGATGGACCCCCGCCGCCCGGTGCACCAGATCAAGCGCTTCATCGCCGCCCGCCACGCCTCGGTGTCGGCCCAGCTCGACGGCACGTCCCGCGGACAGGAGTTCCCGGTCCGGGACCTGCCGAAATAGCCGGGTCAGTCGAAGATCACCGTGCGGTTGCCGCACAGGAAGACCCGTTCCTCGAAGACCAGACGCAGCGCCCGGGCGAGGACCATCTGCTCGACATCGCGCCCCCCCTGGGCCAGGTCGGCGGCGGTGTGGGTGTGGTCCACCGGCACCACCTGCTGGACGATGATCGGCCCGGCATCGAGTTCCTCGGTCACGAAATGGGCCGTGGCGCCGATGACCTTCACCCCCCGCTCGAACGCCTGGTGATACGGCCGCGCCCCGACGAAGGCCGGCAGGAAGGAGTGGTGGATGTTGACGATCCGGTCGGGGAAATGGCGGATGAACTCCGGGCTCAGCACCCGCATGTACTTGGCCAGGACCAGGTAGTCCGGGTTGTACTTCCGCACCCAGGTCAGCACCTCGGCCTCGTGCACCTCGCGCGGCAGGTCCAGGACCGGCACCTCGTGGAACGGGATCTCGAACCGCCGGGCCAGCGTCGCCAGCCCGGGATGGTTGCTCACCACCGCCAGCACCTGGGCATTGAGCTCGTGGTAGGCGTGCCGGACCAGGATGTCGGCCAGGCAATGATGCTCGCGCGACGCGAGCACCACCACCCGCTTGGGCTCCAGATGGGAGGCCCGGACCCGGGCACCGGTCGGCAGGACCTCCCGGCACGCTTCCAGCAGGCCGTCGGGGGTGCCGGACGGAAGATCGAACTCCGTCCGCATGAAGAACCGCCCCAGGGTGCGGTCAACGAACTCGTGGTTGCCCACCACGTTCGCCCCGCGGCGCAGGAGGACCCCGGTCAGGCCGTGGACGAGCCCGGGCCGGTCGTCACACTCGACCCTCAGGACCCAGGGCTTCATTCGCCACCCCGACGTCCCCGCCCGCCACCGCCACCACCACCCCGGCCCCGCCCCCCCCGACGCCGCGGCCGCCGGCCCTCCTCGCGGTCGGAACCCCGCTCACCCGACACCGGCCGGCCCGCCTCCACCCCACCGCCCACGGCGACCGCCCGCTGGCGCAGGTAGAGCCGACGTTCCACGTCGTCCATCGACTCCCAGTTCGCCGGGAACTCGGGCTCGGGCGTGACCTCGATCTCCACCGCCTCCTCCTCGTCCCCCTCGGCCTCCGCCGCCGCGTCGACATCCTCGCGTCCGGCCGATGTCCCCGGCCGGTCCGATCCGGGATGATCCCCGGCCGGTTCCCGGTCGCGATCGCCCCGGCCCCGACCCCGGCCGCCCCGGCGCCGACGCGGGCCGCGGGGTTCGTCGGCCCCGACGGAAGGCGCTTCGCCCGGCTCCTGGACGGCGGCCGGTGCGGCAGCGGCCTGTTGCCGCAGGAAGAGGCGACGCTCGACGTCGTCCATCGAGTCCCAGTTCGGCGGCAATGCCGCCGCGGGGGCCGCCGCGGCCGGGGGGGCCGGGGGGCGCACAGGCTCGGGTCGCGCCGAGCGGGCGCGATCTCCCGGTCCCTGCCGACGCGGGCCGTCCTCCGCGCCGCCGTTGCGGGCGGGACGCGATCCGTCGCGCGACGGAAGCGGGGCACGGGCCGGAGGCGTCGCCGAAGCCGGCTGGGCCGGGACGTCGGCCTGGCCGAGGCCGGCGTAGAGCCGGGCCATCCGCCGGGCGTGCTCGTCGTAGGCCGCCTCGAAGATCTCGCCGGCCCGGCGTCCGCCCACGATGGCCGGCGCGGTCAGGACACGCGGCGGCTGCCCGGCATCGACCAGCCGACGGGCCACCTCGGCCTTGATGGCGTTCACCAGGGCGCATCCGCCGATGGTCGAACCCGGCGCCACGGGCGATTCCAGGCCGGGCAATGTCACCATGGCATCCCCGACCGGGGCCCCGGTGTCCAGGACGAGGTCCGCGAAGTCCTGGAGCTTCTGGCCGTCACGCCGCTGGCTGCGGGTGGCCTCGGAGTGGGCCCGCGAGATGATCGCCACCACCTTCACGCCCCGGGCCTGGAACTGCTCCGCGATCTCGATCGGAACGAGGTTGCATCCGCTGGACGAGACGACCAGTGCGGTGTCCTTGGGGGAGAGGTCGAAGTTGCGGAGGATCCGCTCGGCGAGCCCCGGAACGTTCTCGAGGAACATCGCCTGCCGCTGCCCGTTGGCGCCGACCACCAGGTTGTGGAAGCTCAGCGAGAGCTCGACGATCGGGTTGAACCCCGGGAACGAACCGTACCGGGGCCACATCTCCTCGACGAGGATCCGGGAATGGCCGGACCCGAAGAGGTGGACCATCCGTCCGGCGAGGATGGAGTCGGCGAACCACTTGGCCGCCTGGCGGACTTCAGGAAGCTGGTTCTGGACGATGTCCAGCAGTTGACGGCAGCGGTTCAGGTAATCGAGACCCGGGCTCATGCGCGGCGGACCTTAAGGGGGCGGCCGGCAGACTCACAAGCACCTGAATGGACGGAAAACGGGTATTTCGTCACCCCCCCACCACCCCGCCCGCCCGCCCTGCGGCGCCGAAGGCACCGGCCAGTTCGCCCAGCGACGCCCGTTCGACCCGCATTCCGCGACCGCCGGGCCGCCATTCCATCGCGTCGAGATCCTCCCGCAGCGGATCCATCAGCAGGTCGCCCGCCCGGGCGATCCCGCCGCCGATCAGCGCCACCTCGGGATCGAGCACGTTGCCGAACGAGGCGATTGCCGCGGCCAGGGCCCGGACCGACCGCCGCCAGGCCGCGGTGGCCCCGGCATCCCCGGCCGCATGGGCCCGGACCAGGTCATGGGTGGTGGCGAACCGCCCCCCGGTGCGCTCGCGGATGTGCAGGTTGCCCACCGCCTCCTCCAGCGACCCCGGGGTCCGGCAGATGTCCGGACGTCCCTCCGGGTCGAGCGAGACATGCCCGAGGTGCCCCGCCTTGCCGGTGTGCCCTCGGAGCAGGCGCCCGTCCACCAGCGCGGCCCCGCCCACACCGGTCCCGAGGGTGATCAGGATCGCGTTCCGGGCCCCGCGGGCCGCCCCCAGCCACACCTCCCCCAGCAGCGCCGCATTGGCATCGTTCAACACCACCACCCCGTCCCCACGGCCGAGATGCCCGCCCCAGTCCAGCCCCTCCAAACCCTCGAACCGCCCGGGCATGTGGGCGATGCTCCGACCGTCCATCGATGCGATCCCGGGCGCCGACACCCCGATCCGTCCGGCACGCCCCAGCGTCGATTCCGCCTCGGCCGCCACCGCCGCCACGCACCGGGCGAAGGCCATGGGCTCGCCCAGGTCGAACTCCCGGTGGAACGTCGCCCGGGTCTCCCCCGACGGGGTCACCGCCACGCCCTTCACGCTGGTGCCCCCCAGGTCCAGCCCCAGCCAGTACTCCCCGCCCGCCCCCGCACCCGGGCCACTCATGTCATTCATGCCATTCCCTCCGTTCCGCGCGGATCCTGCCCGTCGCTGACCGACCACCCGCCGTCGACGGCGATGACCTGCCCGGTGACATAGGCCGCGCCGTCGGAAAGCAGCCACACCACCGCCCCGTCCAGATCCTCCGGCCGGCCGAGGCGTCCACCGTCCAGGGGTTGCTTGGTTCTCACAAAGGCGCAGATCATCGGATCCTCCTGGGCGCGGACCGACATGGGCGTGGCCACGAGGGCCGGGGCGACCACGTTGAACCGGATGCCTTCCGGCGCATAGGTCGCCGCGGCGGACCGGGTGAGCCCGACGATCCCCGCCTTGGCGGCGGCGTAGGCGTGGGTGGCGAAGAACCGGGGCGAGGGCGCCTGGCCCAGCACCGAGCCGCAGTTCACCACGCTGCCCCCGCCGCCCTGCGCCCGGAATCGCCGGACGGCCGCCCGGTTGGAGAGGAAGACCGAGGTGAGGTTGAGCCCGATCGTGTAGTCCCAGCCCGCATCGCCCAGGTCATGGAGCGGCCCGTCGCCCCGACGTCGACCACTCCCGCCCGCCACGTGGTACAGGCCATCCAGGCGCCCCCACCGCCGGACCACCGCGTCGACCGCCGTGTCGACCACCCCCGGCTCCGAGGCATCGCCAGCCTGCCCGAACGCGGCGTCGCCGAGTTCCGAAACCACCGCCGCCACCCGGTCGGGGTCGCGTCCGATCACGCCCACCCGCGCGCCGGCGGCCGCGCACGCACGGGCCGCGGACAGGCCGAGCCCCCCCGTGCCGCCCACCATCAGCAGCACCTTGCCGTTCAGGATGTCCGTCATGCCGTCACCTTTCGCCATCGGGCCCCGCCGGGCGGGTCGTCGCCTCCCCCGAGGATCGCCATCGCCACCACCCGGCCAGCGCACTGCCGATGACCGAATGGAACACGCTGGAGATTGCCGCCGGGACCGCCGTCAGCGGGTCGGCAAAATGCCGTCGCGCCAGCACGACGCCCAGCCCGGAATTCTGCATGCCCACCTCGATGGCGATGGTCCGCCGAACGGCGGCATCGAATCCCATCACCCGACCCGCCGCATACCCCAGGGCGAAGCCGGCCGCATGGACGGCGAACACCGCGCCGAGCAACCGGAACCCCGCGTCGCGGATCGCCCCGGCGCTGCCGCCGATGATGCTGGAGCAGATCAGGACGATCGCCACCACCGAGACCAGCGGCAGCACGGGCAGGACCCGGGACACCGTCCGGCCGGCGAGGCGGTTGATCGCGATGCCGGCCACCACCGGGGCGAGCACCACCTGGACCGTGCTGCGGAACAGCCCCCAGCCATCCACCGCGACCAGCGTCCCCGCCAGCCGGCCGGTGAGCCACGGGGTCAGCAGGACCGCGGCCAGTGTCGACAGGAGGGTCATCAGCACCGAGAGGGCCACATGGGCGCGGGCCAGGTAGGTGACCACGTTCGACGCCGTGCCGCCCGGGCAGCAGGACACCAGGATGAGCCCCACCGCGAAGGGTGTCGGCAGGCCGAACACCCGGCCGACCAGCCATCCGAGGGCGGGCATCACCGTGTACTGGGCCGCCAGTCCGACCGCCGCCGCCCGCGGAAGCCGCAGCAGGCCGCGCAGGTCGTCCACCGTGAGGGTGAGCCCCATGCCGAGCATGATGACGGCCAGGCCCCACACGATCCATGGGCCCGAGAACCAGGTGAACCATGCCGGACGCACCAGCGCCAGCGCACCGCCCAGCGCCACCCAGAGGGGAAACGCGTGGGTGATCCAGGCGAGGACTCGTTGCATGGTCCGGAAACGACCGGCCCGGAGTACGGCGGGGGACGTCGGGTGTCGAGCCCATTGCCCACGACCCGGAACCGGCATTGCCGCACGATGCCCCCCCTGCTACACAAGCCGTCCCATGCGCTTCATCGGCAGCGTCATCGAGAAACTCCAGCGCCATCCCAAGCGGATCGTGTTCCCCGAGGGAACCGAGCCGCGGGTTCTCCAGGCCGCCCGGCAGTTCCATTCGCTCCGGCTCGGGGTGCCCATCCTCCTCGGGGACCGCTCCCGGGTGAAGGAGGCCGCCGCGGCGCTGAACGTCTCGCTGGAGGGCATCCGCATCATCAACCCCGCCGAGAGCGAGGAACTGGAGCGTTTCGTCCGGCGGTTCGAGATGCTCCGCCGCGCCAAGGGCATCCAGGAACGCGAGGCCCGGGAAGCCATGACCAAGCCGAACTACTTCGGCGCCATGATGGTGGCGATGCGGCAGGCCGACGGCCTGGTGTCCGGCGCCAACGAGATTTCCGGCGGCGTGCTCCGTCCGCTCTTCCAGATCATCAAGGTCGCCCCGCGCGCCACCACCGCTTCGTCCTGCATGGTGATGGAGGTGGAGGACACGCGCTTCGGCGAGAAGGGCGTGCTGTTCATGGGGGACTGCGGGGTGATCCCCGAGCCCACCGTGGAGCAGCTGGCCGACATCGGCATCTCCACCGCCCGGCTCGCACGTCAGCTGATGGGCGTGAACCCCCGCGTCGCCTACCTCAGCTACTCCACCAAGGGCAGCGCCGCCCATCCGGCGATCGGACGGGTCAAGGCGGCCGCCGCACTGGCCCGTCAGCACGCCGAGGAACAGCGGTTCGAGGCGGATTTCGACGGCGAGCTGCAGGTGGACGCCGCGCTGATCCCCGAGATCGCCCACCGGAAGCTGCCCGACAGCAAGGTGGCCGGACGGGCCAACGTGCTGATCTTCCCCGACCTCAACAGCGGCAACATCGCCAGCAAGCTCATCCAGCACATCGCCCGGGCCAACGCCTACGGGCAGATCCTCCTCGGGCTCGACCGGCCGGCGGCCGACCTGTCCCGCGGCAGCAGCGCCCACGACATCCTGGGCGTCGCGGCCATCGTCGGCCTCCAGAGCATCGAGTACCAGAAGCTCTATCCGGAGTCCGGCGACGACCTGCCCCACGACCTCTGAACCCCGGGCCGACCCCGAGCGACCCATGCTCCTCAACACCACCACCCCCCGGGTGTTCGTCGCCGCCACCCGGCAGAACGACGGCAAGACCACCACCTCCCTCGGCCTCCTGTCGGCCCTCCAGAACCGCTTCGGACGCGTCGGCTACATCAAGCCGGTCGGCCAGCGTTTCGTGGAGATCGACGCCCAGAAGATCGACGAGGACTCGGTGCTGATGGACCGGGTGTTCCGGCTCAACTGCCCGCTGGTGGACATGTCGCCCATCGCGGTGGAGCCCGACTTCACCCGCAAGTACCTCCAGAACGCGAACCTCGACTCCCTCGTCCGCCGGATCCACAAGGCCTTCGACCGCGTGGCATGGGAGAAGGATTTCGTCCTGTGCGAGGGCACCGGACATGCCGGGGTGGGCTCGGTGTTCGACCTGTCCAACGCCACCGTCGCCCGGCTCCTCCAGGCCAAGGTGGTCATCGTCTCGCGCGGCGGCATCGGACTGCCCATCGACGAGGTGGTGATGAACCGCGCCCTGTTCGCCGCCGAGGGCGTCGAGGTGCTCGGGGTCATCCTCAACAAGGTCCTGCCGGAAAAGCTCGAGTACATCACCGACTTCGCCCGCCGCGGCCTCAAGCGGAAGGGCCTCGAACTGCTCGGGGTCATCCCCCACCAGCCCATCCTGTCCAAGCCGACCGTCGACCTCGTCCGCGAGGCCCTCGGGGCGGAGGTGCTGAACCGGACCAACGGCATCCACAACATCGTCCAGCAGGCCGCCATCGGCGCCATGAGCGCCGCGAACGTCGACCGCGTCCTCACCCCGGGAACCCTCCTCATCGTCCCCGCCGACCGCGAGGACCTCATCGAGGCCGCCGCCGGACACGCGGCGGGACCCGACGGACGGCTGGCCGGCCTGGTGCTGTCCGACGGGATCCGGCCGGCCGACCGGGTCCTCAAGATGGCCCGCACCCTGCCCTGCCCCGTCCTCTGGGTGAAGGGGGGGAGCTACCAGGTGGCCTCGGAGGTGCACGACCTGATCGTCAAGACCCGCCCGGACGACACCGAGAAGATCGGGCTGATCCAGCAGATCGTCGCCCGGCACGTGGACCTCGACCGGATCCTCTCGCGGCTCTGACCGCCGCCGGGAGGCCGGTCGCCCGGGGGACCCCCGCCCCAAACCTTCCCACGGTTCCGTCCCCCATCGTCACCCCGCTGCCCGCCCTGCCCGTTGTCAACCGGGGCGACCGCAGGCAGGTTTCCGGCGGATGCGCGCCCCCCCTCCCGACCGCCTGGCCCCGGAACGCGAACTGGCGTCCCGGGGCATCCTTCGCGTGGCCGGGGTCGATGAGGCCGGACGGGGTCCGCTGGCAGGCCCGGTCGTGGTGGCGGCGGTCATTCTTCCCGCCGACTGGATCTCGGGCGGATTTCCGCCGGAGTGGCGGGACCTGAACGACTCCAAGCAACTGACCGCCCGGGCACGGGAGCGCCATTTCGACTGGCTGACGGGGCATCCGGACATCCTCCGGACCGTGATCCGGGTGGAGGCGGAACGGATCGACCGGATCAACATCCTTCGCGCCACCCACACCGGCATGCGGGAGGCCCTGCTCGGGCTCGATCCGCCACCGGTCCATGCCCTGGTGGATGGACGCCCGGTTCCCGACCTGCCATGCCCCCACACGGCATTGGTCCAGGGCGACGCCCGAAGCTACTCGATCGCCGCGGCAAGCGTGCTGGCCAAGGTGACCCGGGACCGGTTCATGCTCGACGCCGACCGCGAGTGGCCCGGGTACGGCTTCGCCCGCCACAAGGGGTATCCCACCCCCGATCACCTCGAGGCCCTGCGTCGACTCGGCCCCTGCCCCCTCCACCGCCGGAGCTTCGCCCCGCTCCGGCAACCGGAACTCGGACTTGGGTAGTTGGAACCGGTTCCTGGACTGGCTCCGCCCGGACTGGCTTCGACGGGCCGACGAGCCTCGCAACCTCCGGCGGGGACGCCTCGGCGAACGGGCCGCCGAACGGCACCTGCGGCGCGCCGGCTACCGGATCCTCGCCGCCAACTTCCGCGGACGGCACGGCGAGATCGACCTGGTCGCCCGCGACGGCGACAGCCTGGTGTTCGTCGAGGTGAAGACCCGCTCCCGGGAGGATTGGTCCCGTCCCGCGGACGCCGTGGACGCAAAAAAGCGCCGTCGGATCTCCCGAACGGCGCTTGAATACCTGAACCGGGTCGGTCATCCCCGGGTGCACTTCCGATTCGACATCGTCGAGGTGCTCCTCGACCACGACCGGGTCCGGGAGGTCCGACACCTGGAGGACGCCTTCCCGCTCGACCGGCGCCACCGGTATCTCTGAACCGGAGCGCCCCCCCAGTCCGGTGCTCAGCCCGGGCTGTGGAACGAATCCCGAGCCCGGAGGCGATCCCGGAGCTTCTTCAGGGCCGCCGCCTCCAACTGACGGATCCGCTCCCGGGTCAGTCCGAAGTCCATTCCGATGTCCTCCAGCGTCCGGGGCTCCCCGCCGTCGAGGGCGAACCGCTCCCGCAGGATCTTCTGCTCGCGGGCGTTCAGCGTGTCCACCAACTCCCGGACCAGCTCGGCGTTGGTCTCCTTGCTGACACCGTCCCAGGGCATCAACGCCGCCTCGTCCGCGATCACGTCGGCCACCCGGCTGCTGTCGGGATCATTCCCCAGGGGGGCATCGAGCGAGGTCGCACCGATCGCCGCCGCCTCGCGCCAGCGCTGGATGTCCTCCACCTCGACGTTCATCTCGGCGGCCAGCTCGGCATGGGTCGGCAACCGCCCTAGGTCGGATTCCATCCGGGACTCGGCCCGCTTCATCCGGGCCAGCTCCTGCACCACGTGGATGGGAAGGCGGATCGACTTGGACTGGTTCGAGAGGGCGCGCTTGATCGACTGCTTGATCCACCAGGCGGCGTAGGTGCTCAGCTTGGCGCCCTTGGTGGGATCAAACCGCTCCACCGCCCGCATCAGGCCGATGTTCCCCTCGTTGATCAGGTCGAGGAGGGGAAGCCCGAAGTCCTCGTACTCACGGGCGATCTTCACCACCAACCGGAGGTTGGCCTTGATCATGTGTTCCCGCGCCGCGGCGTCCCCGGCCTGGATCCGACCGGCCAGCACCACCTCCTCCGCCGGCGTGAGCAACTCGGTCTCGACCGCCTCCCGCAGGTACAAACGGAGGGAGGTGTGCTCGTCCCACGGTCCCCGCTCCGGGCGCGTGGGCGCCGGTGCGGGCTCGACCGACACCTCGCGCCGCACCTCGGGCGCCCGAAAGGCCTGGTCCAGCCCGGGCCGATCCCCCGCCGGCCGGACCGGCACCACGCGGGTCCGGGCCAACTCATCCTTGGGAATGATCACCTCGGTCGCCACCGAAGCCGGCCCTTCCTGCACCACCCGACGGCCAGCCCGACGCCCCGGCGCCAGCCGGGTCCGGGGCGTCGTCGCCCCGGTCATGTTGGACACCTTGCGTCGGAGGGTGGTCACCCGGCTTCCCGTACGTTCCACCCCCCGGGCACCCGTCCCCTTGTCCACCCGCTTGTGCTCCGTTTTCACGTTCATAAATCCTTTCGACAAAACTTTAGCAAAACTTGTTCAATCACGTCACCGTCCCCTCGCCCCAACCGCCGCCCGCTTTCTTCCAGCAATCCCGACGCCAAACCCCGCACTTCCCTTCAGACGCCGTTCCGCCCGATTTGTTCCAACAAAATCCCGAACTCCCAACGCGCAACCCTTGCCCAATCCCCCGGATGCCGACCCGGTTCGCACAGGGAGAGACATCGTGACCCACTCACGGCACAAGTCGGGCGGGCTGGATTCCGCGCTGTTCCGATCCGAGGGAAGTCGCCCTCGAGCCGGGAAGGCGGAGTGACGGGATAGGTTCTCGAACGGGCGGGTCCGTATCGCGGGAATGGATTTGGGGTCGCCGTGGCGGGCGGTCAGTCCGGTCGGGGGCTGGACTGGTTGGGAATGCCGTCGTCCCGGGGCAACCCCGGGGATCGGCATCCATTCGCCGCCCCCCGATGTGCAGGGCGCTTCCGGGGGATCCTTGTCGTCGAGCAACCAACTCCCCCCGGGACCGCATCCGTCCCAACCGGTCCGAAAACTCCATCCCAAGGGTGCCCGCCGGGATCCGAGAGGTCCGGGGAGGACGGTGGCGGTTCAGTCCTGGCCGATCGCCTCGGACAGGCTCCGACCGTCCCCCTGCGCACCGGCGTTCCCGTGCTCGAGAACCCGCGCCACGAGGGACTCCGCGGTGAGCCCGTGCTTCTCCCGAAGGTAATCCACGCTGGAAGCGTGCTCGATGAACTCGTCGGGCCAGGCCAGACGGACCACGGGGGTGGAGATCCCGGCCTCGGACAGGCACTCGAGGACGGCGCTGCCGTAGCCGCCCATGGCGACATGGTCCTCGAGGGTCGCGACCACGTCGGCAGCCCGGGCCAGGAACGTGTGGGTGTCGATGTCGATTGGCTTGAAGAACCGGGGATTGACCACCGCGACATCCCAACCGGCGGCGGCGAGGCGGGTGGCCGCCTCGCGGGCCATGCCGAGCATCGGCCCGAGGCCGAAAAGGGCCACCTTGCGACCGCCCGATCCGCTGAAATGCCGGACCACCTCGGCCTTGCCGATCTCGAGGACCGCGGGCTGGTCCTTGATCGCCACGCCCTCGGCCGGTCCCCGCGGGTAGCGGATGGCCACCGGGTGCGGCTGGAGGGTGGCGGTGAACATCATGTCCTGCAGCTCGTCCTCGTTGGACGGCGCCATGCCCACCAGCTTGGGCAGGCAGCGGAGGTAGGCGATGTCGAACAACCCGTGATGGGTGGGCCCGTCATTGGCCGAGAGGCCGGCCCGGTCCATGCAGAAGATCACCGGCAGGTCCTGCAGGCAGACGTCGTGATGGATGCAGTCGTACGCCCGCTGGAGGAAGGTGCTGTAGATGGCGCAGACCGGATGGAATCCCATCGTCGCCATGCCGGCGGCGAAGATCACCGCATGTTCCTCGGCGATCCCCACGTCGTAGTACTGCCCCGGCAACGCGTCCTCGAGGAGCTTCAGGCTCGTGCCGCTCGGCATCGCCGCGGTGATGCCGACCACCGTCTTGTCCTTCTGGCAGAGCTTCACCATGGTCCGTCCGAACACCTCCTGCCAGAGCGGCGGCACGCCGGGCTTCGGCACCGGGGTGAGGCCGGTCCGGGAATCGTACGGCCCGAGCCCGTGGAACTTCTCCGGCGCGGTCATCGCGGCGTCGAATCCCCGCCCCTTCTGGGTCAGGACATGGATCACCACCGGCTCGGTGCAGGTCTTGGCGAACTCGAGGGTGCTGATCAGCAGGGGAATGTTGTGGCCGTCGACCGGGCCGAGGTAGCGGACGCCGAACTCCTCGAACAGCAGCGGTGTCCCGTGGCCGCCCCGGCCGTCACTGCCGAACTCGGAGGGCGAATGCTCCAGCGCCACCGAGCTGGCAATCCCCTTCAGGGCTTCCTCGGCCTTGGCACCCAGCAGGTTGACCAGGTCGCCGTGGGGCAGCCGACGGATCCACGCCGCGAAATCCCGCGAGAGCTTGTGGTAGCGCGGACTGGTCGTGAGCTTGCCCAGGTAGGTCGCGATCGCCCCGACGTTCTTGGCGATGCTCCACTCGTTGTCGTTGAGGATCCCGATGAACCGCTTGGTGGTCCCGGCGATGTTGTTCAGGGCCTCGAACGAGATCCCGTTGGTGAGGGCGGCGTCGCCGAAGACGCAGACCACGTGCTCCCCGGTGCCCAACTGATCGCGCGCGGCACACATGCCCAGGGCGGCCGACAGGGCCGTCCCGGCGTGCCCGGCGCCGTAGCAGTCGTGCTCGCTCTCGGTCCGCAGCGCAAACCCGTTCAGGCCGCCGGTGGTCCGGATGGTCCGGAACCGGTCCTTCCGACCGGTGAGCAGCTTGTGCACATACACCTGATGGCTCACGTCCCACACGAAGCGGTCCCGCGGGGTCTCGAAACATCGGTGCAGGGCGATGCTCAATTCGACCACGCCGAGGTTCGGCCCGAGATGCCCCCCGTGCTTCGCCAACCCCTCGATCAGTTCGTGCCGGATCTCGACGGCCAGTTCGGACAACTGGTCCACCGTGAGTTTCTTCACGTGCGAGGGATGATCCACCATGTCGAGATATCGGCTCATGTAACTCGGAATCCACCCGGTGTTGCCGGGCTTGGAAAGCGTTCGTCCGCCCCGTTCAGGCGTCGGTGTCCCCCGCGGGATCCAGGTCCGCGGGAACCTCGGCCAGGTCGCCCCCGAGGGCTTCCTCGAGCCGGCTGACCTTCAATTCGGCCTCGGCCAACCGCTGCTGGCACTGCTTCACCAACCGGGTGCCCTCCTCAAACCGGGTGAGGAGATCCTCCAAGGACAACGAGCCGGATTCCATCGACTCAACGATGGTCTCCAGCCGTTCGAGCGCGTCTTCGAACCGAACCTCGGCCGATGCCGACGCCTTGGCACCCTTGGACACGGGGCGGAACGTGTGACAAAAGGGTGGCTTTGCCTAGTGGCATTTTTTGGGGCCGTCACTGCACCGGCAGCCCCAGCTCCAGCCGGACCCCATCCCGCAGGACCACCGCCTCCAGGCGACGCCCCGGCGGATGCCGGCCGAGGATCTCGCCGATCAGGACGCTCTCGGTCATGCGGCCGGTCCTCCCGTCGACCGCCACCAGGATGTCCCCCTTGCGGAAGCCGGCCTTCTTCGCCGCCGCATGCTCGCCGTACTCCCCGGCATGCAGCACCCGGAGGGCGAGGGAATCCGTCCCCATCCCGAGACGCACCCGGTCCGCATCCCCGACATCCTCCAACTGAAGTCCGCCGGTCGCCATCGCCCGCATCCCCCACGTCCCGACCCGACGGGAGATGTCCGCCCGCGCGCGCCATCCGGACGGCAGGTCCATCCGGACCGTCCGCTCGCCGCCGGCCCGGAGCACCCGGGCGGTGATCGGTCCGGTGTCGGGATGCCGGTGCAGCGCCCAGCTGACATCCGCCGCCGAGACGAGGGGCTGCCCGGCCAGGGCGGTCAGGTCGTCCCCGGGCTCGAATCCGGCGGCCGAGGCCGGGCTCCCGGGTTGGACCCGCACCACCCGCGCCACCCGGTCCGGCGCCAACTCGAGCCCCACCGTCTCCGGCGGGGGCATGGGATAGATCAGGTCGGCCGGAAGGGTCCGGTTCTCCGACCGGAGGGTGAGCCGGAGGGCGTCGTTGATCTGGTGGCAGTGGACACACGACGGGACCACCTTGCCGCTCCAGTTGAGGAACGACTCGTACTTGCCCCGGAGTCCGGGGATCTCGACCGGCGTCCGGTAGGCGGTTGCGGGCGGCTGCTTGCCTGCGAGGACGTCCCGGTTGGACGGATAGCCGGCATGGACGGACAACGCCGCCTCCAGCGCCGCCCGGAACCCGTCGGTCGCCCGGTCCTGGCCGTTGCGCTGATGCGACCACGAGCCGTACCGGCCGTACACCGTGCCGTCGCCGTTGAAGAACAGCGTGGTGAAGGAAAGGTCGTAGTCGAAGGCGAAGCGCCCCAGGTCGAGGGCATTGGCGTTGATGACGCGGACCCGGACGAAGCGGTCGAGGAGCGGGGTGATGGACGGATTCTCGACCAGCACCTGGGAATCGATCCCGGAACAGGCGATGCACGGGACGCACCGCAGGACCACCAGCAGGGGCTTCCCGCTGGCCCGGGCCTCCTCGAACCCGCGCTCCACGTCGTTGTAGATCCAGCGGGGATCGTTCTCCCGCTCCTCGCGATCCCGCCGCACCGCCCCCTCGCGATCCTTCACCGTCTCTGCCGACATCGACCCGGCGACAAGGAGCGACCCCAGGAGGCGGATGAGGGTATTCTTCATGGGCGGATGGGAGCCGGAGCGCGTCGACCTTCCCACGGAGGAGACGGGGAGGACAAGGTCGGGAGACCATCCGTTTCAGGGGGCCCGATCGACGGCGATCTTCCCCTCACGCCCCTGCGATTGCGGTCGGTCCCGCACTGTGGTGACATCCCTGCATGGCCTGTTACCCGAGGAGCGATAGCGTGCGTCCCAGTACCGGATACCGGATTTTTCGGGCGGCCCTGGCCGTGCTCCTGCTGGAGTGGGGTGCCGCCTTCGGGGCCGTGCAGTCCCTCGACTGGAGTGACCCTGCCGAGGGGACGGTTCTCCTCCTCGACCAACCCCACCCCATTGCGGCCACCGCGGACAGCGGTTTGCCGGTCGCCTTCCGGATCGTGCGCGGACCGGCTCGCATCGCCGGCTCTGAACTCGTGGCCACCAACGTGGGCACCATCGAGGTTGTCGCCGAACAACCGGGGAACGCGGAGTACGATCCGGTGTCGCTGACGCGGATCTTCAACCGGCCGACGATCCAGGCGGGAACCCTTCCGGTCCCTTCGGGCATGGAAAACCTGATCGGCGAGCGGGTGGTGACCCGGGGCTCACTGGCATTCGTAGCCGCCGGCTGGGCGGGGGTTGCCATCCTGGACCTGTCCCAGCCCGACACGCCCGCTTGGATCACAACGGTGGATACCGCGGGCTTCGCGGACGATGTCGCGGTGGAAGGCAGTCTGATGCTGGTCGCGGACACGGCGTCGATTGAGGCCTACGACATCTCCAACCCGGCCGAACCGATCCACCTCTCGACCTTCGACCGATCCCCCTTCCGGTCGGATCGCGTCGCCCTCGGGGGTGGAATAGCCTGCGTGACGGTCACGAGCGAGCCGTCGGCTGAGTTCATCGACTACCGGAACCCGGATCAGCCCAAATCGATCGGCTCCCATCTCCTCGGGTCCATCAGTCACCCGGCCATCGCGGCCCGGGGCCGCTTCTTCGCCATCGCCAACAACCGGGGCGGAGTGATTTGTTTCGATGCCTCCGACCCGGCGGCCATCGCGCCGGTGTTCGATGATCCATCCGTCGCGGATGCGCTGGCCGTCCGGATCCGCGACGACCGGATGGTCGTGGCCATTGGCGCCGGAGCTCTCGCCACGTTTGACATCTCAAACCCGGCCGCACCCGCCGCCATCGGACGGTGGGACGCCCAGGCTTCCCCGCCTCCAGGCTTCAATGGTCTGGCTTTGGGATCCCGGTGGACGGTGACAACCGAATGGCGTGGGGAGGCCCTTCATTTCCATTCGCCGCTGGAAGCGGGTCGGTACGAGTTCCTCGGTGAGGTGCCGATGCCCGCAGGGAATTCTCGGGTCCGCGGTGTCGCCCTGACCGACCCGGGGGAGATCGCGATCGTCGCTCTTCAGACCGGCGGTGTCGCCCTGTTCCGGCCCCAGGAGGGACTCGGCCAGACCGTGAACTTCACCCCGCCTGCGTCGGTTCCGTCCGCGACCCGATCCATCGCGCTCGAAGCCACGGCCAGCACCGGCAGGCCGGTCGCCTTCCAATTGGTGTCCGGTCCGGCAACGCTGGACGGCGACGTCCTGAATGTGACAGGTCCGGGACTGATCCGGGTCCGCGCGGTCCAGGAGGGCGACCGGCAGTTCCTGCCGGCCTCAGTGGAACGGACGATCGTGGTGGCGGATCCACCGGTGATCCTCCGCCAACCGGTGCCGATCCGGGTCGCGGCCGGGCAGTCCGGGGTACTGGAAGTGGAGGCCAGCCTGGAGCCGCCTCCCACCTTCCAGTGGTACCGCGACGGCCGCCCCCTGACGGGCGCCAACAAACCGACCCTGACCGCCCCCCTCGGTCAGGCCCAGCCCGGCATGTTCTCGGTCGTGGTCTCGAACCCGGCGGGTGCCGTGACGAGCCGCTGGGTGACGGTCAGCTCCGGCGTGGAGGGGGGCGGACTGGCCCTTCGGCCCCGCGGGATCTTCCACGGGCTGACGCTGGGCCACGGGAGCGGCGCCACGGTCCGCTTCCAGCGGCGGGGGCGTCATGCCTGGCTGGTGAACGGCTGGGAGTCGTCGCTGCGCGTCCTCAACCTTGCCGATCCGGACCGGCCGGTCGAGGTGGCCCGACTCGACGCCGTGTCCCCCCAGGCCCGCGGTTTCGACATCGCGCTGGTCGACGATGTGGCCCTGGTGACCGAGCGGGCTGCCGGTCTCGGCATCATCGACGTCTCCAACCCCCTTGAACCGGTCCGGATCGGGAATCTCCCGCTGCCGGGAAGCCTCGCCAACGCGATCGTTGTCCGGGACCGCCTGGCCTACATCGGCAATGAGTCGCGATTGACGGTCGTCGATGTCGACCGTCCCCGGAATCCCGTGGTACTGGGAAGCATCCCGACCCTCGGCTCCGCCAACGGACTGTTCGTCACGGCCGACCGGATTGCGGCGGCCGAATGGAGCCGGGGACTGAGTGTCTTCGGGATCCCCGCCACCGGACTTCCACTGCTCGACGGTGCCTTCCCACTGGCGGGCGCGCCGGCCTACGTCGGAACCGCGACGGCCGTCACCGGGGGCGATTCCGGTGCGCTCTACGTCGCCGATTCCTCCCGGGGCCTCCATCTCTACGATGTGTCGAATCCTGCGGCGATCCAGGAGCGGGCACGCCTTCCGGGAACCCTCTGGCAGATTCAGCGGACCGGCCGATTCCTGATCGGGGCCGACGGGGCCGGCGGTGTCCGCTGGTTCGACGTTTCCGATCCCCTCCGACCGGTGTCCCTGGGAAGCCCCGCACACCAGGTGGCCGGCCTCGGCGCACGGCTGGATGGCAACCGTCTGATCCACGCCGGCCGGGACGTCCGGCTGTACGACGTCGAGTTCGTTGCCATGCCCCCCGTACTGACGGGGGACCCGGAATGGCGACGGGTTCGACCCGGCACGGACGTGGAACTCGAGGCGGCCGTGGCGGGTTCCGGGCCCTTCACCTACCGGTGGTTCCACGACGAGGCGGAGGTCGGCGATGCCACCGGGCCGGTCCTGTCGATCAGCGGATTCACCGACGCGGATGAGGGGGAGTACCGGGTCGAGGTGTCGGGGGCCGATGGAACCGTGGCCGGGCTGGTGGCCCGCCTCCTCGGCCCGGCCCCGCCGCGGATCGTGCCGGACAGTGCCGCCGTCGACCCGGACGGGGCCTTCCGGTTCCGAATCTGGACCGATCCGGGAACCCGCGTCGCCGTGATGACCAGCGCCGATCTGGGCACCTGGACCGAGCAAAGAACCCTGACCACTGATGATTCCGAGGTCGAGATTCGGGACGATGCGCCCGGGCAGAAGCCTCGCTTCTATCGAATCGAGCCGCGCTAGCCACCGGCCTGCCCCCCATGCCCCAGCGCACCCGCCGCAGCCTCCTTATCGTCGGCTTCGCCTTCCCCGCCGCCCTCGCCCTCGCCGCCTGGTGGATCCTTCCCGGCCGGCGGGCCGAGGTCCGCCGGGTGCCGGTGCCGACGGAAACCGCCCCACTCCCCCGCCCCGCGACCGGACCGTTCCACCTCCAGACCGACCCGCGCTGGGCCAATGAACGGCTCGGTGGCAGCGGCGAACCCCTGCGCCAGGTGGGCTGCACCCTCTGCTGCCTCAGCATGGCCCTGTCCCATCTCGGGATGCCGCTCGACCCGGCCCAACTCAACCGGCGTTTGAAGGAGGTCGACGGCTTCACCCGCCGGGGATGGGTCAAGTGGGACGCCATCCGGCAGATCTCCGAAGGCCGGATCCACGTCGTCATCCCCCGGGATCCCACCCACCGGGAAATCGACACCGCCCTGGCGGAGGGGCACCCGGTCCTCGTCAAGGTGATCGTGCCGTCGGGCTTCCAGCACTGGGTGCTCCTCGTCGGACGCGACGGCGGGGAATACCTCATGAAGGATCCCCTGGGCGACGGCCGGACCCTCCGGCCGCTGTCGTCCATCGACAGCGACATCCTCGCGGTGCGCGTGGTGAAGAAGCGGTAGTCCGCCGCGCCGCCGGTTCATCCCGGGACAGACCCCGCCACGGCATCCAGGAACTCGCCGGCGCGCTGTTCCGACCAGTACTCGCCATCCCCTCCGAACCGCACAAAACCCACGTGCCCCCCCCGCTCCGGAGCCTCGAGGTGGAACACCACACTCGCCTGGGCCTCGGCCTCGGGAAAACAGCCCGGTCCCAGGAACGGATCATCCCGCGCGTTCACCAGAAGGGTCGGAATGCGGATCCGCAGGAGGAACTGCCGGGAACTGGACCGCGTCCAGTAGTCCACGGCGTCGGCAAACCCGTGCAGGGGCGCGGTGAACCGGTCGTCGAACTCCCGGAACGTCCGCATCGAATCCACATCCCCCCCGGGGACCCGCCCCGGGAACAGCCCGCGCATCCGCTCCATCCGGGCCGACAGGTCGGAGAGGAACCGGCGCATGTAGAAGCGGTTGGCCCGCGAGGCCATCGCCTCGGCGGCGTCCCGCAGATCGCACGGCACGGAGAACGCCACCGCTCCCAGGCCCCCCGGCGGCAGCCGGTCGGGATCCTCGCCCAACAGCTTCAGGGTCAGGTTGCCCCCCAGGCTGAATCCCACCAGCGCCCACCCGCGGTAGTCCCCCCCGGCCAGGGCCGCCGTCAGCACGGTGGCCAGGTCGTCGCTGGCCCCGCTGTGGGTGAAGCGCAGCCGACGGTTCACCTCGCCCGAGCACCCGCGGAAGTTCCACGCCACCACGTCCCAACCCCGGCGGTTGAGCGCCCGCACCATCCCGAGCACGTAACTGCGGGAGGAAGAACCTTCCAGCCCGTGCGACACCACCGCGACCCGCGACGCCCCCACCCGGGACCAGTCGAGGTCGAGGAAGTCGCCGTCGGGCGTGTCGATCCGCTCGCGCCGGTAGGCGACCGCCGGCACCCGCCGGGACAGGGTGGGAAAGACCGTCAGTGCATGCCCGTCGCGGAGGACCCGGGGCGGAACGTAGGTGGACGGCGCGACCAGCGGCATGCCCCGTGGCTAGGGGTGGCGCCGGGGCGCGTCAAATCCTGAACCCCGGCCTTTGCGCGTCCCCGCGTTTCCGGTATCGACATCCGGCACCCCTTCCCGACATGGCCGCCCCCAAGGAATCCCCACCCGACCGCCGCACCCTCCTGCTGACCCTGGCGGCCGCCTTCCTCGGCTGGCTGTTCGACGGATTCGAGATCGGCCTGTTCCCCCTGGTGGCACGACCCGCCCTGCAGGACATGCTGGGCGACGCCGGCGACGGGGCGGTGGGCACGTGGATGGGATGGATCACGGCGGCCTTCCTCGTGGGGGCGGCGCTCGGCGGGGCGGCCTTCGGATGGCTGGGGGACCGCATCGGACGGGTCCGGGCGCTCTCGCTGAGCATCCTGTGCTATTCCCTCTTCAGCGGGGCGGGCTATTTCGCCGGGCAACCCTGGCACCTCGGCGTCCTGCGCTTCATCGCCGCCCTCGGCATGGGCGGTGAATGGGCCCTCGGCGTGGCCCTGGTCATGGAATGCTGGCCCGAACGCCACCGCCCGTGGCTCGCCGGAGCCATCGGCGCCGCATCGAACATCGGGATCCTCCTCGTCGGCGTGGTCGGCCGGATCCACGCGGTGACGGTCGACTCGTGGCGCTGGATGTTCCTCGTTGGGGCCAGTCCGGCCCTGCTGGTGTTCTTCGTCCGCCTGTTCGTTCCCGAGTCGGCCCGCTGGCAGGCCGCCACCGCCGCCCGTCCCAACCGCCCGCTCCGCGACCTGGCCGCCTCGGGCCTGATGGGCCGGACCCTGGTCGGCGCCGGACTGTCGGCCGTCGCCCTGCTCGGCACCTGGGGCTCGGTCCAGTGGATCCCCCTGTGGACCGACCAGCTCACCGGCGGGACGATCCCGTCGGCCAAGGCCAACGCCCAGATGGTCTCGGCGCTCGGCGCGGTCCTCGGCAGCCTGCTCGCCCCGATCATCGGCGGGCCGATGGCCCGCCGCACCGGCTACTCGCTCCTCTGCATCCTGTCCCTCGGAACCTGCGCCGTGCTGTTCCGCGGCTTCGGCGCCTACGGGGCCGGCTTCCTCGCCATGGTCGGCCTGACCGGCGCCGTCACCGCCGCGTTCTACGGATGGTTCCCGCTGTATTTCCCCGAACTGTTCCCCACCCGAGTCCGCGCCACCGGCCAGGGCATCTGCTTCAACTTCGGCCGCCTCCTGGCCGCCGTGGGCGTGGTGTACAGCGGGCAGCTGGTCCGAGCCTACGACGGCGATTACGCCCGGATGGGCGCCACCATGACGCTCGTGTACCTGGCGGGGCTGGTCCTCGTGTGGCTGGCCCCGGAGACCCGCGGACGTCCCCTCCCCGAATGAACCCCACCCCCCGCCGCCCATGAACACACCCCGCCCCGCCCCGGCCGGTCACCCCGCCCCGCGGATCCTCGCCCGGCTGCTGTTCCTCCTCGCCGCCCTCCCGGCCTTCGCCACCCCGCTCGAACTCCACACCCGGGCCCGGGTGCGGAATGCGGCGGATACCAACGCATGGGACGTGGTCGAACGGCCCGTCTCCTGGGAGGCCTCGCGCACCGCGGTGGTGATCTGCGACATGTGGGACAAGCACCATTGTCCCGACGCCACCGCGCGGGTCGCGGAGATGGCGCCGCGGATGAACGAGGTGATCGGTCGGGCGCGGGCGGCCGGGGCGCTGATCATCCATTGCCCGAGCGACACCATGGACTTCTACCAGGACCACCCCGGCCGGCAGCTGGCCCGGTCGGCCCCGCCGGTGGAAACCGCCATCCCCCTCGAGAACTGGTGCTCGCTCAAGCCGGACACCGAGGCGCCCCTGCCGATCGACGATTCCGACGGCGGCTGCGACGGCTGCCCGGATTGCCCCTCCTACAAGGCGTGGACCCGCCAGCACCCCGCCCTTGAGATCCGCGACGGCGACGCCATCACCGACTCGGCCGAGGCCTTCCACCTGATGCGCCAGCGGGGCATCACCAACGTCCTCGTCATGGGGGTGCACATCAACATGTGCGTCCTCGGCCGGCCGTTCTCGATCCGCCAGATGGTCCGCCAGGGCCAGAACGTGCTGCTCATGCGCGACCTGACGGACTCGATGTACAACCATCGGAAAGCCCCCTACGTGTCCCACTTCCGCGGCACCGCACTGGTGGTCGAGCACATCGAGAAGTACTGGTGCCCGAGCATCACCAGCGCCGATTTCCTCGGGGGCGAACCGTTCCGCTTCGCGGCCGACCGCCCGAAGGAGGTCTGCCTGGTGGTCGGCGAGAACGAGTACCGGACCTGGGAGACGCTCCCGCGGTTCGCCCGGGAGGAACTGGAATGGCGCGGCTACCGGGTGCGGCAGGTCCTGGCCAGTCCCCGGACGGACGATTACGAGTTCCCCGACTGGGAGGCGATCCGCGATGCCGACCTGGTGGTCCTCAGCGTGCGCCGTCGGCAGGCCCCAGCCGGAATGCTGGCCGCCCTGCGGGCCCATCTCGACGCCGGCAAGCCGCTGGTCGCCGTCCGCACCTCCAGCCACGCCTTCGAGATGCGCGGATCGGACAATCCCCCCGACACCACCTGGGCCGATTTCGACACCGAGATCCTGGGGGCCGACTACCAGGACCACTACGGCAAGGGGCCCGGTCGGGAGACCCTGGTCACCCGGATCCCGGAAACCGCCGGCCATCCCATCCTCAACAACCTCCCGGCGGGCTTCCGGTCCACCTCCCACCTGTACCGCAGCCGCAGCCTGTTCCGCACCGTCACCCCGCTCCTGAACGGCCGGACCGAGGACGGGAAGTCGGAGACCGAGCCGGTGGCCTGGGTCAACACCCGCGAGAACCGCCGGGTCTTCTACACCTCGCTCGGCGACCCGGACGACTTCGCCGCCCCCGCGTTCCGTCGGCTCCTGCTCAACGGCATCCTCTGGGCGGTGGACGACTTCATTCCCCCGCACGAGCCCCCGCCGCTGGACTATGCCGGGGCGTGGCAGGGGATGGCGGTGCCGGGGACCTGGGAGGACAACTCGGCCGGGCGCCTGGCGCAGCATGACGGGTTCGCCTGGTACCGGTGCTGGGTGCGGGTGCCGGCCACTTGGGCCGGACGCTCGGCCCGGCTGCGGGTGCCCGAGGTGGACAACGCGCACGAGGCCTTCGTGAACGGCCGCCGCGTGGGCGGGGCCGGATCGTTCCCTCCGGCCTACGCCAACGGCCTGGGTGAACCCGGCGACCATGACCTCGGGAACACCGGCCTGCGACCGGGCGACTGGAACCTGATCGCCCTCCGGATCTACGACCACGACGGCCGGGGCGGCTTCAAGGGGGCTGCCCCGGCGCTGGTCGCCGGCGGCGAGGCGATGCCGCTCGCCGGGGAATGGCAGTTCCGCACCGGCGACGACCCGGCGTGGGCGCTCCCGGACGACTCGCACCCGGACTGACCCCGGCCCCGCCCCCGCCATGCCTCCCCACCCTCGCCTTCCCGCCGCCCTGCTCCTCGCGCTCCTCACCCTCCCCGCTGTGCCGGCCTCCGCCGCCGGACAACCGGGACTCAAGGGCCGGGCCGCCTTCACCAACGTCGTGCCCGTCGACCAACTGCCCGGACTCGCCCCGCCCGCCGCCGCCCGCGACCTCACCCCGCTGTCGCCGGCCGATGCCGCCCGCAGCTTCGAGGTCTTTCCCGACCTCGCCTGGGATCTCGTGCTGTCCGAACCGGAGATCGCCCAACCGGTCTTCCTCACCTTTGACGACCGCGCCCGGCTCTGGGTGGTCGAGTACCGCCAGTATCCCCATCCGGCCGGCCTGAAGATGGTCAGCCGGGACAACTTCTGGCGCGCCGTCTACGACAAGGTCCCCCCGCCCCCGCCCCACCACTTCCGCGGCGCCGACCGCATCAGCATTCACGAGGATTCCGACGGCGACGGCTCCTACGACCGGCACCGCGTGTTCGTCGACGGCCTCAACATCGCCACCAGCGTCGCCTTCGGCCGCGGCGGGGTGTACGTGCTCAACCCGCCGTACCTCCTGTTCTATCCCGACGCCGATGCCGATGACGTCCCCGACGGCGACCCTCGGGTGCTGCTGTCCGGGTTCGGCCTGGAGGACACCCATTCGGTGGCGAACTCGCTGCGCTGGGGACCCGATGGCTGGCTCTACGGCTGCCAGGGGTCGACCGTGACCGCGAATGTCCGGGTGCACGGCCCGGACGGCACCCCGTCGTCCGACGCCCCGGTGTATTCCCAGGGGCAGAACATCTGGCGCTACCATCCCGTCGACCGACGCTACGAGGTCTTCAGCGAGGGCGGCGGCAATGCGTTCGGCCTGGAGATGGACTCCGCCGGAAGGGTCTTCAGCGGCCACAACGGCGGCAACACCCGCGGGTTCCACTACCAGCAGGGCGCGTACCTGCAGAAGGGATTCGACAAGCACGGCCCCCTCTCCAACCCGTATGCCTTCGGGTACTTCCCCCAGATGCCGCATCCGGACGTCGACCGCTTCACCCACACGTTCCTCATCCAGGACAGCGGTGCGCTGGGCGGACGCTACGAGGGGCGCCTGTTCGGCGTGGAACCCCTCCAGGGCCGGGTGGTGCTGAGCGAGATCACCGCCGACGGCTCCACCTTCCGCACCCGCGACCTCGGGCACCCGGTCACCACCTCCGACCGCTGGTTCCGTCCGGTGGACATCAAGCTCGGGCCGGACGGCGCCCTGTATGTGGCCGACTGGTACGACCGGCAGGTCAACCACTACCGCAACCACGAGGGCCAGATGGACGCCGCCAACGGACGGGTCTACCGGCTCCGGTCCCACGATGCCTCCCCCGGCCGGTCGGCGCTGCCCTGGACCGAAGCCGGCGCCCGGGACCTGCGCGATGCCGACTCCCTGACCCGCGCCCTCGGCCACCGCAATCGCTGGGTCCGGGAAACCGCCCGCAACCGGATCGCCGACCGGCCCGACCGGAAACGCACGGCGATCCTCCGCAACTTCCTCGCCGCGGCACCCGACGCGACCCCGGTGCGACCCCTCGAGGCCTTCTGGGCCCTGGTGGCCAATGGCGACTGGAACGACGCGCTGGCCACCGAAACCCTGCGCCATCCCGATGCCCAGGTGCGCCTCTGGACCGTCCGCTTGCTCGGCGACCGCGGCGTCCTCCGATCTGATCTGGCCGCGGCGCTGGCCGATCTCGCCGCGGCCGAGCCCGACATCGAGGTCCGCGCCCAGCTCGCCGCCACCGCCCGACGGGTCTCCCCGTCGGCCGCCATGCCCATCCTCCGCCAACTGCTCGCCCACGACCGCGACGCGTCCGATCCGCGCCTGCCCCTGATGCTCTGGTGGGCGGTGGAGGAGCACTGCGGACGCGATCCCGGGGCGGTGCTGGGGTTGTTGTCCGACCGCGAGCTCTGGCGGGCGCCGCTGGTGGAGGGGACCCTCCTGCCCCGCCTGGCGCGGCGGTTCGCCGCCACCGGCCGCCGTGAGGACCTGCTGGTCTGCGCCCGACTCTTCGCCGCCTCCCCGGGCCCGACCCAGACCGCGGCCCTCACCCGGGGCTTTGAGGAAGCCTTCCAGGGACGCCCCATGTCCGGTCTGCCCGACGAACTCCTCGAGGCGATGGCGCGGGCCGGCGGGGAATCGGTGCTCATCGGCACCCGCCGCGGCCAACCCGCCGCGGTCCGGGAGGCCCTCGCGCTCGTGGCGGATCCGGGGGCGGATGCGACGCGGCGCCTTCATCTGGTGCAGGCCCTGGGCGAGACCCGCGTCGCCGAAGCGGTCCCGGTGCTGCTGGCCCTGGCCCGCGATGAACGATCGGCCAGCCTCCGCCAGGCGGCCCTGTCGGCCCTCCAGGGATTCGACGACCCGGCGATCGCCTCCGAACTCCTGCCCCAGCTCGGATCACACCCCCCCGCGGTCCGGGCCACCGCGATCGGCCTCCTCGCCAGCCGGCCGGCCTGGGCCACGATCCTCCTGCGGGGAGTCGACACCGGGACCGTGCCGCGCGACGCGATGCCGGTGGATGTCATCCGACGCCTCAAGGACGGGGCCGAGGGCGAGATGGCCGCGCTCATCCAGCGCCACTGGCCCGCCATCCGACAGGCCACCTCGGCCGAGCTGGAGGCCGAGATCGGCCGGCTCGCGGAACTCCTCGACCTCGCCACCGGATCCCCCTACGCCGGCAAGGCCCTTTTCCGCGAGCACTGCGGCGGATGCCATCGGCTCTTCGGCCAGGGCGGCGAGGTCGGACCGGACCTCACGGCCTACCAGCGGACCGACCTGCCCAACCTGCTGCTGAACATCGTCAATCCCAACGCCGAGGTCCGGGAGGGGTACGAGGCGTACCTGGTCGGGACCCGGGACGGCCGGGAGCTGGTGGGATTCCTCGCCGACCAGGACGACCAGGTGATCGTGCTGCGGACCGGCGACGGGCGGACCGTCACCCTGCCCCGCGCCGAGGTGGATTCCCGGGAGGCGGCGGGCGGATCGCTGATGCCCGAGGGGTTGCTGGCGGGGTTGGGCGACCAGCAGATCCGCGACCTCTTCGCCTACCTCCGCAGCACCCAGCCGCTCAACGACGGGAACTGACCTCCCCTCCGTGGCCCTATGGACTGCGACGGGGACCATCCGCGTCGCGGAGTCGATCGGACGGAACGCCTGGCCGTAACCGGATGCCGCCCGGGGGCGTCAACCCCTCCGAACCATTCCCGTCCCCATGCATCCCCTGATCCGCCTCCTCGCCCGCACCGCGACGGCACTCGCCGCCTCCGGCCTGATCGCCACCGCCCAACGCCCCGCCCCGGTGGTCTCGCCCGAGGTGGCGACGGACCGGCAGGTGACCTTCCGTCTCCTCGCCCCGGCGGCCACCACGGTGAAGCTCGGCGGCTCGGATGTCCCCGGCATCGGCCAGGGAAAGGAGATGACCAAGGACTCCGCCGGCGTGTGGAGCGTGACGGTCGGCCCGCTGCCGCCCGGGAGCTACCGCTACAGCTACAACGTCGACGGACTCACCGCCCTCGACCCCCGCAACCCCCGCATCTCGGAATCCAACGAGAACCCCTGGAGCCTCGTCCATGTGCCCGGGGCGGAATGGCAGGACACCCGCGACGTGCCCCACGGGGCGGTGTCCGAGGTGACCTACTGGTCGTCCACCCTCCAGCGCTTCCGCCGGCTGCACGTGTACACCCCGCCCGGGTATGAGGCGGGTTCCGACCGCTACCCGGTCCTCTACCTCCTCCACGGGGCGTTCGATTCGGACGACTCCTGGGGCACCGTGGGCCGCGCGGGGTTCATCCTCGACAACCTGATCGCCGACAAGAAGGCGGTGCCGATGGTGGTGGTCATGCCCCACGGGCACACCGGGCCGTTCCGGATGGGCGGGGCGCTCACCGGCCAGTTCGAGCCGGAGTTCGTGGCGGACATCCTGCCCCAGATGGAGAAACGCTACCGGATCCACGCCGACCGCACCCACCGGGCCATCGCCGGCCTCTCGATGGGCGGCGCCCACACGCTGAACATCGGCATCCCCCACCTGGACAAGTTCTCGCACCTCGGCGTGTACAGCTCCGGGATCTTCGGGATCGTCCAGCGCCCCGGCGCCCCGGCCCCGCAGGGGCCTTCGTTCGAGGAGCAGCACCGGACGATCCTCGACGACGCGAAACTGAAGGACGGCCTGAAGTTGTTCTGGTTCGCCACCGGCAAGGACGATTTCCTCGTCGAGACCACCCGGGCCACGGTGAAGATGCTCCAGTCCCACCAGTTCAACGTGGTCTACCGCGAGACCGACGGCGGGCACACCTGGGACAAGTGGCGCGACTACCTCCACGAGTTCGCCCCGCAACTCTTCCGATGACCCACCCGGCCCCATCCACCCACCGCCCCGACGCCTCCCGGCATCGGCGGGAATCGCCGGCGAGCCCCGGCCCGGTGGCGCGGCGCCTGTGCCTCCTCATGCTGACCGCCCTCACCGCCGCGGCGGATCCCGCCGCGACGGCCATCAACCGCCTCGGGATCGACCTGCTGCACCGCGCCACCGACCCCGGCGCCAACGCCGTCCTGTCGCCGTACTCGGTCCAGTCCACCCTGTCGATGACCCACGCCGGGGCCTCGGGCGTCACCCGGGCCGAAATGGCCCGGACGCTGCATCACCCCGACGAACCGGACGCGTTCGGGACCGCGTTCGCCGCCCTCGACCGTTCGCTCGACGCGCTCGCCGGGGCGACCGCCACCCGGGCCGAGACCATCCGGAAGCGCGGGGGCACGGCCGAACCGTGGATCCTCCAGCGGGCCAACCGCCTGTATGCCCAGTCGGGATACCCTTTCCGGGACGCCTACCTGCGGGACGTGGACACCCGGTTCGGGGCACGACCCGAGGCGATGGACTTCCGGCTCGACCCCGCCGCCGCCGCGGAGGCCATCAACCGCCAGGTCGCCGGACTCACCCGGGACCGGATCCCGGCCATCATCCCTCCGGACCAGCTCACCGAGCAGACCCGACTGGTGCTGGTCAACGCCACCTACCTCAAGGCCCCGTGGGCGGATCCGTTTCCCGCCCACGCCACCCGCCCGGAGCCGTTCCACGTCGCGCCGGACACGTCGGTTCCCGTGCCCACCATGGTGAACCGGAGCCGGCTCGGGTTGCACCGGACCGACGCCTTCACCGCCGTCTCGATCCCGTACGTGGGCGGCGGGGTCCATCTGCTGGTCATCGTGCCGGCCCGGATCGACGGCCTGTCGGAAGTCGAAGCCTCCCTGACGGCGGAGACCCTCGCCGAGGCCGGGCGGGCGGCACCGGCGGATGTCCGGATCCATCTGCCGCGATTCCGCGTCGCGCCGCCGATCCTTGCCCTCAAGGACGCCCTGATGGCCCTTGGCATGCGGACCGCATTCGATGAACCCCGGGGCTCCGCCGACTTCGACGCGATGGCCCCGCGGCGGCCCGACGACTACCTCTGTCTCTCCGAGGTGCTCCATCGGACCTTCATCGAGGTGGACGAGCAGGGCACCGAGGCCGCGGCGGCCACGGCGGCGGTGATGATGGCCCCCACCTCGGCGGCGGGCCGGCCGGCCCAACCCGTCGAGGTGCATGTCGACCGCCCGTTCCTCTTCGCCATCCAGCACCGCGAGACCGGCGCGTGCCTGTTCCTCGGGCGGCTGGCCGATCCGCGGTGACCCGCGACCGGCGGCAAGGACCGGGCGCCCCGCGCCTCCCTGCGGATTGATTTCCCGGCCGGCCGGGTCAGTATCCCGCCCATCGACCCATGGATGTGCCCCCGTCCCCGGAACCCCACCCGGGCGGCGGCGTGCCCCCGCCCCTCCCCGTCACGCCGCCCCCCCTGCCCGGCTCCCGTCCGCCCTCCCGCCGAAAGCGCCTTTCGGTGGGGCGCCAGATCGCCCGGGTGCTCGTCTGGGTGACCTTCTTCGTCGTGCTCGGCGCACGGCTCGCCTGGCAGCCCGGACGCCAGGACCTGCCGCGGTTCGGCCGGCCCCAGGGTGACGAGGCGGCGTTCGGCCAGTTCGATGGCGGACGCCGGGGTCGCCGCGGTCCGACACCCACCGTCGAGCCCGCCGCCCCGGTCCCCGCCGACCTGCGGCGGCTGGAGATCGAGGTCACCGCCGCAGACGCCGACCGGCTGCGCGAATACCACTGGAACGGATGGAACCGGGGCGGCCCCACGACCGAGCGTCCCCAGGTCCGGGTGACCGTCCGCGAGGGCGGCATCATCCACTCCAACGTCGCCCTCCAGCCCAAGGGATCCGCCGGGAGCTTCCGCCCGTTCGACGACAAGCCCGCGCTCACCCTCAACTTCCACAAGTTCGAGAAAGGCCGCGAATTCCACGGCCTGCGCAAGCTCTCCCTCAACAACTCCGTCCAGGACCCGACGTTCATCCACGAGATCCTCTGCCGGGAACTCTACACCGCCGCCGGTGTCCCGGCCCCCGTGGCCGACCACGTGACCGTGCGGCTCAACGGACGCGACCTCGGCCTCTACGTCCTCACCGAGGGCTGGGGAAAGCCGTTCGTCCGACGCCACTTTCCCGACGACGGCGGCAACCTCTACGACGGCGGCTTCGTGCAGGACATCGACGGCGAGCTCACCGTGGCGTCAGGCGACGACGAGGAGGACCACGCGGCATTGCAGCGACTGATCCGGGCGGTGGCCGACCCCGAGCCCGCCGGGCGCTGGGAGCGGCTCGGACGGGTGCTGGACGTGGACCGTTTCCTCACCCTGATGGCGCTCGACGTCCTCACCTGCAACTGGGACGGCTACTGCCTCAATCGGAACAACTACCGGGTCTTCCACGACCGCTCCACCGACCGCATGGTCTTCCTGCCGCACGGGATGGACCAGATGTTCGGGACGGGGCGCCGGATGGATCCGGAGTCCGACATCCTCCCCTCGCCCCGCGGTGCGGTGGCCCACGCGGTGCTGGCCACCGCCGAGGGGCGCCGCGGTTATCTCGACCGGCTGAAACAGCTCCGGACGACCGTCTTCCGCGAGGAGATCCTGACCAACCGCGTGGTCCAGGTGGCCGCCCGGATCCGTCCCACCCTCGCCGCCTACCACCCGTCGTGGGCCACCCATCACGACTTCGAGGTGGCCGACCTGATCGACCGGATCGGCCGACGCATCCGGAGCGTGGACGAGCAGCTCGCGAATCCGCCCGAGCCCCCGGTGTTCGGGCCCGACGGCACCCTGACCCTCGGCCGGTGGGAATCGCGGAGCGGCGGGCAGGGCGGCCGGGCGGAGGCGCGGCGGACGGAGGTCGACGGCATCCCGGTCCTCGTGCTGCGCACCACCGACGGCCCCGGATCCGGCTCCTGGCGAACCCGGCTGGTCCTCGACCCCGGGCGCTACCGGTTCGAGGGGCGGGTGCGCCTCCAGGGGACCGCGGGGGTTGCCGCCGCCGGTCTCCGGGCATCCGGGTATCGGTTCCAGCAGGTGCTCGAACCCGGACCGGACTGGCAGCCGGCACGCTTCCGCCTCGTCATCGACCAGCCGTGGAGCGCGGTGGAACTGGTCGCCGAATTCGGCGGCGACGAGGGACGCGCCGAGTTCGACGAGCGCTCCCTGCGCCTCGTCCGGGAGGAGTGACTTTTACCGCTCCCTTACATCCCCGACCCTCCTCCACACACGGGCTTCACCTGCCCGCGGAAACCTGCCTGCAACCGAACCGCCATCTGGCGGTCATCCCCTGACATGAACCCCCTTCCGCGGAATCCGACCCGCCTCGCCCCGGCGCTGGGGCTCGCCCTGGCCGGCCTGCTCCTCTCGCCGGCCCACGCCCAGCAGCCACCCCGGCCCGGCGGACCGGGCGGACCACCGCCGGGCGGTTTCCGGGGACCCGGTGGACCGGACGGACCCGGGGGCGGACCTCCGGGCGGCGCGGAGATGAAGCTCGTCGCCCGCTTCGACAAGGACGGCAACGGCCGCCTCAACCCCGCCGAGCGCGCCGAGGCCCGCTCGTTCATCGCCGGGGAGAAGGCCTCGGGCCGGATCCGTCAGCCCGGTCCCCGGGGCCCCCGCGGCGGCGGCGAGTCCACCCCGGTCCCGCCCGGCCCCAGCGTCCGTCCGGAGGACGTCCCCACCCACCCCGACGCCGACCTGTACGACACCTCGGTCCTCCGCACCCTGTTCCTCACCTTCGAGTCGACGGACTGGGAGAAGGAACTCGCGGACTTCTACAACACCGACGTGGAGGTCCCCGCGACCCTGGTGGTCGACGGGCGCACCTACCGCGACGTGGGGGTGCATTTCCGGGGCGCCTCGTCCTATTTCTCGGTGGGCGAGGGACGGAAGCGTTCCCTCAACCTCTCGGTGGACCATGTCCATGACGACCAGAACCTCGGTGGCTACCGGACCCTGAACCTCCTCAACGCGAACGGCGATCCGTCGCTGATCCGCACCGTCCTCTACAGCCACATCGCCCGCCAGTATCTCCCAGCCCCCAAGGCCAACCTGGTCCGGGTGGTGATCAACGGCGAGAGCTGGGGCGTGTACACGAGCGTCCAGCAGTTCAACAAGGAGTTCACCCGGGAGTTCTTCGGCTCGAAGAAGGGCGCCCGATGGAAGGTGCCCGGCAGTCCCAACGGACGCGGCACCCTCGCCTACCTCGGGCCGGATCCCGAACCCTACAAGGCGGTCTACGACCTGAAGACCAAGGACAAGCCGGCGGTCTGGAACGATCTCGTCCGCCTGTGCCGCGTCCTCAACGAGACCCCCGCCGAATCCCTGCCCGCCGCCCTCGAACCCATCCTCGACGTGGACGGGGCACTCCGGTTCCTCGCGGTGGAGAACGCCCTGGTCAACAACGACGGGTACTGGGTCCGCACCAGCGACTACTCGCTCTACCAGGACGACGGCGGACGGTTCCATGTGGTGCCCCATGACATGAACGAGGGCTTTGACCGGCCGGCCGGCCCCGGCTTCGGCGGCGGCCGCCGTGGACCCGGTGGACCCGGTGGACCCCGGGGTCCGGGTGGTCCGGGTGGTCCCGGTGGGTTTGGTCCCCCGCCCGGCGGGCCGGGCCCAGGTCCGTCAGCCGGCCGGCCCGAGGGCGTCAAGCTGGACCCGCTCCACGCCGCCCAGGACGATACCCGCCCGTTGATCTCCCGACTCCTGGCGGTTCCCAGGTACCGGCAGGCCTATCTCGGATACGTCCGCGAGATCGCCTCCCGTTGGCTGGACTGGGACAGGCTGGGTCCGATGGCTGGCCGGTTGCACGAACTGATCGTCGCGGACGTCCGGACCGACCATCGCAAGCTCGACTCGACCGGGAACTTCGAGAAGAGCCTCGAGTCGGACACCGTCGGCGGCGGGTTCGGCCCCGGGGGCGGTCCCCGGATGGGGTTGAAGAACTTTGCCGACCAGCGCCGCGCCTACCTGCTGGAGGTCACCGCCCCCGGGGAGCGCTAGCCCGGCCTCCGGAGCCTCCGCCGGCCCCCCCGGGAATCCCCCCGGGAGGTCGATGGTGAAGCAGGCACCGCCGGGTTCGCGCCCACCGGGGAACCCCGGTGGCGAAAACCGTTCTCGCCGGGATGGGTCCTGTGTTCTCATCCCCCCCGGATGCCCGCGGTGCCACCCAACTCCCCCCTCGCCACCCTCGGCGTCCGGGGCGTGGTGTCGATCCTGTGGCGCTACTTCCGCGAGAAGGCGATGGAACAGGTCCGGTCGGTCTGGTTCATCGTCGCCTACCTCCTGGCCTTCCAGGTGCTGGTTCTCCACCTGCCGATCGTCCACAGCCTCACCATCGCCCTCGGGCTGCTGATCGTGGTGGCCGGGCTGACCTTCTTCATGGAGGGGTTGCGGCTGGGGCTGATGCCGTTCGGCGAGACCATCGGGGCCATCCTGCCCCGCAACACCCGCCTCCCGACCACCCTCGTCTTCGCCTTCCTGCTCGGGGTCGGGGCCACCTTCGCCGAGCCGGCCATCTCGGTCCTCAAGCGCGCCGGCGACAGCGTCCAACCCGCGGACGCCCCCCTGCTCCACAGCCTGCTCAACGAGTTCTCCGGACAACTCGTCGCCGCGGTCGGGATCGGCGTCGGCGTCGCCGTCCTCCTGGGCATCCTCCGCTTCTTCTACGGCTGGTCGCTCAAGGTCTTCATCCTGCCCCTCGTCTCGCTGCTGGCGGCCCTGACGCTGTACGCGTCGTTCGACCCGGTCCTGAACCCCATCATCGGCCTGGCCTGGGACTGCGGGGCGGTCACCACCGGACCGGTCACCGTCCCGCTGGTGCTGGCCCTCGGCATCGGCGTGTGCCGGATCGTGGGCACGGGCAACTCGGGCGGTTCGGGTTTCGGGATCGTGACGCTGGCGTCGCTCTTCCCGGTCCTCGCGGTGCTGCTCCTCGGCAGCTACCACGCAGCGGCCCGCGACTACCGGGGCGCCCCGGCGCGACCGGGGGCCGCCCACGCCCGCGGGACAGCCGACCCGGTACCGGGCCCGGCGCTGGCGCCACCCCGGGAGGATTCCCCGGAGGGTGCCCCGGCCGACGGGGTGGCGCGGCTGCGGTTCTCGGAGGAGGAGTTCGAGGACTACCTGCGGACGCGCCAACTGCCGGACCGTCGGCAGACCTACCGCACCCGGTTCCTGGGCGGCGAGGTGACGCTGGAGGACGGGCTCATCGTGCACCGGGACGCGCGGATCGTGATTGAGAAGACCGATGCCCCCGGGGTGCTGGAGGCGTTCGTGAAGCGGCAGGCCCGGGCCCCGTGGAATCCGGACCTCCGGCTGGCGGGCGAGTTCCTCGGGGCGCTCCGACTGGCCGCCCAGGCCATCCTGCCCCTCTGCGGGTTCCTGTTCATCACCCTGCTGCTCGTCCTGCGGGAACGCCTGCGGCGGGGCGACGAGATCGCGCTGGGCGTGGCGCTGGCGCTCGTCGGGATGGCCCTGTTCGCCCTCGGCCTCGCCCTCGGCCTCACCCCCCTCGGCACCCAGCTGGGCAGCAACATCCCCCTCACCTTCGCCCGGATCATCCCGTGGGGAATGTCCGGACCGGTCCCGCCCATCTTCGAGAGCGCCACCACCGGACGCCTCGTCACCATCCTGTTCGCCTTCCTCCTCGGCTACGGCGCCACCCTCGCCGAACCGGCGCTCAATGCCCTCGGGCAGACCGTCGAGACCGTCACCGTCGGCGCCTTCCGAAAGAGCCTCCTCCTCCACGTCGTCGCCCTCGGGGTCGGACTGGGACTCGCCGCCGGGGTGGCCCAGATGGTCTACGAGACGCTGAACCTCACCCTGCTCCTGGTGCCCCCGTACCTTCTCCTCCTGTTCCTCACCGTCATCTCGTCGGACGAGTTCGTCCACATCGCGTGGGACAGCGCCGGGGTGACCACCGGACCGATCACCGTGCCGCTCGTGCTGGCGATGGGCCTCGGCATCGGCGCCACGATCCCCGGGGTGCGCGACGGCTTCGGGATCCTCGCCCTGGCGTCGGTCGGCCCCATCCTCACCGTCCTGAGCGTGGGCCTGATCGTCCGCCGGTCCCGCCGATCCACCCTCCCGACGGCCTCCGCCGATGCCGCCTGAATCCCCATCCACCCACTCCCTGGTCACCGCCATCCTGCCGCGGCAGAATGCGGACCGCGTGATCTGCGAGGTGCTGGCCGCCGGGGCGCCGAACGCGATGTCGGCCGCCGCCCGCGGCACCCTCATGCACGAGCGATGGTACCAGTCGCTCCTCCCCGCCATCTCGCCGGAACAGGAGGTGGTGCAGTTCCTGGTCCCGGACGTCGACGTGGACCGGCTGATGGAGCACATCGTCGTGGTGGGCAACCTGCGGATGTCGGGCGCCGGGGCGATCTTCGCCGTGCCGTGCCGGGATCTGGCCTGTTCCGGGGATTTCCCCCTGTGGACCCCGGGGTCCTACCGCTTCGAGTCGGTGGCATTCGACATCCGGTTCAAGACCGACCTGGTGGCGGTGCTCCATGTGACCGACCGCGGGGCGGCCGCGCCGGTCGCCCGGGCCGCCCTCCGGGCCGGTGCCCCGGGCGCCACCATCACCTTCGTCCGCGGCTACGGACTGCGGGACCGCCTCGGTCTCCTCCGCATCACCAAGAGCCACGAGAAGGAACTCATCGTGGCCGTGGTCGACCGGTACGACCTCGACGCCGTGTTCGACGCCATGGCCCAGGCGGGGCATGTCGACCAGCCGGGACGGGGCCTGATCTTCCAGGTGCCGATCAGCCGGGGCCTGACCAACCTCGCCAGCGTGTTCCAGCCGTGGAAGCACTCGGCGACGGTCCAGCAGATGGTCCGGGCCATCGACCAGCTCCAGGGCAGCTCGGACTGGCGGGCGAATCCGCTGCACGTGCATGACCCGAGGAACAACGACTTCGCGACCACCCCCCCGGGCACCCGTCGGGGCCTCAAGCTCCTCGGCGTGATCGCGCAGCGGAAGGATGCCGACCACCTGCTCCAGTCGCTCCTGGAACTGGGGGCCTCCGGCGCCAGCGTCAGCAACCTCCGCCTGACCGAGGCCGACTGCCGCCAGACCCGCGGCGGCCTCCGCATGCACCGGGAGTTCGCCCGGATCGACGTGGTGCTCAACCCGGCCGCCCTGCCGGCCCTCCGCTCAGGCCTCGACGCTGTGCTGTCGGACCCGGGCCTCGGGGAGACCTGCCTCTTCACCCACGACATCCCGTCCGCCCGGACCTTCAGTCCGATCGGCTAGGGGGACAGCGCCGTCCGCCGGGCCGACGGATCGGCCAGCACCTCGAGTGCGCGGACCGTGGCCGCCGTCCGCCCCTCGACCCCGAGCTTCTGGAACACCACGCCGAGGTGCTGTTTCACCGTCTTCTCGCTCATCCCGAGGATGATCGCGATGTCTCCGTTGCTCTTCCCCTGGGCGGTCCAGAGGAGGACCTCGGCCTCCCGCGGGGTGAGCCCGAGCGACACCAGGGGCTCATGGGAACTGAAGTCCGGATGGAACCCCGCGCCGTCGGCCGCCGCCTGAACCCGCCCCTCAACCGCCTCGGCCCGCGCCAACCGCGCCCGGATCGCCTCCAGGAGGTCCTCCCGGATCACGGGCTTGGTCAGGTAGTCGTCGGCCCCGAGGTTCATCCCGGCCCGGACGTCCGCCCGGTCGCCGCGCGCGGTCAGGAAGATGAAGGGGACGGTGGCCGTGTCTGACGACGCCCGGAGGGCCCCGACCACCTCGTGCCCGTCCATCTCCGGCATCATCACGTCGCAGATCACCAGATCGGGCGGCTCGCGACGGGCCGCCTCGAGGCCCAGTCGACCGTTCTCCGCCGCGAGCACGGCGAAGCCCTCCAGCTCCAGCATCTGGGCCAGGTTGCGGCGCATCGGCGCCTGGTCCTCGATGACAAGTATGCGTTTCATCCGGTTCGGGTGGATTTCGCGACATCCTGCACGGGCAGGCAACGGGAGGCGATCCGACCTTGGTCGGACCTTCGGACGCCCACCTGGCTCAGGGCCTCCTTCCGGAAGGCTGGCGGGGCGGCGGTTGCCCGGCGAACAGCGGGACCCGCACCACCACGACCGTGCCCCGCCCGGGGCCGGGACCGATGGAGAGGCGTCCACCGAGGAGGTCGACACACCGCTTGACGATCAGCAACCCGAGGCCGGTCCCCGGGGTGTCGCCGACATTGGAGGCCCGCTGGAACGCCTCGAACAGCTGCGGGAGCTCGTCCGCGGGGATGCCGATCCCCCGATCCTCCACCGTGAACACCGCCCAACCGGCATCGCGCCGGACGTCCAGGCGGACCGGCTCCCCGGCCGGCGAGTACTTGACCGCGTTGCTCAGCAGGTTCGAGAAGACGTGGTCGAGGAGGGATTCGTCCCCCACGGCCCCGGTCAGGTCACCATGGACCGCCACCTCGACCGGGCAACGACCGGCGGTGGCCGACCGGCACTCGTCGGCCAGCCGCTCCGCCATCCCGCGCAGGTCCAGGGGGGCCGGGTGGGTCGCCACCCGCCCTCCATCCACCCGCCCCAGAACCAGCACCTGCTCCATCATGCCGGCCATCCGCCGGGTGGCCTGGAAGATGTCGCCATGCAGTTCATCGCGACGGGGAACAGTGAGCCGGTCGGAGTAGTTCCGGAGGAGTTCGACGGCCGACATGATGATCCCGAGGGGAGTCCGGAACTCGTGGGAGACGATGGCGACGAACCGGTCCTTGAGGCGGCCCACCTCGCGTTCCACCCGCAGTTGGCGTTCCCGCTCGAAGGCGATTGCCTGGGTGCGGGAGTGCTCGTCGATCAGGCGCCGGTGGCGGCCGAGGGCCAGCAGGGCCACCAGCGCCGCGACGCCGGCGGTGACGAACAGCCCGAGGGCGATCCAGCGGGGCGACCGGGGCATCGGCGGGGCGATCGGGTCGCGGATTCGCGGGGGACCCGGGTCGCCGCCCTCCCAGCCGAGGCCCATCCGCACCAGCTCCTCGTGGAGGGCCCCGGGATGCCATACCTCCATTCCCCCGCGCGCGGTCATGGCCAGCAGACCGCCGGCACCGGCCGCCCAGCGGAGGACCGCCACCGGCGCGCCGGACGGCGACTCCAGCCGCGCCAACTCCCGGCCGGTCCCGGAATCGAGGAGCAACACCCCACCCGGCGACCCCGAATACGCCACCATCCGCCCGTCCGGCGACACCGCCGCCGGCCCCAGCTTGGACCGGAGTCCACCCCCGCCCGGGCGCACCCAGACCCGGGTCCAGTCCCCGACCCGGAACAACCGGCAGTCCTCCGCCCGCGAGACGACCAGCCACCGTCCGTCCGGGCTGAACTGGACACCCGCCGTCCCCGCCTCCAGCTGCGCCACCGATTCGCCCGTCCCGGCGTCGTACACCCGGATCCCCTGGCTTCCGTCCGCCCCGCTGGCCAGCCAGCGGCCGTCCGGACTGATCGCCAGCGTGCCGGTCCCCCACGGGCTGCCCGCATCCTCGCGCAGGCTGCTGTGGGCCAGGTCGCGGATCTCCACCACCCCGCCCCCGGCCACCAACCGCTCCACCCACACCGCACCGGTCAACAGTTCCACGTACGCCCGGGCCCGGCCATCGGCGGAACAGGTGACCCGGTCCAGCGTCCGGCCGGGCACGCCCCCCAGCGGGAAGACCTCTCCCAACCGCATCCCCGTCCCGACACCCGGGACCCCGTCGAACGCCGCGGCCTCCAGACGCTGGCCGCGGACCAGCAGGAGCCGGGTGCCGACCGGATCGAACAGCACCGACTGGACCCCGGGAAGTGGCAGCACGGCGACCGGGGCCGCGCCGGCGAGATCCCAGACCCGCACCCCTTCCCCATCGGCCACGGCCACGGCCACCCGGCCGTCCGCCCGCACGTCGGGCACCCCGCCGGCCGGATTCCCCCCGGGCGACGCCGGCAGCTCCCGATGCACGGTCGACACGGCCTCCCGACGCACCTCGAGGAGGCGCCCGGGCACCGCCCAGCCGGTCCGACCGTCCGGCCCCCAGCGGACCAGGCGCCGGTCGGAGGTGGCCGTCACCAGACGACCGTCATCGAGGTTCCAGATCCGGCTGCCGCCATCCAGCGGGGATGTCGCCAGCCGGCCGCCCTCCGGGCTGAACGCCACATGGGACACGTCGTCCCGATGCCCCGGCAGTTCCATCAACCGCCCCCCCGCCACCTCCCAGACATGCACCGCGGGCGCGTTCCCTGCCACCGCCAGACGGGAACCGTCGGGACTCCACTCCAGCCACCGCACCCCTGCGGGAAAGGGGAAATCCCGGATCCGCCGGCCGGTCTCCCAGTCCACCAGCCACACCCGTGTGCCGTCGTAGGCCGCCACCTGGCGATGTCCCGGCCGCGGGGCCAGGTGATGGAAGGAGCCGAAGTCCGGCAGGTGGGCCACCATCCGACCCGTTTCCACCTCGAGCACGCCCATGCCGTCGGGCTCGAACACCGGCCCGATCACCAGGCGACCGTCGTCGGAAAACCGCCCGCGACTGGCCGGACGCCGGCGCCGGTCGGCGTCGTGGACCCTCACCAGCCGCCCGGTGCCGGTTTCCCAGACCGCCAGCGCGCCGCCCTCGTGCCGCACGCTCAGCAGGCGGCCCGCGGGATCGAAGGCCATCAGCAACGCCGCGCCCTGCGCCGCCAGCGGCGTCCCGGCCGCGGGCTGGAGACGCCGGAGCAGGGCGCCATCGGACAACCGGACGATCGACACCCCGCCATCCTCCCATCCGAGCGCGCAGGCGGTCAGCGAGGGATCGAACTCGTAGCCCCGGAGGCCCTCGCCCGGGGAGAAGACCGCGTCGAGCCGATGCGACGGCAGGGCGAGGGTGGCGACGGCCTCGGCGCGGAGTTCCGGGGTGGCGGCGATGGCCGCGGCGCGGCCGAGGGTTTCGAGGGCTCGCTCGCGGCGGTCGAGGGTCTGTCCCATGCGGATCGACCGGGACTCGGCCAGGAGGGCCCGCCACAGCTCCAGACGCGCCGCGTCCTCCGCGGCCCCGGCCCGGCGCGTCTGCGCCTCGGCCAGCGCCTGCAGCCGGGTGGCCCGCAGGCTCTGCCACGTGGCGGCCACCGCCAACCCCAGCACGGCGGCGATCACCAGGCCCACCGCCGTGTTCGCCCGCAGCAGGCTCCGGTGGGTCGAACTCCCGGCCGCATCCCGCAGGGGATCCGGCCCGGGTTCCACCGACCGCGGGTCTTCAGGTATCAGGGGCGACGACATGTCGGGCGCCCCGGAATCCTATGCGCGGGCCCGGTCCGCGCTCCCGCGGAATCGCCGGGGATCCGACCAAAGTCGGAGACTCCCCCATCCCGGCCCCACCGGACCCGGCCGGCCGGATGGAAGACGGGTCCGACCGGACTTTGCATTTGCCTCGCGCCGGCCGGCCGGCTACGAACTTCATCAATGTTCGGCCGTCACCTGCTCCACCTTCCGCACCACGCGCTTCTTCGGACGCGCGCGACGGGTGGGCATTGAGGCGAGCCAAGCCAGCTTTCCGCCCCTCCGTCGAAACCCGGCGGCGGGGCGTTTTCGTTCCGTCACCGGGTTCCCGGCGGGACGGACGAGAAACCGACCTGCCATGCTGAAAGACAACGTCACCAAGTACCGCCCCTTCCCGCCCGTGGACCTGCCCGGACGGCAATGGCCGACCCGCACCCTGACCCGGACACCCACCTGGTGCTCGGTGGACCTCCGCGACGGCAACCAGGCGCTCGCCGTCCCGATGAACGTCGCCCAGAAGCTGGAGCTCTTCCAGGCCCTCGTCCGCTGCGGGTTCAAGGAGATCGAGGTCGGCTTCCCCTCGGCCTCCAACACCGAGTTCGCCTTCAACCGGCGCCTCATCGAGGAGGGGCGGATTCCCGACGACGTCACGATCCAGGTGCTCGTCCAGGCCCGCGAGGACCTGATCGAGAAGACCTTCCAGTCGCTGGAGGGGGCGCGGAGCGCGATCATCCACCTGTACAACTCCACCTCCCCGGCCCAGCGCCGCGTGGTGTTCAACAAGTCCCGCGCCGAGATCGTCGACATCGCCGTGCAGGGCGCGCGCTGGATCCGCGACCGCCTGCCGCGCCTCGCCGGCACCCGGGTCCGACTCCAGTATTCCCCGGAGAGCTTCTCGGGCACCGAGGTGGAGTTCTCCAAGGAGATCTCCGAGGCGGTGATGGATGTCTGGCAGCCGACCCGCGAGAACCCGATGATCCTGAACCTGCCGGAGACCGTCGAGGTGGCGACGCCGAACGTGTACGCGGACCAGGTGGAATGGATCTGCACGCACATCCGCAACCGGGAGGCGCTGGTCATCAGCCTGCACACCCACAACGACCGGGGCACCGGCGTGGCGGCGACCGAGCTGGGCCTGCTGGCCGGGGCGGACCGGGTGGAGGGCACGCTTTTCGGGAACGGCGAACGGACCGGCAACCTGGACCTCGTCACCGTGGCCCTGAACCTCCACATGCACGGCATCGACCCGGGCCTGGAACTGTCCGACCTCAACGCCCTGCGCGAGGTCTATGAGCGCTGCACCGGGATGACCGTCCCCCCACGACACCCCTACGCCGGCGAACTGGTGTTCACCGCCTTCAGCGGATCGCACCAGGACGCCATCAAGAAGGGGCTGGCCGAGTGGGCGGCGGGCGGACGGACCCAATGGGACGTGCCCTACCTCGCCATCGACCCGGCCGACATCGGCCGCGAATACCGCGAGGTCATCCGCGTGAACAGCCAGTCGGGCAAGGGCGGCGTCGCCTACCTGCTGGAGTCGGAATTCGGCATCGAGCTGCCCAAGGACCTGCAGCGGGAGTTCGGGCCGATCGCCAACGACCTCGTGGACGCCCTCGGGCGGGAGGTGAAGGGAGAGGAACTCCGGGGGATGTTCTGGCAGGAGTACGTGGAGCGGACCGAGCCGTGGCGGCTGCTGCATTTCCATGCCGACGGCACGGCGGGGGTGTTCCGCTGCCGGGCGAGCGTGTTCCGTGACGGGACGGAGCTGGCGGTGAGCGGCCAGGGCAACGGCCCGATCGCGGCGTTCGTCCAGGGACTGGTGGCCGCGGGCGCCCCCCGGTTCGAGGTCACCTACTACAAGGAACACGCCCTCGGCGCCGGCGAGGAGGCCACGGCCATCGCCTACATCCAGGTCCGGGACGGCAGCGGACGCACCCGCTGGGGAGCCGGGGTCGACACCAACATCGAACTGGCCTCGATCAAGGCGGTCCTCAGCGCGCTCAACCGGCTCGGGTAGCCCCCGCGATCCGGTCCAGCCACCCCGACAACGCGGTCGCCGCCGGGCGCCATCCGGTGAACCCGGCATCGCCCGATGCCAGGTCGGCGACCGCCGGGGCGGCATCGCCCCAGAGGGCCGACCACGGGGCGGCCCCCGGGTCCGCATCGGGCCCGGGCGGCCGACGCCGTTCCCGGATGGCACCGGCCGCAAGGGCCTGCGGGAGCGCCTCCCGCAGGCTGGCCACCGCCTCCACCGGAAAATCCGCCTCCCCGAGCACGACCGCCCGACGCACCAACCGGCGGGCCGCGGCGAGTGCCGTGTCGAACGCCGCCTGCTCGGTGTCGGACAACGGCAGCGGCCCGTCGGGTGCCTCCCCGCCCAACACCCGCACCGTGTGACCGGTGACCGCCAGCAGACCGGCATCCACCAGCCGGCGGATGGTTTCATGGGTCGCCCGGTCGATCACCTCCAGGGCCGGTGCCGGGACGGATCCGTCCCCGGACCCCAGCACTTCCCGATGCAAACGGTCGAGGCCCGGGGCACGGGCCGCGGCGGCGTTCTCGACGACCACGAGGAGGCGCGCCCGCCCCCCGGCCGAAGTGGCATGCTCCTCCGCCGCGACCCATTGGGATCCCAGATGCTCGCGGGCCTTCCGGGCGAACTCGGCCACCGGATCCCGCGGCCCCGCTGCGCCCGGTCGGGACCCCGTCGGCGGCTCCTTCCCCCCCGCCCCGTCCCGGGCCCTGCGGGTGAGCTCCTTCAGGCGCCGGGTGGTCTCCTCACGCGATTTTCGGAGCACCACCTCCGTCACCCGACCCGGCGTGTCGAGGACGCTCTCCGCCACCGTGCGCTTGGTGTCGAGGGTCTCGAGCATCCGGTGCTCGATGGTGTCCTCGGAGATCAGGTTCACCACGGTCACCGCCTGTCGCTGGTTCTTGCGCCAGGCCCGGGCGATGCGCTGCTCCAGGCGGGCGGGGTTCCATGGCAGGTCGCAGTTCACCACCACCGACGCCACCTGCAGGTTGAGCCCGGTCGCACCGGCGTCCGTGCTGAGGAAGACCCGGCACGCGGGATCCTCCTTGAACCGCTGGATGTCCGCCCGGCGCCTCTGCTGGGGGACGGATCCGGTGTGCCAGGCCAGGCCGATCCCCCGGTCCTCGCAGTGGCGCCGGACGAGCCCGAGCATCCGTTCCCACTCCGAGAACACGATCACCTTCGCCCCCTCGGCCGCCGCGTCCTCGAGGATGCCGGCCAACTCGTCCAGCTTGGGACACTCGAGGTCTTCCGGATCGAGGATGTGGTTCGTGTCGCAGATCATCCGCATCATCGCCAACTGCACCTGGAGGCAGTCCTGCTCCTTCTTGGTGAGCGCCCGCCGCTCGGCGATGTTCGCGAGCCGCATCACCTCCTGCTCATGGGTGGCGTAGGCCTGCCACTGCCGGTCGGTCATCGGGACGAACAGGTTCCGGTCGGTGCGCCCGGGCAGCTCGGTCTCGACATCCGCCTTGCGACGCCGCAGCAGCACCGGACGGACCCGCTCATGGAGCCGGTCGAGGTTCCGCACCCCCATCGGCCGACCCCGGTCGTCGAACTGGTAGAAGTCGCGGTTGAACCGGAACAGGGGACCGAGCAGGGACGGGTCGAGGTAGTCCACGATCGAGCGGAGCTCGTCGATCCGGTTCTCGATCGGGGTACCGGTGAGGACGAAGGCGTAGCGGCTGCGGAGCTGCTTGATGCGCCGGGTGGTCTTGGTGGTCCAGTTCTTGATCCGCTGGGCCTCGTCGAGAACGACCACGTCGGGACGCAGCACATTGTTGAGGTCGTCGAGGTCCGGAACGGCCTGCTCGTAGTTCACCAGCACGAAGAACGGGCCGTCGTCGGACGCGCCGATCCGGCGGTACCAAGCCCGCCGTGCGAGGTGATGGCCGAGGATGGGCTGGACGGGGAGAGGGGTGAACCGCCGGATCTGCTCCTCCCACTCCGACTTGAGCGAGGCGGGGGTCACGACCAGGACCCGGCGTGCGCAACCCAGGCGGTGCAGGAGGGCGCAGGCGGCGATGGCCTGGATGGTCTTGCCGAGGCCCATCTCGTCGGCCAGCAGCGCGCGCTCGCGGAATGCCAGATGGAGCATTCCCTCCCGCTGGTAGGGCAGCAATGGGACGAGGGTCTCCTGGGCCGGCCATTCACCCGACTGGACCCGCCCCTCATACTCCCGCCGCAGGCGGCGGCTCTCCTCCACCCGGGCCTGCGACTCGAGCCACAGGTCCACCTCGCGGGAGATCCGCATCCCGGCCGGGGCCATCTCCCGGCACCGGGCCACCACTGCCGACGCATCCGCACCGGATGGCGTTCCGTCGGCCCGGAACAGGCGCCGCAGGGCGGGTGGCAGGGCCGACCGACCGGAGCCCGCGAGCCGGAGTCCGCCGGCATCGCGGTCGACGACCAACTCCGGGCGCGGGCTGTCCTTCCCGGTGGCCTCCCGCCACGCGCGACCCTCTCGGCGCCGCAGCCGGCCGAGGACCGCCTCGGCGTGCTTGCAGGTGCCCAGGCCGTTGGACCGGAAATCCACGCAGTCACAGACCGATTCGCCCGGGGCGACCCCGCGCACCTCGACGTGGTAGGAGCGGCCGCTCGGGGAATCGACCCGGAAGGTTCCGTGCACCGGGTATTCGGGTTCGAGGTGGGTGATGCGCATCCGCTCCTCGCGGGCCCGCTGCCGACGGCGCTCGACCTCCTGGGCATCGGTGGTCCTCCAGTCATGGTCCGACGGCAGGTCCGGGGAGGGCTTGCGGCTTCGCTTCGCTGGCATGCCCGGACAGCGTGCCGGCGCCGATGGCCGACGGGAAACCGGAAATCGGTCCGGTCGGCAGCCGGCCCTGTTTTGGCGCTTGGGTCATGGGCCGGATCTCCCCACACTCCGCGGCACCTCGCCCATGAGCACTGCCGCGTCGAATTCCGCACCGGACCACCGCTGGTGGCGGCTCCTCAACCGCTACCACTGGTTCGTCCTCATCGTCGCCGCCCTCGGCTGGCTGTTCGACTGCCTCGACCAGCAGCTGTTCAACCTCGCCCGGAAGCCGGCCCTCGACGAGCTGCTGAAGGGCACCGACGCCAACCCGGTGGCCTACGGGTTCTATGTCACCGGCATCTTCATCGCCGGATGGGCCACCGGCGGCGTGGTGTTCGGGGTGATGGGCGACAAGATCGGCCGCGCGAAGACCATGGTGATCACCATCCTGCTCTACTCGGCGTTCACCGGGCTGAGCGCGCTCTCGCAGGGCTTCTGGGACTTCGCCGCCTACCGGTTCCTCACCGGACTGGGCGTGGGCGGCGAGTTCGCCGTCGGCGTCGCCCTGCTGGCGGAGGTGATGCCCGACAAGGCCCGCGCCGGTTCCCTGGGACTGCTGCAGGCGCTGTCGGCCGTCGGAAACGTCGGCGCCGCGATCATCGGCTACGTGATGTTCGACCTGGAGCAGAAGGGATCGATCGGCAGCGCCTGGCGATGGCTCTTCGTCTTCGGCGCCCTCCCCGCGCTCCTCGCCCTCGTGGTGCGCGCCCGGCTGAAGGAACCCGAGCGCTGGCAGCGGATGAAGGACGCCGGCCAACTCCAGCACGCCGGCTCGTACGCCCGGCTCTTCGGGCACGCCCGATGGCGCCGCAATGCCCTCATCGGCCTGGTCCTCGCCGTCCCCGGCGTGATCGGATTCTGGGGCATCGGCGTGTTCTCGGCCGACCTCGTCCGGATGGTGGTCACCGACAAGACCGCCGCCTCGGTGGACCTGTTCTTCAAGATGTCCGGGGCGTTCTTCGGGATGCTGGTCTACACCGAGATCGCCCGACGGATCGGACGACGCCCCGCCTTCGCCATCTGCTTCACCCTGGCCATGGCGGCCACCATCTTCTTCTTCCAGAAGTTCGACAGCGCCTCGCAGATCTACTGGATGTCCCCCCTGCTGGGCTTCTGCCAGATGGGGATCTTCGCGCTCTACGCCATCTACTTCCCCGAGCTGTTCCCCACGGAACTGCGCAGCACCGGGACGTCGTTCTGCTACAACGTCGGCCGGTACGTCGCCGCAGCCGGAGTCGTCGTGCAGGGGGCCTTCGCCGACCAGATGAAGGCCGGATCCCTGGAGGTGCTCCGGTCGATCGGCTCGTGGACCGCCCTGGTCTACCTGGTGGGGGTCGGGATCCTGCTGATCGCGCCGGAGACCAAGGACCAGCCGCTGCCCGAGGACGAGCGGGGCTTCGCCCACTAGCCAGGCACGCCCTACCGGGCGGCGGCTTCCAGGCACACCAGACGGTCCTCGCTCCGGAGGTAGATCCGGCGCGAGGCAATCACCGGGCCCGCCCAGCAGGGGAACTTCAGCGAGGGAACCTGCCACCGACCCAGCTCCCGGCATCCCGAGGGGTCGGGATCGAACATCCCGAGCAGCCCGCCCTCACCCAGCGCCAGCAGGCGCCCCTCCACCCGGACCAGTGCCCCCCGGCCGAACACCGGCGGCTGCCGGCCGCCGAACTTCGGCCAGCTCTCATCCCGTTCCCACTTCACCGCCCCGGTGGCGAAGTCCACACAGCGGAACCGGGCATCGGGCTCATTGCGTCCGCTGAATCCGTACAGGTGCCCGTCCACCAGCACCGGCTGGCTCCAGTGCATCTCCAGTCCCAACCCCTTCCAGACCTCGGTCGCGTTGGTGTTGCCCGGCTCCACATGCAGGCGCACGGATCCGGACCGGTAGTACGCGCTGGAGATGAGGACATCGTCGCCCGCGACCACCGGGGTCATGGCGTTGACCGACTCGTCCACCCGGGCGCGGAACCAGCGGCTGAACCGGACCCTGCCATCCACCGGGTTCAGGGCCACCAGGCCCTGGCGCATGCAGGCGTAGACCAGGCGCTCGCCGTTCACCGTCGCCGCCACCGGCGACGCATAGCTGGCGGTCTTTTCCCACGAGCGCCATTCGACCCGCCGGTCGCCCGGCCAGTCATGCATCGGCTGCCCCTCCCAGTTCCGCCGCCCCACCGATTCCCACAGGGTCCGACCGGTGGCCGGGTCGACCGCGATCACGCCCGAGTCGGGCTGCCCCCCCACCATCACCAGGAGCCGCCCGCCCTCCAGCAGCGGCGTGCTGCCCACGCCGAAGAACGCCTCGGGGACCTCGAACTCGCGGGCCGTGTCCCGATGCCACAGCGCCTTCCCGTCGGCCAGGGCCCAGGCGGTCAGCCGTCCCTCGGCCCCGAAGGTGTACACCCGGTCCGCGGACATCACCGGGGCGCAGCGCGGCCCGTTGTTGTAGCCGTACGGGTCGCGGAATGCCGACGGATAGGCGGACCGCCACCGGGTCCGACCGGTCGCCGCGTCGACCGCCTCCACCACCTCCTCGGCGCCCTGCCGGTGGAACACCACGAGGGTGTCCCCGAGGACCGACGGGGCGCTGTAGCCGGTTCCCACCTCCCGTTCCCACGCCACGGGAAACCCGGCCTCCGGCACGCGGGCCGCCAATCCGGTCTCGGCCGACACCGCATCGCGGTTGGGTCCGAGGAAATCCGGCCAATCCGCGCCCGCGACCGGGACCGCAAGGGAGAGGATGAGAAGGCCGGCGGCACGGAGGTGCATGCGCCGTTTATGCTGCCCGCCCGCCCGCAGGGGCAAGCGTCGGGACCGGCCGGACCGGTCAGGCTCCTATTCGAGGTCGAGGGACCAGTCGCCGTGCCGGAGGCACTCGCGGGCCTTGCGGCGCTCGTAGCGGTGTTTCTGACGCTTCCGGGGGCGGTCGGCCTCGGCCCGGAAGGGATGTTTGGGGTCGCGGAGCAACTCGGTGAGGAGGTCGTTGGACTTCGTCATGGCGGGACTCGGCTGCGCTGTGTTCCCCGCCCGCATCACCCGCCCCCCCGGGAACCACCCCGGGAGCCGCGGAACGACCGGGCGTCCGAATTGTGACATTCAGGAAACGGAATCCGTTCAAACACGAGATCGACAGGTCCAAGGCTGCGGTCGCCCGATCATTCCCATCGCCCGGTGGCGGAGGTCCGGGCTAGCGTCGTCCGATGGCGAGCGAGGAGTTTGAGCTGGTCCAGGTCCCGGGAGGCGCCTGGACGCTCCGGGCACGGACCGAGGCGGAGACCTACCACCCGGGGGTCGGCCCCGCGGCCGAGGCGCGGACCGTCTACGTGGAACCGCTCGGACTGGATGCCCTCCGGGGCGGGCCCGACGACGAACGGGACCGGGTGATCTGGGACGTCGGCCTGGGCGCGGCCGCCAATTCCATCGGGGTCCTCGCCGCCCTGCCGGCCGACAGCGGACGGGTCGTGGTCCACAGTTTCGACCGGACCCTGGCTCCGCTCGCCTTCGCCCGGGCCCATGCCGACCGGCTGGGGTATCTGGCGGGGTTCGAGGCGGCGGTCGACGTCCTCCTCGCGCGTCACCGCGTGGAATTCACGCATCGGGGGCTGGAGATCGACTGGCAGGTCACCCTGGGGGATTTTCCCGGCCTGATGGCGACCCCGCCGGACGGGCGGTGGCCGGTGCCGGATGCCATCCTGTGGGACCCGCACTCGCCGCGTCGGAATCCCGACATGTGGACCCTGCCGCTGTTCCGGGCGCTGCGGGCCCGGCTGCCCCGGGGGCATCCCTGCAACCTGGCCACGTACTCCCGGAGCACCCTGTTGCGGGTGACGCTGCTGGAGGCGGGGTTCTATGTGGGGTTCGGGGCCGGACACGGCGGGAAGGAGGAGACCACGGTGGCGGCGACCGTCCCGGAGCTGGCGGGACGTCTCCTGGACCGGGACTGGCTCGAACGGGCGTGGCGATCGACCAGTGCCGAACCGCTGACATCGCCCGAGTACCGTCAGATCCCCCTCAGTCCGGCCACCCGGGCCTCCCTCGAGCGGCATCCGCAGTTCCGGGAGGAACGGCAACTGTATGGGTCGGATAAAACATTTGCCCCGTCCGGCACGGATATGGCTTAGTTCGGCCTCCGTGCCGTACGGGGCCGCCCAACTCCTTGGAGGGCAGTCCCGGGCGGGCGGTGGATCGGATGAATCGCAGCCGAATGCAGGTGCTGTACTCCGGCCGGGTCCAGGGAGTGGGGTTCCGCTACCAGGCCCGGCGCGTTGCCGAGGGGTACGAGGTCACCGGGTTCGTCCGCAACCTGCCCGACGGCCGCGTGGAACTGGTCGCGGAAGGGGCGGAGGACGAACTCCGCGCGTTTCAGGAGGCGATCCGGGACAGCGGGCTCCGGCCCCTGATCCGGGACGAGGCGGTCCGGTGGTCCGCCGCAAGCGGGGAGTTCCGTGGATTTGAGATAGTGCGTTGATGAGATACGCGATCATAGCTGACATCCACGCCAACCTGGAGGCGCTCCAGGTGGTGCTGGCCGATATCGAGGCGCAGAAGTGCACCCACGTGGTGTGCCTCGGCGACGTGGTGGGCTACGGGGCCAATCCAAAGGAGTGCCTCGACATCATCCGGGGCATGAACATCCCGGTGGTGAAGGGCAACCACGACGAGTACATCGGCCTGGATGACAATCCCGACGGCTTCAACGACGCCGCCGCCGAGGCGGTCAACTGGTCCCGGGCCCAGTTGACCGAAGACGACCGGAAGTGGCTGCGCGAGCTGAAGTACTTCCGGCTGGTCGCGAACTTCTCGATCGTCCACGCCACCCTCGATGCCCCCCAGCGCTGGGGGTACGTGTTCGAAAAGCTGGAGGCGGCGGCCAGCTTCACCTACCAGAACACCCAGCTCTGCTTCTTCGGACACACCCACGTCCCCATCGCGTTCGTCCGCGACACCGGGGTTCGCGGCGGCACATACTCCAAGTTCCGGCTGGAGCCGGGAAAGAAGTACTTCGTGAACGTCGGCAGCGTGGGTCAACCCCGCGACGGGGATCCGCGCGCGGCCTACGTGGTCTACGACATGCCCCAGCAGACGGTGGAACTGCGGCGCCTCGACTACGACATCGGCACCGCCCAGCAGAAGATCCGGGCCGCCGGCCTGCCACCCCGCCTCGCCGACCGGCTCGCCGTGGGCCGTTGACGGCGGCGCGCAGGCTCCGGTCGGTCCGAATCCACGTCCCGGGCTTGCCGCACCCGGCCCCCACCCTACTGTCGCGCCATGCGTCCCCTGATCCTGATCCTGCTCGCCACCCTCGCGGCCACCGTGGCCCGCGCCCAGGTGGAGGTCCGGCTGGAGTCGAAGCAGGAGGCCTACCTCCGGGGCGAGGCGATCGAGATGGCGGTCCGGATCAGCAACTTCACCGGACGTCCCCTCACCTTCGGCGGATTGACCAACTGGATCCGCTTCATCGTGGATTCCGCCGACGGCAACGTGGTGGAACGGCTGCGCGAGGCGCCCGAGAGCGGGGAGTTCGAACTGGGGTCATCGCTCCGCGGCACCCTCCGCTACGACATCCAACCCCTGTTCCTCATCGACACCCCCGGCCGCTACCGCGCCCAGGTGATCGTCCGCGTCCCCGGCCAGGAGGAGGCGATCAGCCCGGTGACCGAGTTCGAGGTGATCCAGGGAACCCGCCTGTGGGACCGCGAGTTCGGGATCCCGACCGACGCGGGCGGTGCGCCGCCGGAGCGCCGGAAGTACATCCTGCACCAGGCGAACTACCTGCGGTCGGTCCAGTTGTACGTCCGGGTGACCGACGCGGAGGAGACCCACACGATCAAGGTCCTGCCCATCGGGACCGTGGTCTCGTTCAACCGTCCGCAGTACAGCGTCGATGCCCAGTCCCGGCTGCACCTGCTGCACCAGTTCGGGGCCGATCTTTACCGCTACCACCTGATCGAGCCCGACGGGGAGATCGCCCGGCGCGAAACCATCCAGATCAACGACCGGCGGCCCGAACTAAAGGTGAATCGCGACGGCGAGATTGCCGTCATCGGTGGCGAGCGACGCAGGACCCCCGGGGACCTGCCGCCCAGCAGCCAGAACACGGATGACACGACTCCCGTCCCCGCCACCGAACCCCGTTGAACGCCTCGTCCACGGGTTCTTCCTGCTGCTGCTCCTCCTCGCGGGCACCGGGGTCGAGGCCGCCGGCCGGACGGTCATCCTCCACCTGAAGAATGGCGACCGGATCACCGGCCGCGTGATCCGGGAATCGGACTCCCGGATCGTCCTCGAGTCGCCCCTGGCCGGGCGACTCAACATCCCGGCCGCCCAGGTCGACCGGCGGGAGGAACCCGACCCGGCCCCGAAGCCGGCCACTGTCGCCGTTCCAACACCCGACGCACCGGCTCCCGCCACACCGCCGCCCGCGCCATCCAAACCCGTCGCGGCCGTTCCCCCGCCCGGGAAACCCGCCGGTGGAACCCCACCGGAACCGGCCACCAACGCCCCACCCGACCTTCCCTGGTACTCGCTGCGTCGATGGGTGCCCGAGCCGGTCTCGCCCTTCGTCACCAACTGGCATGGCAATCTCCAGGTGGGGATGAACCTCGGGTTCGGCACCCGGGATCGGCAGGATTTCTACGCGCGCGCCACGGCCACCCACGCCTACGGCCGTTCCCGGAATGCGCTCGCCTACAATGCCGCGTACGGGATCGCCGACGGGCGCCAGGCGGCCAACCGGATGGAGGGCACGCTCAAGACCGACCTCGACCTGTGGAAGAAGCGGAAATGGTACGCCTACAACCAGTTCCTGGCGGCCTATGACGACATCCGGGAGATCAACCTCCGGTGGGACGAAGGTGTCGGCATGGGCTACAAGGTCATTGAGCGGGCCCGCCTCGTCGGCAACATGGAACTGGGCGCCCAGTTCCAGCAGTTCCGGTACGACAACCAGCTCGGCCGTCGGAACATCTGGTCGGGCCGGATCGGCGAAAGCCTCACGTGGAAGCCCAACGACAAGCTCAGCGTGGTCCAGCGCTTCACCTTCACCCCCAGTTTCCTCGACGCCGACGACTACCGCTTCCGTTTCGAGCTGCTCGCCACCTACCCGCTCTACAAGCGGGTGACGGTGAACCTGAACATCATCGACGACTACGAGGCGGATCCCCGCGGGGCGGTGGACAACAACGAACTGACGATCCAGGGAACGGTCGGGATCCAGTTCTGAGCCGGATCCAGGCTGCCGGGAGGGCTGCGGTCAGCCGAGGAACTTGCCCGGGTTGAGGAGGCCCTGGGGGTCGAGGGCCTGCTTGATCCGACGATGGAGGGCGTCGACCGCCGGCCCCGCCGCCTGGGGCCACCAGCGTTTCTTGGCCAGACCGATTCCATGCTCCCCGGTGATCGTGCCGCCCAGGGCCAGCACCCCGGTGAACAGCTCGTCGAGCGCCCGCTCGCTGGCCGCCTGCTGGTCCGGGCTCGAGGGGTCGACCATGAGGTTGACGTGGATGTTCCCGTCGCCGGCATGCCCGAAGCAGGCCACCTGGATGCCGTGCCGGGCCTGGATCCCCTCCGCCAGCCGGAACAGGTCGCGCAGGCGCCCGCGCGGCACCACCACGTCCTCGTTGAGCTTGGTGAGGCCGGTGTCGCGGAGCGCATAGCTGAACTGCCGTCTCAACGCCCAGAGCTGCTCGCAGCCCTCCGCCCCGAATCCACGGTCGACGAACACCGGGGCCATCCCGCGGAACAGCCGGGCCAGGTCCCGCACCTCCCCGCGGACGCTCCGCTCCTGGCCGTCCAGCTCGACGATCAGGTGGGCCTGGCACCCGGCCAGCCGCTCGCTCCCGGTCCGGCGCCGGGCCGCCGCGAGCGTGAAGGCGTCGGCCAGCTCCAGCGCGCTCGGCAGGAAGCCGGCGCGGAACACCGCGTCGATCGCGCGGCAGGCCCGGGCCATCGACCGGAAACCCACCCCGAGGCAGGCCCGGAACGGCGGCAACGGCAGCAGCTTGAGCGTCAGGCCGGTCACCACGCCGAGCATCCCCTCGCTGCCGACGAACAGCCGATGCAGGTCGAACCCGGCCTTGTTCTTGTGGGTCCGACCCCCGAGACACACCGGGGTGCCGTCGGACAGCACCACGTCGAGCCCCAGCACATAGTCGCGGGTCACCCCGTACTTGAGGCATCGCGGCCCGCCGGCGTTCGTCGCCACGTTGCCCCCGAGGGAACAGTCGGCCCGCGACGCCGGGTCGGGCGGATAGAACAGCCCGCGACGCTCCACCGCCGCCTGGAGTTCCGCCGTCAGGACGCCCGGTTCCACCACGGCGACGAAGTCCGCCCGCGAGATCTCCTGGATCCGTCGCATCCGGGCGACGCTGAGGACCAGTCCGCCGTCCACCGGGACGCACCCGCCCACGTAGCCGTGTCCGGCCCCGCGCGGGGTGACCGGGATCCGGTGGCGGTGGGCGAAGGCGAGGAGGGTGGCGACCTGCCCGGGAGATTCCGGCAGTGCCACCGCCTCAGGCAGGCTGCGGGCGAACCACTTGTCCCCCGCGTGCTCCCCGAGGGCCGCATCGTCCAGCCGCACCACCCCTTCGGGAAGCCGTCGGGCCAGTCGGCGCAGCAGCGTCCGCACCGGGGTCATTCGGTCGCGTCGTCCGCCGCGAGGAACCGTCGCGCCTCGTCCTCCTGATCCTGCGGCACCTGCAGGCGGATGCCCCCGACGGTGAGCGGGAGGCCGCGGGTCAGGGCGGAACTCTCGCTGTGCACCAGCACGTTGAACCCGGCCGCCCGCAGCTCGGCCGCCCTCACATCCGCCTCCGCCTGGTTCAGGCAGTGGACGACCGTCACAAATTCCATGGCCCGACCCTGACGGACCGGACCGGGGGGGTCAACGGAACGGATTGCGCCCGGTGTACCCGGTGTCGTTCTCCAGGGAGCGGGTCCGGTCGGGTTTCCACAGGATCCCGTGCTGGCTGAGGTTGCTCGACAGGACGGTGAGGTTGCCGACCATCGAGGCCACCTGGTCGCGCAGGGCCTCGTCCTTGAGCAGGGCCCCCGCTACACCCCGGCCCTGCTGGAGGTCGCCCGTCAGCGACCGCACATCCCCCGCCGCCTGCCGCAGGCTGGCCAGGGTGGCCTCGAGCCCGGCCCGGTTCCCGTCGATCACCGCGTCGAGGTTGGTGGCCACGGTGGTCAGCGTGGCGGAGAAGGCGTTGAGGTTGCTCAGGGTCCCGGCCACCGCCGGCGAGTTGCTGCGGATGAGCTGCTGGACGTCGGCCACCGCCTCGCCCGCCCGGCGCGACACCTCGTTCAGCTGGACCACGGTGTTCGAGATGCTGAGGAGGTTGTCCGGTCCCAGGAGCACCGTGTCCACCCGCTCCACCGCCGCGTCGATCCGCCCGGCGGCCGTGTCGAGCTTCTGCATCAGCCCCACCGCCGACCGGGCCGCCTCCTGCAGGTTGAACGGCTCCTGGGCCTCCACCACCGCACCGTCGCGCAGCACCTCCCCGGCATTCGCCCCCGGAAGGATCGCCACATGCTGGTCGCCGAGGAAGCCGCTCTGCTCGATCTCGAAATGGGCGTCGGCATGGACCTGGTGCTCCCCGAGGATCTGGCACCGGATCAGCACCGCCCGACCGTCCGCCGCGAGCGTGATCTCGCGGACCCGCCCGACGTTCACCCCGGACACCATCACCGAGGCGCCCACCTTGAGGCCGCCGACGTTCGCCGACTTCACCACGATGTCGTAGGTGCGCGTCAGCATGCCCGGGCCCTTGCTGAAGCTCAGCAGGAGGAAGGCGATGACCGAGAGGGCCACGGCGACGAAAAAGCCCACCTTGAGGCTCAGTTTGGGGGAGTCCATCGGTTCACAGGGCGTCGTTGGGGGTCGTGGAGATGCCGTTGACGAAGCGGTGCACGATCGGGTCGGCCGACGCCAGCAGCTCGGATGTGGGAAGGTCGGTGTAGATGCGTCCCTCGTGCAGCATGACGATCCGGTTGCTGATGGTCCGGGCGCTCTTCATGTCGTGGGTCACGGCAATGCTCGTGACCCCGAGGTTCTCCCAGACCCGCCGGATCAGCCGGTCGATCCGGTCGCCGGCGATCGGATCCAGGCCGGTGGTGGGCTCGTCGTAGAGGAGGATCTCCGGCCGGTACACGATCGCCCGGGCCAACCCCACCCGCTTGCGCATCCCGCCCGACAGCTCGGCGGGCATCTTGGACTCGATGCCGCGCAGCTCGACCATCTCGAGCGCCTCGGCGACCAGCCGACGGACCTCCGCCTCGGTATGGCGCCCCTCGCGCCGGAGGACGAAGCCCACGTTCTCGCCCACCGTCAGCGAATCGAACAGGGCGGCCATCTGGAAGAGCATGCCGAAGCGCCGACGGATCCGCAGCAGGGAACGCTCGTCGAGGCAGGCCAGGTCCTCGCCCGACACCTCCACCCGGCCGCGGTCGGGTCGCAGGAGGCCGATCAGGTGCTTGAGGAGGACGCTCTTCCCGCCGCCGCTCCGTCCGATGATCACCACCGCCTCGCCCGCCTCGATCGTCAGCGACACACCGGCCAGAACGGGGTGCGGGCCGAAGCTCTTGTGGACGTCATGGACCGCGATCATGGGGCTCAGGACTTGAACAGGCGGTTCAGGAAGAGCGTGAGGAAGAAGTTGACCACCAGGATGCTGATGCTGGAGGCGACCACGGCCTCGGTGGTCGCGCGCCCCACCCCCTCGGCCCCCTGCCGGCAGTTCAACCCCTTGTAGCAGCTGATCGTCGCGATCAGCGCCCCGAAGATGGTGGACTTGATCAGTCCGGTGAACACGTCCTCGGGTCCGGTGTAGCGGATCATGTTCACCAGGTAGTAGGCCCCGTCGATCCCGAGGAGGTGGACCCCCACGAGGTAGCTCGCCGCGATCCCCACCAGGACCGACTCCGCGGTCAGCAGCGGGGCCGTCAGCACGCAGGCGACCAGCCGGGGCACGACCAGGTAGTCGACCGGATGGGCGGCCAGGGTGCGGAGGGCGTCGATCTGTTCCGTGACCTTCATCGTCCCCAGCTCCGCCGCCATGGCCGCCCCGACCCGCGCGGTCAGCATGAGGCAGGCCAGCACCGGCCCCAGCTCGCTGCTCATCCCCACGCTCACCACGGCGCCGGTCGCCGTGTCCATGCGGACCTTGTGGAACTGGAAGTAGGTCTGGGCGCAGAGCACCATCCCCGTGGCCGCCCCGGTGGTCAGCACCACGCTCTGGCTCTTCGCGCCCACGAAGTAGAGCTGGTGGAGCAGATCACGCCCCGTGGGACGCCGGTACCGGAGGGAACGCACCGAGTCGACCAGCAGGAGCGCGATCTCCCCCAACTGGCGAATCCCGCCCGTCATCCGGTCCCAAAGTCCGAGAACCATTGGCCGGCGATCATGGGGCGCCCGCCGGCCCGGGGCCAGCCCGGAAACCGCCGGGAATGTCCGGCCGGCGCCCCGTCAGGGCGCGCTGCCCGGATGGACGGCATCCTCGGCCTCGGGGGCGGGCTTCTGGACGAAGACCAGCCGGTCCCCCTCCACCTGCACCCGGGCGGGAACGCCCTCGATCAGCGTGCCGCGCAGGATCTCCTCCGCCATCGGATCCTCGAGGTACCGCTCCACCGCCCGGCGCATCGGACGCGCCCCGTACTGCGGGTCGTAGCCCTTCTCGATCAGGAAGTCCTTGGCCGCGTCGTCGAACTCCACGGAGACGTTCTTGCGACGCACCCGCTCCAGGACCTTGGCGACCTCGAGCTCGAGGATCCGGAGCAGCTCCGGACGGCCGAGCGTGCGGAACACGATGATGTCGTCGAGCCGGTTGAGGAACTCCGGGCGGAAGGCCTTCTTGGCCTCGTCGAGGATCCGCGACCGCATCACCTCGTACCCCGCATCGGTATCCTGCTTGGCAAAGCCCATCACGCCCTGGCGCCGGATGGTCTCGCTGCCCACGTTCGACGTCAGGAGGATGATGGTGTTCCGGAAATCCACCACCCGGCCCATCGAGTCGGTCAGCTTCCCCTCCTCCAGGATCTGGAGGAGCATGTTCATCACGTCGGGATGCGCCTTCTCGATCTCGTCGAAGAGCACCACCGAGTACGGCTGGCGCCGGACCTTCTCCGTCAGCTGGCCGCCCTCCTCGTAGCCGACATACCCCGGCGGGGAGCCGATGAGGCGGCTGACGGTGAACTTCTCCATGTACTCGCTCATGTCGAGCTGGATGAGCGCCTGGGAGCTGCCGAACATCTGCACCGCCAGGGTCCGGGCCAGCAGGGTCTTGCCCACGCCGGTCGGGCCCAGGAGGGCGAAGCAGCCGATGGGCCGCTTGGGATCCTTGAGGTCGGTGCGGGACCGGCGGAGCGCCTTGGCCAGGGCCGTCACCGCGTCCGACTGGCCGATCACCGCCTTGTCCAGTTCCTCCTCGACGGTGAGGAGCTTCTGGGTCTCCGACTGGCCCATCCGCTTGAGGGGAATGCCGGTCCACTTGGCCACCACCTGGAGGATGTCGTCCTCGTCCACCGACACCCGACGCTCCTCCTTGTCGTGCTTCCAGTCGGCAAGGGTCTTCTCCAGCCGCTCCTTGGCCTGCTTCTCCTGGTCGCGCAACTGGGCCGCCCCCTCGAAGTCCTGGTCCTTGATCGCCTGCTCCTTGCGGTTCTTCAGGTCCTCGATCTCGGCCTCCAGGTCCTTGACGTCCGGCGGACGCTGCATGGCGCCGATCCGCGCCCGGGAACCCGCCTCGTCCATCACGTCGATGGCCTTGTCGGGGAGGAACCGCGAGGTGATGTAGCGGTCGGACAGCTTCACGCAGGCCTCGATGGCCGTCGGGGTGAAGGTGGCCTTGTGGTGGTCCTCGTACTTGCCCTTGAGCCCGTTGAGGATGGTGATCGCGTCGTCCACCGACGGCGGCTCGACCTTCACGGTCTGGAAGCGGCGCTCGAGGGCGGAGTCCTTCTCGATGTACTTGCGATACTCGTTGAGGGTCGTCGCGCCGATGATCTGCATCTCGCCCCGGCTCAACGCGGGCTTGAAGATGTTCGACGCATCCATGGTCCCCTCGGCAGAACCGGCGCCGACGATCGTGTGGAGCTCGTCGATGAAGAGGATCACGTTCCGGCTGCGGCGGATCTCGTCCATCACCGCCTTGATCCGCTCCTCGAACTGCCCCCGGTACTTGGTCCCGGCCACCATCAGCGCGAGGTCGAGGGTGATCACCCGGCGGTCGGCGAGGATCTCGGGGACGTTGCCCTTGGCGATCTCCTGGGCCAAGCCCTCGACGATCGCCGTCTTGCCCACGCCGGCCTCGCCGAGGAGGACCGGGTTGTTCTTGGTGCGCCGGCAGAGGATCTGGATGACCCGCTCAATCTCCGAGGAGCGCCCGATCACCGGATCCATCTCGCCCTTACGGGCCAGCTCGGTCAGGTCCCGGCCGAACGCCTTGAGCGCCGGCGTCTTCCCGTTGTCGCCCCGCTTGCCCTCGCGCCCGCCCTTCGCGCCACCACCCTCCGGCGCATCATTGGTCAACTGCTCGTCGGACTCGGGCTGCTGGAACTGCGGATCCAGCTCCCGGAGGATCTCCTGCCGGCACTGCTCGATGTCGACATCGAGATTCTTCAGCACCTTGGCCGCGACCCCGTCGCCCTCGCGGAGGAGGCCGAGGAGGATGTGCTCGGTGCCGACGTAGGTGTGGTTGAGGGCCTTGGCCTCCTTGGCGGCGAGGGCGAGGACCTTCTTGACCCGCGGCGTGTAGGGGATGTTGCCCGAGACCTTCTGCTCGTTGCCGCCCCGGACCTCCTTCTCGACCTCCTGGCGGACGGTCTCGAGGTCAAGGCCCATCTTCTGAAGGACATTCACCGCAACGCCCTGGCCCAGCTTGATGAGGCCGAGGAGCAGGTGCTCGGTTCCCACGAAGTTGTGGTTGAACCGGTCCGCCTCCTTCCGGGCCAGTGCGAGGACCTGCTGGGCCCGGGGGGTGAAGTTGTTGAGATTGTCGTCGCTCATGGTCGGCGTCGCAGTCCCCGGCTGTTCCGGAAGCCGCGCCGCCCAATGTGGGCAGCCCGGCCCGAAGCGTCAAAATATCTTCCGTCGAGGCGCTCAGTCGGCCGCCGGGGCATCGCCCCCGGAGGTCCGGAAACCGGCCGGATCCGGCGCCGGCAGGGTCGCCAGACGAGCCCGGAGCAGGTCGGCACGGAGTCCGTCCCGCTCGTCGGCCGACAGTTTCTCCCGGCCGGAATCGACCTGGAGATGGGCCGGCTGGGTGACGAGGAAGAGTTCATCCACCGCCGCCCGGGGGGTGTCGCCGAGCAACCCGAGGTCGAGCCCGAGCCGGAGCAGGCTGAGGAGGTTCATGGTCTCCTTCGACGAGATCGTGTGGGCCTGCCCCAGCACGCCGTAGGCCCGGCCGACATGGTTCAGGAGCACCCGGGGCTTCTTCTCCACCAGCGACGTCCGGGCGTTCTCCTCATGCTCGATGATCTGGAGGAGCACCTTGTGGATCCGCTGGACGATCTCGGCCTCGGACTCGCCGAGGGTCATCTGGTTGGAGACCTGGAAGATGTTGCCGAGGGCCTCGGTCCCCTCCCCGTAGAGCCCCCGCACGGCCAGGCCGAGCTTGTTCACCGCCTGGACGATCTGGTTGATCTGCTCGGCCAGCACCAGGCCGGGCAGGTGCAGCATGGCGCTGACGCGGATCCCCGTGCCGAGGTTGGTCGGGCAGGCGGTCAGGTAGCCGAACCGGGGGCTGAACGCGAACTCCACCTGCTCCTGGAGCGCGGAATCGAAGGCGTCGATCGCCTGCCAGGCGTCCTGCAGCTGGAGTCCCGGCCGGAGGGCCTGCATCCGGAGGTGGTCCTCCTCGTTGACCATCACCGAGAGGCTCTCCGAGCGGTTGAGCACCAGTCCCGCCCCGGCGCTGCGCGCCGCGTGCTCGCGGCTGATCAGGTGACGCTCCACCAGCACCTGCTTCTCCAGCGCCGTGAAGTGGTCCATGGAGTCGGCCAGGGCATCGGAACCCATCTCCGCCTGCGCCGCCACCGCCGGCGCCAGCTGCTCGTAGACGCGGACCCGGTCGGCCTTCCGCGCATGACCCGGGAACGGCACGCCGGTCAGGTTGCGCGCCAGGCGCACCCGGCTGGAGAAGACGATCCGGTCATGGGGCCCCCCCTGTCGGCTGGCCTCCGCCGGGGTGATGAGGAACTCGAGGATGTTCATGGCAGGTTGCCCGCGGTCACTTGGCCGCCCGGGCCGGCGCCGCCGGCTCCCCGCCCGTCCGGGCCGCCTTGATCTCGTCCCGCAGCCGGGCCGCGGACTCGAAATCCTCCCGGGCCACCGCGGCGTCGAGTTCGGACTGCAACCGGCCCAGTCGCGCCCGGAGGTCGAGCACCTCCCGGAGCCGGGGCGGCACCTTGCCCCGGTGGTCCACCCCCTTGTGCATGCCCTTCAGCAGGGCGTCCAACCCCTCGGCAAACACCTCGTAGCAGGCGGCACAGCCCAACCGGCCGCTCTTCTTGAAGTCGGCGTGGGTGTACCCGCACTGGGGACACTTGATGTCCCCCCCCTGGGCCTCGGCGGCCTGCTCCATCTCCTGCGAGGCGCCCAGACCGAGCAGCAGGTCGGCCAACGCGAAGCCGGTCGGGTCATTGACCCCCTTCTGCTTCGCGCAGGCCTCACAGAGGTCCACCTTCTTCACCTGGTTCTCCACGATCTGGGTCAGGTGAACGGTGGCCTCCTTCTGTTTGCAGAACTGGCAGACCATAAAAGTCGCCCGCTATATCGGCGGGGGAGGTCCGCAAGTCAAGGAAGCCACCCGGAAGCACTGTCAGGCGAAGATGATCTCGCCGTCGGTCCGGGTGCGGGCCCGGAAGGCCTCGAGCAACCGGCCGGTCACCGGTCCCGGCCGCCCGTCGCCGATCACCCGACCGTCCACCTTCACCACCGGCACCATCTCGGCCGCCGTCCCGGTGAGGAACATCTCGTCGGCGATGTAGATGTCGTACCGGGTCAGGTCGGGCTCGGCGGTCGGGATCCCCAGCTCCCGGGCGCACTCGATCACCGTGTTCCGGGTGATCCCGTACAGGGCCCCGGCGCTCAGCGGCGGGGTCATCAGGCGGCCCTTGTGGACGATGAACACGTTGTCCCCGGTGCACTCGGCGACGAACCCGGCGCTGTTGAGCATGATCGCCTCCTCCACCCCGGCGTTGTTGGCCTCGATCCGCGCCAGGATGTTGTTGAGGTAGTTCAGGGACTTGATGGCCGGGTTCACCGAGTTGACCAGGTTCCGCGTGGTGGGAACGGTCACGATGGTCAGCCCGTCCTGGTAGTACTTCTCGGGATACAGCTGGATCTTCGAGGCGATGATGATGACCGAGGCGCGGGGGCAACGCCGGGGATCGAGCCCGAGGGTGCCGGGGCCGCGCGTGACGAGCAGGCGGATGTAGCCCTCGCGGAGATCGTTGGCCCGGCAGGTCTCCACGCACACCCGCATCATCTCCTCCGGGGTCATCGGGATCTCCAGCAGCAGCGCCTTGGCGGACCAGTACAGGCGCTCGATGTGCTCGCGGAGCTTGAAGATCCGGTTGTGGTACATCCGGATGCCCTCGAAAACACCGTCGCCGTAGAGCAGTCCGTGGTCGAACACGCTGATCTTGGCTTCCGACTCCTCGTAAAGGGTCCCGTCGATGTAGACTTTCATGTCCCTAGGGCCGCGGAGGCTACGCGGGCGGGCGACGGGGTGGCAAGCGGGGGTTCAGGACAGGCGCTCACGGAACGCTGTAAGCCCGGTAGAACCGCGCCCCACTCCCCACCGCACCCAGGTCCTGCAGGTCGGCCGTCCCCCCGGGGGACTGCGCGGTGACCGTGCCCAAGGGCTCCCAGTGGGACAGGTCGCCGCTGGCCTCGACCGCATACCGGATCCCCGGCTCGCCCAGCACCCGCACCAGGAACCGCCCGTCGGTCAACCGCCCCACCGCCTCCAGCACCGGCGGGATCTCCGCCGCCGAATCCCCCACCAGCCGGTAGTCGTCGAACATCATGAAGTTGTCCCCCGGATTCGCCGGGTCGCGCACCGCCCACACCGCGTCGATCGACCCCAGGTCGAGCCGGGCCGACCGGGTGGTGATGGGCTGCGCGTTGACCAGCACCGCCCCGTTCAGGGTCGCGGTCCAGAGGTTCCGGGCGAGGTTCATCCGCACCTCCAGGTCGTACGGCTCGCCGGACCGGAAGGCGAATCCCGTCGACCGGAACCCCGCCTCGTCGTCGAGCACGAAGTGGATCTCCAGGGCCTCGTTGTCGAAATCCAGGGTGAACAGGCGCTGGTCCTCGGTGTTGTAGGCGCTCCAGCGGAAGTCGTCGAAATACGGGGCGTCGGTGGTGGAGTCGGTGATCTGGAAACTCACCGTGAAGGTGAGGATCGGCGGATGCCCGCCCACCGGGGCCAGCCCGACCGGCCGGAACACGTTGAGGAACCCGTCGCCCTCCCCGGGCGGCGAGAACCCGACATACGCCACCTGGCCCTGAAATCCCTCCACCGGCCCCTCCAGGAGGCCGTTGCCCCCGGTGCCCACCGCCAGCCACCCCCCCTGCCCCGCAAGGTCGAGCGCCGGATCGAACCCCTCCCACGCCTCGAACCCGGTCTCGTACAGGACCACCGGGGCCGCCGGACGGGCCCAGCGGCCGTCGTCGGACACCCACGGGAGCGCGCCCCGGGCCTCCCCGCACAGGACACCCGCCGCCACCAGGGCCAGGGCGCGGCGCCGCCGCACATCAACGGGGTTCACGGGCGGGGGCCTTGGAGGTGGGAGCCTGCGGACGGGCCGATCCGGCCCCGGGCGAAACCGACGGCCGGGCGGCGGGCTGGCTCACCCGCGGCGCCGACGGCGCGGCCTGGACCGGACGCGAGGGTGCCACCGGCGCGCCCACCGAGGGAAATCCACGCGACGGGACCGCCCCGCCGGGCGACGAGAAACCGGGTCGGGCCGCCGTGCCCGCCGACGGGACACCCGCCCGGGAGCGGACATCCGACGGCGAGCCGTAGCCGGAGATCCCGCCCCCGACGGACGGCTGGGGCCCGCCCGGCAGCGCCGGCTTGACGACCTCGCCCCGCGACGGGGCCACCGCCGGAGGAATCCGCCCGAAATCCGCCCCGGGCGCCGAGCGGAGGGAACTGGAGGGCGGCACGGCCGGACGGGCCGGACCGGGCGTCACCTCCCGCCGGGGGGAGGGGGTGTTGGGGACGACCGCCGGACGGGCCGGGCTGCCGGATTGGGGACGGGCAGGCACTGTCGGGACGATCCGCCCGGGGGCCGCACCGCCGCCGGTGGAGGGCGTCGGACGGGTCGGAACCGCGGGGCGCACCCCGCCGGGCGTCGTCGCCGGGCCGGGCCGCGGCGCCACGGCGGGGGCGGCACCGGGGCGCTGGACGGTCTCCCCCGGTTTGCCGCCACGCGACGGGACCGTTCCGACGCCGGGACGCGGCGCCGGCACGACACCTCCGCGCGACGGCACCAATCCCGAGGAGGGACTCGCACCGGGCGTCTGCCCGACGCCGGGCCGGCTCGCGGGCAGGGCCCGCTGGGAGTCCTCACGTCCGGCGACATCCAGACGCGGCCGGTAGACGGCGATCTCCGGACTGCGGGTGCCGACCGGCTGCAACCGCGCCCCGCCGGCACCCGGCGAGGGCGCATCGGTCACGGCAACCTTCGGGATCTCGCTCCGGACATGCCGCTGCACCGTCTCGCGCGAAACCCCGTCGTTGATGATCACCGTGTTGTTGTCACCCACCACGTTCACCACGTTCCCGCGGCCCACGTTGATCTCCGACCGGCCCAGGGCCCGGTGACCGTCGCGCGGGGGCAGGCAGACGGACCGCAGGCGCCGATGGGTGAAGTTGCTCCATCCGGTGGTCACCCACCACTCCGCCCCGATGCCGAACCCGATCCCGACCGACACGCCGCTCCTCGCCCAGGTGAAGCCGATCGACGAACTCCATCCACACTCCGGCGGCAGCGGTGCCCAGCCGCAGTACGCGTCGGTGCTCCGCCACGCCACCCAGGCGGGGCCCCACGTGGTGCCCGGGCTCCACACCCAGCCGAAGCCCGGGGCCTGGCACCAGCGCCCGTAATGGAACGGCGCCCAGCCCCACGAGTAGGTCGAATGCCAGTACCACCCGTAGTCGCTCCACACCCACCACCCGTCATCGCAGTACGGCCGCCATCCGGTGTTGATCACCGCCACCGTCGGCCGCCAGCACCATCCGTACCCGCTCACCTGCACCCACGACCCGTAGGGCGACAGCGATTCGTGGAAGACATTGTAGGTGACGTTCTGGGCCGGGGCGGCGACCGGGGCCGGGGCGCCCTGTGCCTGGGGGGCCGGCGGCGCACCGGCCTGGGCCTGTCCGTAGACCGGCGGGGGCGCCTCGACGGGCGAAAGGGTCGCGGTCGGCGCCGCAGCGGCCGCGACCGCCGGCGCGGGCTGGACCGCAGGCGCCGGCGCCGACGGTCGGACGGCCGACTTGGCGATCAGCACCTGGATCACCGCGGTGGAGACCCCGACGTCGGCCAGGTAGATGATGTGGTCCGCCGTCAGCGGGAATCCCCCTTCGAGGTTCTCGGCAAAACTCTGGACGACCGCCGGTTCCACCGCCGACTGCGCCAGTCGGACCACGTCCGCCACCGGCTCCGGCAGGTCGTCGGGGATCGGCGCGGGAACCGGCGCCGCGATCACCGTCCCGGCGACGGGCGGGGCCGGGGGTTCCGCAGCGGGGGCCCCCGGGGCGCCGGCCGACGGAGCGGCGGTGGACGCGGCCGGAGGGGCTGGAGGAACGGCGTCCTGGGCGACCGCCCCGTCGGTGAGGGGACGGCAACCGACCGCCACGAGCAGGACGAGTGCGGGCAGGATGAGGGGTTTCATGCAGGATCCTTGGCTTTGACCGCCGGGGCGGCTGGTTCGTTCCGGTCCACCCACCGGGCGTCCGCCGGACGGTGCCGGCGTCTCGTTCCGGGAGGCGGTGCGGAATGCAGCAGTAGACGCCCGTCCGGAAAGCCTATTCAGGACCCACCCCGCGCGCCACCCCGCACTCCGGGATGCGGGGGCCGTGGGGTCTCCCGGAACGCCCCGGCCGAGGCGTCGGGGTGCCGGCGGAAAACGTCCTGTCTGAAAAATCACCTTGCCCGTCCGCCGCCGGTCCGTAACTTCGCCCGCGTTCCGGCCGGTTGCGCGGTTAGCTCAGTGGTAGAGCACTACCTTGACACGGTAGGGGTCGGAGGTTCGAACCCTCCATCGCGCACCATCTTTCCCGCTTCGGAGCCCCCAAAAAACCACTGCTTCGTTGGGAACTTCTTCCGTTTTCCTCGCCATCTTTCGGCTTCCCCAGCCGGGGAGTGCCTCCTCGGTTCCGCCTTGGCAGGCCTCCAGAACCGCCCAAATGTGGGAAATAATGGCAACTCGGGAGCCCAGCATTTCGAAGAGTGTCATCCACACGCTCTTCGTCTCCTTCATGCACTCACCTGCATCGAGGCTTGCTGCGGCACGGGCACTCTTCGGTCTGATCGCCTTCTGGGCAACGGCAGTGGCACAGCCCATTTTCGATCCGATCCGTCCGGAGGCCGACATCGTGGCCGCACGATCGGCGTCCGGCATTGATCTGACTGCCGTCGGAACAAACCTTTGGGCCGGAGCGGTGACCGGGACCGCGGAGTTTCTCGACGTCCGTGCTGCCATTGACAAGGTGCAGTACCGAAGGGGCGAGCCCATCCATCTCTTCGTGTACCTTCGCACCAAGGGCGATATGTCAGTTGCTTTGCCGAAGGCCGAGGAACTTCTCATGCTTCGTGTGGGAGTCCTCGATACCACCGGCAATCCCCTACCCCTGACGCCGGCTGGAGAGTGGCTTGCCAGCCTCCCAGCGCCCGAGTTCTTGGGCAGGAAGTGGCTTGACCCGAATCGGATCCGAATGCTCCACCTTGATGTGACCGACGTCGCGGATCTCTCCCGGCCAGGCGAGTACATCGTCGTCCCGCGTGCGGTGTTTTTCTCCATTCCTGATCCAAGTGTTCCGAAGACGGCCGAGTTCCCGGGAATCCGATTTAGGGTGACCGAGGAGGCGTTCCGCCCCATTGGGAACCTTGCGAAGTCCCTTCTCCGTTACCGGCACGAGGAGAGCCTTGGCGACACGACGGGAGGGCCTCGAAGGATGACCGGGCTTGAGGCGGAGCTCGTCGCAGAATCGCAGGCGGCTCAGCAGGCACACGACGCGGTGTTCGAGGCTGCCATGAAGACCGCGGCCGAGAGCAACTCTTCCCCGGTGCAGTCCCCCCCCCAGGCAGGTGCTGACACCGACATGGCTGATCCCGCTTCCCCTGAGGCTCCATCCGGTAGCGTCGAGCCCGTGCCACCGGCCACGCCTGGCGATCGCGGGCTCGTTGCAATCGCGGTTGGGATTGCGGTAGCCCTCGGAGCACTGCGGCTCTGGTTGCGACTCTCCTCCTGAAGGCTTGAACTTCCCGCGGGCGCGACCGATCTCGACTTCCGGGTGGCAGATCGACAGGTAGCACCAGATCTGCTTCGACCACCGGTAGAACACCCGGGCCATGTACTCCATCTCCGCAGGCGACTTCCCGAAGGCGGCCATCGCCAGCTCAGGCTCCAGCTCCACCCGCAGTCCCGCCCCCCCTTCGGTCACTCATGGCCCGGATCCTGCCAGAGGGGGTGGAACAAAACCTGTCCGCCCAACAACTTGTGAACAACTCAGCGAGGCGAACCCTAGGCAGATTCTGAGACTCTCACTCCCATGGCAGACCACTTGATCCACTGCTACTCCTGCTCCGGGAAGATGACCGTCTCCGACGAGCACGCCGGCATGGTCCTCACCTGCCCTCACTGCAGCGTGGAGTTCGAGGTCGAAAGTGGAGGACAGCCTGATCGGGAGCCCGGCGAGAACGCCCCACTCGATGCGCCGGAGAAGGTTCCGTTCTTCGGCTTCCAGCGCCGCAAAGAGTTCGCTAAGCACCTTGAGCATCTGGCTGCTGATGGAAACATCAGCGAGAGCGACAAGCGACACTTGGAGAAGTTGGCAAGCGACCTCGGGGTATCCCACTCCGAGATCCGAGAGGCTCAAGAGGGCCTGTTCGAATCCCGCTGGAAGCCCATCAAGTCTCGGATCGAACGTGCGTTCTACGTCACCGACGACGATCTTGCTGAGATCAAGGAACTGGGGCGTAGGTACAACGTCTCGATGGAGTTCGATCCGACGATCAACTTCGCGCGACGGCGGTGGTTGATGGACACCAAGGGTGAGCTTCCGGCTCCCATGCCAAATCCGAGCATCATGCTCTCCGGCCGCGAGTTGGCCTACTGGGAGATTGCGACCGCTTGGAGCCAGCTCCGATCCGTCCGCAAGGGCTATACGGGAGGTGCGGTCAGCTTTCGGGTGGCGAAGGGTGTCCGATTTTCCGTGGGGAAGGCCGTCCCGATCACCAGCGAGGAATTGACCCGGCTGGACACCGGGACCCTGACGTTCACCAACCGGAAGCTGGTCTTCCAAGGCGGGATGAGGTCCACTAGCGTCCAGTTGGCGAAGATCATCGACCTCGAGGTGTTCAAGGACGGCTTGATGGTCCACAAGGACCGCGGGAAGTCCGACTTCTTCGCGACGTCGACCGCAAACGCAACCTTCGCGAAGTCCCTGATCGCTGCGCTCGTCGGTGCTCCCTGACGGAGGCTGGGCGGGCTGCTTTTCCTGATTGGCTTCGGATCGCCTGCTGCACCACCCTCCCGAGACGCGTGCGACGGCCCAAAGACAACGGCGTTCTGGTTGCCATCGAGGGAATCGATGGAGCTGGAAAGACCACCCAGTGCGGGCGGTTGGCGGATGGTCTTCGTGGGCTCGGAATCGATGTGATCCTGAGCAAAGAGCCAACTGACGGCCCATTCGGGCGTAGGCTACGGGAGTCCGCAAAGACCGGTCGCCTGACCCCATCGGACGAACTGGACCTGTTCATTGCCGATCGTCGGCAACACGTTGAATCCGTGATCCTCCCGTCCCTTCGCTCAGGGAAGGTTGTCGTCCTGGATCGGTACTACTTCTCCAACGCCGCCTACCAAGGGGCGCGAGGCATCGACTTCCAATCCATCATCGACCGGAACGAGCAGTTCGCGCCGGAACCCGACCTCCTCGTCCTGATCGACATCGACCCGGCGATCGGGATCCGTCGGGTTGTCGCCAGAGACTTCGAGGCGAACGAGTTCGAACGCATCGACGGTCTTGAGGCAGCCCGGGCCCACTTCCAGCGGATCGACACTCCGTACACGTTTCGGATCGACGGCTCAGACTCCCCTGATGCCTTGGCGGAGCGGATCCGTAATGAGACCCTCCGGCGCTACTGCCACGCGATCGCCCTCGACCAGAGCGCCGACTCGCGCACCAAACTCACCCGCATCTTGAACCTTGGCGGGGCGATGAGCGGGACCGTTCCAGCGCCACTGTAGGCCTTCACAGTGGCAACATGTCGGCAACAGCCCACGTTGACCGTTGCAAGTCATTGTCCTGCAATCCACACATAGACCCTTGACACGGTAGGGGTCGGAGGTTCGAACCCTCCATCGCGCACCATCTTTCCCGCTTCGGATTCTCCGACCACCCCAGGGCGGAAACCACCACGCCGCAATCGAACACGGCCGGGATCATGCCCGAACTTTGCCAGGCTTGACCTGCCGTGACGACCGGATGCGCGCCTCGATCCGTTGCTCGACATCGGCCGTGATTGGGTCCGATGGCAATGACGCCCGGGCTTCCTGCCACTCCCGCCAGCCAACTCCGAGCTCTTCCCGTTCCAAGGCCCGCAAACCAGCCCGCAGGACATCACTCGCATTGCCGTAGCGCCCGGAGCGGACCCGACGGTCCACCGCCGCCCGAAGCTCGGGCGTCAACGAGACGTTCAACGATTTGGCAGCCATGACGCTCCCAGCGTGGTGCGTTCGGCACAGAGTGGCAAGGTCTGCGAATTCCGCCGCCGGCAGGCGGATTGAGGCGGGTGACACCCCGCAGCCGAGCGAACAGAGATCCTAACGATCGGCGATGCCATCAAGGAATGCCCCCGAGCCAAGTCAACCGCAGGCCGCCGAGGGAAGTACATCGACTGCCTCCGCATCTACCTGACGGCCTGCGCGCGAGGACGGGAATCCGTGCGGGTCTCCCACTTCACCGCCGCCGCCTCATGCCTCACGCTCGCCCGGAACCTCGGCTCCGAGCTGCCCCTGCCCCACGTCACCCGTCGGAGATACCTCCGCGAAGTCCGGGCCAAGCTCGGGTTCGAGAAGCGGCCGGCCGACATCCTCCGACCTACCTGCGCCAGCTACCTCCTCGCCCACTGGCAGGGCGCTGGGAGGGTAGTGGCAGAGCTAGGGCCCTCGGCGGGGATTGTCCTTCGCCACTACCGGGAGCTGGTTAACAAGGAGGAGGCAGCTAGGTCTTGGCGCCTCGCAGCACGGACAAGATTTCGGTCGCAAATTCGACAGATGTCTCAATCGACTTAGCCTCTGTCGGTGCTTTTAGGAGACCGCGATACCAACCTGTGCAGTGAAGTACTTGAGGCTCGTCACCGGGATGGGAATGCCGCTTGAACCGATTTGAGCCATCCGCGGATACGGCATGCGAAGCGTGATGAACCCACCGCGTCGACCATCCCCAGAGTTGACGGCTTCATTCGTCTTGCCGAGTCCTCCCAGCGGGTTCATCGGCTCAAAAGGGCAATCGCAGATTAGATAATGACAGCGACGAACGCTGAACGGTACTCGCGGCAGCAATGGTGACGAGCTCGGGCGGGCCTCTATAACTGGTCGAAATGTTTGAGAATGGTTCCAGAAAACCGTGAAAAGGGTGGCTGGCAAACTGAACTAGCCAATCGCCAATGGCGGCGGGTCTGGGAACCATTTCCGCCCCAGCTTTTCCGCATCGATCTCAATCTCGATTCGGGGCATCGCGTCCGCGTATGCGACCACACGAACGTGCGAAGCGGAATGGGGTAGTTCTCCGGCGAACGGCCACCTCATGCGTTCGTGCGGAAGAGCCACCCGCACTGGGAAAGTCTTCAGTACGCAATCTCCCGGAAAGATGGGACCCCCTATCGCGTTGGTCTGGGCAGTCCTCCATGCCAAGCCATCTGGATTCCGAACCATCACGCGTGGCTCTTCGACATGGATTGGGACGTCGCCGATCTTGAGGGGAACGAAAGCCACAACCTTGTAGCTCTGGGCGGGTACGAATCCTCGGTTCTCGACTGCGATATCGATCCCAGGTTCGGATTCATTCAGTCGACATCGGATGAACAATCGAAGGTTCGGATGGGAGGCACGATTCATCACGTCCCGAACCTCCCAGTCATCCATCGGCTCAGCCTTGAAGTTCCTCCGCCGATAATACCGCTTGTCGCTTGCTTGGTGGGCAGTCGCTCCTTGGGGCACCGTGACGACGAAGCAAATACCGGGCGGGTTCTTGACCTCCACCTGCTCGATTGTGACCCCTGGAATCGGTGGATGAATGCCCCCAAGCAAGTCTTCAAAGCGCTCCTTCCAGCACACCGCTGGATCGGCAGGCTCAAGTTTGGCTCGTTCCCCAGCTTGACTTGCCGCCTTGTTTGGTTCGTGGATCCCGAAGACGACCACTCCACCCGCCGAATTCGCAAACGAGGAGACTGCCTTCGTAATGGCCTCAATGTCTGGGGACTTCCCCAGGATTCTCCCGCCCTTGAACTCCCGGTTTGGGTGTTCTGAGCGTCCGTCCCGCAGCATGTCTCTGAGGTCTTCCTCGCTGTACGGCATTCGTTGTCGAATACAGGCTGCCCCACTCGCCGACAAGGGCTTAGCAAGATGGGGTGGTACGGCGTACTAGCCGACCCTCACACATCGCACCTCCGTCCCAACTGCCAGCACGGCACCCTGCGCTGCGGTCGCTTTGTAGGCCCAGAGCTGAACGGTCTTCGCTCCGGCCACGGTGACGATCTCGCAGAGGTCGACCGGCACGAAGGCGTCGTTGGCCGGCATGGTAACCCGTCGCTCGATCCCAACGTCCGACCCATCAGTAGAGTTCCGGAGCTTCAGGCGGATCTCGTCGCCGGCGCCTGAAGCATCGGCCTGAAACTGGACGGTGCCCTGGATCAGGAAGGTTCCCGCTCCCGGCAGGCTGACGGACGGATCGGTTGTTCCGAAGTCCACCAAGGCAGACGTCCCGGTCAGGGCGTAGTCCGTCCCGGCCCCGATGACCTTCCCGTTCTGGGTGTGATCGAGTCGAGCGTGTCCGCCAGCACTCCCCGCAGCTCTGCGGCGGTGCTGTTGCTGCCTCCGGCGGGTTCGGTTCTTGGGCGGACCATTTCAAGCCGGCCTGCAGCACCCGGCGATTGCAGGACGTCGCCAGTTCCCACAACGTCACGCCCATGAACCTGAGCTCACCCGGTCGAGCACTGACCCGCCACGTCGGCCGCGCTCTTGCCATCGTTGCTCTGGCGATCGTCGCAGGGTGTGCCTCCGATCCGATGATCACGGGCAAGCCCCAACACTGGATGGGCAGGTCGGTCACCGAGTTGAGGACATCCCTGGGCGAGCCTACCCGGGTGATTCCACAGGAGAATGGGGAGCTCTGGGAATACAAGGAGACCGGGGAATTCGTGGCTCCAGCCAGGGACAGCACGAGTTTCCGGGCCGGCGGGTACGCAGGCGGTCCGGCATTCGGCATGAGCGGCAACACCACCACAGTCCGGCAAGGCGAACGACTCAGCCAATACGAGAACGTGACGCGATTCCTGATCCGCGATGGAAAGGTGAGACGGTGGAGTGCGGCCCGAATCGTGGACGGTGAGACGGTCTGGTCCGACCACTGAGTCGTCCACCCCCGACTTGTCGGACCCGGCCACTTGGCGGAGGGTGCGGCGCATGTTCACGGGCATCGTCGAGGAAACCGGCACCGTCCGCCGCATCGAACCCGGGTCCGGGTCGATCCGGCTCACCCTCCTGGCCCGCACCACCGGACAGGGCGTGCGCCTGGGCGACAGCATCGCGGTCAACGGCTGCTGCCTCACCGTCGTCCGGCGCCGGCGGACCGGACGCGATACCGAGCTCGACTTCGACCTCCTCCAGGCCACGTGGGAACGGACCAACCTGTCCGCCACCCCGGTGGGCGGCCGGGTGAACCTCGAACGGGCCCTCGCGGCGGGCGACCGGCTCGGGGGACATTTCGTGACGGGACACGTCGACGGCACCGGGGTCATCACCCGGTGGGAGGCCAGCGGACGGGACCACGTGCTGGAGGTCCGCGCCCCGGTCGCCGTGCGGCGGTTGCTGGTCCCGAAGGGATCGATCGCGGTCGACGGGATCAGCCTGACCGTGGCCGACCTCACCCCGGCCGGCTTCCGGGTGTGGATCATCCCCCACACGCTGGCCGTGACGGCGCTGCAGGAACGTCGGAAGGGCGACCGGGTCAACCTGGAGGCCGACCTGCTGGGCAAGTACGTCGCCCGGCTCATCCGCCCCGCGACCCGGTCCACGCCCGCGCGCCGCACCCCGGCGTCCGGCAGCCGTCGACCGTGACCGGGCGCGCCCGAAAACCCAGGTCGGTGAGAAACCCGGGCTAGCGGTTCCGCTTCCGCGTCTCCCGCGCCCGGCGCTTCTCGGCGTCCTTGATCAGGTCGTCGGCCCGCTCGTTCTCGCGCTGCTCCTGGAAGATCGACTCCTGCTCGGCCAGCCGGACCCCCGGCAATCGCTGGCGCTCGGTGTCGGCCATCTCCGCCGCCGCCGCTGGCGTGGTGAGGATCGTCGGCCGGATCAGGATCATCACCTCGGCCCGGTCGGCCGTCTTGCTCCGGCTGGAGAACAGCGCCCCGAGGCCCGGGATGTCCTTCAGGATGGGGACGCCGGACTTCGTCCGCTGCGACCGGGTGCTGATGAACCCGCCGAGGAGCACCGCGTCGTGGTTGCGGATGGTGACGGTGGAGGTGGCGGTGCGGGTCAGGGTCTTGGGGATCTCCGTCCGGCTCTCGCCCGATCCGATCACCAGCGAGGCGCCCAGCTGGTCGACCTGCTGGTTGATCTGCATCACCACCAGCTCGTCCGGGGTGATGAACGGCGTCACATCGAGGCCGACGCCCACGAACTCCCGCTGGATGTTGAAGCTGTTGCCGAAGCCGCCGCCGAAGAAGGAACCGCTCTGGAACGGGACGAACTCGCCCACCTGGAAGCTGCCGGCGGTGGCGTGGGAGGTGACCACCCGGGGGCGCTGGATGACGTTCACCCGGCTGTCGGTGGCGATGGCCTGGATGGCGACGTCCCAGTTCTGGCCCACCTGGCCGAAGTACTGGAACCCGGGCCCGGTGGGAAATGCGTTGGTCCGGGCCAGGTTGCGGAGGAAGTCGGCCCCGGTGTTGAGCTCGCCCCCGTTGTTGATCGTCCCGCCGCCGAGCAGGTCGCCACCGACCTGCTTCGGACGCTGGCCGGCCGAGACGCCGTAGTTGAGGGTGTCGCCGAGCGACACCTCCATGATGATGGCCTCGATCAGCACCTGGGCGAGCAGGGTGTCCACCTTCTCGACGACCTCCTTGATCTTCTCCAGGTCCTTCTTGTTGGCGTAGACGATGAGCGAGTTCGAGCGGGTGTCGGCGGTGATGCTGGCGTCCTCGAGCATCTGTCCGAGCCCTCCCTGACCGCCCGCCCCGCGGTTCACGTTGTTGAGGCGCTGCTGGAAGGTCGTGGCGCCGGTCCGCGGCGCGGTCGCCGGCGTGGCGATCCGGGTGGCGGCGGTCTGGAACGGTTCCAGCTCCCCGTCGACCCGTTCCGGTTCGCCCACCTGGAAGCTGTTGAACCCGGAGTTGAACCCGCCCCGGTTCATCATGCTGCCGCCGCGATTCACGCCGCCGCCCCGGCCGAAGCCGGTGTTGCCCATGCCCAGGCCGCCCCCGCCGCCGAAGCCCTGCTGGAAGCCGCCCACGCCGCCGCCCAATCCCCCCGCCCCGGCCCCGCCCACCGCGCCACCCCCGCCGATCACGCTCTGCATGGTGGCGTAGATGTCCTCGACCCGGCCGTACTTGATGGGGATGACCTCGAGCTTGTAGTCGTCCTCCACCTCGATGTCGACGCGCTCCAGCACCTCGAGCATCCGCTTCACGTTGATGGCGAAGTCACGCAGGACGAGGGTCTTGGTGCTGGCCAGGGCGACGATGCCATTGGCGCCCTGCGGGCTGGCGAACTGCTTGACCAACTCGGCCGCCTCCTCGGGAAGGATGTGCTTCAGCTGGATGATGTGGGTGGTGTACTGGGCCGCCTCGGGGTAGAGGGCGGATTCCTTCTGGCTGAACGCCCCGCCCACCGTGGTGGCCTGCTGCGAGGGGACCACGACCACGAAATGCTGCCCCTGCTCGACCGTGGTGATCTGGTTCAACGCCAGCACGGTGTCGAACGCCTCCACCGTGTCCTTGACGGTCAGGGGCCGCACGGGGCGGTAGGTGATCTGGGTCTGGAGGTTCAGGCCCTGCCCGAAGAGCACCGTGCGGCGGGTCAGGCTGGCGTAGATCTTGAGGAACTGCTCCAGCGGCATCTTGTCGATCTTGGCCTCGAACAGCTCGTCCGGGGAGGTCAGCCGCGCCGCGGCCGCCACCGCCGCCTCGTTGGCCGCCTCGATCTCCTCCGGCGTCGGTCCCTCCTCGTCGCCCTGGGCGGCCGCCGCGGCCGCCTGCGCCGCCTGCACCGCGGCGGCGTTCCCCACCGGGGGACGGATCGCCGGACGGGTCCCCGGACGCGGGAGCGTCCTCGGGATCGTGACCGGCGCCGGCTCCTCCACGGGCTCCTCGACCACCGGCTCGTCCGCCACTTCCTCCACGACCTGCTCGTCGACCGGCACCGGATCGGGCACGGGCTCCTGGGCGGTGAGCACCGGTCCCAGGGCAATCCACAGGCCGAGCAACAGGGGGAATCGGGAGGTCTTCACGGGAATCGGGGTCACGGGGAGGGTCGGCGCACCGCCCCGGCGGCGGCGCCGGGCTTGGCGGGGGGCGGGGTGGAACGGGGGAAGCTCGCCACCAGGTCGAGGGAGCAGGCGAGCCGGGTCTGGGTGGGATCGAGGCGCAGGTTGCCGATGTCGCGCACCCGCACCGGCGACGTGCCCGAGCCGAGTTCCCAGAGGAACTCCACCAGCTCGGGTTCGCCCGACTGCAGGTCGATCTTGAGCACGCGCTCCTCGAAGAACTCGTTGGTCTGCCCGGAGCGCCCGGTGCGGGCGGCCCGGGTCTGGGGCGTCGTCCGGGTGATCTGAACCCCGGTCTTGCGGGCCAGCTCGGTGACCCGTCCCTGGAGCAGGTTGGCCATCTCCTCGGTCGGCACCTCCGCCCCCTCGCTCCGCAGCCGCTGCAGGCGGGCCTCGTAGCCAGCCTTCCTCGAGATCTCCTGGAAGTACCGGGTCTTCTGGGCCTCGAGCTTCGTCATGGCCGCCCCGATCCGGCCCCACTCGCCGAAGTACGGCCACACCAGCCAGTAATTGACCAGCAGCGCCACCACCACCAGGCCCACCAGCACCAGCCGGCGTTCCTGCGGGGTGAGGTTCAGCCTCTGGAACCAGGCCATCATGGCGTGTCCCTCCCGGTCGCCAGCTCGGCGTCGAACGACCACGTGCCGACGTTGCCCCGCAGGTTGAACGCCGCCGGGGTCACCGCCCCGAACAGCGGTGTTCCCCGGACCTGCACCCGCTGGAGCTCGGCGTTGAACGCGGTGACATCGGCCTGCGCCTCGGCCGGCGCCGAGCCCTGCAGGGTGAGCGTGCGGCCGTTGCGGAAGCTCAGCGACTGGAGCGTCAGGGAGGCCGGCAGCTTCTCGATCGCCGCCCGCCAGCTGTCGAGCGCGGCGTACTTGAGCCCGACCTGCTCCTCGAGGACGTCCACCTGCGCCCGCAGGGTGAGCACGTTGGTGTAGATCCCACCCATGGAGCGGACCTCGGCCTCGATGTCCTCGTGGTTCATCCGGCGCCAGTTCAGGGCGGCGAGGAAGAACAGGACGCCCACCAGATAGACCAGCCCCACGCCGCCCAGGCCGCGGGTCCAGAGGCGGTCGACGAAATCCTGCTGGTAGCGGATTGCGACCTCCGGCGGCAGGAGCGGGTCGGAGGGACGGCCGATCTGGGCGGTGGCGGTCCAGCCGGCGACGGCGGGATCGTCGGGTGGCTGGACGCAGGTCACCGTCCGGCCGCTCCACTCCCGCAGGGCGTTCTCCCACGGGGCCACCTCCCCGGCCGGCGCCTCGACACGGACCGACGGCAGGTCCGTCAGCCAGCCGTCGAGTTCCGCCGCCCGCGCCGCCGCGGTCAGGTGGGACACCAGCGCCGACACCCGATCGGCCTCCGGTCCGCCGAGCGGCAGCAGGGCCGCCTCGCGCAGGATCCCGCCCAGGCGCCACGCCACCAGGACGCGGGTGACATCCGACCCCGCCTCGACCCGCACGTCGAGGCCGTCGGCCGCATCGCCCCGCAGCCAGCGGCGCACCAGGGGAACCTCGAGGCGGTCCGGACGGAACCCCGCCGCCTCCAGCTCCGCCACGCGGGCCTCGACCGCCGAGCGCGGGGCCATCACCACCACGGCCGTCTGGAGGGCCGGATCGGGATGGGGCACCACCTCGACCGTCCAGGCGACATGGGCGACCGGGATCGGGGACACCTGCTCGAGCTGCAGCTCGACCATGGGGAGCAGTTCGTCGGGCTCGCCGCGGGGCAGTTGGAGGACGCGGAGGAAGACGTCGTCGCCCGCCAGCCAGCCCACGTTCAGCCGGGGCTGGACGAGCTGGGACCAGTCCTTCCCCGCGGCGCGTTGCGGCAGGACCGCCCCGGCGGACACCTGGTGGATGGCGGCCGCACCCACACCCGCGCCCCGGACCGGAAACTGCCACAGGCGCGATCCCGACGCCTCGACCGACGCCACGTTCACCGTGCTCAGGCGTGCCCTCCGTCGACTCACGGCGTCCCCCCCTTCTCCTCGCCCAGGAGCCCGCGCACGTGCTCCTCCGTCTGGGTCACCCGGAGCACCTCCTCCACCGTCGTCACCCCGGCCCGCACCTTGCGCCAACCGTCGTCGCGGAGCGTCCGCATCCCGTCCCGACGCGCCATCTGGGCGATCTCGGTGGCCGGGGCGCGGTTCATCACCAGCGGACGGATCGACTCGCCCACCACCAGCAGCTCATGGATGCCGGTCCGGCCCTGGTAGCCCAGCTGCCGGCACTCCTCGCAGCCAACGCCCTTGAGGAAGGTCGTCCGGGCGATCTCCGCCTCGGGAAAGCCCACCTTCACCAGGTAGTCCGGCTCGATCTTCTGCGGCTCGCTGCAATGCGGGCAGATGGTCCGGACCAGCCGCTGGGCCATCACCGCCTCGAGGGACGACGCCACCAGGAAGGGCTCGATGCCCATGTCGATCAGCCGGGTGAAGGCGCTCGGGGCGTCGTTGGTGTGGAGGGTGCTGAACACCAGGTGGCCCGTGAGCGAGGCCCGGATGGCGATCTCCGCCGTCTCCAGGTCGCGGATCTCGCCGACCATGATCACGTTCGGGTCCTGCCGCAGGATGTGCCGCAGGCCCATGGCGAAGGTCAGGCCGATGTCCGACCGCACCGGGATCTGGTTGATGCCCTTCAGCTCGTACTCGACCGGTTCCTCGATGGTGATGATCCGCTTGGTCACCGAGTTGATCGTGGAGAGGAACGCGTACAGGGAGGTCGACTTGCCCGAGCCGGTGGGCCCGGTGACGAGGAAGATCCCGTGCGGCTTGACGATGATGTCGCGGATCTGCCCCTCCTCCTCGGGGGCGAACCCGAGCCGGTCGAGCCCGAAGAAGATCTTCCCGCGGGTCAGCAACCGGAGGCTCACCGACTCGCCCCAGACCGTCGGCACGGTGGAGACGCGGATGTCGATCTCCTCGCCCTTGATCCGGACGTTGATCCGGCCGTCCTGCGGGAGGCGCTTCTCGGCGATGTTCATCCCGCTCATCACCTTGATCCGGGAGATGAGCGCCGCCTGGTACCGCTTGATCTGCGGCGGGAGCGGCGTCTGGTGCAGGATGCCGTCGATCCGGTACCGGATCCGCAACTCGTCCTCGGCCGGCTCGAAATGGATGTCCGTCGCCCGGTCCTTGAAGGCCTCCCAGATCACCTGGTTGACGAACTTGATGACCGAGGCGTCCTGGTCGTCGCCGGTGATCTCCCGGCTGTCGGCCAACTCGAGGTCCATCGGCTCGTCCTCGGCCATCTCGTCGAGGGTCTCGGCGCCGACGCCGTAGTACTTCTTGAGCGCCTTGCCGATCTCGAGGGACGGGGCGAGGCCGAACCGGACCGGTCCGCGGGCCTCGTACCGGACGGCGTCGAGCATCGCGAGGTGGAACGGGTCGCTGACCGCCACCACCAGGGTGTCGTCCTCGAGCGCGGCCGGGATCACCCCGTGCTGGAACGCCACCTTGGTGGAGATCCGGGCGCGGATGTCGGGGGTGATGGTCAGCTTGGCGAGTTCGAGGAAGGGCCAGTCGAGGGCCCGGGCGAGCCGCTGGAGGAAGGCCTCCTCGCCGAGGCCGCTCTCGCGGGCGAAGAAGGCGGTGCGGGACTCGGTGCCGCCGTTCTCGCTCGCCGCCCGCCAGGCCCGCGACCAGTCCTGCACCTGGACCGGGGTGGCCAGGCCGGCCTGTTCGAGGAGGTTCTTGAGGGGCTGGTATGCCATGTCGGGGACGCGCCACCCGTTTCAACGGACACGGGCCGGAAAAGTTGCGGGCGAAGTGAAGGGATTTTGCCCCCGGGTGGGAAGTCCCAACCCGGCCCGGATCCCGTCCTCACCCGCCCCGCGGGGGACGGACCGCCTTCCAGATCGGCACCACGCGCTTCATCTCGTCGATCAACCACTGCCCGGCGGCAAAGGCCTCGGCCCGGTGCGGGGCCAGGACTTCCAGCCAGAGCGAGGTCTCCCCGGCCGCCACCGGGCCCAGCCGATGCACCAGGCGGACCGACCCGACCGGCCACCGGGCCGCGAGGGCGTCGAACAGGAGCCCGAACTGATGACGGGCCATCGACTCGAACGCCGAGTAGTCCAGCCCGCCGATGGCCTCCCCCCCCTCCGTCCCGCGCACCACCCCGGAGAAGGTCACCACGGCCCCGTGGACGGAATCCGTCGCCCGGCCCCGCACCAGTCCGGGCTCGTCGATGGGTTCCCGGGTGAGGATCAGCTCGCGTCGCATGGCGCCGTCACCCCCCCTGCACCGGCGGGAACAGCGACACCTCGTCGCCGGGGGCCAACCGGTGGTCCGGCCCCGCGTAGTCCAGCCCCACCGCCACCAGCGTCGATCCCCGCAACGCCGCCAGGGCGGGATACCGGACCCCCACCCCGTCCAGCACATCCGCCACCCGCGAACCGTCGGCCAGCTCGAGGTCGATCGACTCCACGCCGGTCCGCTCCCGGTAATACGACCAGAACAGCACCCGGACGGTCATGTCTCCTCCCCTCCGTGCCCGGAGCGGAGCACGCCGATGTACGGCAGGTTGCGATGGCGCCCGGCGTGGTCGAGCCCGTACCCCACCACGAACAGGTCGGGCACCCGGAATCCCACATGGTCGGCCGCCACCGCCGCCGTCCGGCGGGCGGGCTTGTCGAGGAGCACGCAGGTGCGCACCCGATCCGGACCGCGGTCGAGCACCCGCTCCCGGACCGCCGCGAGGGTCGCGCCGGAGTCGAGGATGTCGTCCACCACCAGCACATCCCGTCCCGCCAGGTCCGACGGCAGGTCGCCGGAGAATTCCATCGGGCCGGGAACCGTCCCGTCCCGGTAGCTGGAGACGCCCAGGAAGGCGATCCGCACCGGCAGGTCGAGGCGCCGGATGAGGTCGGCGAGGAACAGCACCGACCCGCTGAGCAGGGCCAGGACGACCAGCTCGCGCCCGTCCTGCCCGGCGCTGATCTCCCGTCCCAGCTCGGCCACCCGGCGCCGGATGCGGTCGGGCCCCAGCAGCACCCCGGCCAGCCCCGGCGGATGCCCGGGGGGCAGGCGACGGGAGATCCGGCGGACTTCCGGGACCGGGGGGACGGGGACCATGGACAGGGGGGGCGGGGCGGCCGGTCAGATGTGGCGGGAATCCCCGTGGTCTTTGTCCGCGTATCCCGACTCCTGCCGACGGAAGTTCACCTCGTTCTTCTTCACGTAGGCCTGGAACAGGTCATCGGCGCTCATGCCCAGCACCTGGGCCATGCTGATGAGGAAATGGAGCATGTCCACCACCTCCACCCGGGCGTTCTGCCCGTCGAACTTCTGGTACTTCGCCCACCATTTCCACGGGACGCTGTCGGTGAGCTCGGCCAGCTCCTGCCCCATCGCCCGGCAGTAGTTCAGGATCCACTTGGTCTTCTCCGCCTCGTCCATCGACGCGGTGTCGACCCCGATCCGGAGGTTCAGGGTCTGCTGCATGCGGAAGAGCTCCCGCAACTGGTCCGGTGCATCCATCGGGCGGAGGTTGGCCCGGTCGCCGCCCGGGGGGCAACCGGCAAGTGCCGCGGCGGCGGATCGCGATGGCGGCGCCTCCTTTCAGCCTTTCCGCCCGGGCGGCCGGTGGGCAGAGTCGCCCCACGTCCCGCATGAACTGGTACTACGCCGAAGGAGGAGAGCAGCGGGGCCCGGTCTCCGCCGAAGAACTGGCCGGACTGGCCCGCGCCGGCACCGTGACCGACCAGACCCTGGTCTGGCACGAGGGCCTGCCGGCGTGGGAACCGTTCGCCACCCACCGAGCCACCGTCGCCCCCGACCTCCCGGCGCCCGACCCGGTCACCGGCATCCCCACGGCGACGGCCGATGCCGGACGCCCCGCGTGCTCGGTCTGCGGACAGCCCTTTCCGCCCGGGGACACGGTGGTGATCGGGGGCCATCGCACCTGCGCCGGATGCAAACCCCTCCTGCTCCTCCGGCTGGAACAGGGCGCGATCGGGGTCGGGTCCGATGCCGGCGGGGCCGCCGGCGCCGGGGTCCCGGAGGAAGTGGTGGCGGCGCGGGACTACACCGTCGACGCCACGGCGCTGGTGGGACAGGCATGGAACCTCGTCTTCAGCGACCCCGCGGTCCTCCTCCTCGGCCCCATCCTCGGGACCATCGCCTACTACGCCGTGGTGGCGGTGTCCTCGGTCCTCCAGCTCATCCCCGTGGCCGGCGGCCTGCTCGCCGCGGTGCTCATCAACCTGGCCATGGGCCCGTTCCTCGCCGGGGTGTATGCCCTGTTCCTCGCCCGGCTGCGCGGACAGGCGGCGGACGTGTCGACGGTCTTCGCCGGGTGCACGCGCCGGGTGAAGGACCTGCTGCTGGTGAGGGGTTACCTGGCGCTGTTCACCGTCGCCCTCAACGGCGTGCTCCTGCTGACCCTCGGCTCGGCGGTCCTCGGGTTCCGGTTCACCCCCGGCGGGGCGCCCCCCCAGCTGCCCCCGCTCAGCACCGCCCTGGCCGGCGGAACGGGCTACCTCCTGGTGCTCCTGGTCTACCTGTACTTCGCCGTGGGCTGGGTGTGGTCGGTGCCGCTGGTGTTCGACAAGGGCTACGACTGGCAGTCCGCCCTGCGCCTGAGCCGTGAGGTGGCGGGCCGGCACTGGTGGCAGCACTTCTGGATGATGTTCCTCGGCGGCCTGCTGGTCACCGCCGGCATGCTGGCCTGCTGCGTCGGCGCCCTGGTGGCCATCCCCGTGTTCCTCGCCATGATGGCCCTGCAGTACCATCGGCTCTTCAACGACCTCGCCCCGGCCGACCGCCAGCCATGACGGTCCCCCCGCCCATCGCGCCGGCCTGTCCGTCCTGCCGCCAGCCCCTGCCGGCGGATCCCGCCACGCTCGGCACCCTCGGGGCCTGCCCCGCCTGCACCCGTCCGGTCCGGGTCACCGTGCTCCCCGGGTACCACCGCCCCGCCCCGACCGGAGCCGCCCCCCGTCCGGCCCTGGCGCCGGGCGAGGCCCGCTGCTTCTTCCACGCCGACCGCCAGGCGGAACACCCGTGCGACCGCTGCGGACGCTACCTCTGCGCGCTGTGCGACGTGCCGGTCGGCGGACGCCACCTCTGTCCGCAGTGCCTGGCGGTGGATGAGGAACGACCGGGCGGCGGGCCGGAGCCGGCGCGGGTCCGCTGGGACCGGGTGGCGTGGTGGACGCTGATCGCCGGGTTCCTGCTGTGCTGGCCGTCGCTGCTGGTCCTCGGGCCGCTGGTGATCGTCCTCGCCGTCGTCCGCTCCCAGGCCCCGCCCAGCCGCGTGGCCGCATCCCGCGCCAACCTCGTCGCCGCCGCCGTCGCCGGCGGCGTCCTCTTCCTCGCCAGCGCCGGCCTCGCGCTGCTCGTCGCCAGCGGCCTCGAGTTCTGAACCCGACATGCGCCTCCCCCAGGATCCCCAGTACCGCCGGCTCCCGGTCTCCCAGCGGTCGATCGGCCGCCAGGTCAGCCTGTGGCTCGCGGCCGACCACCTGCTGGTGGTCGACGTGGCGGGATTCATCGAGCGGTACCGGCGGTACCGCCTCGAGGATCTCCGGGCGGTGGTCGTCCGACCCACCCGCACCGGCCGCGTGGTGGCCCTCGTGCTCGGCGGCCTGCTGCTGGCCGCCTGCGCGCTCCTCGGACTGGTCCTGGTCCTCGTCGCCCGGGAAGGCTTCTCGCCCGCGACCGTCCCGTTCCTCGTCGTCGCCGCCATCCCCGCCGTCCTCCTGCTCGTCGCCAGCCTCGTCTCCCTGCTGCGGATCTCGACAGGCGACGTCGTCCTCGTCACCACCGCCCACGAGGGACGGATCCCCGGCATCAGCCAGCTGGCAACCGCGCGGCGGGTGGCGGAGATCCTCGCATCCGAGATCGCCCAACCGCCCGGGGCGGCGCCGGACCGGAGCCCGGAGGAGGTCGGATGACCGCCGGGGTGGGCCACTGCCTGCTCCACCCCGACCGCGAGGCGGTCGCCCGGTGCCCGGAATGCCGGCAGGCGTGCTGTCGGGAGTGCGTGACCGAGCACGAGGGACGGTTCCTCTGCGCCACCTGCCTGCGCCGGCGGAGCCGGGCGGCCGAGCGGCGGCGCGGCGGGACCGGATGGCTCTCCGTGCCGGTCCAGATCGTCGCCGGGCTCGTGCTGGCCGCCGTCGTGTTCCACGCCCTGGGCCTGCTCCTGCTCCAGGCGCCGTCCGAATGGCACGAGGGCACGGCGGTGGAGCGGGAGGTGCTCGGGCCATGAGGCGGGACGACCGGAGCCGGCTGGGCGAACCGGCCCTCGACCTGCTCGAGGCGGCCGTGCACCTGGTGCGCACCGCCCCGGCCGCCACCCACGCCGCCCACGCCGCCGGGAACCTGCCGTTCGCCCTCGGACTGCTCTGGTTCTGGGCCGACATGAGCCGGGGTGCGGATGCCGACCGGCGGCTGGCGGGGGCGGCGCTGGGGATGGCGCTGCTGTTCGCCTGGCAGAAGGCCTGGCAGGCGGTGTATGCGGGGCGGCTGCGGGCGCAGCTGGCCGGGGCGCCGCCGCCCCGATGGTCCACCGGACGGGTCCTGCGGATGCTCGCCGTCCAGGCACCCCTCCAGGCCACCGGGCTGGTCCTGATTCCGCTCACTTCGCTCCCGCTCCTCATGCTCCCCACCCCCTGGGTGTTCGCCTTCTACCAGGGCCTCGCCGCCACCGCCGACGAGGCCGGGGGCGGACTCGTCCGCGCCGTGCGGATCGCCGGCCGCCAGGCGGCCCGCTGGCCGGGACAGAACCACGGGCTGATCGCCCTGCTCATCCCCCTCGCCCTCACCGTCTGGCTCAACCTGGGCATCGCCCTCGCCACCCTCCCCTGGCTCCTCCGCACCCTCCTCGGCATCGAGACGGATTTCGTCGTCTCCCTCGCCGCGGTGTTCAACACCACCTTCCTCGCCGCCGTGACCGTCCTCGCCGCGGTCGTGCTCGACCCGTTCGTGAAGGCGGCCTACGTGATCCGCTGCTTCCAGGCCGATTCGCTCGTCACGGGCGACGACCTGCGGGCCGGACTGCGCCGGCACCGCGCCGCCCAAGCCGCCGCCGCCGCGCTCGGCCTCGCCCTGCTGTTCGGCCCCGCGGACGGCCCCACGCTGCGGGCGCAGGGGATGGACCCCGCCGCGGCACCGTCGCCGTCACCGGCATCGGCACCGCCGGGCACCGCCCGGGACCTGGATGCCGCGATCGGACGGGTCCTGGAGCGCCCCGAGTACCGGTGGCGCGCCCCGCGGGTGGTCGGTCGCGAGACCGGCAAGCCCCTCGGCTGGCAGGAACGCCTGTCCGAACGGATCCGGGCCTCCCTCGAGTGGGCCGGACGGACGGTCGGCGAGGGATTCCAGTCGGTCGCCCGCTGGATCCGTCGGATCCTCAACACCCCGGGCACGCCGAAACTGCCGCGGGGCGCCCAGCAGGCGGACTGGACCAGCGGCGTGACCCAGGCCGGATACGCGGCCCTGACCCTCGTCATCCTCGCCGCCGGCATCCACGCCCTCCGGCGCTGGCTGCGGAACCGTCGGCCACCCCCCGCGGCATCCGCCTCCCCGGCGGCGCCCCCGGTGCCGGACCTGGCGGCGGCCGACGTCCAGGCGTCCGAGCTTCCCGAGGACGAGTGGCTGCGGATGGCGGCCCGGCTCGGGGCGGAGGGCGACTGGCGGCTGGCGCTGCGGGCGGTCCATCTCGCCGTCCTCGCCCATCTCGCCGGACGGGAATGGGTCCGGCTCGCCCGCCACAAGACCAACCGGGACTACGCCCGGGAGCTCGCCCGCCGCAGCCGCCAGGTCCCCGGCGTCACCGACCGCTTCGCCGCCGCCAGCCTCGCCTTCGAGCGGACCTGGTACGGGGACCACCCGGCAGGCCCGGAGCAGGTCGAGGAGATCCGGGACCACCTCCGCCACCTCCGCCAACCGGGAGGCCCGGCATGAACCGCGTCCGCCGCCTCGCCGTGCCCGCCGCGCTGGCCGTCGGCGCCCTGCTGTTCCTCGCCGGGGTGGGCCGCCTGTTCTCGATCCGGTTCGCCGGCGGCGACGTCTTCCCCCCGGGCTCCTCGCGCCGCGCCGATCCCCGCGGCACCCGGGCGTTCCTCGAGGCGCTCGCGGAACTGCCCGGACGGCGGGTCGACCGGAACCTCGAGCCCATCGACCGGCTGCGGGACGCCCCGGAGACCACGCTGTTCCTCTGGGGCGTGCCCGCGGCCGACCTGACCCGCGGCCTGGAGGGTTCGGACTGGCGGGAGGTGGCCCGGTTCGCCGCCGCAGGCGGACGGGTGGTCATCGGGCTGGCGGCGGGTTCGGACGACGACCTGACCGGGGGCATCCGGCCGGCCGGCGCCACCAACGGTCCGCCGGGGTTCCACCTGCCGGAGGCCTGGCAGTTCACCCTCGTGCCGGTCGTCACCCCACCCGGCGAGACCTTCCGGGCCGTCCCTGTGGACGGCTTGCCGGAACGGCTGGCGTGGCCCGCGAGCCCGACCTTCATCGCCCCGGCCCCGACATGGGAGACGGTGTACGCCGGCACCAACGGGCCGGTGGTCATCCGACGTTCCATCGGACCCGGGGAGGTGGTGATGCTGGCGAGCGACTACCTGGTGAGCAACGAGGCGCTCCGGACCGACCGCCGGCCCGGGCTGCTCGCGTGGCTGGCGGGGGAACGTCCGCGGGTGGTGTTCGACGAGACCCACCTCGGCCTCCGCCTCGAGCCCGGGCTCGCCAGCCTGGTCCGCCGCTACCGCCTCGCCGGGGCGCTGGCCGGACTGGTCCTGCTCGCCGGGCTCCACGTGTGGCGCTCCGTGGTCCCCTTCCACGTCCAGCCCGCCCCCCCGGCCCCGGGCACGGAAGTCGTCCCCGGCCGCCCCTCCGAGGAGGGCCTGCTCCACCTGCTCCGACGGTCCCTGCCCGCCGCCGACCTCGCCCGCACCTGCCTCGACACCTGGCGCGAGGATCCCGGGATCACCCGAAGGGTCCCGCCCGACGTCCTCCACCGCCTGCAGGAGGTGGTCCGCCGCGAGGAGGCCCTGCGTCCGCGGGACCGCGACCCGGTGGGCGCCTACCGCGAACTCTCCCGACTGCTGCATCCCCCGCGTCCCCCATGGAAATCAACCTGACCCAGCTCAAGGACACCCTGGCCCGCGCCCGCCGCGAGGTCCGCCGTGTCATCATCGGACAGGACGAGGCCATCGACCTCGCCCTGGTGGCCGTGTTCACCAACCACCACGCCCTGGTCGAGGGCGTTCCGGGCGTGGCCAAGACCCTCCTCGTCAAGGCCCTCGCCCGGGTGCTCGGATGCGACTTCGGCCGCATCCAGTTCACCCCCGACCTGATGCCGGCCGACATCACCGGGACGAACGTGTTCAACCTCCAGCGGAACGAGTTCACCCTGATCCGCGGACCGGTGTTCACCACCTTCCTGCTGGCCGACGAGATCAACCGCGCGCCGGCCAAGACCCAGTCGGCCCTCCTCCAGGCGATGCAGGAACGGCAGGTGACCATCGACCGGGAGACCCACACCCTGCCCGCCAACTTCACCGTCTTCGCCACCCAGAACCCGGTCGAGAGCGAGGGCACCTATCCGCTGCCCGAGGCGCAGAAGGACCGGTTCATGCTGAAGATCCGGCTCGATGCGCCCGACCGGGACGCCGAGGTGGAGCTGGCCCGGCGCACGCTGGGCAGCGATTCGCCGGAGGCGGTCCTCGCCCGGGGCGAACTCCAGCCGGTGGTGTCGGCCGAGGACCTGGAATCCCTCCGGTTCCAGCTCGGGCAGGTCACGGTCCGCGAGGAACTGGTCACCTACCTCGTCGACGTCGTCCGCGCCACCCGCACCCACGAGAGCGTCCTCGTCGGCGCCGGCCCGCGGGCCACCCAGGCCCTGCTCACGGCCGCCCGGGCCTGGGCCGCGCTGGGTGGACGCGATTTCGTCTCGCCCGATGACATCAAGACCCTCGCCCACGCGGTCCTGGAACACCGGCTGATCCTCCGACCGGAGTTCGAGCTGGAGGGGGCGACGGTCCGGGAGGCGGTCGACCGGATCCTCGACAGCGTCCCGGTGCCCCGCTGAACCGTGATCGTCCCCCGCAACCGTCTGCTCTGGATGACCGCCCTCGGGGTGGTGCCCGCCCTGGCGTTGTCGGGCGCCCTGCCCGCCGTGGCGCCGGCCGGCGGCCTGGTGGTCCTGGCCGTGCTGGCGTTCGCCGCCTGGGACGCCGCCCGCTCCACCGGACGCCTCGCCACGCTCACCGTCCACACCCCGCCCGTGGCCCGCCTCATCACCGGGCGCCCCGGCACCTTCCCGGTCGACATCGCCCACGACGGGCCCGACCCGCTCCGGGTCCGGATCGGCGTCGACCTGCCCGCCGGGGCCGGCGGAACGTCGGCAACCGAACTCGAGGCTACCCTGCCGCCGGCCGGCCGCCTGCGTCATCCCTGGCCCACCGGCGCCGCCCGACGCGGTCGGCATCGGGGCGGCCGGGTGACGGTCGAGACCGCCTCGCCGGCCGGACTGTGGGCGGTGCGGCGACGCTTCGACATCGACATCGAGTTCCGGGTCCAGCCCGACCTCGCCACCGGCCTGCGCTCGGTCGCCCGATTCCTCGTCCGCGGCGCCGTGGGAACGACCTCCCAGCGCCAGGTGGGCAAGGGACGGGAGTTCGAGAAGCTCCGGGAATACGTCCCCGGCGACAGCTACGACGAGATCCACTGGAAGGCCACCGCCAAGCGGTCGCATCCGGTGACGAAGGTGTTCCAGGTGGAACGCACCCAGGAGGTGTACGTGCTGGTGGACCATTCGCGGCTGAGCGGACGTCCGTCGGAACCCGGCCGGGACGGGGCGGGCGACGGGGAGCCGCTGCTGGAGCGGTTCCTCCGGGCGGCGCTGCTGCTCGGGGCGGTGACGGGGCGGCATGGGGACCATTTCGGCCTGGTGACCTTTGCCGGCCAGGTGGGGACGTTCCTCCGGGCGGGCGGCGGCCCCTCCCATTTCAACGCCTGCCGCGAGGCGCTCCTGCGGCTGCACACCCGGCCGGAACCGCCCGATTTCGGCGAGCTCGCCACCCACCTGCGGCTGCGGCTGCGACGCCGCGCCCTCCTGCTGTTCCTCACCTGCCTCGACGATCCCGTGGCCGCCGAGGGGTTCCATCGGGCCCTCCGCCTCCTCGCCCCCCAGCACCTCTGCGTGGCCGTCCACCCGCGCCGACCCGAGGTCCGGGAACTGTTCACCGACCCCGATGTCTCCACCCCGGCCGACCTCCACCGGGCGCTGGCGGGCCACATCCGCTGGCAGGAGCTCCGCCGGCTCCAGGGCGTCCTCCATCGGGGCGGGATCCAGCTGGTCACCGCGCCGTCCGACGGGCTGGCCGCGGCGCTCATCCAGCGGTATCTCGACGTGAAGCAACGGCAGGTGCTCTGACATCCCGTGATCCTCGACCTCGACAAATTCGTGCGCGAGGGGCGTCCCACCTGGGACGCCCTGGAGGCGGCCGTGGAGCGGCTGGAGGGCGGGGCGCGGTTCGACCTGCCCGACGTCCGACGGTTCCATGCGCTGTACGAGCGGACGGCTTCCGACCTGGCCCGACTCGCCGCCGGCGCGGCCGAGCCGGATCTCCGGCGCTTCCTCGAGGGCCTGGTCGCCCGGGCCTACGCCGAGCTCCACGAGACCCGGGCCGGGGAACGCCGGGCCACCGTCGGCCACTGGTTCGCCGTGCGGTTCCCGACGGCCTTCCGACGCCACCTCTGGGCCTTCTGGCTCAGCCTGGCGGTGACCCTGCTCGGGGGGGTGTTCGGCGGGGTGGCCACCAAGGTCGATCCCGCCTCGCGGGCGATCACCATGCCGTTCGGGCACGACCGCATGACCCCGTCGGAGCGGGTGGCCCGGGAGGAGGAGGCCGCCGGGGCGGCCGGGGCCGGCGGACGGGGCAGCTTCTCCACCTACCTGATGACCCACAACACGCGGATCAGCATCTTCACCCTTTCCCTGGGGATGACCTGGGGGATCGGCACGCTCCTGCTGCTATTCTACAACGGGGTGGCGATCGGCTCGGTGGCCACGGACTACATCCTCGACGGGCAGTCCCGCTTCCTGGCCGGGTGGCTGCTCCCGCACGGCTCGGTGGAGATCCCCGCCATCCTGATCGCCGGCCAGGCCGGCCTCCTCCTCGGCGCCACCCTGCTCGGCCGCGGCTCCCACCTGCCCCTCGCCGCCCGGCTCCGCGCGGTGGGTCCGGACCTGGTCACCCTCATCCTCGGCGTGGCCCTCATGCTGGTGTACGCCGGCATCATCGAGTCCTTCCTCTCCCAGTTCCACGAGCCGGTCGTCCCCTACGCGCTCAAGATCGCCTTCGGCCTCGCGGAACTCGCCGGCCTCGGCGCCTACCTCGCCCTCGCCGGACGCCGGGCCGGGAACCGATCCCCATGAACACCCTCCGGATCCAGACCCCGGAGGGGATCGGGTTCACCCTGCCGCTGGCCGGCCCCGCCGTCCGGCTCTTCGCCTGGGGCCTCGACTTCCTCATCGTCGGCGTGGTGTGGATCCTCTTCACCACCGCCACCACCCTCGCCGGATTCGTCGCCGAGGAACTCGCCCAGTCGGCCATGCTCATCGGCTGGTTCGTCCTGCCGTTCGCCTACTCCATGTTCTTCGAGTGGCGCTGGCGGGGACAGACCCCCGGGAAGCGGGTGTTCCGCCTGCGGGTGGTCGACGCCCAGGGCCTCCGGCTCCAGCCCGGCCAGGTGCTGCTCCGGAACCTCCTCCGGGCCGTCGACATCCTCCCGGCCTTCTACGTGGTCGGCGGCACCGCGTGTTTCCTGAGCCGACGCCACCAGCGCCTCGGCGACCTGGCGGCGAACACGGTCGTGGTCCGTTCCCCGCGTCCGCAGGCGCCGGCGCTCGAGGCCGTGCTCGACGACCGGGTCAACTCGCTCCGCCCGATGGCCCACCTCGCCGCCCGGCTCCGGCAGCGGGTGCCGGCCGACGAGGCCGCCCTCGCCCTCCAGGCGCTGCTCCGGCGCGACGACCTCGAGCCCGGCGCCCGGGTCGCCCTGTACGCCGAACTCGCCGGGCACTTCCGCGAACGGGTGCCCTACCCGGCCGAGATCGCCGAGGCCCTCGCCGACGAGCAGTACCTGCGCAACGTGGTGGACATCCTGTACCGCCCGCGCGAGACCCCCGTCCCCGGCGGCGCCGGAGCGGATCCCGCCCCGGAATCCATCCCCCAACCTCCCGCCCGATGAACGCCCTCGAGACCTGGGAAATGCTGAGCTACGTGGTCACCGTGGTCGGCCTGCCGTTCGCCATCGCGGTGTTCGCCTGGGAACGCCGGCGCGACCGGGAGAACGACGAGGCCGAGGTGTTCCAGAGGCTGTCGGACGAGTACGCGGGGTTCCTCAAGCTGTGCCTCGGGAACGCCGACCTCCAGCTGCGCTCCACCCGCGTCCCCCAGCCCCTCACCCCGGAACAGGAGGAGCGGAAGCTGGTGCTGTTCGACATCCTCATCTCGCTCTTCGAGCGCGCCTACCTCCTGGTCTACCAGGAGCGCATGGACAGCCGCCAGGCACGGCTGTGGAAGTCCTGGGAGGACTACATGCGGGAATGGTGCCGACGCACCGACTTCCGCTCCCAACTGACCGAGCTCCTCGCCGGCGAGGACCCCGAGTTCGCCGCCTACATCCGACGTCTCGCGGCGGAGGAGGTTCAGCGCACGGCCGGCGCGACGGGAGCGTAGAGCCCGTCCGGTCCGGCCGGCCTCACCCCCGCACCCCGCGCCTCCCCGGCCAGGAGGGGAACCCCGGCCAGCCCGGCGACCATCGACCGGAGCCGGTCGGCGGTTTCCTTCCGATCCCCGTCCGCCGTCACCGGCTCGCCGAGCGTGAGCCAGACCCGCACCCGGGGCCGCCCCAGCAGCCCGAGGAAATGCGGGAGGAAGGACGCATCGCCCCGGAAACAGACCGCCTCCGAGACGTTACCGCCCGCCGGCAACTCGTAGCGGATTCCCACCGGGACGACCGGACACCGGGTCGCCACGGCGGGTTCCATGAGGGACGAGCGGAACGGGAGGACCCCCGACCCGTCGGAAGTCGTCCCCTCGGGAAACAGGACCACCGTGCCCCCCTCGACGATCGCGTCCCGAACCCCTCCCGCCACCCGCCCCACATCGAGCCGGCGCTCGCGGTCGACCAGGATCGTCCCGGCCGCGACCAGCATCCGCCCGATCAGCGGCCATCGGACCACCTCGGCCTTGGACACGAACCGGCAGGAAAGCGTCGATCCGATGGCGAGGACGTCGAGATAGGACAGGTGGTTGGCGACGATCATGGCGGCGCCGGGCGACACCCTCCCCCGGACCCGGACCTCCAGTCCCACGATGCTCGCCGCTCGGCGTGCCGCGACGTGAAGCCACCACGCGCGATCCTCCGGACGCGACCGGCCGCCGGCCCGCATCCTCGCCGCCAGGAGGAGCGCATCGGCCACGAACAGGAGGAACCGCAGCGCCCTCCATCCGGCCCGGACCGGATTCCATCCCCCGCTCACACCGCCTCCATCAACGTCCGGTCCAGCACGGTCAGGAAGTCGATCGTGCCGAACTCGCGGTCGATCGCCGGCGCCCCGCAGATCCGCGCCCCCAGGGAGAGGTAGGCCCGCAACAGCTTGGGAATCGCCGGCGCCGGGGTGGCCACCACGTCCAGCGGACACGCGTACGCCGGCAGCGGATGCGTCCGGAACCCGGAATCGACCAGGCACCGGGGTCCCAGCTCCAGGTAGGCGGCCGCGCCGACGGCCGGGTCACGGCTGGTGAGCGAGCTGCATCCGATGAAATACCGTGCACCGGCCGCGCGGCCGTAGTCGCAGACTCCCCGCCACAGCAGGCCGAGCACCAGCCGGTTCCGGTGTCCCTCATCGATGCAGGCCCGCCCCAGCTCCACGACCTCGCGGGCCCGGCTGCGGAACGGCGCCAGGTCGAATTCCTGCGCCGAGTAGAACCCCAGGCCCGCCTCCGCCCGGTCGCCGGGCTGGAGCCGGTACGTCCCCACCACGCCACCGCCGATCAGGTCCTCGACGATCAGGTGGTCGCACACCGCATCGAAGGGATCCTCGTCCCGTCCCGTGAGCAGGGCCGAATCGAGCCCGCCACCCATCTCGAGGTTGAAGACCCGGAACCGGAGCTGCTGGGCCGCCCGGACCTCGTCGGGCGTGCGGGCCAGCCCCACCCGATATCGCGAGTCGGAGGAACCCGTCCCAAGGATTCTCCGGCCAAGGCTTCGTACCGCCCCCGGCTCCGGAACGACCGCGGTCAAGGCGCTCATCACCGGTCAGGATCCTCCCCGAGTCGACGTCGGACTGCACGTGACGTCGGGACGACGTTCGGTCGGCCCGGCGCCATCCACGCAACAATTCGATGACCGCCCGCGTCCGGGCCCGTCCGGAAACTCCCCCGGGGCCGGGATTGACCGCCGGGCGGCGACCGGCAGGCTCGCCCCCGTGACCGACCTCGACCGCATCCGCCGGCACCTCGAAGACCGCCTGCCGGACGCACTGGACCTGCTCCGCCGGATGGTGGGGATCAACAGCTGGACCTGGAACCGCGACGGCGTGAACCGCCTCGGCCGGCTCACCGCCGATGCGTTCGCACCGCTCGGCTTCCAGCCCGAGTTCGTGCCCTCCACCCGCCCCGAGTGGGGGGATCACCTGGTCCTCACCCGCCCGGGAACCAGTCCCCGCAGCCTGGCCCTGGTGTCCCACCTCGACACGGTGTTCCCGCCCGAGGAGGAGGAACGCAACGGCTTCCGATGGCAGCCCGAGGGGGACCGCATCTACGGGCCGGGCACCCACGACATCAAGGGCGGCACGGCGATGATCTGGCTGGTGCTCGACACCCTCCGGGCCCTCGAGCCGGAACTTCTCGACGCCATCACGTGGCGGATCCTCCTCAACTCGTCCGAGGAGGTGCTGTCGGCGGACTTCGGCTCGCTCTGCCTCTCCCGGTTCGGCCCCGGTCACGAGGCCACCCTGGTGTTCGAGGCCGAGGGACGTCGGGTGGGCGGACGCAACCTCGTGGTGGCCCGCAAGGGCCGCTTCACCTGGCGGCTCCGGGTCGAGGGCCGCGGCGCGCACGCCGGGGGACGCCACGCCCACGGCGCCAACGCGGTGGTCCAGCTCGGCCGCCTGGTGGACCGCGTGGCCGGCATGACCGACTACCACCGCCACCTGACGGTCAACGTCGGACAGATCCACGGCGGCACCGGCCACAACCGGGTCCCCCATGAGGCGGTCGCCGAGGGCGAGATGCGCGCCTTCGATCCCGGGATCCTCGCCGCCGCCAAGGCGGAACTCCTCGCCCTCGCCGGACCGGGTGACCTCCGGGCGGCATCCGACGGACACCCGTGCCGCATCGCGGTGGAGATCCTCGACGACAGCCCCCCGTGGCCGCGCAACGAGGGGACCGAGCGCCTGATGGCGCTCTACCGGCGGGCCGCGGGCGAGGTGGGCCTGGCCGTGGAGCCCGAGGAGCGGGGCGGCCTGAGCGATGGCAACTACTGCTGGCACGCCGCGCCCACCCTCGACGGACTCGGTCCCGGCGGCGACAACGACCACTGCTCGGAACGCTCGGCGGACGGTTCCAAGGTGCCCGAGTACGTGGACGTCGGCACCTTCGTCCCCAAGTCCCTGCTCAACATCCGGGCCTGCGAACTGCTGATCCGCCACGGCCTGCCCCCGGCGCCGTGACGGCCCGCAGTTCCCGCCGTGCCCCCCTTGCCCTCGGAGGGCGGGGCGTTCCAGACTCCCCGCCGGATGCCGTTTTCCTTCCGCTTCCTCGGGACGGGAACCTCGCAGGGGGTGCCGGTGATCGGTCGTGAGTACCCGCCGTCGTTCCTCGCCAACCCCAGGAACCACCGCCTGCGGGCGTCGATCTACGTCGAAACCCCGGCCGTCCGGCTCGTGGTGGACACCACCCCGGATTTCCGCACCCAGATGCTCCGCGAGGGCCTGGGATACCTCGACGCGGTGATCATCACCCACGCCCACGCCGACCACATCATGGGCATGGACGACTGCCGCCGGGTCTGCGACCTGCGGGGGGGGGCGCTCCCGGTGTACGCCTCGCGCGAGACCCTCGCCGACCTGCACCGGGTGTTCGTCTATGCGTTCGACGGACGGGAGGTGCCGCGCGGGTATTTCCATCCGGACCCGAGGCCGGTCGCCGGACCGATCTCCCTCGGCGACCTGACGATCCACACCTTTCCCCTGCCCCACGGGAGCATCACGACGCTCGGCCTGGTGTTCGTCCAGGAGGGGCGTGTCCGGCTCGCGTACTTCAGCGACTGCAGCGAGGTGACGCCGCCGGCGCTGGAGGCGGCGCGGGGGGCGGAGGTGGCGGTGCTCGACGCCCTGCGCCGGGCGCCGCACCACACGCACATGTGCCTCGACGAGGCCCTGACCGCCGCCCGGCGGCTGGCCGCGGGACGCACCTGCCTCACCCACCTCACCCACGACTACGACCACGACCTGGACCAGGCGGAGATGCCCCCCGGGGTGGAGTTCGCGTACGACGGGCTGCGCATCGACCTCCCATGACCCCGCCGCCTCCGGAACATGTCGAGGCCGCCCGGATGCCGGGGCTCTACCGGTTCTGCTGGACCCTCATGCGGGGCGTCTCCCGGCTGTTCTTCCGATGGCAGGTCCACGGCGTGGAACACATCCCGCCGGTCGGCCCGGTCATCCTCGCCGCCAACCACGTCAGCTACCTCGACCCGCCGCTGGTGGGCGCCGCGGTGCCCCGGGCGGTCAACATCCTCGCCCGGGAATCCCTCTTCCGCGTGCCCCTCATGGGATGGCTCATCCGTCGGCTGAAGGCCGTGCCCGTGGATCGCGAGGGCGGTGGGGGCGCCGGGCTGAAGGCGATCCTCGACCGCCTCGCCGCCGGGGGCGGGATCATCCTCTTCCCCGAGGGCACCCGGTCCCGGGACGGAACGATCCAGCCGGCCAAGGCCGGGATCGGCCTCACCATCATCAAGTCGGACGCCCCCGTGATCCCGGTGCGCCTGCTGGGAGCCTACGAGGCATGGGGACGCCACCGGCTCCTGCCCCGCCCGCGCCGGGTCACCGTCGTCTTCGGACCGCCCCTCGACTTCGCCGCCGCCCGGGCCGAGGCGACCGGATGCCCCCGGCCACGTCTCAAGGCGATCTACCAGGAGGTGGCCGACGAGTTGATGTCGGCGATCGCCCGCCTCGAACCGCCGTCGCCGGGCTCCCGGCTCAGCGGGTGATGGCCTCGTTCAGGTTGAGCAGGACATTGCCCACGGCCGTGAGGGCGGCCAGGTCGACCGGGTCGGCCGCCTCCGGGCGGCCACTCTCCCCCACCCCGACCAGGGCCCGGGCGGCCTCCGGATCGGCCGCGAACACCGCCCGCTGCGCCGCGTGGGTCCGGTCGAGCAACGCCATCTCCTCCGCCGCCGGCTCCCGCCCGAGCACATGCCGGAAGGCCCGCAGCAGCCGGGTGCCGGTGTCCGGCGCCTCGCGCATCACCCGCTGGGCCAATCCTCGGGCCGCCTCGACATAGACCGGGTCGTTCATCAGGACCAGCGACTGCAGGGGGGTCTGGGTCTGCTGCCGGAGGAAGGTGCACACCTCGCGGTTCGGGGCGTCGAAGGTGGCAAAGGACGGGTAATGGGCCGAGCGTCGCCAGAACACGTACAGGCCGCGCCGGTAGAGCGACGCCCCGTGGTCCTGCTCATACCGCGCATCGGTGCCATCCCAGATGCCCGGCGGCTGGTACGGCCGCACACTGGGGCCGCCCACCGTCCGGTCCAGCAGGCCCGCGGCCGCCAGGGCGTTGTCGCGGATGAACTCCGCCTCCAGCCGCAGCCGGGGGCCGCGGGTGAACAGGCGGTTGTACGGGTCGCGGGCCAGTGTCCCGGGCGTCACCGCGGCGGATTGCCGGTAGGTGGCACTGGTCACGATCAGCCGCACCAGCGCCTTCACATCCCACGGCCCGGGCCCGGTGGTCTCGCCCGGTGCGCCGCCGTCCCGGAAACGCACCGCCAGCCAGTCCAGCAGCTCCGGGTGGCTCGGCCACTCCCCCTGGGAGCCGAAATCGTTGAGGGTCGACACGATGCCGTTGCCGAAGAACAGCGCCCACAACCGGTTCACCGTCACCCGGGCGGTCAGCGGATGCCCCGGGTCCACCAGCCAGCGGGCCAGCCCGAGCCGGTTGGACGGGACGCCGTCGGGCAGCGGCGGCAGGAAGGCGGGAACACCCGGCCCGACCCGCTCGCCCTTCACCCGGAAGTCGCCGCGGACCAGCACATGGGTCGGCCGGGGCTCGTCCATCTCCTCCATCACCATCGCGGTCGGGATCTCCCGGAACAGCCGGTCCTTGACCTCCCGCGCCCGCGCCAGGGCGCGCTCGGCCCGCAGGTAGTCGACCGCATGGTTCTCCTGGTAGTACCGCCGCAGGTCGGCCTGCTCCTCGTCGGTCCGCGTGCCGCCGGATTTCGACAGGAGAGGCAGATGGGCCTCGAGCGCCAGCGCCGCCACCTCCGCCGGGTCGAGGGCCCGACGGAAGAACCGCAGGTCATCGACCCGGCCGCGGAGCCGCAATCCCCCGTCGCGGGCCCCCACCCGGAACGGAGCCGATCCGACCGCCATCCCCTTCAGCCCGTCCCGGTCGACCTCCAGGTCGCGGGACCGGCCGTCGACATACAACCGCACCCCAGCGGCCCGGCCGGAGCCGTCGTGGGTGACCACCACATGGAGCCAGCGGCCCGCGGGGAACTGCTCCCGGGTATGCACCTTGAGGGCATCGTCCGGCCAGGCCTCCACGAGGTGCACCGCAAAGCGGCGGTCGCCGACGAGGAGATCGTGCCCCCGGTGTCCCGGACCGGGTTCCATCCGGCTCCACACCGCCCCGTCCCCGTCGAACCGCACCCAGGCGGCCGCCGTGACGGGCTGGTCCCGGTGCCAGGCCGGCGGACCGGACCCGGCGTCAAACTCGACCCAGCCCGCCCCGTCGAGCGCCAGGCCGGCGCCCGACCGCCCCGCCGGATGGTCCGGCATGCCCTCGCCCGCCCAGCGCCCCTCCCCGGGGTCGGCCGACGGATCGGGACGGAGATTCCCGTCCAATGCCAGGCGCCAGACGAGGTCCGGGACGGCCACCGGGGCGGGCGGATTCGCCACGGTCTCGCGGATCCACTTCTCCTCGGTCTCGCCCAGTTCGTTCCGACGGTCCTGCAGGGTCTTCTCGGCATCGCGCAGCCGGAACTCGGCCTCGACGAAGTCCCGCGCCTGGACCGGCGTGGGCATGGGAAGGCGCGGGGGCGGATTGTCGGTGCGGATCCGGTCGAGCCCCTTCTCGGGCACGTTGTGGAAGAAGGCGTAGAGCTGGTAGAACTCACGGCTGGCCAGCGGATCGAACTTGTGGTCGTGGCATTCGCTGCACCCGACGGTCATCCCCAGCCACACCGCCCCGAGGGTGTTCACCCGGTCGACCACGTACTTGTTCAGGTACTCGTCCGGGTCCGCCCCGCCCTCGTCGTTGGTCATGTTGTTCCGACAGAAACCCGTGGCCAGCCGCTGCTCCGGGGTGGCATCCGGGAGGAGATCCCCCGCGAGCTGCTCGACCGTGAACCGGTCGAAGGGCTGGTTGCGGTTGAAGGCGTCGATCACCCAGTCGCGCCACAGCCACATGAACCGGACCCCGTCGAAATGGTATCCGCTGGTGTCCGCAAACCGGGCCAGGTCGAGCCAGTTCTGCGCCATCCGCTCCCCGTAGTGCGGCGACTGGAGGAGACGGTCGACCAACCGTCCGTAGGCGTCGGGTGCCGGGTCGGCCAGGTAGGCGTCCACCTCCTCGATGGTGGGCGGCAACCCGGTGAGGTCGAGCGTGGCCCGCCGCATCAGCGTGGCGGGATCGGCCTCCGGATTGGGCGTCAACCCCTCCCGCTCCTGGCGCGCGGCCACGAAGCGGTCGATCTCGTTCCGGGCCCAGCCGTCCCCCGATGCGGGCACCGCCGGACGCACCGGCGGCACGAACGCCCAGTGCGGCGCCCAGGGCGCCCCCTCGCGCACCCAGGCCACCAGCCGGTCGATCTCCGCCGGGGTCAACGGCCGGCCCGCATCCGGCGGCGGCATGATCTCGTCGGGATCGGCATGCCGGATCCGGGCGATGAGGGAGCTGCGGTCCGGATCCCCGGGCACCACCGCCCGTTCGCCGGACTTCAACGCCTTCCGTGCCTCCTCCTCGATGTCGAGCCGGAGCCCGGCCTTGCGCTTGGCCTCGTCGGGTCCGTGGCAGGCATAGCACCGGTCGGACAGCACCGGTCGGATGTCCCGGTTGAAATCCACCCCGCCGCCCGCCGGCTCGGCGGCACGGGTCGGATGAAGACATCCGACCCACCACATCACCAGCCAGGCCAGCAGCCGGGCCGGCCAGGGGCTGCCATCCGTTCGGGGTCCGTTGCGCACGCCCGGAAACCTAGCCGCGGGCCGCCCCTCCGTTCAATGGCACTTCCCCGGGATCATCGCCGGTGACAGCCTCCGCCCCGGCGGCCCAAACCGCCGGGAACCACCCCAAGGAACATCGACCCCCTCCCCGCCATGTCGCCATCCGACCGCCTCCGCGAACTCGCCGTCGTCCTCCCCACCCCGCCCGCCGCGGTGGCCTCGTACGAGCCCTGGGTGATCAGCGGGCACTGGATCCTCACCTCGGGCCAGCTGCCATGGCTCGACGGGAAGATCGCCTTTCCGGGGAAGGTCGGGGAGGCGGTCACGGTCGAGCAGGGCTACCAGGCCGCCCGGCTGTGCGCCCTGAATGCCCTGGCCCAGCTCCAGGCGGCGACCGGCGGCCTCGACCGGATCCGACGGATCGTCAAGGTCGACGGCTACGTCCACGCGGCCGCCGGGTTCCGCGGTCACCCGCAGGTGCTCAACGGGGCGTCGGACCTGTTCAACGCGGTGTTCGGCGGACGCGGCGGGCATGCCCGCCTCGCCATCGGCGTGAACGAGATGCCCCTGGACGCCGCCGTCCAGGTCGCCGTCATCGCCGAGCTGCGCTGAGAGCGGTCCGGAAACCCCGGACAGCCTCTACGGCCTCCACGGCGGGTCATCGCCGAACTGCAGGGACGGGCCGGTCGCGGTGTCGCTGACCTCCAGGCGGATCCAGTGGCCGTTGGCGGCGTGCGACGGAAACCCGCACGCGAGGGCGAAGTCGCCGGCCTCGGAGGCGGTGAACGCGAAGCGCACCCCTTCCCGTCCGGTGGTGCCCCGGACGGGGTCGGGCGTCGACGCCCCCTCGAACACCGGGTCGCCCATCTGGAGCCTCCGGACGGTCGGGGCCTCGACCACGAGGACGCTGTGGGGCACCGGGCTGGCGTTGGTGAACGTGACCTCCACCCGCCATCCGAGCGGCACGACATAGGTGGCCCGGCCCTTGGCGAAGCCGTTGAAGTTCATCCCGTAGTTCACCGCGTTGTAGGCCGCCACCAGGGTCAGGTGGACGGTCTTCGGACGGTCGGGATCGAGGCGGAGGAAGTCCGCCGGCCGGGGCGCCGCATTCCCGGCCGTCGGCACGGGATGCCCGTGGACCCCCTCCCCGGCCCGCAGGCCCATCGCCGCCGCCCACACCCCCCATACCGCCCAGAGCAGCCCGGCACGCCAGGTTCCTTGTCGCTTCATGTTGTCCCCCATCCGGCACCACCGGTCCCCCCGCCGTCAATCCCGCGGCGCCCGCTTGGCACCCGACGGCACCTTGTCCGACGCCACCAGCATCCAGACGCTCCCCCGCTCGTTGACCGCCGGATCCACCGGGCCGCCATAGTTCGCCTTCGCGTCGGTCACGTAGATCGTCCCGTCCGGCGCCTGCCCCGCCCCGGTGAACATCAGCCGGGTGTCCAGCACCTCCTGCATCCGCCAGTTCCCGTCCCCGTCCCGCGCCGTCCCCCACACCTTGCCGGAACCCCAGTCGCCGAAGAAGTACGTGCCGTCGAGCGACGGGTACCTGTCCCCGCGATAGACCCCGAACCCGATCACGCAGATGCCCTGGTCGACATGGCTGTACTCGCAGATCGGCGGTTCGCCCACCCGGGGGGCGTCCTGGGCCGCGGCCAGGTCCGGCTTGCCGTCGGCATCCAGCGGCAACGGGAACGGGTGGGTCCCGCACATGAACTTCCACCCGTAGTTCACCCCCGCCTTGCCGCGCGGCTCGAAGTTCACCTCCTCGAAATGGTTCTGCCCGATGTCGGCGATGTAGAGGTCGCCGGTCTTCGGGTCGAACTGGAAGCTCCAGGGGTTGCGCAGGCCGTAGGACCAGATCTCCGGACGGGCATTGGGATGGATCCGGGCGAACGCCTCCTCGGTGACCCCGAAGAGCTTCATCTGCTGCTGCGGGGTGATGAACGGATTGTCCTTCGGGATGCTGTAGCCGCGGTCGGGACCGGACGGGTTGACGTCGATCCGGAGCATCTTGGCGAGCAGGGTCGACAGGTCCTGTCCCGCCCCCAGCACGTCGCCCTCCCATCCGCCGTCGCCGCTGCCGATGTAGAGGTAGCCGTCGGGACCGAAGGCGATCTCCCCGCCGTTGTGGTTGGCGTAGGGCCGCGGGATCTGCATCACCACCCGCGCGCTCTCCGGATCCGCCCGGTCCGGGTTCCGCTTCGAGACCTGGTACTCGACGATGAACGACGCGCCGTTGAACCACATGTCGGAGTAGTGGACGTAGAACTTGCCGTTCTCGGCGTACTTCGGATGGAACTCCAGGTCGTACAGGCCCTGCTCAAGGAACGAGCTCACCACCGTCTCATGGATGTCGAGGAACGGCCGGTCGAGGACCTTCCCGTCCTTGACCACCCGGACCACCCCCGGGCGTTCGCACACGAAGACCCGTCCGGTGCCGTCGGGCGGCACCGCCACCCGGACGGGGTCGACAAACCCGCCGGCCACCTCGACCAGTTCCACCGAGACCGGGCGTTCGAGGCGTCCGCCGGGCACGGCGGTGTTGTGGGGCGGCGCCGCGAGGGCGGCGGTGGCGGCGAGGGCGGAGACGATCAGGGCGGTCTTCATCGGGGATTCGGCAATGGGTTGGGGATGGGAACGGACGGGGACGCCGGGGCCGCGGGGGCGGACTCCCGGAAAAGGGGCACGGACTTGCGCACCGACTGGGCCACGCCCCACGCGAGAGGGATCGCGACCATCAGCCACGCCACCAGCAGGCGCACGGTCCTCACGGACGGCCTCCCGTCGGCGCCTCGTCCGGCAGATGGTGGCGCGGGTCCACCGGACGGATCAGCAGGTTGCACACCAGGCCCAGCAGCAGCGCGGCGACCATCAGGTACAGGGTCGCGTCGTAGGCATGGGCCGGATCGACGCCGGCCGCCTTCCGCGACGTGGACATGTAGTTCACCAGCGACGGCCCCACGAGGGCGGCCAGCGACCAGGAGGTGATCAGGCGCCCGTGGATGGCGCCGACCTGATGGCTGCCGAACAGGTCGCGGAGATAGGCCGGGATGGTGGCGAATCCCCCGCCGTACATGGAGATGATCAGGGCGGTCACCAGCACGAACAATGGCCGGCCGCCGCCCCGTCCACTCCACGGGACCAGCAGGTACAGCAGCGCCCCGAGCAGGAAATAGACGCTGTAGACCCGGCGTCGGCCGGTGTAGTCGGACACCGACGACCACAGGAACCGTCCGCCCATGTTGGCCAGCGACAGCAACCCGGCGAACCCCCCGCCCACCGCGGCGCCGACCCCCAGCATGTCCTGGCACATGAGCGAGGCCTGGCCGAGGATGCCGATGCCCGCCGTCACGTTCAGGAACAGGACCATCCACAGCAGCCAGAACTGCGGGGTCCGCCAGGCGCGGTCCACGCCGACGTTGTGCGGGGTGGTGACCGGACGCCCCGCCGGGCCTCCGGGCGGAACCCATCCGGGAGCCGGGACGCGGACGGTGAAGGCGCCGAACAGCATCCAGACGGCATACAGGCCGGCCATGGCGAGGAACGCCCCGGCGACGCCGTTGGAGGTCGGCGTGCGAAACCGGTCCATCAGCTCCACCCCGAGCGGCGCGCCGATCAACGCCCCGCCCCCGAACCCCATGATCGCCATCCCGGTCGCCATCCCCGGGCGGTCGGGAAACCACTTCATCAGGGTCGACACCGGGGCGATGTATCCCAGGCCCAACCCGATGCCCCCGAGCAGTCCGTAGCCGGCGTAGAGCATCCACAGCTGATGCCAGCGGACCCCGGCGGCCGAGACCACCAGGCCGCCGCAGAAACACGCCGCCGCGGCCACCATGGTCTTCCGCGGGCCGTTCCGGTCGACCCATTTGCCGAACACCGCGGCCGACAGGCCGAGCATCATCAGGGCGAGGGAATAGATCCATCCCACCTCGGGAATGGTCCAGTCTCGGCCGGGAACCGATTCATGCAGGCCGATGAGGCGCGTGAGCGGCTGGTTGAAGACGTTGAAGCCGTACACCTCGCCGATGCACAGGTGGACGGCCATGGCCGCCGGGGGCACCAGCCAGCGGTTGAAGCCGGGCGGGGCCACCGTGGCCTCGGATGAAAGGAAGGCGGGCACGGGAACCGCAGGAAACGGGGAACGCGGTGATTGACGCCGGAGGAGACCCGGACGCCAAGCCGAAAACTCCCGCCAACCGGGAATCGGACAATCTCCCGAGGGTCGCGGTCCCGACCCGGGGCCCGCCCGGGAGCCCCGGCGAACGCCACGCGAGGCCCGCTCCCCTCGGGGTCGGTTGTCGGGGTCGGGATCGGGATCGAGGTCCCTCCCTCTTGCGTGGAGCGGTTCCCCCCTCCACTGGGGCGAGCCTGCGAGCCCGATCGGTCCGGTCAGGGACCGACGCGTTGCTCCGCCCAGCCCTCCACGGCCCGGGGGGCCCAGAAGAAGGACGGCGCTCCGGACGGGGAGACGGGGAAGATCGATTCCGATACCGACCCCGACCCCGATGGGGAACGGCGGCCGTCGCCACGAATGGGGACCCGCACAGGCTCGCCCTGAAAGGAATCCTCCCGCTGAAGAACCTCTGCGTCTCCGCGCCTCGGCGGGATAACATCTTCAGGAGAAAGCTCTTCGTCCCTTTGTCCCTTCGTTGTGGATCCCAGCTCGGCAGGAGCCTCGCGCCACCAATCCTGCAGGCGCCTCCCTGCGGTGGCGCGAGCGTCCCCGCGAGGCCCGCTCTCCCCTCGGGGTCGGTTGTCGGGGTCGGGATCGGGATCGAGGTCCCTCCCTCTTGCGTGGAGCGGTTCCCCCCTCCACTGG
>CAZGIK010000009.1:0-125315 GCA_964525755.1 uncultured Verrucomicrobiota bacterium
CTATCGGCCGCCGCCACGGGCGCGCCCAGGTGGCGGCGGATGATGAATCCGCCGGGGCCCGGCTTCCGCTCCGCGAAGTGCCCGGGTGAGCGGGGCGGTGGGGTGGCGTGGGGGGGGGCAACGGCGGCCTATCGGCCGCCGCCACAAGCGCGCCCAAGTGGCGGCGGATGATGAATCCGCCGGAGCCTGGCTTCCGCTCCGCGGAGTGCCCGGGTGAGCGGGGCGGTGGGGTGGCGCGGGGGCACGGCGGCCTATCGGCCGCCGCCACGGGCGCGCCCAGGTGGCGGCGGATGATGAATCCGCCGGGGCCCGGCTTCCGCTTCGCGAAGTGCCCGGATGAGCGGGGCGGTGGGGTGGCGCGGGGGCATGGAGAAACCCGTTGCCTCGGGGGGGGCTTCGGGATTGACTCGGTGCGGATGAACTCCGTGGTCCGCCCGACGACGACTCCCTAGCGTCCGCAGCCCTGCTGCCGGACGCCCCCCCGCCTCGAACCCAGCCGGTCCGGGGCGTTTTTGTTTCGTGGGACGGACCCGGAACCCGCGCCTGGAATCACCCGATGCAAGACCCGAATCCCGCGGCCCCGTACGAGGCCGCCAAGACCGACGTGCAGCGCAAGTCGCTGGAGCAGCGCGAGCGCATGGACGACCTCATGCGCCTGCGCCACTCCTGCGCCCACATCCTCGCCACCGCCGTGCTCCGGATCTGGCCGGATGCCCGCCTCGACATCGGCCCGCCCACCGACGAGGGCTTCTACTACGACTTCGACCTCGCCCACCGGTTCTCCCCCGAGGATTTCCCGCGCATCGAGGAGGAGATGCGGAAGGTCATCAAGGAGAACCAGGTCTTCGAGAAGTCGATCCGGACCCGGGCCGAGGCGCTGGAGTATTTCTCCGGCCGGGGACAGAGCTTCAAGGTCGAGCGGTTGGCGGACATTCCCGAGGGCGAGGCGATCAGCTTCTACCAGAACGGCGAGTTCGTGGACCTGTGTGCCGGGCCCCACGTGATGCGCACCGGCAACATCAAGCCCGGTGCGATCAAGCTGCTGAAGCTGGCCAGCGCGTACTTCCGCGGGAACGAGAAGAACCCCCAGCTCCAGCGGATCTACGGCACCGCCTTCAAGACCAAGGACGAGCTGGAAGCCTGGCTCCAGCTCCAGGAGGAGGCGAAGAAGCGGGATCATCGGCGCATCGGGGCCGAGATGGGTCTGTTCGCCATGGACGCCGAGTACGTCGGCCCCGGGCTCCCGCTCTGGCTGCCCAAGGGGACGGTGCTGGTCGAGGAACTGGAGAAGCTGGCCAAGGAGACCGAGTTCCAGGCCGGGTACGTCCGGGTGAAGACCCCCCACCTCGCCCGGGAGAAGATGTACAAGACCTCGGGTCACCTGCCGTATTACGCGGAGTCGATGTACCCGGCGATGGAGATCCGGGAAGAGGCGGACGCGCCGACCTCCGAGCGCTACTACCTCAAGGCGATGAACTGCCCCCATCACCACCGGATCTTTGCGGCGGAGCCGCGGAGCTACCGGGACCTGCCGTTGCGGCTGGCGGAGTACGGGACCTGCTACCGGTACGAGCAGTCGGGCGAGCTGTTCGGGTTGATGCGCGTGCGGTCGATGAACATGAACGACGCGCACATCTACTGCACGGCGGAGCAGTTCGCCGACGAGTTCCGGGCGGTGAACGACATGTACCTGAAGTACTTCAAGGTCTTCGGGCTGGACCGCTACCAGATGCGGTTCAGCACCCATGACCCGGCCCGGCTGGGACAGAAGTTCGTGGACGAGCCCGAGCTCTGGCGGCAGACGGAGGACATGGTGCGTCGGGTGCTCGTGGAGTCGGGCATCGACTTCGTCGAGGTGCCGAACGAGGCGGCGTTCTACGGGCCGAAGATCGACGTGCAGGTGTGGAGCGCGATCGGCCGGGAGTTCACCATCGCCACCAACCAAGTGGACTTCGCGGTGCCGCGGAAGTTCGACCTGGTCTACAAGGACCGCGACAACGCGCTCAAGACCCCGCTCTGCATCCATCGGGCCCCGCTGGGCACGCACGAGCGGTTCATCGGGTTCCTCATCGAGCACTACGCGGGCAACTTCCCGCTCTGGCTGGCGCCGGAGCAGGTCCGGGTGCTGACCATCGGCGACGAGGCCCCCCTCCGGGACTACGCGCGGGGGATCGTGGAGGAACTGCGGGCGGAGTTCGTCCGGGTCGAGGCCGACCTGGGCACGGACCCGATCAAGGCCAAGATCGCCGATGCCGAGAAGGCCCGGGTGCACACCATGCTGGTGATCGGCGGGCGGGACCTCGAGGCGGGGAACGTCTCGGTCCGTCTCCACAGCAAGGGCCCGCAGGGCGCGCGTCCGCGCGACGCGGTGATCGCCGACATCCTCGCCTCCATCCGGGAACGTCGGGCGTAGCCGGGAGTCAGTCCCCGAGCCGGTAGAGGTGTCCGGTGGTCCGGAGAAGCAGCGCGGACCCGTCCACGGCCGGTGAGGCCTTGACGCCCTCGTCGAGGGTGTTCACCGAGACCACGCGAAACTCGCGGTCGGCGGCCACCACCGTCGTGGTGCCCTCGGCATCGAAGAAATGGACGAAGCCGTTGACGGCGAGCGGCGAGGCCCAGTGGCTGCCGCCGATCCGCTCGCTCCATGCCACCCGCCCGGTGGCCGGGTCGACACACGAGGCGATGCCTCCGTCGGAGACATGGAAGAGCAGTCCCCGCTCGAGGACCGGGGTGCTCACCAGGGGCACCTGGCGCCGCTGGCGCCAGCGGACCTCCGGTGTGCCGGACGGGGGAATGTCGATCGCCCAGAGCTGGGACTTCTCGAACCCGGTGCACACGTACACCCCGCCCTCCGGATCCACCACCGGCGCCGGGACGGCGCAGAAACCGGGGAGTTCCAATCCCCACCGTTCCGCACCCGTATCGGGATCGAGTCCGGACACCCGGAAGGATCCCACGGTGACCAGTTCGCGCGTCCCGGCGACCGACCGGAACACGGGGGTGGAATGGGCCTTCTTGAAGTAGGCGGCCTTGTCGATGGGGTTGGAACGCGGGGAACGCCAGAGGATGCGGCCCGTGTCGGGGTCGAGGGCCGCCACGTAGCGCGCGTCGGTCCCGTCGCAGTTCAGGTACACCCGCTCGCCGTCGGTCACCGGGCTGCTGCCCGCCCCGTTGGAATCGTGGTCGATGCGGAGGTCCTGATGGCTCCAGAGCACCTCGCCGCTCCGGGCGTCCACCGCGGCGATGCCGGCCGCGCCGAAGGAGGCGATGACCCGGTGGCCGACCAGCACCGGGGTGGGGGAGGCATGGCTGTTGGCGGCATGCTTGGGCAGGGCTGCGTCCGGGGTCAGCACCGGGACCTGTCGGGTGACCGCCCCGGTGGCGGCATCGACCGCTAGGACCAGCAACCGGCGACCGTCGGCCGCCGCCCCCGTCATCCAGACGCGCCCGTTTCCGACGACCGGTGAGGACCATCCGTCGGCCGGCAGCGGCGTCTTCCAGGCCACGTTGCGGGATTCGTCCCAGCGCAGCGGCGGACGTTGTCCGGCGGCCGCATGGGCCTGGTCCGATCCGCGGAACTGGGGCCAGCCCGACGAGTCCGTATTGGCCGCCGGCAGCGGGCCGCCCAGGAGGAGCAGGTGGAGGACCGCGGCGGCGGCCGGGCCGCCGATGCGGACCGGGAAGGGGATGGGGCGGGAGGTCATCAGGCGCGGCGGGTGGGGTGACGTCGACGCAGGGCGAACCGGACCCCGAGGATCGACCCCGCGGCCGAGGAGAGCAGGACCACGGCGCCGATCGCGAGCTTGTGGCGCAGCCGCATCCGGGGGCCGGTCTTCTGGAGGCGGCTGATCAGGCGCTGGCCCAAGGTCTGGGGGATCTCCGGTGCGGGTTCGGGCACCCCCAGGTAGGCCAGGAGATCCTCGAGCTCGCCGGGCGAGAGGGCGTCGACCAACCCGGCCGGCATGAGCGAGGCGGTCATCGGCTCCCGCGACAGGAGGTTGGTCCGCGCGACCGTCACGTCGGTCTCCGGAGCCACCCGGAGCACGAATCCGTCGGCATCGGCCGTGACCACCCATCCGGTGAGGTCCTGTCCGTCCCGGGTGCGGACCCGATATCCCTCGAAGCCGGTGCGGATGGAAGCCGACGGGCTCCGCAGGGCTTCGAGGACCCGGGATTCGGTGAAGGTGGCCCCGAGGCCGGCGAGGCTGGGGCCGAAGCGTTCCGATGCGTCGTCGACCGCGTGGCAGGTGGCGCAGCCGGCCTGTTGGAAGACGGCGGCACCGCGGGTGGGGTCGCCCGACCGGCGGGTGGCGACACGGGGGGGCTTCACCGCGGCCGGCTCCACCCAGGGTGCGGGCACCAGCCGATAGAACGCCCCGCTGGGCTGGTCGCCCGGGGTGTTGTTGAAGCCCCCGCGGCCGTAGGAGGCCACGTACAGGTCGCCGCCGGGGGAGAAGGCGAGGTCCACCGCCTTCGGCAGGCGCCGGGCCACGGGGATCTCGCGCGTGGAGACCGATCCGTCGGGCATCCGGACGATCCGCACCCGGCTGACCGATCCCTCCTCCCACGCGAAGTCCGGTCCCCAGAAGGCCACGAACAGGTCGCCACCCGTGCCGTTGAAATCGTTGTCGGGCGGGTTGAAGGCGATGCCTCCCGGGCCGCGTCCGCCGGCCAGTCGGGCGACCGGCGGCGTGGCCGGACCGGCGCCGGGATACTTCCGCGGGTTGTGCCCGTAGAAGCCTCCCGGCTCGACCCGGTTCAGTTCCTCGCCTGCGTTGCCCCCGCCCTCGTTGTCGGTGAACCACACGGCACCGGACGGGTCGCAGGCGACCCCGTACGGGAATCGCAGCCCGGTGGCCACCACCCCGGGCGGACCGCCGGCCGGGTCGAGCCGGAGAAGCGCGCCGCGCCAGCGGCCCGGATCCGGAGCGGGTTCCGGGTTGTAGCTGTCCGTCGGCAGCGCGAGGTAGATGTGTCCGTCCGGATCCCCGCACAGGCCGAAGGCCCAGTCGTAGGTGAAGCCGCTGTCCGGCAGGCGCAGGACGGTCTCCGACGGACCCGCGTCGCCCCGGCCGGTGATGGAGTACCGGCGCACCTCGGACGAGGTGCCGACCAGGATCGAGTCCGTCCCGGGCAGCAGGGTGATCGGGTGACGGAGTCCGTCGGCGCCGACATGGCAGAACAGCCGGGCGGTGTCCTCCAGGCCGTCGCCGTCGGAATCCTCCAGGCGGTAGACCTCGCCCGTGTAGTTGGCCGCCCAGGCGGTGCCGTCGGGTCCGAACCGGAGGGTGGTGGGATTCCAGGCCGGCACCCCGTTGGTGACCGGGAGGCGGACCGCCGCCCAGCGCCCGTGGACTTCCACGGCGGGATCGAGATGGTGTTCCAGGGTCACCCGCGAGGGGGTGGCGGCCCCGGCCGGCAGGGTGGGAAGGGTGAGCGTCAGCAGGCAGGCGACGCCGAGCCCGAGCGCGTCGGGCCCCGGGGATCGGGGGGATCGGGGACCGGGGGGCGTGCGCTCCACGGCGGGCAACCTGCGGTGCGATCCGGGAGGCCTCAAGGCCGAACCGCGACTCGGCGTGCGCATGGACTGCGGTGGCAGAGCGAAGCGTCGACACCGCTTTGGACGGTCTGAAGCGGCATCGGGCCTTCGCTTTACTGGGGCGGGGTGCGGGGCATAGTCGGCGCCTCGGATGACGGCGCGCAAATCCAGGGTGTTGGTGGGGATGAGCGGCGGGGTGGACTCGTCCGCCGCGGCCGCGCTCCTCCTGGAGCAGGGGCATGAGGTGGTCGGGGTGACCCTGAAGCTCTGGCCGCAGGACTGTGTGTCCCGGGCCGAGGACAAATGCTGCGGCCCGCAGGCGGTGATGGACGCCCGCAGCGTGTGCGCGTCCCTGGGCATCCCCTACTACCTGGTCGACGAGTCGGCCGGGTTCCAGGAACGGGTCATCCGGTATTTCGCCGATGAGTACCGGGCCGGCCGCACCCCCAATCCGTGCGTCATGTGCAACCAGCACCTGAAGTTCGGCACCCTGCTGGAGCGGGCGCGTCGGCTGGGCTGCGATCGCGTGGCCACCGGACACTTCGCGCGGGTCGAGACGACGTCCGCGGGACGCACCCTGCTGCGGCGCGGCCGCGACCTGCGCAAGGACCAGAGCTATTTCCTCTTCAGCCTCCGTCAGGAGCAGTTGGCGCATGTGATGTTCCCGCTCGGGGAGCGGACCAAGGCCGACACACGCGATGTGGCCCGTGGGTGTCAGCTGCGGACTGCCGAAAAGGAGGAGAGCATGGAGATCTGCTTCGTGCCCGACCGGGACTACGGCCGGTTCCTCGAGCAGTCGGGACTGGTCGAGCGGCACCGGGGCGAGTTGGTGGACCGGGAGGGGCGGGTGCTGGGGCATCATCCCGGGGTGGAGTTCTTCACCATCGGCCAGCGGCGCGGCCTGGGGATTGCCGCCGGGCGTCCCCTGTACGTGGTGGAACTCGACGCCGGAACGAACCGGGTCGTGTTGGGCGGGGAGGAGGACCTGCTCCGCTCGGCGTTTGTCGTCGCCCAGTGCAACTGGATCCCGTGGGATGCGCCCGGGGGCCCGTTCAGTGCCACCGCCCGGATCCGGTACAACCACCCGGGCGCGGCCGCGCGGGTGACCCCCCTGGAGGGCGGGCTGGCGCGGGTGGAACTCGAGGCCCCGGCGCGCGCCATCACCCCGGGACAGGCGTGTGTGTTCTACCAGGATGACCTCGTGCTGGGCGGCGGCTGGATCCGGAACGTCGAACCCGCAGCCGCGCCGGCCGAAGTGCCGTCGGCCGTTTGACACCCCGGGGCACCCCGGCTAACGATCCAGCGTCCAGTCACACGAAACCTCAAACCTCAGACAACCACCCATCATGCCCCTCGAAGTCGGTACCAAGGCCCCGGATTTCACCCTGAAGAGCAAGAACGCCAGCGGCGTTTCGGACGTCACCCTGGCGGCCAATCTCGGGAAGAAGAACACCGTCCTCCTCTTCTTCCCCCTCGCCTTCACCGGTGTGTGCACCCAGGAGCTGTGCGACGTGACCGCCGGCCTCTCGGCGTATGCCGGGCTGAACGCGGAGGTCATCGGCATCAGCGTCGACAGCCCGTTCGCCCAGGAAGCGTGGGCCAAGGAGCACAAGATCGGCATCACCCTGGCCAGCGACCTCAACAAGACCACCGCCAAGGCGTACGGCGTCCTGCTGGACGACCTGCTCGGCTTCGGCTCCACCAGCGCCCGTGCCGCGTTTGTGATCGATAAAGCCGGCCAGATTGTCTATTCCGAGCAGACTCCGACCCCGAAGGACCTGCCCAATTTCGAGGCCATCAAGGCCTGCTTGGCGGGCTTGAACTGAAGGTCCGCCCTTTCGGAATGCGCGGGCCCCGTCGCTGGACGGGGCCTTTTTTGTGTCCGTGCTGTCGCCGGGACCTGGGGACCAAGTCCGCGCTTGTGTTGGGTCGTGGGGTCGGCCAAGTTGGCGGTCCTGCGACGGCTTTCGCCTTGGGCGGAGCCGTCGTGCAGTCCCGACGGCCCACCTATCCGTGGCCGGCGGGCGCGGAGCCGGGAGGGCGGGAGCCGGACCGGACCGTGATGCGGAAAGGATGTGAACGAATCTTGAGCGAGATCCGACTGAAGAAAGGCGAGCCGGTCGACCGCGCGTTGCGCCGGCTGAAGAAGAAGGTGGACCGTGAGGGGACCTTGAAGGAGGTCCGCAACCACCGGCACTTCGAGAAGCCGAGCGAGCGACGACGGCGCAAGATGAAGGTGGCGCGTTTCAACGCCATGCTGTCCGCCCGTTACGCCGACGTCTGATTTGAACGCGACCGACGCCGCCGGGGTCCGACCCCGTGCGGCGTCGGTTCTTTCCGTCCGTGCCCGAGCCGGATGCCGTCCTGGAAAGGGGCCTCCGGCGCTGTTTTTTGTCCGCCCATGTATTCGCTTTCGACCTGCTGGAACTCCGGTCGCCACATTGACGGCCGGGCGATGCTCCGCGAGATCCGGGATCTTGGCTTCGAGTACGCCGAGTTGAGCCACGGCATCCGGATCAGCCTCGTGCCCGGGATCCTCGAGGCGGTGGAGGCGGGGGAGATCCGCATCTCCACCCTCCACAACTTCTGCCCGCTGCCCATGGGCATCAACCATGCGGCCCCCAACGTGTTCAAGTTCACCGCCGACGACCGGCGGGAGCGTGAGTACGCCTGGAAGCATTCCCTCAAGACCATCGAGATGGCCGAGCGGGTGGGTGCCCGCCTCATCGTCCTGCACTCCGGGTGCGTGGAGATGAAGGACTACAACGAGAAGCTCGAGGAGATGGTCGAGGCCGGGTTGCGGGAGTCGCCCAAGTATTTCAAGCTGGTGCAGGAGGTGGACGAGAAGCGGGAGAAGAAGAAGGCCGGTCCGATGGCCCTCGCCCTCGACATGATCCGGCGCCTGGCCGAGGTGGCGGGCGAGCGGGGGATCCTCCTCGGGATCGAGAACCGCGAGGCGGTGGAGGAGATCCCGTTCGACCACGACCTGCCCGCCTTCCTGGCCGAGTTGCCGGAGAACGTCCGGTACTGGCACGACTGCGGCCATGCCCAGATCAAGGAGAACCTCGGGTTCATCCCGGGGCACGCCCTGCACCTGGAGACCATGGCCCCGCGCCTGGGCGGCTTCCACATCCACGACGTCATCCCCCCGGGCCGCGACCATTGTCCTCCCGGGTCGGGCATGATCGATTTCAAGGCCCTCGCCCCGTTCGTCCGTCCCGAGCACATCAAGGTGCTGGAGCTGAGCCCCGGGGTGCCGGTGGAGGACGTGGCCCGGGGCATCGCCCACATGCGGTCGGTCTGGGGACCCGAGTAGGGGCCCGTCCCCGCGGTCCCGCATGCGTGCCGCCGTCTCCCGAAAGGCCCCGTGGATCCGCTTTGCGGTCGCGGTGCTCCTGCTGGGGGCGATCTTCCACGTCATCTTCTGCAACGAGGCCCAGCTCCACCTGGCGGTGGAGGGGGGCACCCGATGGGAGGAGCTCACCCGATGGGAACAGCGTCGGCTGGCGTGGTCGCGCGGTCCGGTGGAGCTGTGGCGGACGACACGTCGGCTGAGCCCCGGCAGCGTGGTCCTGGCCGGGGCGCTGTGCGGCCTGCCGATCGTGCTGGGTGGATTCCGATGGCGTCGTGTGCTGCAGGTCCAGGGGATCCATCCCGGCATCAAGGAAACCCTCCGCATCTCGTTCGTCGCCCACTTCTTCAACGCCTTCCTCCTCGGGTCGACCGGCGGCGACGTGGTCAAGGCCTGGTACGCCGCGCGGCTGGCCGGACCCCGGCGGGCGGAGGCGGCGTTGAGCGTGTTCGTCGACCGGTTGCTGGGCACCCTGGCCCTGCTGGTGTTTGCCGTGGCGATGCTGCCGTTCTGCTGGGAGGTCCCGGCGGAGGGTGGGATGTTCCGCTGGGCCGACTACCGTCGGTATGTCGCGGTGGTGCTCCTCGTGGGCGGGATGCTGGCCGTGGCCGGCGGGCTGGCCTTCATCGGGTTCCACACCGACGCCCTCCGCGCGGGCGCGCCGGTCTCGCGCTGGCTCGCCCGGCTGCCCCGGGGCGAATCGGTGGCCCGGGCCCTGTCGGCCTGCCGCCTGTTCGGCCGCACCCCGGGCTTCCTGCCGTCGGTCGCGGCGCTGTCGCTCCTGGTCAACGTGGCGATCGTCGGGACCTTCCTGGTGCTCGCACGGGACCTGGAGCTGGAAGTGCCCCTCCGGGTGCTGGTGTTCGTGGTGCCGGCGGTGATCTGCGTGGCGGCGCTGCCCGTGACCCCGAGCGGACTCGGGGTGCGGGAGAACCTGTTCGTGGCCCTGCTGGCCCTTCCGGTGTTCCCCGGGGTCAAGCCGGCCGAGGCCCTTTCCCTGTCCCTCCTCGGATACACCGCCAACCTCGCCTGGAGCGCGTTCGGCGGCCTCGTCTACCTCCTCATGCCCGGTCGGCACGCCGTGGTGCCGCACGGGGACGATGCCCGTCCGGCGGATTAGCAGGAGGCTCAGCCCAGCTGCTCCCGGACCGGCTCGAGGTCGGGATCCTGTCGGGCGTATTCCCGGAGGGAATCCGGGTGGCTGGCGTGCTCGAGGGCCTTCCGGTACCAGTCCACGGCCTCGTCGAGCCGCCGGGTCTGGGCGGCGTAGCAGGCCAGGTCGTACGCCAGATGCCAGCTGTCGGCGAACCGGTCCAGCGAGCCCCGGATGTGCTGGTAGGCGTCCTCGGACCTCCCGAGCCAGTGGAGGGCGTTGGCCGTGTGGAGCGGGCCGCGGGGGTCGGCGGGGACGGTGGATTCGAGCCGACGCCCCATCTCCAGCAGTTCGTCCAGCCGGCGGAGGCGTCCCAGGGCCAGGCAGCGCCAGTGCAGCGCCTCGGGATCCCGGGCGGCCGCGGCGGACAGTCCGTCGAGTTCCGCCAGGGCATCGGACGGCAGGCCGAGGGCGAGCCAGCCTTCGGCGGCGGAGAGCCGGTGGCGGTCGCCGGGGTCTGGGGGAGGCTTCGGCATGGGGGCTTCAGGATTCCGGGGCCAGGCCGCCGGCCACGTCGGCCCGGTAGGCCTTGATCGCCGGCACGACGCCCGCGAGGGCGCTCAGGCCCACCAGCACGGCCGGGGCCCAGAGAAGGACCGGGTCGAACCGCCACGGGTCGATGACGACGCCGGTCTGGACCCGCAGCACCCAGGTGCCGGCGTGCATGAGCAGGGTATAGCCGACGTATCCGCCGAGCGCGCCCAGGACGGCCACGGCGGCCGCCTCGAGGACGATGGCGGAGAACACCGTGGTCCGTCGGGCGCCGAGGGCGCGGAGGATGGCCAGGTCGCGTTTCCGGGCGCTCATCGAGTTGTAGATGCTGGCCAGCACCGAGCCCGCCGCGACCGCCGCCACCAGCCAGGCCACCAGGGCGAGGATCCGGTCGAGCCACCCGATCTTGTCGAACAGCTGGGCCATGACCGCCCCGATCGGCCAGGCGAACGTGAGGAGCTTGCCCTGCTTGTTGTACAGCTGGTCGAGCCGGAACCCGGCCGCCGGATCCCGCAGCTTCACCAGCGCGGCGCTGACATCCGAGGCGGTCGAGGGATCGTGTCCCGCCATGTTCTGGAGTCCGGCCATGGGGATCCAGATGACCTTGTCGGCCGGGGTGTTCGACGGCTCCAGGATCCCCGTCACCACGTACACGTCGTCGTGCTGCACCGTGTCGTCGCCGCCGGAGTAGTTGAGGCCGTGGTAGGGACGGAACTCCGTGCCGACCTTCCAGCCGAGCCGTGCCGCGGCGAAGCTGCCCACCACCGCCTCCCGGTAGCCGTCGTCGAAGATCCGCCCGTCGCCCGTCGGCGTCAGCCGCCGTCCGGGGGCGTACTCGTGGTCGGTGAACAGGTTGGTGGTGGTGCCCACGATGCGGAATCCCTCGTAGTTGTCCCCCATGCCGAGGGGGACGACCCGGGCGACCATGGGATTGGCGGCGAGGGCGGCGACGTCCTGCGGGCTGATGTTCCCCGGCGAGGCCTCCAGGTGGAAGATGGCGTTGAGGACCAGCTGGAGCTTGGTGCTCCGGGCGCCGAGGATGGCGTCCCATCCGCCGTGGGTGGCCTCGAAGGTGTTCCGGGCCTGGGCGCGGAGGCTCCAGACAGCCATCATGAGGCCGCCGGCCAGCGCGAGGGACACGGCCGTGATGGCGGTGGCCAGGGCGTGCTGCCGCAGGCTGCGTCGGACGATCAGGAGGAGGGTCATGGGGCGGGGGTGATCGTGGCGCGGTTGAGTTCGGCGAGGGAGTGGACGCGGTCGAAGGCGCCGAGGATCTCCGGGTCGTGGCTCACCAGCAGGAGGGCCGCCCGGTTCTCCGCACAGGCCTCGCGGATCAGTGCCAGGGCCTCGCGGGCGGTGTCGGGGTCGAGATTGCCGGTGGGTTCGTCGGCGAGGACCAGTCGCGGCCGGTTGGCCAGCGCCCGGGCGACCGCCACCCGCTGCTGCTGGCCGGTGGAGAGCTGGCGCGGACGGTGGTGCAGCCGCGATTCCAGGCCCACGCGCCGCAGGAGGGCCGTTGCCCGGTCCCGGTCGGCCCCCGGACCGAACCCCATCCCGAGCAGCACGTTCTCCAGGCAGGTGAAGCCCTGCAGGAGGTTGAAGGTCTGGAAGATGTACCCGATCGACCCGGCCCGGAACCGGTCCCGCGCCGCCTCGCCGAGCGCGGCGATGTCCACGTCGCCGATCCGGATGCTCCCGGCGTCGGGCTGGAGGATGCCGGCGATCAGGTGGAGGAAGGTGGTCTTGCCCGATCCGCTCGGCCCGGCCAGGGCCACCTGGGCCCCCGCATCGAGCCGGAACCCGGGAACGTCCACCACCACGTGCCGTTCGCCCGACGGCGTGGCGAAGCCCTTCACGAGGCCGTTGATCTCCAGCAGAGGCATGTGTGTCGCGAAGCTACGGCAAGGGATCGCCCGAACCAAGCCGGGGCGGGGTCCGGACGGGCAAAAAACATGCGCCCCCCGGCAGGGTTTTTGCTTAGGTTGGGGCATTCCGCGAATGAGAGACGACGTGATGGGTGACCGGCCCCGGGCCGGAGCCGGATGGTTGCATGCAGGGGCGCTTTGGCTGAAGGGCCTGGCAATGGTCTGCCTGCTGGGGCTGACAGGTGCGTCCGGACTGGCCCAGCCGGCCCGGGGGCTGCTCCGCGAGGTGTACGAGGGGATTCCGGGGACGTCGGTGGGTGACCTCACCGGCGCGGCGATCTACCCCGGCTCGCCGACCGCCACCGGGTACGTCACCGAGTTCTTCGAGGCCCCCACCGACGTTCTCGACAACTACGGCCAGCGGCTCCGGGGATACATCGTCGCCCCGGTCACCGGGAACTACACCTTCTGGATCGCCAGCGACGACGGTGGCCAGCTGTGGCTGAGCACCGACGACACCCCGGCCAACCGGCGGCAGATCGCCGCGGTGGCCTCCTGGACCCCGTCCCGCGAGTGGACCCGGGAGGCGGGCCAGCAGTCGGCCCCCGTGGCCCTCCAGGCCGGCCGGGCGTACTACGTCGAGGCCCTGATGAAAGAGGGCGGCGGCGGCGACAACCTGGCGGTGCGGTGGCGTCGGCCGGACGGGGTCGACGAGGCCCCGATCCCCGCCGTCCATCTCCTCCCGTGGGGGGTGGCGTTCAAGGCGCCCGAGATTGTCCGGGAGCCGCGGGACGCGACCGCGGTCGAGGGGGGAACGGCCCGGTTCGACATCGAACTCGATCCGCTGAGTCCGTCCCGCTACCAGTGGCGACGCAACGGCTCGAATCTTCCCGGCGCCACCAACGCGGTGCTCGAGGTGGGGCCGGTGGCCATCGGGGATTCCGGGGCCCGGTACTCGGTCCGCCTGGAGAACGACTACGGTTCCCGGACCTCGGCCGAGGCGACCCTCACGGTGACGCCCGACGTGACGCCGCCGACGCTCGTCCGGGTGGAATCCCGCGGGCCGAACGCGGTCCGGGTGACCTTCAGCGAACCGGTCTCCGCCCTCACCGCGTCGAATCCGGCCCACTTCGGGATCACCCCGGGAATCACGGTCCAGTCGGCCCGGGCCGAGGCCGATCCCCGGCAGGTCCTGCTGACCACCTCGGCCCTGGCCTTCGGATCGACCTATCGCCTGACGGTCACCGGGGTGACCGACCGGGCGGCCACGCCGAACCCGGTCGCGCCGGGGAGCGCCCTCGACTTCGTGGCACTGGAATACACGCCGTCGCCGGTGGGCGGCGTGGACGTGGCCGGGGCGATCGAGCGGGTCGGGCCGGGGCAGTTCGACGTGACGGGCGGCGGCGTGCCGTTGTCGGGCGGCGCGGACGCCTTCCAGTTCGCCTGGGAGGAACGGGAGGGGGATTTCGACCTGCACGTGCGGGTGGCGGACATGGTGGTGACCGACGCCTTCCTCCAGGCCGGGCTCATGGCCCGCGAGACCCTGGACCCCGGCGCCCGGTTCGGCGCCGCCCTCGCGTCGTCGGCCCAGATGGGAAGCCACTTCGCCTCACGGTCGACCCCCGGCGGCAACGCCGCCACCACGTCGATCCCCGGGGGATTCCCCGTCAACGGACCGCACACCTGGCTGCGGTTGCGTCGGACCGGCCCGACCCTCACCGGATTCGGCAGCCTCGACGGGGTGGCCTGGACCCAGCTGGGCACCGTCACCCTTTCCGGCCTGCCGTCCCGCCTGCAGGTCGGGCTCGCGGTCGCCAGCGCCGCCCCGGCGACGGCGGCCCGGGTCGCCTTCCGCGACCTCGGCCCGACCACCAGCACCCAGACCGCCGCGTTCACCTCCCGGCGCGAGGCCCTCGGGCCCGTGGTCCGGTCGAGCGGACTGGTGATCTCCGAGATCCACTACCATCCCGCGGACAATCCCTCCGGCCACAACCTGGAGTTCCTCGAGATCTACAACGCCGGGGCCGCGTTCGAGGACTTCACCGGGTACCGCCTGACGGGGGACGTCGGCTACGAGTTCCCGGACGGGTTCCGGCTTCCGGCGGGGGCGTTCGTGGTGGTGGCGGCCGACCCGGCCCGGCTGGCGTCGGCCCACGGGCTCGACCCCGCGCGGGTCCTCGGACCGTTCGATGGCAACCTCTCCAACCAGGGCGGCACGGTGACCCTCCGGGGACTCGGCGGCGAGAGGCTGGTGGAGGTGACGTGGGACACCGACCATCCGTGGCCGGTGGCGGCCGACGGTGCCGGCCCCTCGTTGGTCCTGACCCATCCCAGCCATGGCCCATCGAACCCCCGGGCGTGGTCGGCCAGTTCGCGGATCGGAGGCTCGCCCGGCACGGTCGATCCGATTCTTCCGCACGTGGAGGTGGTGATCAACGAGTGGCTGGCCCACACCGACCTGCCGCAGGTGGACTTCGTGGAGCTCTACCACCCCGGCGCCGCGGCCCTGGACCTGTCCGGGTACGTGGTCACCGACGACGCCGCCGTGGCGCGGTACCGGATTCCCGAGGGCACCGAGATCGGGCCCCGGGGCCACCTGCTCCTCGACGAGACCGCGCTGGGCTTCCGGCTCGACGCGACCGGGGAGCGGATCTTCCTCATCAGCCCGGACGGCTCCCGGGTGATCGACGCGGTGCGGTTTGGTCCGCAGGAGAACGGCGTCAGCTCCGGCCGCCAGCCGGACGGGTCGCCGACCTTCCGTCGGCTCGCGGCCCCGACCCCGGGCGCGGCGAACGCCCCGTGGCGGCAGGAGGACATCGTCCTCAACGAGCTGATGTACAACCCGATCTCCGGGGATGACCGGGACGAGTACGTGGAATTGCACAACCGCGGCACGGCGGCCGTCGACCTCTCCGGGTGGCGGTTCACGTCGGGCATCTCCTTCGAGATCCCGGCCGGCACGGTGCTGTCCGCCGGCGGCCACCTGGTGGTGGCGAAGGACGTGGCCCGGCTTCGTGCCGGGCATCCGCACCTCAACGCCGCCAACAGCGTGGGTGACTACTCCGGGGTCCTGTCCAACGGCGGCGAGCGGGTGGCGCTGGCGCGGCCCGACGCGGTGGTGACGACCACCAGCCTCGGGGCCACGGTGACCAACTGGGTGCATGTGGTGGTGGCCGAGGTGACCTATGCCGATGGCGGGCGCTGGGGCGAGTGGGCCGATGGCGGGGGATCGAGCCTGGAGTTGATCGATCCCGATGCCGATCCCCTGCGGGCGGCGAACTGGGCCGATTCCGACGAGACGGACAAGGGGCGTTGGACGACCGTGGAGTTCACCGGCCGACTGGACAACGGGAACAACAGCTTTCCGCCCGACCAGCTCCAGATCACGCTGCAGGGTGGGGGCGAGGCGCTGGTGGACGACGTCCAGGTGATCCGCTCGGGCACCCAGCAGAACCTGGTGTCGAACGGCGGGTTCGAGTCCGGGAGCGGGACCGCGGCCACCGGCTGGACCTTCCAGGGCAACCATGAGGAATCCTTCGTCCAGACCGGCGGCGCCGCCGTGGGGAACCGGGCGCTCCACATCCGGACCCAGGGTCGGGGCGACACCGGTTCCAACCGGATCCGAACGCCCCTCGGCGCGGGCCTGGCGAACAACGTGGTCGCCACGATCCGGGCCCGGGTGAAGTGGATCCGGGGCTGGCCCGAGATCCTGTTCCGACTGCGCGGCAACTGGCTGGAGCTGGGGGCGTCGCTCGAGTTGCCCGCCAACCTCGGCACCCCGGGCCTGGCCAACAGCCGGCGGGTCGACAACGCCGGCCCGGCCCTCTTCGACGTCACCCACACGCCCGCCCTGCCGCAGTCCGGCCAACCGGTCCTCGTCACCGCCCGGGTGTCGGATCCGGACGGCATCGCCAGCGTCCGGGCCATCGCGCGGGTCGACGGCACCGGGTCGACCTTCAATGTGACCCTGCGCGACGACGGGGCCGCGGGCGACGTGGTGCCGGGCGACGGCGTGTACAGCGGGATCATCAGCGGACGGTCCGCCGGGACGCTGGTCGCGTTCCGGGTCGAGGCCCGCGACGGGGCCTCCCCCGGGGTGACGGCGTTGTTCCCCGCGGACGCCCCGGTGCGGGAGTGCCTGGTGCGCTGGGGCGACCCGATCCCGGCCGGCACCTTCGGCCACTACCACATGTGGAGCACGGCCGCGACGGAATCGGCCCGCAACCAGCGGAGCGCCCTGAACAACACCTACCGCGACCTCACCTTCGTGTACGGCAACGACCGGGTGATCTACAACGCCGGCTTCAAGGACAAGGGCAGCCCGTTCCACAGCGGCGGCGGGGATTTCTTCATCGTGACCCCCTCCGACGACACCCTGCTGGGCGCCACCGATTTCGTGATGGCGTCGACCGGGAACGGCGGCGATGAGCCCACCCACCTGCGTGAGCAGACCTCGTACTGGATCGCCCGCAACCTGGGCATCGGGTACCTGCACCGCCGCTACATCCGGCTCTACCGCAACGGGGGGCTGTTCCGCCAGGTGATGGAGGATTCCGAGGAGCCGAACGGGGCGTATGCCGAGCGGTTCACGGGCGACGGGCCGGGGGGCGACCTGTACAAGATCGAGGACTGGTTCGAGTTCCAGGACAACGGAACCAGTTTCAACCACGTCGACGCCACCCTGCAGCGCTTCACCACCCTGAACAACGAGCTCAAGCCGGCCCGCTACCGGTGGTCGTGGCGCAAGCGCGCCGTCCGGGGTTCGGCCAACGAGTTCTCCAACCTCCTCCAGCTGGTCGAGACGGTGAACACCCAGGGATCGACCTACGAGTCCACCGTCCTCGGGGCGGTGGACGTGGACAACTGGATGCGGACCTTCGTCTTCCAGCGCATCATCGGGAACTGGGACTCCTACGGGTTCAGCCGCGGCAAGAACATGTACGCCTACCGGCAGGACGGCGTGCCGTGGCGGATGTACTCGTGGGATGTCGACTTCAGCCTCGGCACGGGGAGCGGTCCGACCGACGGGCTGTGGGGGGCGGGCGACCCGACGATCAACCGCATGTACAACACGGCGTCGTTCCGTCGGATGCTCTGGCAGGGGTACCGGGACTCGGTCGACGGCCCGTTGCAGGCCGACGCCGCCGGGGAGTGGATCGACGCCCTCAACGCCGCCCTGCGGCGCAACGGCGTCAACCCGCAGGATCCCGCGCCGGTGAAGCAGTACATCGCCGCCCGCCGGGCCAAGATCCTGTCGGACTACACGGCGGCGGATGTCGGCACCTTCGCCATCACCACCGGTGGCGGGGCGGACATCACCACGACGGGCTCGCTGGTGAACCTGGCCGGGACCGCCCCGCTGGCGGTCCGGACCATCGCGGTCAACGGGGTGCCGTATCCGGTGAACTGGACCGGCTTCACCACCTGGGCCCTCACCGTCCCGCTCACCCAGGTGACCAACCGGCTGGAACTGGTCGCCCTCGACCGGACCGGGGCCGTGATGCCCGGGCTTTCCGACACCCTCCAGGTGATCAGCACCGGCAACCTGCCGCGGGTGGAGGATTTCGTGGTGATCAACGAGATCCAGTACCACGGCACTCTCCCGTCCTCCTCCTTCCTCGAGCTGCACAACCGCTCGACCACCACGCCGTTCGACCTCTCCGGGTTCCGCCTGGACGGGGTGGGCTACACGTTCCCGTCCGGGGCGCTGATCGCGCCCAACGGCTACCTGGTCCTCGCCGGCAACCGCGCCGGGTTCGCCGCGGCCTACGGCGCCGGGGTGCCGGTGTTCGACGTGTTCCCCGGAAACCTCGACAACGACGGCGAACGTCTGTCGCTCGTCCGGCCGGATCCGGCGGGCGGCGCCGAGGAGACGGTCGTCGACGAGGTCCGCTACGGCGCCCGCGCCCCGTGGCCGGTCGAGGCCGACGGGAGCGGGCCCTCGCTGCAGCTGATCGACCCCGCGCAGGACAACTGGCGGGTGGCGAACTGGGCCGTCACTGCGGTCGGCGATCCCAACCAGGTCACCCCCGGTCGGGCCAACGCCGTGCGCGGCACCCTCGCCGCCTTCCCCGCGCTCTGGATCAACGAGGTCCTGCCCGAGAACGTCGGCGGCCCGGTCGACAACCAGGGCGAGCGCGAGCCGTTCGTCGAGATCCACAACGCCGGTCCGGTGGAGGTCGACCTCACCGGGTACCACCTGACCGATGACCCGGCCCAGCCCACGCGCTGGCCGTTTCCGGCGGGCACGATCCTTCCGTCGGGTGGATTCCTCCGGGTGTGGGCCGATGCCGAGCCCGGCGAGACCGCCCCGGGACATCTCCACGCCGTATTCCGTCCCGCACCCGGTGCCGGAATGGTGGCCCTCGCCCGGCCGCAGGGAGCCGGCCACGCCGTGTTCGACCACCTCGAGTACTCCGGAATCCTGCCGGGCCGCTCGTTCGGGCTCCTGCCCGACGGCCAGCCGCGGACGCGCCGGGTGTTCCAGGTCGTCACCCCGGGCGCCCCCAACGATCCGTCGGTCCCCGAGGTGCGGGTCGCAATCAACGAGTTCCTCGCCTCCAACACCGCCACCCTCGCCGATCCGGCCGACGGCCGGTTCGACGACTGGATCGAGCTGTACAATGCCGGGGACGAGCTGGTGGACCTTTCCGGCTACCACCTGACCGACGATCTGGCCGACCCGACGCGGTACCGGATTCCCGCCGGCTACTCGATCCCGCCGGGGGGCTTCCTGCTGGTGTGGGCCGACGATGAGACCGCGCAGAACGGTCCGGGCGTCGCCGGGTTGCACGTGAACTTCCGGCTTTCGGCCGACGGCGAGGACATCGGGTTGTTCGACCCGAACGGGGTCCTTGTGGACGGCTTCACCTTCGGGCCGCAGACGGCCGATGTCAGTGTCGGGCGGTTTCCGGACGGGGCGGATGCCGGGCTGGTCCCGTTCGACCGGCCGACGCCGGGCGAGCCGAACTTCCTCGAGGGGGGCAACGTGCCGCCCATGGTCGGGCCGATCGCCGCGCGGACCGTGGACGAGGGTGTGCTGCTCACCTTCACCGCCGCCGCGAGCGATCCGGATGCCGGCCAGACCCTGACGTTCAGCCTGGTCGACGCCCCGCCCGGCGCGGGCATCGACCCCGACACGGGCCTCTTCTCCTGGACCCCGTCCGAGGCCCAGGGCCCCGGGCAGTACACGTTCGCCGTGCGGGCGACCGACGACGGCACGCCGCCGCGGTCCGGGTCGGCCCAGGTCACCCTGACCGTGGCCGAGGTCAACCGGGCGCCCGTCGTGGCGTCGATCGCCGACGCGGAGATCGGCGAGGGCAGCCTGCTGACCTTCGACGTGTCCGCGGAGGATCCGGACCTGCCGGCGAATGGGCTGACGTTCTCCCTGGCGGGTGTCGTGCCCGACGGGGCGGGGATCGACGAGGCCAGCGGGATCTTCTCCTGGACCCCGGGTGAGGTCCACGGCCCCGGCGTTCATGAGATCACGGTGCGGGTGACCGACGACGGCACCCCGCCGCTCGCGACCGACCGCACGTTCCGCGTGACCGTGGCCGAGGTGGACAATCCGCCCGTGCTGGCGGTGATCGAGCCGCAGGTCATCGACGAGGGGGACACGCTCCGGGTGCTGGTGGTGGCGGTCGATCCCGACACCCCGCCGGTCGCGATCCGCTACGCGCTCGGCGCCGGGGCACCGGCCGGGATGACGCTCGATCCGGCGACCGGTGTCCTGGAGTGGACGACCACCGAGGACGACGGGCCGGAGACCCATGTGGTTTCCGTCACCGCGGTGCAGAACGACGGATCGGGACTGTCCGACACCCGGAGCTTCGGCGTGACGGTGCGCGAGGTGAACCAGGCGCCCGTGCTGGCCGCCCTGCCGGACCTCGAGTTCCTCGAGGGCGATGTCGTCCGGTTCGTCGCCACGGCGACCGATGCCGACCGGCCGGCCCAGACCCTCACCTTCACCCTCGCTGCGGGGGCGCCCGCGGGGGCTTCCATCGATCCCAACACGGGCGAGTTCCTGTGGGCCGTCCCGCCGCAGGCCGGCGCGACGACCAACGACCTCGAGGTCGTCGTCACCGACTCCGGCCCGGGCAACCTGACCGATTCCGCCCCGTTCCGTCTCGTGACCCGTCCGCGGTTCCGGGTGGTGATCAACGAGATCATGTACCGCCCGTCGGCTGCCAACGGCGGCTACGTGGAACTGCTGAACGCCTCCACCACCACCCCGTGGGACCTGTCGGGAATCCGCCTGGACGGTCGGGACCTGGAGTACGTCTTCCCGGCCGGCCGGGTGCTCGCCCCCGGGGAACTGGTGTGCGTGGTGGCCGACGTCGCCGCGTTCCGAGCCGCCCATGGACCGGCGCCGGCCGTGGCCGGCGCGTGGACCGGCAGCCTCGGTGCCGGGGGCGACGTCCTGCGCCTGGTCCGTCCGGGCACCGGCGGCGCGCCGGACGAGATCCTCGACCAGGTCCGGTACGAGTCCGTCGCCCCGTGGCCGGTTGCCGCAGCGGGGGGCGGGGCGGCCCTCCAGTTGGTGGACGCCCTGGAGGACAACGACACGCCCGCCAACTGGTCGGCGGCGGCCAGTTACGACGGTCCCCGGGAGCTGGTCTCCATGACCGGCACCTGGCGCTATTATCAGGAGGGCCCGGTGGGTGCCGACTGGCGGTCGCCCGCCTTCGACGACGCCTCATGGAGCCAGGGCGCCGCCCTGCTGTACGTGGAGAACTCCGACCTGCCGGCCCCCAAGAACACCGCCCTCCAGATCGGTCAGCCCACCTACTACTTCCGCACCCGGTTCACCCTCCCCACCGTGCCCGGCAACGCCACGCTCCAGCTGTCGACGATCATCGACGACGGGGCGGTGTTCCACCTGAACGGCCGGGAGATCCTCCGTCAGAACATCGCCACCGACGCCGAGGTGAACTTCAACACGTTTGCCTCGTCTGTGGTCGACAACGCCCTGCTGGTCGGGCCGGTGACGCTCCCCACCGCGGCGCTCGTGGCCGGGGAGAACGTCCTCGCGGTCGAGGTGCACCAGGTCAACGCCGGCAGTTCCGACATCGTCCTGGGGGCCGAGTTGCGCCTGGAGGGCGGGACGGTCGTCGCCTTCACGCCGGGCGCCCCGAACACCGGGGTGCGCGACCTTCCGGACCTGCCCGGCCTGGTCCTGAACGAGGTGCATCCGATGAACACCGCGGGCATCACCGACGCCGCGGGTGAGCGGGAGCCGTGGATCGAGCTGCACAACCGCGGGCCGCTGCCGGTCGTGCTCGACGGCTGGAGCCTTGGCAACTCGCTGGCCGCGCCGGACGCCTTTGCCTTCCCCGCGGACACCGTGATCCCCGCGGGCGGGTTCCTCGTGGTGTTCGCCGACGGCGAGCCGTCGGAGTCCGGCCCGGACGGCCTTCACACGCCGTTCCGGCTGGATGCCGCCGGCGGCCTGGTGGTGCTGGCGCGGGACCAGCCGGGCGGCGTGGCCGTGGTGGATTATCTCCGCTACGGGGCGGCGTCGGCCGATCGATCCCTGGTGCCGGCCGGGGATGACCCGGCCCGGGTCGGCCTGGATGCGGAGCCGACGCCGTGGGCTCCGAACCGGCCCGCCGGCCCGCCGCCGCTGGTGGTGGTGCCCGAGGTCACCGCCGAGGGGATCACCCTGGCCTGGCCCACGGTGCCCGGTCGCCGGTATCGGGTGGATGTCGCCGCAGGGCTGGATGTCGCCGGCTGGGAATCCCTCGTGGAGTTGACGGCCGACGCTGACGGGGTGTCGGTCGATGTCGGCTTCGACCCGGACGCCGAGGTGCGGCTGTACCGGGTGGTGGAGCTCCCGTAGCCGCCGGGCGTGGTGGGGCGAGCCTGCGAGCCCGATCGGCCCCGCAAGGGGCCGACGCCCGGGGCCCGTAGCCGCCGCCGGTAGGCGGCCGGTCCCGGCTTCACCCCGCCACCCTGCGGGGTCCTGGCGGACCCCGTCGGACTCACCCGCGGAAGCGGGTGAGTCCCTCCACGGCCTGAGGGGCACTGGGCGCACGCCGCGCAGGAGCTCGGCGCTCCGCGAGGGCGGCGGTGGGGAGGGGAAGATCGATGGCGATAGCGATTCCGACACCGACTCCGATGGGGGACGGAGCGGGGGTGCGGTGGCGCGAGCGTCCCCGCGAGCCTCCGTCCGGCTTCCAAAGCGGCGTGGCGCTTCGCTTCCCGCCGCACTCCAGACTCGTGCGGCGCCCATTTGGACTGCGGTGGCAGAGCGAAGCGTCGACACCTCTTTGGCCCAGGCCACCCCGCCCGGGACCCCAGAAGCGGACGAGGATGGGCGGCATCGCCCGAGCCCGGCCGGTCCTGGCTTCACCCCGCAACCCGGCGGGGTCCTGGCGGACCCCGTCGGACTCACCCGCGGACGCGGGTTCATCCCTCCACGGCCCGAGGGGCGCGGGGCGCGGTGGAGGGGCGAGCCTGCGAGCCCGATCGGTCCCGGCAGGGGCCGACGCCCGAGGCCCGTAGCCGCCGCCGGTAGGCGGCCGGTCGTGGCCTCCCCCGCACCCCTTGCGGGGTCCTTGCGGACCCCGTCGGACTCGCCCGCCGACGCGGGCTCATCCCTCCACGGCCCGAGAGGCGGCCTCCGCCGGGGAGCCGGGTCAGCGGAGCAGTTCGCGGACCTGAGCGAGCGCCGCGTCGAGTCGGGTGGCATCCTTGCCGCCGCCCCGGGCGTTGTCCGGACGTCCCCCACCCCGGCCGCCCACGATCGGGGCGATCTGCTGGATCAGCTTGCCGGCCTGGGCGCGTCCGGTGAACTCCGGACCCACCGCCGCCACCAGCGTGACCGCATCCTCCGAGCCGCCCCCCAGGACGATCACCCCGGGGAACCGGCCCTTGAGGGAATCCACCACCGCCTGGAGGTAGTCCCCGTCGGCCGCCCCGAGGTTGTGGGCGATCAGGGGGATCCCGTTCACCTCCACCACCCGGCCGAGGAGTTCGCTGGCGGCGTTCGACGCATTGCGGGCGACCGCGGTCCGCAGCGCCTTCTCGAGTTCCTTCTGGTGGGCCAGCAGCGCGTCCAGCTTCTTGTCGAGGTCGGCCACCGGGGTGTTGAGCCGGCCGGCGGCCTGCTGGAGGCGTCCGTGCTCGATGCGCACCAGGTCGTGCGCGGCCAGCCCGGCCACCGCCTCGATCCGCCGGACCCCGGCCGCGATGGCGCTCTCCGCCACGATGCGGAACAGGCCGATCTCCCCGGTCGACCGCGTGTGGGTGCCGCCGCACAGCTCCATCGAATACCCGTCCAGCGCCCCGGCCCGGCCGCCGATCTGCACCACGCGGACCACGTCGCCGTACTTGTCGCCGAAGAACTGGAGCACGTCCGCCCGGTCCTTGACCTCGGCATGCGGCACCTCGGTCCAGCTCACGCCGGCGTTCTCGAGGATCCGCTCGTTCACCAGCCGCTCGATGTCGGCCAGTTGCGACGGGGTGAGGGCCGCGTGGTTGAAGTCGAACGTGAGTTTGTCCGGTCCGACGAACGAGCCCTTCTGGGTGGCTCCCGGGCTCACCACCGCATGCAGCGCCCAGTGGAGCAGGTGGGTCACGGTGTGATGCCGCTCGATGGCGCGGCGACGGTCGCGGTCGACCCGGAGCTGGACCGGCTGGCCGGCTGCCGGGGCGTCGCCGCCCTCGATGAAGTGCAGCCAGGTGTGTCCGGACTTCTGGGTGCCGGTCACGCGCCAGAGCTGGCCCGAGCCGGTGAGTTCGCCCGTGTCCCCCACCTGTCCGCCCATCTCGGCGTAGCAGGTCGACGTGTCGAGGATGACCGCCGTGCGATCCTTGAGGGCCACGACCTCGAGGACCGACGCCTCGGTGGCCAGGATGTCGTATCCGGCGAACCGGGTCGGCGTCTGGGTCTCCACCTGCGACAGCTCGATGATCTGCTTCTTCTGCGCCGCCCGCGCCCGGGCACGCTGGGCCTCCATCCGTTCGTTGAACCCGGCGGTGTCGACCGTCAGCCCCCGCTCGCGGGCCATCAGCTCGGTCAGGTCGAGGGGGAAACCCTGCTCGTCGTACAGCCGGAAGGCAAACGCGCCCCCGATCTGCCTGCCGTCGCCCCCGGCAATCCGGTCGGCCTCCTCGTTGAACAGCTGGATGCCGATCCCAAGCGTCCGGAAGAACGACTCCTCCTCCCGGCGCAGCACCGCCTGCACGTGCTCCTTTCGGGTACGGATCTCGGGAAAGACGTCGCCCATGGTGGCGGCGAGGACGTCGACCAGCTTGTAGAAGAAGGGCTGGGTGAACCCGAGGGTCCGGCCGTACCGGACCGCGCGGCGGAGGATCCGACGCAGCACGTAGTTCCGGTCGCCGTTGCCGGGTTCGATCCCGTCGGCGATGGCGAACGACAGCGTGCGGATGTGGTCGGCGATGACCCGGAAGGCCACGTCCACCTGCTGCTGTTCGGTGGTCCCGGTGGTGCCGGCCTGGGGCAGGGTGGAGCCGTAGCGCCGGCCGCTCATCCGTTCGAGCTCGTCGAAGATCGGCCGGAAGATGTCGGTCTCGTAGTTCGAGATCGTCCCGCCGAAGTCCGTGAATCCCCGGGTGCACTGGAGGATCGAGGTGACCCGCTCGAAGCCCATCCCGGTGTCGACGTGCCGGGCGGGCAGGGGGGAGAAGGTGCCGTCGGGGTTGGCGTTGAACTGGATGAAGACCAGGTTCCAGATCTCGATGCACTCGGAGCTGCCCTTGTTGACGAGGGCGCCGCCGGTGTCGCCGTCCTGGGTGAGGTCGACATGCAGCTCGGAGCACGGGCCGCACGGGCCGGTGTCGCCCATCATCCAGAAGTTGTCCTTCTTGTTGCCGTTGACGATGTGCACGGCGGGGTCGAGTCCGGCGGCGCGGAACTTCTCCGCCCAGTACCCCCAGGCCTCCTCGTCCCGTTCGGCCGGGTCGCCAGCCGCGGTGTCGGGCTGGTAGATCGTGGCGTAGAGCCGGCCCGGCGGGAACTTCCAGCGTTCCACCACCAGCTCCCACGCCCAGTCGATCGCCTCCCTCTTGAAGTAGTCGCCGAAGGACCAGTTCCCGAGCATCTCGAAGAACGTGTGGTGGTAGGTGTCCAGCCCCACGTCATCGAGGTCGTTGTGCTTGCCCCCGGCCCGGATGCATTTCTGGGTGTCGGCCGCCCGGGTGTCGCTGCCCGGCCGGGCCCCGGCCCAGCGGGAGACGTCGGCCGCCCGTTCCCCGAGGAAGATGGGGACGAACTGGTTCATGCCGGCGTTGGTGAACAGCAGGTTGGGGCTGTCCGGCATCAGGCTGGCGCTGGGCACGAGGGTGTGCGCCTTGGATGCGAAGAAATCCAGGAACGACTGGCGGATCTGGGCGGAGGTCATGGCGGTGACGGGGGCCGGTACGGCCCCGGTGGTCTCATCAGAAAACGGAGGGCGGAAGCTAGGGGATCCCCCCGGCGGCGGGCGAGTTGGAAAAATCGGCCGTGCGGAGCCCTGGGCACGCCGCGACGGAGCTCGGCGCTCCGGGAGGGCGGCGGTGAAGAGGGGGCAGATCGATTCCGATACCGATTCCGACCCCGATCAGGCCCGCGGCGGCCCGACGGGGGTTGTGGTCGCCGGTCCGGGGCGGACCACCTGCCAGGTGGCGACGAGGGTGAGGGCGCCGCCCGCCAGTTCGACCGGGGTGAAGCGTTCCCCGTAGAGCAGGGCGCCGCCGCCGGCGATGAGGAGGGGACCGAGCATCTGCAGGGCCGAGCCGCGTGCGACGCTCAGCGTGCGGAACGCCTGGGTCAGCGCCAGTTGGCCGCCAGCGACCAGCAGCGAAGCCGCCACCAGCCCGGGGATGACCCCGGATGGCAGCCCGGGCAGGTCCGGCCCCGCCAGCGGGAGGCCGATCACCAGGCTCCAGAACGCCTGCGACGCATAGATCGTGGCGGTCGTCTCGGTCGCGTGCAGCGCCCGGATCAGCACCACCGCCAGACCGGCGGTCACCGCACCGGCCAGGCCGATCCACGCCGCCCGACCGGTCGGCTCCGCCCCGGGTTCGCCCGACAGGAACAGCAGCAGTCCGACGAGTCCCGTCAGGAGCCATCCCACCTGACGTCCCCGCAGCGGCTCGTGGAGGAAGGCGGCGGCGAGCAGGGCGCCGAACAGCGGGAAGGTGAGGTTCAGCACCACGGCGTGGCCCGCCCCCAGGATGGGGATGGTGTGGTAGAAGCAGACGATTCCCACGGCGCCGACGATTCCGCGCAGGACGACCAGGGGTCGGGTGAAGATCCGCGCCGGCCGGAGGCCGCGGCCGCGGAAGACGGCCAGCACCACGGCCACGCCGATCGCGCCGCGCCAGGCGGTGGCCATCAGGCCGTCGACCCGCGGCTCCCGCTGGGCGAGTCCGCGCAGGATCAGCACGTTCCCGGTGAAGAGGAACAGGGACAGGACCATGAGGACGAGGCCCTGGTGCTCCGGTGAGGGGGGGTGGCGGTGCGGGGGGGATGGAGGTTTCATGGTCCGGGAGGGACCGAAAACCGGAGGGGGGACGTCGTCCGCGATGCCTGGACTGGTCACCCTTCCGGGTTTCCAGTCCGATGCGTGGGATCAGCCCAGCCCGCTGGAAACCGGGAACGCGCGTCCTTGGACGCGGGCCCGAATGCTCATCCAGCGAAGGGTGGCGATGAATCGCACGCGATCGTCGATACGCGTCTTCGGAGGGACGGGTCAATGCTGGTGTTCAGTCCGGGATTCGCCGGCATAGGGCCGGTACCAGGCAACGTGCCGCCGGTCCCGTGGCGGCGGATGCGAATCCGCCGGACCCGGGCGCCGTACGACCCGCGTGTGGTTCCGCATCCGCCGGGTGCCCGTAGCCGCCGCCGGTCGGCGGCCGGTCCGGCTTCACCCCGCGCAACCTGCGGGGTCCTGACGGACCCCGACGGACTCACCCGCGGGCGCGGGTTCATCCCTCCACGGCCCGAGGGGCACTGGGCGCACGCCTCGCAGGAGCTCGGCGCTCCGGGATGGCGGCGATGGGGAGAGGGGGGATCGATGCCGATACCGATCCCGACCCCGACGGGGGGACGGAGCGGAGAGGAACTCGGACGGAGCCTCGCGCCACCGGGTCCGGTCAGGTGCCCGCCCCGTGCGGTGGCGCGCGCGTCCCCGCGAGCCGCTGCCTGCCGCAGTCCAAATCCGCACTGGATTTTTCGATCGGGCGGTGGTCTTTTCCCTTCAGTCCAAGGATTTCCGGTACCGCCGCCTCTCATTCCCTCCTCCCCCCCAGGCCATGGTGCCGAGAACTTCAACATCGGGAGATGTGGCCCGTTTCGGTGGGTGCCTCCGTGGCGTCGGCCCCTGGTTTTCCCTCCTCCTGCTACTCCTCCTCGGTCGCGGTGTCGAACGATCGACCGCGGCCAACGGCCCGTCCATCGGGGTGTCGCTCCTGTCGGACGGCCGGGTCGAGTTCGGATGGGATCCGGCCGGGGAGACCTACCTGCTGGAGGAGGCGGATTCGCTCAACGACTTCCCCGGATGGCGCACCTCGGGACTGGTGCCGGCGGCGGACGGTTCCCGTCAGGTGGCCCGCACCGTTCCCGGGGCCGGTGTCCGGTTCTATCGGCTGCGCCGGGTGGGGGGGGCGCTGGTGACGTTGCTCGCGACCTCGCCCGATGCCGGCGAGGGGGGGATCGCGGTGACGCGGGAGACGGTGTTCCAGTTCAGCGGACCTCTGGCGCCGGGGACCGTCCTGGAGGCCGGGCGGTTCCGGGCCCGGGCCGCGGGTCGGACCGTGCTCTCCCGGGCCGAACTGGCCGCCGACCGGCGCAGCGCCGTCCTGTACCACTTGGAGCAGCTTCCGTCGGGCGCGCGGGTCGAGGTGACCCTGGACGGCGACGGGCTGGCCGATGAACTCGGCCGGCCGGTGGATTTCGATGCCGACGGGGTGGCCGGGGGGGCGGCGGTGCTGGTGTTCGAGACCGTCAACACGACGTCGCTCGCCGGGACCGCCATCACCGGTCGGGTGCTGGCGTCCGAGCCCGGGCCCGGGGGTGTCGATGTCCCGCTGGCCGGGGTGACGATCACGGTGGACGGGCAGGAGGAGACCCTGCGGACCACGACGGCGGCCGACGGGTCGTTCCGGCTCGAGCCGTGTCCGGCGGGCCGGTTCTTCGTGAACGTGGACGGGCGGACGGCTGTGGCGAGCCGGTGGCCCGACGGGGCGTACTATCCGGTGATCGGCAAGGCGTGGGAGGCCGAGGCGGGTCGGACCAACAACCTGGCCGGTGGCACCGGGATCATCTACCTGCCGTTGGTGGCGGCCGGGACGTTGCAGCCCGTGAGCGACGTGGCCGAGACCCGGGTGACCTTTCCCGAGGCGGTGATCGAGGCCAATCCGGCGCTGGCCGGGGTCGAGATCCTGGTGCCGCCCAACGGGCTGTTTGCCGACAACGGGACCCGTGGCGGCCTGGTGGGCCTGGCGCCGGTGGCTTCCGACCGCCTGCCCGAGCCCCTGCCCGCCGGGTTGACCCACACCCTCGACATCTCCATCCAGACCAGCGGACCGCAGAACTTCGCCGCCCCGGTGCCGGCCAAGTTTCCCAACCTGCCCGACCCGGTCACGGGCGAGCGGCTGCCGCCCGGTGCCAAGACCGCCCTGTGGAGCTTCAACCACGACACCGGACGCTGGGAGATGCAGGGACCGATGACCGTCACGCCCGACGGGATGTTCGTGATCACCGACGACGGCGTCGGGATCCGCCAGCCGGGCTGGCATGGGACGGCGCCGGGGACGTCGGGTTCGGGCGGCCCGGGCGGGGGCGACTGCACCCCGGGGACCCTTCTGGCCGAGGGGACGTCCCAATGCGTGGAGAAGGACGATTGCCCGGAAGAACCGGCGGACGCCGACCGCCAGGCCCGGCTGTGCTTTGCCCGGGGCGGGGCGTGTGCCCTGAAGTGCTACGAGGACTGCGGTACGGCGGGGCGGCCGGGTTCCTGGCTGGATTTCCTCAAGCTGGGCAAGGACTGCCGCGACGGGGCGATCTGTTCGAAGGAGTGCCTGGACCGTGGAAAGGAGTGCAAGGAGAAGTTCTTCCGGTGCGTCACCCGGGCCAATGGCGGCGGGGCATCGCGGATGGCGACCCTCCTCTCCCTGGCGTCCGATCCCCTCGTGCTGGAGTCCGAGCGGGTCATGGCGCTGACCGAGTCGATCACCGACCGCTGGCTGGCCCTTGGGGACATCCTCGACCGGGCGCCGACGTTCGAGGAACTGGTCCCCGCCGACCAGGCGGTGGCGCGTCAGTTGGCCACCGAGATGTTCAACCTGCTCGGCGGTGAATGGCCCTCCACCTTCGCCCAGGCCCAGCTGCGCCGGCTGCACCAGGCCGCCCTGCGGTCGGCCCTCGCCGACGATTTCCTGCCGCCCGTCCGCGGGTACTACGTGATCGAGGACCTCGATTCCGGGCTGGTGCGGCGGGGTCGGACCGAGCCGCGCGGGATCCTCTCCGGGATCATCCTGCGGGCCGAGACCCCGTACCGGATCCGGCTCCTGCTGGGCCCCGGACTGAGCTACCACGAGCGCACCTTCACCAGTGCCGCGACCGGGCGTCCGACCGACATCCCCTACGGGGCGGCGCTGCCGTTCAGTGCGGTCGACGCCGATGCGGACGGCATCCCGGCCGAGGCCGAGTTCGTGCTGGGGACGCGCGATGACCGGGTCGACACCGACGGCGACGGGGTGGCCGACCTGGTGGAACTGCGCAACCACACCAACCCGCTCGACGGCGTGGCCCCGGCGACGGGCGTGGTGGCGTCGATCGACACGCCGGGGAACGCGATGGACCTGGCGTTCCGCGGCACGGTGCTGGTGGTGGCCGACGGGGCGGCGGGGGTGGCGGTGATCGACGTGGCCGAGCCGCTGCGTCCGCGCTGGCTCCAGCAGATCGACACGCCGGGAACGGCCCGGGCGGTGGCGGTGGAGGGGGATCTGGCGGCGGTGGCCGACGGGGCGGCGGGCCTGGCGGTGATCAACCTGGCCGTCCCCGCGGCGCCCGTCCTCCTGCATCAGGTCGTCCTCGGGTCGGCCGCCCGGGCCGTGGCGGTGGCGCAGGGGGTGGCCTACCTCGGATTGGCCTCGGGCGAGGTGGTCGGGGTCGACCTCCTGACCGGATCCGTCCGACTGCGGCACCGGCTGTCCGGGAACCCGCTGGTGGAGGATCTCCGGGCGGCCGACGGCCTCCTGTACGTGTGGGCGGCGGGACGGCTGGACGTGCTGCGGATCGGGGTGGCGTCCCTCGAACCGCTGGCCGGCGTGGCATCGGGTGCCGGCGGCGGGCAGTTCGACCGCCAGATGCGGCTGACCCTCGGCCCCGGCCGGGCCTACGGGGCCCACCCGACGGGGGTGGCCTTCTTCGACATCTCCCAGCCCGGGGCGCCGGTCCTGCTGGCGAACCGCACCACCGCGCAGAACGGCTGGAAGCAGCTGGTGCCGGTGCTGCCCGGGCTGGCCCTGGCGCCCGACGGCGTGGCGCTGGTCGACGAGCCCCAGCATCACGTCTCGCTTTACCGCCTGGGGCCGGATGGCACCGCGCTCGATTTCCAGGCCCGGTTCGACACCCCCGGGGTGTCGCGGGCGGTGGTGGTCGACCGGGGGATGGCCTTTGCCGCCGACGGCCCGGCCGGGGTCCAGGTGATCCATTTCGCCCCGGTCGACACCGCCGGGGTGGCGCCGGAGATCGCGCTGGCGGCCGACTTCCCGCTGGATCCGGCGTCGATCGAGTCCGGCCAGCGCGGCCGGCTCACCGCGCTGGTCACCGACGACGTGATGGTGCGCGAGGTGGAGTTCCTGGTCGACGGGGTGCGGGTGGGTGTCGACGGGGGATGGCCGTTCGAGTTCCCGTTCATCGCACCCGAGCGGACCGCCGGGCGGTTGAACTTCCGGCTCCAGGTGCGGGCGGTCGACATCGGCGGCAACGTGGCGGTGGGGCCCGAGGTGGTGGTGGAGATCCTGCCCGACCAGACCCCTCCGCGGCTGGTGGCCTTCTCGCCGCGGGACGGGGCGGTGGTCGATGGGGCCGCGACGCTGGTCGCGTTCTTCGACGAGCCGCTCGCCGCGGTGACGGTCGGCCCCGGCCAGGTGCGGCTGACGTCGGCCGGGAACGACCTGGAGTTGGGCACGGCCGACGATTCCGACGTGCCGGGGACCCCGGGATACGATGCGGCGGCACTGGCGGTCACCTTCGTGCCCGACGTGCCCCTTCCGCCCGGGCGCTACCGGTTCACGGTCGGCGGCCTGGCCGACCTGGCCGGCAATGTCCAGGCGGTGCCGGGGGCGGCCGGATTCTTCGTGGCCCCGGGCGGGCCGGACGGCGATGCCGACGAGGACGGACTGACCAACGCCGAGGAAGGCCTGGCGGGAACGAACCCGTTCGAGGCCGACACCGACGGGGACGGGTGGGCGGACGAGGTGGAAGTCAGCGACGGCACCGATCCGCGCGACCCGGCGTCCCGTCCGCAGTTCCTCGCCCGGGCCCGTCCCGGTGCCGCGGTCGAGGTGGCATCTCCCGTGGACCAGTTCGCGACGCTTCCCGTGGGCGTGGTGGCCAGGCCGTTCGCGGTGTTGGAGGTCCTGGATCCGGTCGACGTGATCCCCGTGGCCGGCCGCGTGGTGGTCGGCCGGCCGCCGTTCGTCATTGAAGTGGGTGCCTCCGACGACCTCCTGCCCGTGCGGCTTTCGGCCGTGGTCGCCCGACCGTCGGCGAGCGTCGAGGTGGGCGATCCCGACGATGTCCCGCCCGCGCGGTGGGTGCCGGCGGTGACCCGACCGTCGGCGGTCGTCGAGGTCGGCGATCCGGCCGACGTGCCGCCCTTCCGTCCGGCGCCGGTCCCGGCCCGTCCGCCGGTCGTTGTCCAACCTCCCGCCTCCTGACCTGCAACCCGTTTCCGACACCCGTTTCCGTTTCCCGCTTATGAACACACCTGTTTCCCGACTCGCCCTGGCCCTGCTGCTGGGCGTGGGTGCATCGCGCATGGCCGCCCAGGGGTTCGACTCCGGCAGCGACGGCTCCGATGGCGAGCTGATCGTGGCGCAAGGCGCCACGCTGGTGGTCGACCTGCCGCCCGACGGCATCCTCCACTACACCACGGTCAACATTGGCAACAACGCCAACCTCCGGTTCAACCGGAACGATCTCAACACGCCGGTGTACCTGCTGGCGCAGGGCAACGTGGTGATCGGGAGCGGAGCCACCGTCCACCTTGGGGGCGCCGACGCCAGCGGCGCCATTCCCGGCCGGGGTGGGCCGGGTGGTTTTGACGGCGGGTACGGCGGGTTCGGTCCCTCGGGCCCGGCCAGCCGGGGTGGCGACGGTCATGGACCCGGCCGGGGTCTGAACGTCTCGCAGGCCACCCACGCCGTCCATTCGGTGGCGGTGGGTGCGAACAGCGCCGTCTATGGGAATGCGCTCATGGTGCCCGTCATCGGTGGATCGGGCGGGGCCGGCAGCACGGGCAACCCCGGCAACGGGGGCGGCGGGGGCGGTGGGGCGATCCTGATCGCCTCCAGCACGTCGGTCGTGGTCAACGGACGGATCTTCGCCGAGGGCGGGTCGGGGGCCGGATGGGGATCCGGCGGCGGGGTGCGGATCGTGGCGCCGACCGGCGGGGGCAACGGGTTTGTCCGGACCCGGAATGGCGTCGCCGCCGACGGACGCATCCGCATCGACACCACCGAGCCGACCGCCTTCCGCAACCTCACGCTGGACGGGGTCACGACCCGGGGGCGGCAGATGTTCGTCTTCCCGCCCAATTCCGGGTCGTTGCACCTGGTCGAGGTGGCCGGGCAGGGGGTGGCCCTCGACGCGCCGGCCACGGTCACCGTGACCCTGCCGGTCGGGGCTCCCCTGACCCAGACCGTGCGGGTCCGGGCCCAGGGTTTCACCGGCGAGGTGCCGGTCCGCGTGGTGGTCACGCCCGAGCACTCGGCATCGACCACTTTCGACTTGGTGGTGGATGCGTCCGCCAACCCGCCGGAGGCGTCGGTCGAGGTGACCCTGCCGGTGGGGGAGCCGACCCGTATCGAGGCCTGGACTCGGTGATGGATCCGTCGGATGTCCGTCGATAGGGTGATGCCATGAAAGCAGCCTTTATCGGATTCGTGCTCGGGCTGGTGGCGGCGGTGGCGGCGTCGCTGTTGTGGTACCGGACGTCGCGGACGGCGTCGGACGCGCCCGGGATTCCGCCGATGGTCCAGAATCGGGTCCCGGCGGAGGCGTCAGGTGCGGGGGAGTCGACTGACGCGGCGGTGGAGCGGCGGGCGGCGGAATTGGAGGCGGCCAACCAGCAGTTGCTGGTCGACCTGATGCAGGCCCGCAGCAACCTGGCCGCCCGGGCCCGGGTTGAGGCGCCGGCGGCCCCGGCGCCGACGCCGGCCCCCGAGGTGCCGCAGCGTGAGGGGATGACCGCCCGGATGCAGGAGATGATGCAGGCGGCGGTCCGTCAGCAGATCGACGGCCGGATCTCCCGGATGAAGCGGCACCTGAACCTCACGCCCGAGCAGGAGGCGTCCATCCGAGCCCTGCTGGAGGGCCAGATGGGGGCCAGCATGAAGATGGCGAGCCGGTTCCTTGGGGATGGGGAAGGGGGGGCGGACGAGTCGGCGGATGCCCCTTCGATGGCCGACGTGGGGAACGTCGAGGAACAGATCCGCGGGTTGCTCACGCCGGAACAACTGGCGGGCTATGAGACGATGCAGGAGGAGGAACGGGTCACCAATGCGCGCCTCGTGGCCAATTCGGAGATGCTCCAGATGCAGCAGAGCCTCGGCCTGTCGCTGGAACAGCAGGACAAGCTGTATGCGGTGCTCTACGAGCAGGCGCGCGGGATGTTGTCGCCGGAGGTCGCCGCCCAGCAGCCTGCCGAGGCCTTCGCCGGTGTCCGGGGGATGATGGAGCGCAAGCTGGCCGCGGTGGAGCAGGCGGGCGTGCTGAGCGCGGAGCAGATGCAGCAGTTCCGCGAGATGCAGGAGCAGCAGATGCGGATGATCGAGGCGTTCGTCCCGAAGGCGGGTGGGGCGGGGGATGGAGCGGTTCCGGGCGCGGGGGTCTTTCCGACGCCTCCCTGAGCGGGAACGATTCGGTCGGGAGTGAAGTGTCAGCGGAGGGTGAATCCGCCGGGGGGGAGGAACAACGAAGGGACGAAGGGTTGGGAGAATGCCGATCCTATCCGCGCTGGCCCCGCGCCCGATGGGGGCGAGCCTGCGAGCCCGATCGGTCCCGGGAGGGGCCGACGCCCGAATCCGCCGCCCTCCGCCCGAAGCCGCCGCCGATCGGCGGCCGGACCCGCTTCGCTCCCCAACCCTGCGGGGTCCTTGCGGACCCCGTCGGACTCACCCGCTGACGCGGGTTCATCCCTCCACGGCCCGAGAGGCCCCGGGGCACGCCGCGCAGGAGCGCAGCGCTCCGGACGAGGCCAAAGGCGAAGGGCGAAGGGCTGAAAGTGGCGGCGGATGGTGAATCCGCCGGGGGGGAGGAACAACGAAGGGACGAAGGGTTGGGAGAATGCCGATCCTATCCGCGCTGGCCCCGCGCCCGATGGGGGCGAGCCTGCGAGCCCGATCGGTCCCGGGAGGGGCCGACGCCCGAATCCGCCGCCCTCCGCCCGAAGCCGCCGCCGATCGGCGGCCGGACCCGCTTCGCTCCCCAACCCTGCGGGGTCCTTGCGGACCCCGTCGGACTCACCCGCTGACGCGGGTTCATCCCTCCACAGCCCGAGGGGCCCGGGGCACGCCGCGCAGGAGCGCAGCGCTCCGGACGAGGCCAAAGGCCAAAGGCCAAGGGCCAAGGGCCAAGGGCTGAAAGTGGCGGCGGATGGTGAATCCGCCGGGTTTCGGAGCCGCACGCTCCCGCGCGCGGTCCCGCGGAGCGGGATGGGATTCCCCCGGGGCCTTGGCCTCGACGGAGCGAGGCCCTCCGGACGGAGGCGAAGGGCGATGAAGATAAGGGCGGGACCGGCCGCCTAGCGGCGTCGGCTACGCGGCCAATGACATCTGCGGAAATCTGAGAAATCTGCGGATGAAAGAGTCTTCGTCCCTTTGTCCCTTCGTTGTTAATCCCGGCTCGGCGGGAGCGTCTCCGCGGGCCGTTTCCGGTGCCGTCAGTCCAGAAGGAAGGCGGCGTCGGGGCTGCGGAGGGTGAGGGTGTCGGGGACCGTCCGGGGATCGAGCCGGACCAGCAGCCGATGCCGCCCGGCGGGCAGGTCGACGCGCAGGGTGCCGGGACCGCCGATGCGGCGTCCGCCGATCCAGAGTTCGGCGCCGTCGCCCGAGAGCTCGAAGGCCACCGCCCCCGCCCGCGCCACCTCGATCTCGGTGCCGGCGTAGACCCCGAGCACCCCCACCCAGAACTGGCGGCGGCTCGCCTCCTCCAGCAGCTCCCGGGTCAGCCGTCCGCTGACCAGCGCATCCACCCGGTTCCACATCTTGTCGGCAAAGGGCTGGCTCCAGATGCGTCCCTCCTGCCCGTGCTGCTGGTCGGTGTGGGTGAGGTTGTAGACATGCCAGCGGCGGGCCACGCCGCCCTGGCTGGCGTCGAAGTCGCCGGGCTTGCCGAGGCGGGAGAGGAAGGCGAGGAGGTCGAGGCGTTCCTGCTCGGGAAGGTTGTCGATCAGCCCGGCCGGCATCAGCGACTGGGTGCCCTGTTCCCGTCGGGTGATGTCGGCCTTGGCGATGGCCTGCTCGGCCCCGGCGGCGTTCCGGAGGAACAGTTCCTGGGGGGTCTCGCGGGCGAGGGTTCCGATGTACTCCGACCCGTCGCGGGTGGTGACCTCGACCGCGTGGTAGCCCTCCTTGATCTTGGCGTTGGGCAGGAGGAGGGACTCGACCAGGTAATCCGCGGGCGCGCTGGCGCCGATCGAGGTCATGTCGGGTCCCACCCGGCCGCCGACCCCGCCGATGGCGTGGCAGCTGACGCAGGCGAGGTCGGTCCGTCGGTAGATCAGCTCCCCGCGGGCGGGATCGCCCGAGGCGAGGGCCTGGGCGGCGAGGTCGCGGAGGAGGGTTTCGGTGAACTCGGCCGACCCGGCGGCGAGGCCGGCGCCCCGGGCCAGGGCCTCGACGAGGTCCAGGTCGCTGCGGCCGCCCTCGCGGGCGGCGCGCATGCCGGCCCGTGCGGCGGCCTCGGGGATGCCGGATGCGGGGAGGGCGGCGGCGATGGCCTGTCCGGCGCCCTTCACCCCGAGGACCGACCGCCAGAACTCCAACGCCACCGGTTCGGTGTCCAGGCCGGGGGCCAGTTCGGCGATCAGCGGCACGGCGCGGCCGAGGTCCAGGGCGGCCAGTGCGGCGGCGGCCTGGCGTCGGACGGCCGCGGGCCGGTCGGCGGCGCCCAGGCGGGCCAGGGTCTCGAGGGCGCCCGGTCCGCCGATCTGGCGGAGGGCCCCGAGGGCGGCGGTGCGGACCGCGGGCGGGGTCGCCCCGGCCCCGGCGAGTTCGCCCAGACGGGTGAACGCCGCGCCGATGTCCTTCCACTGGCCGGCGAGCCGGACCGCGGCGAGTGCCACCGGCTCGGGTCCGGCGAACAGGGCGGCGAGCCGGGCGGGATCCCCCTCCGGCCGGACCTTGCGGAGCCGGGCCGCCTCGCCCAGCGCCCGCAGGGCGCGGACAGCCGCCGGTTCGTCGAACCCGCCATCCAGCACCCGGGCGTAGACCTGCTCCAGTTCCGACGGCGACCCCGCGGCGCCGATCAGCTCGATCCACGGGCCGCTCCCCGCACGGTCCAGCGGCCGGTCGGCGAGCACCTGGGACAACACCCGGCTGGCCTCCGCCGGCGGGATGGCCCGGAGGGCGAACTCGAGCTGGCGTTCCCGTCCCGACGGATCCCATGACCCGTCCTGGAGTGCGGCGATCCACGGTCCGGACAGGTCGTTGATCGTCAGCCAGAGGGCGTAGTCTAGGGTGGGGTCCATGGGCAGGTCGAGGACGCCGAGGGCGAGGGCGGCGGCGTCGGCCGACGGAATCCGGGCGAGGCTGCGGACGGCCTCGACGCGGACCTGCGGGGAGGGGTCGCGGACGAGCTGTCCGAGCAGGGACAGGCGCGGGTCCGGATCGGCGGCCCGGCTGGCGAGCGGGGCGGCGAGGAGGAGCGAGGCGATCAGAAGGGGCTTCATGGCGGAGGTCCGGGTGGGGCGTTCAGGGGACGATCTGGCGGGCGGCGGCGGTCCGGAGGCGGGCATCCTCGGCGGTGGCCAGTTCGCGGAGCAGGGCGGGGGCCTCCTGTCCGAACGCGGTGTGCAGCCAGAGCGCCTCCAGCCGGGCCCGCGGTTCCTTCCGACGTTCCAGCCAGGCGGGGATGGCCGGCAGGACGTTGGTCGCGCCGCGCTGGCGGAGCACCACCCGGGACTGTTCCTGCTCCCATCCGCTGGCCGAGAGCGTCCGGTCGAGCAGTTCCTCCGGGGTCAGGGTGGTGAGGTCGGTGCGGGGTGGCGCGGCGTAGCCCTGCCGGGTCACCCGCCAGATGCGGCCGTGTTCCTTGTCCCGTCGCGGGTCCCGGAAATCCACCTCGCCGTGCTGGATGATCGGGTTCGACCAGTCGGCGATGTACAGCGCGCCGTCCGGGCCGAACCGGACGTCGATCGGGCGGAAGGTGACGTTGGTGGAGCGGAGGAGGTCGGGCATCTCGCGGGTGCGGAAGCTGGAGCCCACCTCCTCGAGGCCGAACCGGACGATCCGGTGGGCCCGGAAGTCGCAGGTGACCAGCTGGCCCTGCCAGTCGGCCGGGAAGGCCGGGCTGTGGATGACCTCCAGGCTGGCGAACTTGGGATAGTTGCCCGGGCTGATGCTCTCCGCCTCGCGGCGCATGTCGGAGTAGGTGAAGTAGGTGGCGCCCGGCATGGCGTGGTACACGCCCTTGAAGCCGGCGCCGTCGGTGAAGAACGAGTTGCCGAACTGGTCCCAGTGATGGCCCCAGGGGTTGCAGCCGCCCCGGGTGAACACCTCCAGCCGCCAGGTGTCGGGCTGGAACCGCCAGATGCCGCCGGAGTTCAGCCGACGGATCCCGTACGGGGTCTCGATGTGGGTGTGGGTGTAGATGGACTGGTTGATGTAGAGGTGCCCGTCGTATCCCCAGCGCAGGGTGTGGATGTTGTGGTGGGTGTCCTCGGTGCCGAAGCTCGACAGGACGATCTCACGGAGGTCCGAGACGCCGTCGCCGTTGGTGTCCTTCAGGTGGATCAGCTGGTGGCTGGCGCCCACGTAGCAGCCGCCCCGTCCGTCGGGCAGCACCCCGGTGGGGATCAGCAGGCCGGTGGCGAACACGGTGGACTTGTCCGCCTGCCCGTCGCCGTCGGTGTCCTCGAGCACGACGATCGAGTCCGTGGCCGGCTGGCCCGGACGGATCTGGGGATACACCTCCGAGGATGCGACCCAGAGCCGGCCCTGGGGATCCCAGTTCATCTGGATCGGCTTGTGGAGGGAGGGGTTCTCGGCCCAAAGGCCGACCTCGAAGCCGTCGGCCACGTCGAACGTCGGCACCGGCTGGGGCTTGGGGGCCGGATCGGATCCGGTGTCGCCACCCGGGTTGCGGGTGACCCGGACGATCTCCTGCACGGTGTCCGGATCCTGGTTGAAGATCTCCTTCACCCGGTCGATGCGGGCCTCCCAGTCGGCGATGATCGGGTCGAACTGCGGGATCTCCCCGGCGTTCTGTCCCTGTTCGTGCTTCCGGAACCCGAACAGGTAGGTCCAGTTGGCGGGGCGCCAGCGGTGGAAGAAGTACTCGTTCTTCTTCACCACGGCCCGGCGGACGGTCTCGTAGGGGTCCACGGGGTAGTGGCTCATGATGCGGAAGCCGAGGCCGAACTGGACCTGGTACGCGATCATGTAGTAGCCGGAGTGGTTGAGGTGGAGGCCGTCGGTGGTCCACTGGGGATCGGTGGGGCGCTTCCGGGCGGTGGCCGGGTAGAGGTCGACGAACCGCGCCTTGTTGCGCAGGGCGACATCGCGGGTGGCGGTGACGTAGAGGCGGATGTCGGCGTTGTTGGCGGCGACCCGGGCGGGATCGAGTCCGGGGATCTGCTCGCAACCGAGCGGTCCGAGCAGGGCGAACCGGACCGGCTTGCCGGACGCCTCCCGGATGGCGTCCATGAGGCGCACCAGGTCGCGCTCGTAGGCCTCCACCCCGTCGCGTCCGGCGAAGGACGCGGTGAGGCCGTAGCTGAGGATGGCGGCGTCCGGCTTCACCAGCGCCACCTGCTCCCGGACCCGCTTCAGCCAGTCGTCGGGCGACTTGTTCCAGTCGAAGCTCGCCCGGGACCGGCCCATCGGGGTGTCCGCCGCCCAGGACAGGTTGCGGAAATGCACCTTGCGGTCGTTGTGCAGGATGGTGAGGCGGGTCTCGATGTGCCCGAGGTCGCCCTCGCGCTCCAGGAAGGTGTCGCCCATGAACAGGACGGTCTCCCCGTCCCGGAACGAGAAGGCGTCGGGCGGGATCGGCTCGGCGGCCCGTGCGCGGGGCAGGGCGATGCCGAGGAGGATCAGGAGGAAGGTGGCCAGCCGGCCGCCGGATGCGGTCCGGGTGGGCGGCGTGGCGACGCCGGTCGGCAGGGATTTCCGCGCGGAACTCATGGCAGTGGCGGGAACCATTCGACGCGGAACGCGGCGGGGCAAGCGGGGACTTGCCGGCGAGGACCTGCCGGCGCGGTTGCCAGCCGGAGGCGGGTGCCCCTACGGTCGTCGGGTGCGGAACATTCTCGTCACGGGGGGCGCCGGGTTCATCGGCTCGAACCTCGCCCTGGAGCTGGAGGCCCGCGACCCGGAGGCCCGCGTGGTGGTGGTGGACGACTTCCGGTCGGGTGACTTCCGCAACCTCCTCGGTTTTCGAGGGGAGGTGGTGCCGGCGGATGTCTCGCGCCTGGACTGGGCGGCGCGGTTCCGGGACGTGTCCTTCGACGTGATCTTCCACCTGGCCTCGATCACCGACACCACGGTCCATGACCAGTTCCTGCAGGTGCACGACAACGTGGAGGGGTTCCGTCGGCTGCTCGACTTCGCCGCGGCGGGCCAGACCCCGGTGGTGTACGCCTCGAGCGCGGCCACGTACGGGGTCTGTTCGGGGGTGCAGCGGGAGGACCAGCCCCCGGCACCGGCCAACGTGTACGCCTTCACCAAGGTCCAGCTCGACAACCTCGCCCGGGACCGGGCGCGCCGGCACCCGGCCTGGCGGATCGTCGGCCTGCGCTACTTCAACGTCTACGGCCCCCGCGAGGACCACAAGGGGGCGGCCTCCAGCATGATCCGGCAGCTGTACCTCCAGATGAAGGCCGGACGGCGGCCGCGGGTCTTCCGCGACGGGGAACACCGCCGGGACTTCGTCCACATCCAGGACGTGGTCGACATGACCCTGTTGGCGGCCGCGTCGGCCCAGAGCGGGATCTTCAACTGCGGCTCGGGCGTGGCGGTGTCGTTCAACGAGGTGATCGCCCTCCTCAACGCCGCCCTCGGCACGGCCCTCGCCCCGGAGTACATCGACAATCCCCACGCCCATTTCTACCAGCCCCACACCCAGGCGGACATGGCCCTCGCCGCCTCCGTCCTCGGGCATCGCCCGCGGTGGGCGCCCGCGGATGGCGTCGCCGAATACGTGCGCTACCTTGACCGCCGCTGAAGGAACGTCCGAACCCCGCTGAACCGCCCCTGAACATGAGCAACACCCCGCTTCCGAACCGTCGTCCCAAGCGCTGGCCCTGGGTGGCCGGCGGCCTGGCCGCCCTCCTGGTCCTCCTCTACGTCGTCGTCACCAGCGGCCCGTTCCTCCGGGGCGTGGTCCTGCCCCGGGTGGGGGCGGCGGTCGGATCGGACCTGACCGCGTCCCAGGTGTCCCTGAGCCCGTTCTCCAGCCTGCAGCTGGAGGGGGTGAAGCTGACGCCGAAGGGGGCCGAGCCCCTGCTGGCGGTCGGGTCGGTGCGGGTGCGCTACGGCCTGATGGCGTTGATCGGCGGACGGATCGCGGTGGATGAGGTGACGCTGATCGATCCGGTGGTCACGGTGGTGGAGCGGGCGGACGGCACCAGCAACCTGGGTCGGCTGCTCGCGTCGCTGCCTGCCCCGGCGTCGACTGAACCCAAGCCCCCCGGGGCGCCGCCGCAGCTGGCGGTGGCCAATGTGCGCCTGACCGGCGGCGCGCTGTCGCTCACCCGTCCGTCCGCCGGCGGCGGCACCGAGACCGTGTCGGTGCGCGAGTTGGAGGTGGCGCTCGACCGGCTCGCGAACGGCGGGACGGGGCGCCTGACCCTCGGCGCCGTGGCCGGGATGGATGCGGGGACCAACCGGCTCGCCGCCCGGCTCGGCGGGGAGGTCCAGGTGGGCCTGACGGCCGCGGCGGCGCCGGACAAGGTGTCCGGGTCGCTCCAGTTCGACGTGGCGTCGGCATCCGGCGCCTGGGAGCAGCTGGCCGGGCTCGGGGCCCGGCTGGGAATCGACGTGACCGCCACCGAGGTGAACCCGGTCCGTCTGGAGTTCACCCAGCAGGGGAATGCCCTGGGGCAGGTGACCCTCCGCGGCACCTACAACGTGGAGAAGACCGAGGCGCAGCTGAACTACGAGGTGGGCGGCATCGACCGCCGGGTGCTCGCCCTCGTCGGGGCGGCCCTCGGGATGGACCTGCGCGAGACCACCGTCGATGCCAAGGGGCGGGTCGACGTGGCCCAGGGCGGGACGGTGTTCGGCTCGTCGGGAACCCTGAACCTGGGCCGGCTGTCGGTCGACCTCGGCCAGGGCGCCACCCCGGAGCTGGGGGTGCAGGCCGAGTACAAGGTGACCCTCGACCAGGAACGCCACACGGTGCTCGTCGAGACGCTCAAACTCGAGGCCCGGCAGGGGGGGGACGTGCTGCTGGCCGGCGGGCTGGACCGTCCGATGAACCTCGCCTGGGACCAGGCGGCGCCCGGGTTCCGCGAGTCGACCCTTTCCCTCAAGCTGAGCGGACTGCGGCTGGCCGAGTGGCGGGCGGTGCTGGGGGCGACGGTTCCCGACGGCCGGCTGGGGGCCGACATGCAGGTGCGGGCCGAGCAGGATGGACGTCGGCTGCAGCTGACGGTGGATGCGCAGGGCGACCAGCTGTCCGCGGCGGCGGGTGACGACCGGCTGCGGGATGCCGTGATCACGGTGAAGGCGGCGGTCGCGGTGGGCGATTTCTCGACGGTGGAGGTGACCCGGTATGCGGTCGAGGTGACCCGGGGGGCGACGGCGCTGGTCTCGGTGGGCGGGGTGGCCGACTGGCACCTGAAGCAGCAGGGCGGCGGGGCGCAGTTCGCGGTCAACGGGTCGTTGCCGGCCCTCCTGGCCCTCGTGCCCACGGAGGGGATGGCCGCGACCGCCGGGCGGATCACCGCCAACGGACGGGCCACGGCGTCGGAAGGGAAGATGGAACTGGTCGCCTCGGTCGCGCTGGAGGACTTCGCCGGGACCGTGTCCGGCATGGAGTTCGCCGACTACGACGTGAGCGTGCAGGTGAACGCCGGGTTGGAGGGCGACACCGCCCGGCTCGGCCAGCTGGCCATCGGCCTCCGCTCCGGGCTGAACCCGGGCGGGACGGTCGAGGCGACCGGCTCGTACGATCTCCAGGCCGGACGGGGCGGGGTGCAGTTCCGGGTGGCCGACCTCAACCAGCATGCCCTGGCCCCGATCCTGGCGCCGGCGCTGGCGCCGCGTCGGCTCACCGCGGTGAACGTGTCCGCCACCGGCGATGCCGAGATCGACCTGAACGCGGCGAGCAAGATCCGCGCGCAGGTCCAGGTGGGCGGGCTCACCGCCGCCGAGGCCTCGGGCCAGGGGGCGGTCGGGCCGCTGGAACTCGCCCTCGGGCTGGATGCCGGCGCCCAGGGGATGCGTCTCGACCTGGGCGAGGTCCGGGTCGGCCTGGGCAAGACCGAGCGGGCCGACAACGAGCTGACCGTTCGCGGGCGTCTCGACCTGAGCCCGACCAACGCGGTCCCGAGCACGCTGGAGATCCGCAGCACGGGGCTCGACCTGACCCCGTTGTACGACCTGCTGGCCGGCGCGCCGGCCGCCGCGGAATCCGACCCGGCCGGGGCGCCGGCACCGGAGCCCGCCGCCGCCGGGGGAGGCGAGCCGCCGGCCGTGCAGCTCCCGGTGCGCCGGCTCACGGCCGACCTCGACATCGCCCGGGTGCTCCTTCGCGAGGTGGAGATCTCGGGATGGAAGGCGCGGCTCGAGCTGACCGACGGCCGGGTGGCGCTCAAGCCGTTCGGCCTGTCGCTGAACGGGGCGCCGGTGACGGCCGACATCGATGCCAACCTGGGCGTGCCCGGGTATGAGTACCAGGTCCGGTTCGATGCCGGGTCGATTCCGCTCACCCCGCTGGTGAACTCCTTTGTGCCGGACCGACGCGGGCAGATCGGGGGGACTGCCGGAGCCCGGATCCAGCTCGGTGGCGCCGGGGTCACCGGGGCCAATCTGGAGCGCAACCTGAAGGGCGACTTCGGCGTGACCGCCACCAACCTCAACCTCCAGCTGGGAGACATCCGCACCCCGGTCATCAAGACCGTGGTGAATCTGGTGCTCGGTCTGCCCGGCCTGATCCGGAGCGCCTCCAACCCGGCCGCCTTCCTCGAGAACCTCGCCGGCCGGCTGACCGGCCAGGCGCCCGGATGGATGGACGCCTTCACCACCTCACCCCTGGACTCGTTGCAGGTCGCCGGCCGGGCGGGCGAGGGCCGGATCAACCTGGATGAGGCCCGGGTCCGGAGCGCGGCCTTCGTCGCCAATGCCGGGGGAACGGTCACCCTGCAGCCGGTGCTGACCAACTCGCCGATCGCGATGCCCATCCAGATCGCCCTGCGGGAGGACCTCGCCCGGCAGGTCGGGGTGAAGGCCGAGGCCGTGGGGGGCTACGCGTCGCTGCCCGATTTTGTCAGCCTCGCCGGCACCCTCGGGCAGCCCAAGCCCGACATCGACAAGGCCAAGCTCCTGCTCATGGGCGGCCAGGCGGCCCTCGGGCTGGCGGGCGACAGCGTGGGCGCCGCGGGGGCGGCGGTGGGGAATGTGCTCGGAGCAGTCAAGGGGCTGGTCGACGGCCCGGGCGGCTCGACCAACACGGCCGGGGCCCGGACCAATTCCCCGGCGTCGGCCATCGGCGGCCTGCTGAAGGCGATCGGCGGCGGCGAGAAGCCGGCCGACACCAACGCCCCGGCCGCGCCGAGGGCGAATCCCCTCGAGATCCTCGGCATCGGCCGGCCGAAGAAGTGACCGTCCGGCGCCCGCCACACGTCCCCGTTCCCCAGCTTGTCCCGCCATGGATGCGTTGTTTGAACATCTGGCCGCCCACGAGGCGCGCCACGTCGCCGAGCTCTGCGAGTACGTCCGGTTCCCCAGCGTGAGCGCCCAGCCGCAGCACGCGGCCGATCTCCGGGCGTGTGCCGACTGGATCGCCGCCCGGTGCCGGGGGCTCGGGCTCGACACCCGGGTGCACGCCACCCCGGGGAATCCCATCGTGGTGGCCCGCACGCCGCGTCGGCGCGGTGCGCGGCGTCGGCCGACCTTCCTCGTCTACGGCCACTACGACGTCCAGCCGCCCGAGCCCTTCGGGCTGTGGACCACGCCGCCGTTCGAGCCGACGGTCCGTGGGCGCGACCTGTTCGCCCGTGGGGCGAGCGACAACAAGGGGCAGCACCTGGCCCACCTCAACGCCCTGGAGGCCTGGCAGGCCTCGGGAAAGGAACTTCCCTGTGACCTCATCTTCCTGATCGAGGGCGAGGAGGAGGTGGGATCCACGTCCCTGCAGGATTTCCTGCGGCGGCATCGTCGGGAGCTGGCCTGTGACGCCGTGGTCATCTCCGACAACGGGATTCCCGACCTGCGTCATCCCTCGCTCACCCATGCCCTGCGGGGGATTGCGGCGATCGAGGTGCGGATCGACGGGCCCGCCCGCGACCTGCACAGCGGGATCTTCGGCGGCTCGGTCGAGAACCCCGCCATGGCCCTGTGCCGGTTGCTCGGGGCGCTGCGCGATGCGCGGGGGAGGATCACGGTCCCGGGGTTCTACGACGATGTCCGGAAGCTGACCGCCGCCGAGCGCCGGCAGTTGGCCCGGGTGCCGTTCAGCGGCGCCGGGTACCGTCGGCTGCTCGGCGTCCCGCAGCTGTTCGGCGAGGCCGGGTACACGCCGATCGAGCAGTGCACGGCCCGGCCGACGCTGGAGATCAACGGCCTCACCAGCGGCTACCAGGGCGAGGGGAGCAAGACCATCGTCCCCGCGTGGGCCTCGGCCAAGCTCACCCTGCGGCTGGTTCCAGACCAGCGGCCGGCGCGGGTCATCGCCGCGGTGAAGCGCGAGCTGCAGCGGCTGTGTCCGCCGACCGTCCGTCTGACCGTCCGGCACGGCCACGGCGGGGAGCCGTACCTGGTGCCCGGAGACGGGCCGCTCGCCCGGGCGGCGCTGCGGGCCATCGAGCGCGGGTTCGGACATCCCGCCCTGCTCACCCGGGAGGGGGGCAGCATCCCGATCGTCTCGGCGTTCCGCAAACATCTCGGGGCCGACACCCTGCTCATCGGCATGGCGTTGCCCGACGACAACGCGCATTCGCCGAACGAGAAGTTCAACCTCGACGCGTTTGCGGCCGGGATGCGGACCTCGGCGGCGTTGTGGCCCGAGCTGGCGGCCGCGGTGTCGGCCCGCTGACCCCATGGCATCCGATCCCTCCCCGGACCCGCGCTTCCCGGTGATCCTGCTCACCGGATTCCTCGGGGCCGGCAAGACCACCCTTCTCCTCCGCTGGCTGCGCGAGGCGCCCGCCACCGGGCTGCGGCCGGGCATCGTGATGAACGAGTTCGGCTCCGAGAGTGTCGACGCCCCGCTCATCGCACGCCCGGACCTCCCGGTGGTGCCGGTGGATGGCGGGTGTGTCTGCTGTGCGCCCGACGACGCCCTCGACCGGGCCTGCCGGGAGTTGGTGAAGTCCGGCCGTTGCGACTACGGGGTGCTGGAGGCGAGCGGACTGGCGGATCCGGACAGCGTGATCGACCAGTTGACCGATCCCGACCTGCTGTCCGCGGTGCGGTTGCAGGCGGTGGTGACGGTCCTCGACGCCCTCTGGTATGGGCGTGCGGAGGAGGGCGGCGGGGAGCGGATCCTGGCCCGGCGCCAGTTGCAGTTCGCCCAGGTGGTGGCGCTGTCCCGGTGCGACCTGCTGTCGGCGGGGGAACGCGATGCCGTGGAGGCGGCGGTCCGGGAGGTCAACCCGTCGGCACGGATCGTCCGCATGCCCTTCGGCCTGCCCGACCTGGGGGAGATCCTCCGGAGTCCCCCGGCCGGGGCGACGCTCGAGCCCGAGCCGTCCGCGGGCCACGCCCACCTGAGGTTCCGGAGCCTGGCCTGGCGGTTCCCCGCCCCGGTGGACCGTCCGGCCTTCGAGGCCTTCCTCGCCGCGCTGCCGCCCCGGGAGGTGGTCCGGGTGAAGGGGTTTGTCCGGTTCCGACAGAGCCCCGGGAAGCTGCACGTGTTCCAGGGCGTGCACGGCCGGCACCTGGTCGACGAGTACCCGGCGCTGCCCCATCCGGATCCGGTGGCGGTGCTGATCGGGCCCGATCTCGATGCGGACCGGTTCCGTGGGATGCTGCGGGCGCTGGTTCCCGGGATGCGCCCGGGGCTGACGCTGTCGGGTCAGATGTAGAACATCCGGCCCCGTTCCGCCCCGGCCTCGACCAGTTGCTGGAAGTTCACCGAGCCGGCCTCCGTCTCCACCGCCTGCTGGAGCCGTCGCCACGCGTCCCGGAGTTCGGGCGGACACTGTTCGTCCGACAGCGCCGGGGTGTCGAACAGGGCCCCGTGGATGCAGCGGAGGACGTCGGCGAGGGTGATTTCCGACGGCGGCCGGGCGAGCCGGTATCCGCCATCCTTGCCCCGGTGGCTCTGGACGATCCGCTGGGATTTCAGCTCGATCAGGATCTGGACCAGGTAGTTGGCGGGCACGCCGTTCTCCGCGGCGATCTCCTCCACCCGGGTGGGGCCCGGCTGGGGATGGCGACGTGCCAGGGACAGGACGGCCCGGGCGGCGTAGTCGCTTTTGACGGAGAGCTTCAAGGGGCCGGGATACTGGGCGGTGGGGGTGGAGGGGCAAGTTCAACCGGACACCCCACCGGGCGCCAGCCCCCCCCGTCGGCCCCGCGGAGCCCGGGCCTCCGCGGGGGCGGGTCCCCGGCGGCGTCCGGTTCCCACGATCCCGACCAGCGCCCGCTGCAGAACCATCGCTTCGTCGAGTCCGCTCGACACCAGTTGGCGGTTGGCCTCCAGGAGAGTGCCCATGGCCCGCACCAGCTCGGGGGTGGTGTAGTTGTCCGCCTGCTGCGAGGCCTTGAAGAGCACGAACGGATGCCCGGCCAGCGGGTTGAACCGGCGGTCGGCCGGCAGGGCCCCGGGCGGCACCTGGTCGAACTGCGCCTTGAACCGGTTGAAGTCGGAGACCGGACGGATCAGTCCGGCGGCGAACATCTCCCGGAGCAGCAGCAGCGTGCGCACCTTGCCGATCAGCCCGTACAGCAGCCCGATCTCCGACTTCTTCCGGTCGCGTCCGTTCCGGATCTCCCACAGTTCCTCGTCGAGTGTCCGCAGCAGGACGGGGAGGTTGCGATCCCCCAGCGCCTCGGCGAGGGCGAACGCCCGGGCCTGCTTCTGTCGGGTGGTCACCGCCTCGACGTCGGCCTGCCGGATCCGGTCCCGGCCCTCGGAGTAGAGGATCAGCTTGGTGGTCTCCTGCGCGAGTTGGCGGAGGTCCGGGCCGACCCGGCTCACGAGGTCGGCGAGGGCGTCCCGGTCGATCTCCCGTCCGGCCTCCCGGAGGATCCGCACCGCCTCGGCCTCGGCCCGGACCGGCCAGTCCCGGTCGTCGCCGGACAGGGCGGCGAAGGATTCGACCGATCCGATCTTCTCGAGGGTCTTGTAGAGGGAACGCCGCCGGTCGGGCCGGATGGCCGAGACCAGGAGCCGGACGCCGTCCCATCGGAACGTCTTGAGGTCGTCGGCCAGCCCTGCAAGGGCCTCGGTGACGGGGGCCGAGCTGGCGGTGCGGTCCTCGCCGAGGAAATTGCACCCCTGGAACCACACCGCCTTGGCGCTGCCGAAGAACGGGAGGGTCTGGAGGGCTTCCCGGAGGCGTCCGAGTGCCGTCAACGCTTCCCCGGCGTTGCCGGCGGCGGCGTCGAGGATCTCGTGATCCATCCCGCCCAACTCGGCGGTCCACTCGTCCCAGACCTGACGTGCCCGGCGCTTGATCGCGAACTCGTCGTCGCCGCACACCAGCAGGACCGGGGCGGCGGGTTGGGCGGCGGGGGACGGGGCGCGGGGCATGGGAACAGTTTCCCGGGGCGGAGGGCGGAGGCGGGTCAGCCCCCGGCGGCGGGACCCCGCCCTTCCTCCTCGTCCTCCTCCGCATCGTCGTCGTCGTCGTCGTCGTCGTTGTCCTCCTCCAGTTCCCCCTCGTCGTCGTCCCCTTCCTCGCCCTCCTTCTCGCGCTGCTCGTTGAGGCGGTCGAGGACCTCCGACATGTCCTCGACCTGGTCGAAGAGGGCCTGGGTGACGTAGACCGGGCTCTGGGTGGCGGCGGCGAGGGCCAGGCAGTCGCTCGGCCGGGCGTCCAGCTCGACCAGCTTCTTCCCCAACTCGTTCTCCTGGCGGAGGATGATCCGGGCGAAGTAGGTCGTGTTCCGCAACTCGGTGATCACGACCCGCTCGAGGACGATGCCGAAGCCCTGGAACACGTGACCGATCAGGTCGTGGGTGAGCGGACGGTCCTTGGGGGCCCCGCGGAGGGCCATGCCGATGACGGCGCCCATGTTGTGCTCGACCTGGATGACGAAGACCTTCTCGTCGTTGCCGATGAACAGGGCCACACCGCTGTTGGCGGGGAGGATCCCTCGGATCTGCACCGGGACGACTTCCTGTTTCATCCGGGCGGAGGTTGGGATGCCGCCGGGACGGGTGCAAGGGGGGATTGGCCGCCGAGCGGGGTTGCGCCGAGGAACGGCCCGGCGCAGGGTCGGATCATGCTGTCCGGTCCGTTCCGTGAACCTGTCCCGAGGGGGGGTGGGGGGGGCCGTCGGCGGGCAGATGGAAGGTGACCCATGAGCGGCAGCGCCGGAGGCTCCAGTGCCGGGAAGGGGCGGGACCACGCCATGGAGGCGGCCGAGGGTTGGCTGCTGCTCGGGTGTCCGGACGAGGCCGCCCGGGAACTGGCGTCCGTGGTGGGGGAGACCCGTCGGGACGCCCGGTATTTCGACCTGAGCTGGCAGGTCGGCGCCGCGGCCGGTGACTGGGCGACCGCCCTCCGCGCGGCGGAGGCCTGGGTGGTCCACGAGGGGGAACGGGAGGTGGGGCCGTGGATCCAGCGCTCGTATGCCCTCCGACGCGTCCCGGGCGGGGGGTTGGCGGCGGCCCTGGAGGGCCTGGCGCCCGCCCTGGAACGGTTTCCCTGCGAACCCATCGTCCCCTACAACCTCGCCTGCTACCTGGCCCAGTCGGGGAGGACGGCGGAGGCGTGGGAGATGCTTCAGGAGGCCGTCCGGCGGGGTGGGGCGGAGCTGATGGTGCCCATGGCCCGGGCGGATCCCGACCTGATCCCGTTGTCCGACCGGATCGCCGCGGCATGGCCGGAGGGGTGACTTGGGACCCGGGCATTTTCGCCCTTGTCCGTGGGGCGGGGGGTAACGAAGGTGCGGGCCCTTTCGAATCGTATGCGCTGGTCCCAGACATTCATCCCGACCCTCAAGGAGGTTCCCGCCGACGCGGAGATCGCCTCGCACCAACTCCTCCTCCGGGCCGGGCTGGTCCGGAAGCTGACCGGAGGGCTGTACACGTTCCTCCCGCTCGGCCTGCGGGCCCTGCGCAAGGTCGAGCGGATCGTCCGCGAGGAGATGGACCGGGCGGGCGCGCTGGAGATCCTGATGCCGGCCCTCCAGCCCACCGACATCTGGGAGCGGTCGGGCCGGTACGAGACCGCCCGCGACGTGTTGTTCAAGGTCCGCGACAGCTCCCGCCGGGAATGGGTGCTCGGCCCGACCCACGAGGAGGTCGTGACGACCCTGGCCGCGGCCGAGATCAGCTCCTATCGCCAGCTGCCCCGCAACTTCTACCAGATCCAGGTGAAGTTCCGCGACGAGGTCCGTCCGCGCTTCGGGTTGATGCGGGCCAAGGAGTTCCTGATGAAGGACGCCTATTCCTTCGACGCCACCGATGCCGGGGCGATGGAGAGCTACCGTCGGATGTATGACGCCTACGGCCGGATCTTTGCCCGGTGCGGGCTGCAGGCGTTCCCGGTCGAGGCGGACACGGGGGTGATCGGCGGGAGCCATTCGCATGAGTTCATGGTCCCGGCCGCCACCGGGGAGAACGACGTGGTGTACTGCGAGACCGGGGCCTACGCGGCGAACATCGAGAAGGCCACGAGCCGGGGACCGCTGACGCCCCTGCCCACCGCGACCACCGGCCCGGCGCCGGAGAAGTTCGCGACGCCCGGCGTGGTGACCATCGACGCGCTGGCCGCCGCCCCGTACGGGGTGGCGGCGGCGGAGCAGGTCAAGACCCTGGTGTACGTGCTCGACTCGAGGACGGTGCTGATCCTGCTGCGGGGCGACGACCAGCTGAACGAGGCCAAGCTGATGGCCCGCACCGGTGCGGTGCAGGCACGTCCGGCCACCCCCGAGGAATGCCGCGCCGCGCTCGGCGCCGCGCCCGGGTCGCTCGGGGCGGTCGTCCGGGTGCCGGCCACGGTGCCGGTGTACGCCGACGAGGCGCTCCGGGGGGGGCGCGGCCTGGTGACCGGGGCCAACGAGGACGGGTACCACCTGCGCCACGTGGACATCGACCGCGACGTGAAGGTGACCGCCTGGCACGACCTGCGCACGGTCCGGGCGGGGGAGCTTTGCGTGGCGTCCGGACAGCCCCTGCGGCTGCGTCGGGCCATTGAGGTGGGCCATGTGTTCAAGCTGGGGACCAAGTACAGCGAGAAGCTGGACGCCACCTACCTGGCCGAGGACGGCCAGCGGCATCCGTGCGTGATGGGCTGCTACGGGATCGGCGTGACCCGCACCCTGCAGGCCGTGATCGAGCAGGGGAACGACAAGGACGGCATCATCTGGCCGCTGAGCGTCGCCCCGTACGAGGTCTGCCTCACCCCGCTCAGCGTGGCCCCGGGTTCGGGACCCATGGCCCTCGCCGAGCAGGTGTATGCGGGGTTGTTGGAGGCCGGTGTCGACGTGATCCTGGACGACCGGGACGAGCGTCCCGGGGTCAAGTTCAAGGATAGCGAACTGGTGGGTTTCCCCCTGCGCCTCGGGATCGGCGAGAAGTCGCTGGCGAAGGGTGAGGTCGAGATGAAGCCGCGCGGCGGTGTCCTGCAGGCGATTCCCGCCGCCGATGCGGTCGCCCGGATCGTCGAGTGGGTCCGAGGCGAGCGGGCCCGTCTGGGAACGTGATCAGGGCAGGCGGATCCGGTACAGCCGGCTGGGATGACCGGACCACGCGGGATCGACAAAGACGTCGGTGCCGCCGGTCAGGGTCAGGGTCTCCAGCGGACTCCAGTCCGGGGTTCCGAGATGTTCCCGGACCTCGACCAGCACCTGCAGTCCGGGGCTTCCCGAGACCGTCAACCGGAAGCCCCCAGGAGTCACCCCGAGGCTCGTCGCGTCCCCGTCCAACGCCAGTGCCCAGGGCACGGCGGGGCGCCCGCCGTAGGTCTCCCCCCAGCCCTGCCGGCCCGTCATGTAGTAGCTCACGACGGGAGCCTCGAGGGCGTTCCCGCCCAGCGCCGGGGCGTCACCCCGGAAGACCAGGGCGGTCAGTTGCGGGCACTCGATGAATGCGTCGTCGCCGATCGATCCGACCCCGGCCGGGATCTCCAGGCTGCGCAGGGCGTCGCAGCCGTAGAAGGCGTCGCGTCCGATGGCCGAAACCGTCCCGGGGATCGTCACCCGGGCGAGGCGGGTGCAGAAGCTGAAGGTGGCATCGCCGATGGCCGGAATCCCGGATGGAAGGTCGATCCCGACGAGACCGCTGCACCCGGTGAAGGCGGCGGCGCCCAAGCGGTTCAGAGACTCCGGCAGGCGGATCCCGGCGAGGGCCTCGCAGCCGGCGAAGGCCGAATCGCCGATCGCCGACAGGCCCGCGGGGAGGTCGACGGCGGTCAGCGCCGGGCAGTAGCTGAAGGCGTGGTTGCCGAGTTCGGCGACTCCCGCGGGTAGTCGGACGCGTTCCAGCTTCCCACAGAAATGGAACGCATGGTCGCCGATCCGGGTGACGGCGTCCGGAATCCGGACTTCGCGCAGGCTGGCGCATCCGCGGAAGACTGAATCCCCGATCCCGGTGATGCCGGGCGGAAGGGTGATATCCGCGAGGGCGATGCAGTCCTCGAAGGCGTGGGCCGCGATGTGGGTGACGCCGGAGGGGATCTGGATCTCCCGCAGGAGGGGACAGTCGCGGAAGGCACTTTCGCCGATCTCGACCAGGGTGCCCGGGAGTTCCACCGTCCCGAGTCCCCCGACCTGATAGAAAGCGTAGTTCCCGATCCGGTTCATGGCGGGCGGGATGCGCAGGTGGGCCAGTGCGTCGCATCCCTGGAAGGCCGAGTCGCCCACACTCCGGAGAGCGTCCGGGAGCGCCAGTGCCGGCAGGCGTTCGCAGCGGCGGAATGCGTAGTCGCCGATGGACTCGAGGTTCGCGCCGAGGGTGACGTCGACAAGTCGTTCGCAGGCGGAGAAGGCGTATTCGCCGATGTGGGTGACTCCGGAGCCGAGCCGGGCCGTGGCAAGCCGGAAGCAGTTCTCAAACGTGCGTTCATGGATCACCGGGACCCGGCCGGGAATCACGACTCCCGTGAGGTTCCAGCAGTTCCGAAAGGTCGCGGTGCCCAGGTGTTCTACCCGGTCCGGGAGCTCGATGCTTGTCAGACCCTCGCAGCCTTCGAACGCCCGGTCGCCGATGTACTTGATGGTGGGCGGCAGGGCGATGGACGGTATGCCCTCGCCGGCGAAAGCCTCCTCGCCGATCGCCACGATCAGGTTCGGTCCGACCGTCTCCGGAACCACCACATCGACGCCTCCGCCTAGGTACCCGGTGACGACATAATTCGGGACCGAGATGCCGGTGTGCGGGTCGAGGATCACCTCGTGGATGTCGAGGACGAAGAGGCCGTTGGTGAAGTCGGCGCGGACTGAAGCCGGCCGGCCGGCCAACAGCAGCAGTCCGAGCAGGAGTCGGACAAGGGACGGGAATCTCATGGGGGGATCGGGGTCTTCGGGGAATCCGGCCTCCGTCCCGGGGCGGGAACCGCCCCCCCGGGCTGGCGGATGGCCGATGCCCGGGGAGCAGGCTACGCCAGGCCTGCGACGATGCTGTCCACTTCTTGGCAATTCCGGAGCCTCGCTGGCCCGGCGCCGGATCCGGTCACGACTTGAGGTCGCGGACGGAGAAGGCGGCGTAGCCGGTCGCCAGGAAGGTCACGTTGAACCCGAGCAGGAGGAAGAGGGACTGGGTGATGCGTCCCCAGGGGACCGGTTGCCCGAACATCAGCTGCCACAGGTTCAGGTGGTGGGTGAGGAACCACGGCTTGAGGTCGGCGAAGTAGGGGATGTTCATCAGGATCCCGTTCACGAACAGCACCGACAGGGCGAGGATGGTGGCGGCGGCCGGTTTCATGTTGAAGCAGGAGAACATGAAGGCCAGACCCATCACGGTGACCGCCTTGGCCCCCAGCATCAGGTGGGCGAGGAGATAGGTGCGGAGGCCCGGGCCGGGGTCGAACAGGCTGAACATCTCCCCGGGAACAAACACGAACAGGCCGCCCCACGGGAACCACAGGCGGGCGAAGAGGAGGCCGAACACCCCGAGGCACAGGGCGAGCAGGAGGGCGAACACCGCGCCGGCCGTCCATTTCACCGACAGCAGCCGCAGTCGTGAGACCGGTCGGGCGAGGATCATCCGGAGTGTCCCGTCCTCCGCCTCCTTGGCCACCAGGTCGCCGCCGACCAGCGCCACGTAGAGCGGCAGCAGCAGGTAGGCCACCGGGAAGTCGACGATCACCGCGAGGGTCAGGGCCGAGAGGTATTCCTCCACGGCGTGCCCGTTGCCCTCGAGGACCCGCTGCATCTGGCCCGAGGCACGGGTGAATCGGAACAGGACGAGGACCAGGTTCTGGACCACGAGGAAGGCGCCGAACCCGATGTAGGTGCGTTTCTTGGCGAAGAGCTTCCACAGCTCGCCCTGGAGGTGTCGGAGGAACATGGAGAGGTCAGGGCGATGCCGGCGGCGGGGGCTGGACGAGGCTCAGGTAGAACCGCTCGAGGGTCCGTTCCTCCGGGGCGATCTCATGGACCGGATGCCCCGTGGCGACCAGGTGGCGGACGAGGTCGGCCACCGCCACGCCCGGCACCGGCTGGAGGGTGCCATCCGGCCGGCTGGCACCAATCAACCCGGCCCCGGCGAGCGTCGCCGCGGCGGCTGCGAACCGGTCCGTCCGGAGCCGGACCCAGCCCGCCCCGTCCCGCGCCTCGGCCAGGGTGCCCTCAAAGGCCTTGCGTCCGCGGTTCAGCACGGCGATGCGGGTGCACAGCTGCTCCACCTCGACCAGGAGGTGGGAGGAAAGGAGCAGCGTGAGGCCAAGGTCCCGGTGGAGCCTGCGGATCGTTCCCCGCATCTCGTGGATGCCCTCCGGGTCGAGGCCGTTGGTGGGCTCGTCGAGGATCAGGAGATCCGGGTCGGGGAGCAGGGCCTGGGCGAGGGCCAGCCGGGCGCGCATCCCGTGGGAGTAGGTCCGCACCCGACCGTGTTCGCGTCCCGACAGTCCCACCCAGTCGATCACCTCCCGGAGGCGGGCGTCGGGCACGGGGCCGGTGTAGGACGCCAGGATCCGGAGGTTCCGCCATCCGGACAGTTCCTCGTAGAAGGCCGGGGTCTCGAAGATCGCCCCCACGCGGGCGAGGGCGCGGGGCCGGTCGGAGAGCACGTCGTGACCACCGATCCGGAGCGTGCCGGCATCGGGCCAGACCTGGCCGAGGAGCATGCCGATGGTCGTGCTCTTGCCGGCCCCGTTGTGCCCGAGCAGGCCGTACACCTCCCCCCGGCCCACGGTGAGATCGAGTCCCACCACGGCGTCACGTCCGCCGAACCGCTTGGACACTCCGGCGATCTCGATCATGGACGGGGACGGGTTCCCTCCACCGCCAGCAGGTTGCGCAGGTGGCCGTCGGCCTGGAGGTAGTTCACGCCGCGCCCCGGGCCGCGGGCGCGGTGGAAGGCCTCCTTGTCGAAGAAGACCGGGATCTCGCGGGGGGCGAAGGCGATGCCGAGGATCTCCGGCCGGGATGCCGGCTGGCCGTTGAGGAGGGAATTCCAGGCGTAGCTCGAGCCGGTCCGCGTGAAGATGCCGTCGCGGTCGGAGGGACAACGGAGCACCCCGGGGGTGTTTCCCAGCCACGGTCCGAGCACCTGGTCCACCGTGCCCGTTTGGGCCGCCATGACGGCGGCATTGGTCGAGTGGCGCCGGTCATGCATTACCGGAAGGCGGTCGCCGTGGTCGTCGACATAGGACTGCAGGGCGATCCCGAGCTGGCGGAGGTTCGACAGGCAGGCGGTCGAGCGCGCGGATTCGACCGACCGGCCGACCGCCGGGACGAGCAGTCCGGCGAGCAGTCCGATGATGCCGATCACCACCAGCATCTCCACCAGGGTGAAGGCGCCGGCGGCGGACGGCGGGGAAGGACGGCGGGTCATGGGGACGGTTCCGGGCGTTGTCGGGGTCGGAACAGGCGCCCGCCCTGCATCCCGCGCTGGAGTTCCTCGAGCAGCGGGGCCAGTTCGGCCTTCGTCTGGGCCGAGCTCTCCGCATAGAAGGCGTTGAGGCCGGTCTGGACCGCCCGCCGCTGGAGTTCAGGGGTGAGGATGGCCACCTGATTGGTGTCGCCCGGACCGCCGGATGTTTCCCCGGGGGATCCCGGGTCGGCGGCATCGTCGGTGTCGCGGGCCTCCTGGAGGCGGCGAAAGGCGTCCGAGAGCGCGCGCAGCCGTTGCTCCTCCGGAAGTTCCTCGAAACGGGCCAGCATCTGGCCGACGCCGCTGGGCAGGGTGGCGTCGAGGAGCTCCAACTTCTCGTCGTCCGTCATCTCGGCGAGCCAGCCCTGCCAGGCGGGGTCGAGCCGGGCGGTGCGCCGGTCCTCGATGGACAGGGCGTTCAGGAGGCGGGCCAACCGGCTGAGGGCGGCCCGGCGGTCGGCGGGGGAGAGGCCGGCCAGGGAGGTGCCGGACAGGAGCCGATGAACCTTGTCCGGGGTGGGTTCCATCCGGCGCGACACCGTGAACCCGGTCCAGGCCACCAGCCACGCGACCGCCAAACTCGTCAGGGACAGATACAGTCCGCGCTGGCGTTTCCGGGTCACGGGCCTCAGGGTCCACCCGGACCGGCCGACAGGCAAGCCGGCGGCCGTGGGGCCACCCATCCGGTGGCAAAGTTTTTGTTTTCAAAAACCTATTGCACCCAAGGTCGCCGTTGATATTGTCGGCGCTCCGTTTCGCCGTCCGAGACGGCTAATCAACGATTTCGGCTGCAATGCCCACCATCAACCAATTGGTCCGCAAGGGCCGCAACAAGCTGGTCCTTAAAAGCAAGGCCCCGGCTTTGTCCAAGTGCCCGTTCCGCCGCGGCGTCTGCCTGCAGGTCATGACCCGCACCCCGAAGAAGCCGAACTCCGCCATGCGGAAGGTGGCGAAGGTTCGCCTGACCAACGGTTTCGAGGTCATTGCGTACATTCCCGACGAGGGGCACAACCTGCAGGAGCACTCGATCGTCTTGGTGCGGGGTGGTCGCGTGAAGGATCTCCCCGGTGTCCGCTACCACATCGTCCGTGGCACACTCGATGCCGCGGGTGTCGAGAAGCGGCGTGTCAGCCGGTCCAAGTACGGCGTCAAGCGTCCCAAGGTGGCCAAGGCGGCCAAGTGAGAAGCGGTGCCTGCTGGCCGGGTTCCAGGTGACCCGGCGGTCCCCAAGATCTTTCCAATCCCTCCCCGAACATGTCACGTCGTCGTCGCGCAGAGAAACGCCTCATCGTCCCGGATGCCAAGTACAGCAGCGTCCTGGTCGGTCGTCTGGTCAACACCGTGATGCAGAGCGGCAAGAAGAATGTCGCCCAGCGCATCGTCTACGGAGCCCTTGACCAGATTGCCGAGAAATCCCCCGGAGCCAGCCCGATCGAGGTGCTCCAGCGGGCGGTGGACAACGCCAAGCCCCGCATCGAGACCAAGGCCCGACGGGTGGGTGGCGCCACCTACCAGGTGCCGCTTGAGGTCTCCAACGAGCGGCAGACCTCTCTGGCGATGCGCTGGATGGTCACGTTTGCCAACAACCGTCGGGGGCAGCCCATGAAGGAGGCCCTGGCGGCCGAGGTCATGGATGCGTACCAGGGGCAGGGCAGCGCGATCCGCAAGCGCGACGACGTCCACAAGATGGCCCAGGCCAACAAGGCGTTCGCGCACTTCCGCTGGTAGGATTCCCCGATTCCGCGCCCCGATCCCCGATCGGGGCGTTTTTCATCTTCAAAACCGACGACTTGCCGCAGGCCACCATGAGCGACGTCTCCTCCATCAACACGACCCTCAACTCGCCCGACCGCCAGTATCCGCTGGAGCGGACCCGCAACATCGGCATTGCTGCGCACATCGACGCCGGCAAGACCACTACCACCGAGCGGATCCTCTTCTACACCGGGCTCATCCACAAGATTGGCGACGTGGATGACGGCAACACGGTGACCGACTGGATGGAGCAGGAGAAGGAGCGCGGCATCACCATCACCTCGGCGGCGGTGACCTGCTTCTGGACGCAGAAGCCCGAGGAGGGGCTCTACAAGTCCCGCGCGGCGATCCCGCACCGGATCAACATCATCGACACCCCGGGCCACGTGGACTTCACCGCCGAGGTGGAGCGTTCCATGCGGGTGCTCGACGGCGCGGTCGCCGTGTTCTGCGGGGTGGCCGGCGTGCAGCCGCAGTCGGAGACCGTCTGGCGTCAGGCGACCAAGTACCGGGTCCCCCGGATCGCCTTCGTGAACAAGATGGACCGCACCGGGGCGAACTTCGCCAACGCGGTCGACGACATGCGCAAGAAGCTCAACGCCTATGCGTATCCGATCATGCTGCCGATCGGTGCCGAGGACCGCTTCGCCGGGTTGGTCGACCTGGTCAGCCGCAAGGCGATCTATTGGGGCGAGGGCGACATCCAGAACGAGGGGCTCAAGTACGAGATCCGCGACATTCCCGCCGACCTCGTCGAGCAGGCCGAGGAGGCCCGTCAGGAACTGATTGAGGCCGTCTCGAACAAGGACGACGCGATCGCCGAGATGGTCCTCGAGGAGAAGCCCATCTCCGAGGCCGACCTCAAGGCCGCCATCCGCCGGCTCACCTGCACCCTGGAGCTGGTTCCCGTCCTGTGCGGCACCGCCTTCAAGAAGAAGGGGATCCAGCCTCTGGTCGACGCGGTCGTCGACTACCTGCCGTCGCCCCTGGACATTCCGCCGGCCGACGGCCATGTGCCCGGATCGGAGGACACGATCAAGATCGAGCCCAACGACAACAACAAGTTCTGCTCGTTGGCGTTCAAGCTCTGGACCGACCCGTACGCCGGCAAGCTGGTGTTCTTCCGCGTCTATTCCGGTGCGCTGAAGAAGGGCGACACGATCTACAATCCGCGCACCCGGAAGCGGGAGCGGGTGAGCCGCCTGATGGTCATCCAGGGTGGCGAGCGCAAGGACATTGATGCGGTCTACTCGGGCGACATCGCCGCGCTGGTCGGACTGCGCAACATCACCACCGGCGACACGCTGTGTGACGAGTCGTTCGACGTGATGCTCGAGCCGCCCACGTTCCCCGAGCCGGTGATCAGCATGGCGATCGAGCCGAAGACCAAGGCCGACCGCGACAAGATGTCCGAGGGCCTGCAGCGTCTGGCCGAGGAGGATCCGACCTTCCGGGTGTTCACCAACGAGGAGACCGGGCAGTTGATCATCGCCGGCATGGGCGAGCTGCACCTGGAGATCATCCGCGACCGGTTGAAGCGCGAGTTCAAGGTGGAGGCCGACGCCGGTGCGCCCCAGATTGCCTACCGCGAGACCATCACCGCGCCGGCGGACGGCGAGGGCAAGTTCATCCGGCAGTCCGGTGGACGCGGCCAGTACGGCCATGCCTGCGTGAAGGTCGAGCCCAACGAGAAGGGCAAGGGCGTCGAGGTGATCAACGCGATCGTGGGCGGTGTCATTCCCCGCGAGTACATCCCCGCGGTCCAGAACGGCATCCACGAGGCGATCCGGAGCGGCGTCTACGCCGGCTACCAGGTCATCGACATCAAGGTCAGCATCGTCGACGGCTCGTTCCACGAGGTCGACTCCAACGAGCTGGCCTTCAAGATGGCGGGCATCTTCGCCCTGAAGGACGCTTTCAACAAGGCGAACCCCATCCTCCTCGAGCCGATCATGAAGGTCGAGGTCACCACCCCGGATGAGTATCAGGGGGACATCCTGGGTGACATCAACCGTCGCCGTGGGATCATCCAGGGCGTCGACGCCAAGGGGGGGCAGACCATCCTGAACGCGCAGGTGCCGCTGGCGGAGATGTTCGGCTATGCGACGGCGATCCGCTCGCTGTCCAAGGGCCGGGCCTCGTACAGCATGGAGCCCCTCAACTTCGAGCAGGTGCCGAACAGCGTGCTGACCGCCGTTCTCGACACGGCCAAGAAGAAGCCCGCCGCGCGCAGCTGACCGCAGATTTCGCAACGTATCATCAACCTGTTCTTTGTATGGCTGGACAACGTATCAGAATCCGACTCAAGGCCTACGACCACCGCGTCATCGACGCTTCCGCCACGGAGATCGTGGAGACCGTGAAGCGATCGGGTGCGCGGGTGGCCGGGCCCATCCCCCTTCCCACCAAGATCGAGCGGGTGACCGTCGCCCGGTCGCCGCACGTGGACAAGAAATCGCATGAGAGCTTCGAGCAGCGCACCCACAAGCGCCTGCTCGACATCATCGACCCGACGGCCAAGACGGTGGATGAGCTGAAGAAGCTCAACCTGCCGGCCGGCGTGGACATCACCATCAAGATCTAACGGAGACCACCATGCCACTGGGATTGATTGGAAAGAAGCTGGGTCACACCCGGGTCTACAACGCCGAGGGCGTCCTGACCCCCGTGACCGTCGTGCAGGTGGGCCCGAACCGGGTCCTCCAGGTCAAGACCGCGGAGTCCGACGGCTATGCCGCCGTGCAGCTCGGGTTCGACGACCAGAAGGAGTCCCGCCTGACCAAGCCGGTGCTCGGCCACGTGAAGAAGCACAACGGGGTTCCCGTGAAGCGGATCCGTGAGTTCCGGGATTTCTCGAAGGACGTGAAGCCCGGCGACGTCGTCGGGGCCGACCTCTTCGAGCCCGGGCAGTACGTCGACTGTGTCGGGGTGACCAAGGGTCGCGGGTTCGAGGGTGTTGTGGGTCGCTGGGCCTTCCGTGGTGGTGATGCCACCCACGGTGCCAAGGGCTGGAAGCGCCGCTCGGGTGCCATCGGACAGCGTCTTTTCCCCGGAACGGTCCGCAAGGGCCTGAAGATGCCAGGTCACATGGGTGCCGTGCAGCGGACTGCCCAGAACCTGGAGATCGTGCAGGTCCGCAAGGAGGACAATGTCCTCCTGATCCGGGGCAATTTCCCCGGGAGCGAGGGCGATTACTGTGTGATCCGCCAATCCAAGAAGCTCGGACCCGACACCAAGCGGTTCAAGGGGCTGATCGAGCGCCGCACCAAGGCGGCTGCTGCCGCCGCGGACAAGAAGGGTGCCAAGAAGAAGTAAGGACTGACCTATGAAGCTTGCAGTCAAAGACATGAAGGGGAATGCGGCCGGGGAGCTCGAGGTGGCCTTCGAGGTCATCGAGAACGGCCGCGGCACCCAGGCGGTGCACGATGCGGTGGTCGCCGCCATGGCGGCGGCGCGCGCCGGCACGGCCTGCACCAAGACCGTGGGTGAGGTGGCCGGGACGAACAAGAAGCCGTGGCGCCAGAAGGGCACCGGACGCGCCCGCGCGGGTTCGTTCCGCAGCCCGCTCTGGCGGGGCGGCGGCGTGGTCCATGGCCCCAAGCCCCGGGACTATTCCAAGAAGGTGAACCGCCAGGTGTCCCGACTCGCGCTCCGCAAGGCGCTCAGCGAGCGGATCAAGGCCGGCGACGTGATCGTCGTCGACGACATCAGGCTGGCCGCCGCGAAGACCAAGGAGTTCTCCGGTCTGCTCGACACGCTCGGTCTCGATGGGACCTCGCTGTTCGTGGTGGGCACGCCGGACCTCAACCTGGAACTCGCCTCCCGCAACGTTCCCTGGGTCGGCCTGACGACCGGGCAGAGCGTCAACACCTACGAGCTGCTCCGTTACGACAAGCTCGTGTTCACCCGCGAAGGGTTCGCCCAGGTGGAAGCCCGCCTCGCCAAGTAGAAAGGAATCGACCATGACGTCATTCGACATCATCAAGACGGTCCGCATCACCGAGAAGGGCACCCTTCAGTCGGAGCGCCACAACCAGTACACGGTCGTGGCCGACCGCCGCGCCAACGCGGTGGAGATCAAGAAGGCCGTCGAGGATCTCTTCAAGGTCAAGGTGCTGCGCGTGAACACGATGAACGTCCGGGGCAAGCAGCGCCGGCAGTCCACCAAGGCCGCCGGCAAGACCTCGGACTGGAAGAAGGCGATCATCACCCTCAAGGAGGGCGAGAAGATCGAGCTCCAGTAAGGAGTCGGGTCCCGTGGAATCCAGGGCGCACGGTTCTCCGTGCGCCTTTTCCATGCCCGGATTCGGCGGCTGGCCTCCACGCGCCCCATCCCGATGACCCCGCCGGAGTCCATCCCCACCGACCGTGGCGGCCTGGCGCGTTGGATTCGTTCCCTGAGGGACGAGACCCGTCGTCGCCCGCTTTCCCCGGAACAGGCCGCCGGCTGGCTCTGTGAGGAGGAACCCGACAGGGCCGGGGGCAGGGAGCGCTACCTCACGGTGTTCCTCACCAACCGGGAATGCCCGTGGAGTTGCCTGATGTGCGACCTGTGGCAGGGCACCCTTCTGGAGCCGGTCCCGCCCGGGGCCCTGGTCCGTCAGGTGACGACGGTCCTCGGTGCGGCCGGGGACGACCGGTTCGACGGACTGAAGCTCTACAACGCCGGATCCTTCTTCGATGTCGGGGCGGTGCCGCGCGCGGACTGGCCGGCCTTGGCGGCGCTGGGACGCCGTTTCGGCCGGGTGGTGGTGGAGAACCATCCCCGGCTGACCGACCGGCGGGTGTTGGCATTCCGGGATGCCCTGGCCCCGACCCGCCTCGAGCTCGCGCTGGGGCTCGAGACGGCGGATGCCGCGGTCCTGGAGCGGCTGAACAAGGGATTCACCCTCGACCACTTCGTCGGTGCCGCGGAGTTCCTGGCGGATTCGGGGATCGATCTCCGGGTGTTTGTCCTGGTGCAACCACCGGGGGTGGTCGATCCGGTCCGCGCGGTCGACGGGGCGTGCCGGGCGGTGGATTTCGCCTTCGACCACGGGGCCCGGGTGGTGTCGGTCATTCCCACCCGGCCCGGCAACGGCGCCATGGAGGAACTGGCCCGACGCGGCCTCCACGCCCCGCCGGCCCGGGCCACGGTCGAGGCGGTCCTGGCCCATGCGTGGTCGGGACGACGGGGGACGGTGCTGGTGGATACCTGGGACCTCGGCCGGGCGGTGGCCGACGCCGGTGACCCGGCGATCCTGGCGCGGGAATGGGAGGCGATGAACCGGGCCCAGTCGATCCGTCCGCCGGATGGGGAATGAACACAGGGTGGGGTTGCCTCCGAACCATTGTGGCGAACGGTGAGTCCGCCGGCGGAGCTTTCCTTCAGCCTGTCGGGCTTCCGATGGATTCGGGCTGGCGCGGGCTGGGCCCCACCGGAGTTGCCGGACAGCTCCCGGCCACATGGGTGCGGCAAAACGAAAGCGCGCCCGCCAGACGGGCTGGCGGGCGCGGCATGGGGAAGGAAGACCCGCCGGGCGGGTACGTGTCCGGTCAGCGGCCCGGGGGCAGGGCGCTGGTGCCGGCGTAGACCGCGTTGCGTCCCAGCAGCTGCTCGATGCGCAGCAGCTGGTTGTACTTCGCCGTCCGGTCCGTGCGGCTCAGGGAGCCGGTCTTGATCTGGCCGCAGTTCGTGGCCACCGCGATGTCGGCGATGGTCGAGTCCTCGGTCTCGCCCGAGCGATGCGACAGCACCGCGGTGTAGCGGTTCGTACGGGCCAGCTCGACGGCGTCGAGCGTCTCGGTCAGCGAGCCGATCTGATTGACCTTGACCAGGATCGAGTTGGCGGTGCCGGTCTCGATGCCCCGGCGGAGGAACTTCACGTTGGTGACGAACAGGTCGTCGCCCACCAGTTGGGTGGTGGCGCCGAGCTTGTCGGTGAGCTTCTTCCAGGTCTTCCAGTCACCCTCGGCGCAGCCGTCCTCGATCGAGACGATCGGGTACTTGGCGCAAAGCTTGGCGTAGAACTCCACCAGCTCGTCGCCGGTGAGCTTCTGTCCCGTGCTCTTCTTGAACACGTAGGTCTCGTTGCCCGTGTAGAACTCCGAGCTGGCCACGTCGAGCGCGAGGAAGATCTGCTTCCCGAGCTTGTAGCCGGCGTCCTTGGTGGCCTTGGCGATGGCGTCGAGGGCGGCCTCGGCGCTGTCGAGCTTCGGGGCGAACCCGCCCTCGTCGCCCACGGCGGTGCTGAGGCCCTGCTTCTTCAGGACGCCCTTGAGCGCGTGGAAGATTTCGGTGATGGCCTGGAGTCCTGCGCTAAAGGTGGCGAACCCGTGCGGCATGATCATGAACTCCTGGAAGTCGATCGGCGCATCGGAATGGGCCCCGCCGTTGATGACGTTGGCCATGGGGACCGGGAGGACCTTGGCGTTGGGGCCGCCGAGGTACTTGAAGAGCGGCTGGCCGAGGTGGGCGGCGGCGGCCTTGGCGTTGGCGAGAGAGACGGCGAGGATGGCGTTGGCGCCGAGCTTCGACTTGGTCTCGGTGCCGTCGAGCGCCAGCATGGTCTGGTCGACGCTGAGCTGGTCGAGCGCGTCGAGGCCGGCGAGGGCCGGGGCGATCTTGGACTCGACGTTCTTCACCGCCTTGGTGACGCCCTTGCCAAGGAAGCGCTTCTTGTCGCCGTCGCGCAGCTCGATGGCCTCGTGCTCGCCGGTGGAGGCGCCGCTGGGGACCGCTGCGCGGCCGACCGCGCCGGAGGAGAGGATGACGTCGACCTCGACGGTCGGGTTGCCGCGCGAATCAAGGATCTCGCGCGCCTGGATCTCAACGATGTTGCTCATGTCTGGGTTGCTCTTGCCGAAAAGACGGGGCAGCCAAGCGGAAGCCGCGGAAGGCGTCAAGGATGCGTCGCCCGCACGAACAGACCCGCGGCCTCCGGGTCATGGGGTACGTCGAACTCCACCGGATCCGCACCGGCGGTGACCTCCCCGACCGGTTCCCAGAACGCCAGGTCGGCGCCGGACTCGATCCGGTAGACCGCTCCGGGCGTGCCCTCGAGCAGGAGCGGCAGGCGTCCCGCGACGGGCGGCCCGACGACGGTCAGGCGGGCCGGGCCGGCGGGAATCTCGGGCAACGGCAGCACCTCGACCCGGAACACGGTGTCGGCACTCCGGACCGGCTCGCCGGTCCCGGCTGCCGTGCCCTCGGCGCCGAGGACCAGCTCGTAGATGCCGTTGGTCGAGAACCCCAGGTTGTAGTGCCCATGGGACCCGGCGGAGAGCGGGATCCGGTCGGCACCGTCGAGCCCGTCAAGGGTGCTCCACCCGATGTCCAGTCCGCCGATTCCCGCCTGCCACAGCACGACATCGCCCGGCCCCCGCACCTCGCGGAGGCTCAGGTTCGCCGCTTCCGAGAGCACCCCGGCTGGGACTGCGGATCGGAAGCCGAGGAACACCAGGCCGGGGTCCTGGCTCTGGGGCAGGATCCACAGGAACGAGCCCGCCGGGCCGAGCTCGGGAAAACCGTCGGGCAGCTCGAGCCGTGCGGCCTCCGGAACCCTCAGCACGGCGTTGGTCGCCGCCAGGATTACCCCGCCGTCGGCGTCCCAGTAGGCGACCGCCAACGGTTCCGGATCGTCGCCCGTCCAGCGGACGTGGATGTCGACGTGCTGGTTGGTGAGGATGACCGGGTTCGGTTCGGCATGGAGCCTGCCCATGCACCAGCCGATCAGGAGGGCGAGGGCCCAGGAGGGGATCCGGTTACGGACGGCTCCGCGGGTGGGGGACGAGGCGGGCATGGGAGGGGGGCGGGGAGGTGGGATGCGGGGCGGGCGGGCGGAGGCCCCGGCACGTCGCGCGGAAGGGACGTGCCGGGGTGCGACGGTTTCAGCGGCGCCGATTGCGGCCGAGGGCGGCCAGGCCGGCGAGGCCCAGCGCGGCGAGGGTCCAGGTGCCCGGCTCGGGAACCACATGGAACTGGTACCCGGCGACATCGCTGGTGACGACCCCGTCGACGGCGTGCGTGCCCGAGGCCCGCAGTCCGATCACGTAGTCGCCCGGTTCGGTGAACGCGATGTTGTAGTGGGCATGGCTGCCCGCAATCACCGGGAGGGAATCCTCCCCGGTGATCCCGTCGCCGGAGGACATCAGCAGCTGGGGCTGTCCGAGGGACGATGTCGACCAGAGGGAGAACTCCCCGGGCCCGGAGACCGAGGCGAGGCTCAGGGTCAGGGAGCCCAGCCAGTCTCCGCCGTCCAGCTCCTCCGAGCCGATCCCAAGGAACGGAAGCCCCTCGGTCTCGGTGGCGGGCAGGATGTAGACGGTCGACCCGGCCGGGCCGAGGAAGCCGGCGAAGGCCCCGCCGGGCGAGGTGGCGCGGGCGGCGGGTCCCAGGACCAGGACGGCGTCCCCGGGTTCGTATTCCAGTCCCAGGTCCTCCTGGTGGACGTGCAGGTCGAAGGCCCCGCCCTCGTAGGCGATGCCGATGTCGACGTGGTCCTCGGTGATGGGTGTCTGGGCGTGGGCGGTCAGGGTGAGGGTGGCCATGAGGGCCGGGATCAGGATGGGGGTCGGACGGATGTTGGGATTCATGGGATGGGAAGGTTCTCGATCATTCGGGCGGTCGGGCGATGTTCTCGCCCCGGTCGATGCGGTCCTTCACCCATTTCGCCGCGTGGGACACCACGTGGCCGCAGGCGTACAGATAGTTCGCCGAGCCCCGGGTGTGGTCCGCGTTGGCGCCACCGGTGCGGTGGCGGTCGGGTTGGATGTCCGCCAGGACGGCGTTCCAGCCCTTGGACCAGTTCCGGGAATGGGTGTGGTCGTTGTAGACCGAGGGATCCACCGCGTCCGCCACTTCAAACACGGTGAGGGTCTCGACCGGATCCCGCAGGGTGTCCAGTCGGCGAAACGACACCCCGGTGGGGCGTCCGAAGGGGTCCAAGGCATCCACCGCCACGTACTCGTTGGCGATGTAGCTGGAGGCGTTGTTGGTCATCCGGGCGATCCGCTTCGGATCGGCCGGACAGGTCCGGATCGCATCCACCTGCCCGAGGTAGGGCCGGAGGGTGAAGATCCAGGACCGCGACGTGTCGGACACGCCATGGGTCGTCTCCGGGAAGTAGCCCCGGTAGTCGTCGGCATACATCTGCACCGCCAGGCCCACCTGGTGGAGGTTGCTCTGGCACACCGCCCGACGCGCCCGCGAGCGGGCGCCGGCGAGGGCGGGCAGGAGCAGTCCGGCGAGGATCGCGATGATCGCGATCACCACCAGCAGCTCGATCAGGGTGAAGGCTTGGGGCGGACGGATGTCGCGCCGGGACGGAACAACGGACTTCATGGGATCACGACCGTGGGAGCGGCACGCCGGGAAGGATCTTCCCGGCGGGTTGCCGGGAGCGGCGGATCCGGGATCCGGGCACCGGCGACGGGCATCCGGCAATGGGCCGGATGCCCTTCAGGAAACCATCGGGGACGGTGGACCCCGCCCGGCCAGACGTCGCTCGGGCGGGGCGCCCCGGACCGGTGCCGGTGCGGCAAAGGAGGGAATCGAGTGCGAAGCTCCGCTGATCCGCACCGGCTCCGGAGCCGGCGGGGAGGTGATCAACTGCCCGGCGGCCATCAGGCACGCAGCGCAGTCGGCCGCCGGGTGCGACGCGGGATCGGGCCGGTCGCCCGGGTCGCCCGGGTGCCCGGCGCACGCGTGGCCCGCGTCCCCATGCCTCGCCGACGCGCTGTGCAACCGCTCGTGCCAGCCAGGGAACGCCGTCACCGCCATCAGCACCCACCACAAAAGCAGGAGCCCGACGGAGCCCCATCGGACCCCGCCGGACACCCGACCCACAGCATGGGGTGGTTTCTGCAAAGCGTTCGCAAGAGTAGGGAGGGGCTTGGAGTTGGCAAGCACGCGGCCGGGAAAACCGCGGCATCTCCGCCTTTGCCGGTCCGAGGGGTCGGCAGTAGGCTGGGCTTCCGATGAGCGCCACCGTGCCGCCTGTCACTCCTGCCATCCCCGACGCCGAGGGCCATTTTGGTCCGTACGGCGGCCGTTATGTCCCCGAGACGCTGGTGCATCCGCTCCAGCAGCTGGAGGACGAGTACTGGAGGGCGCAGCAGGATCCGGGGTTCCAGCAGGAGCTTGCCTACTACCTGCGCGAGTTCGTCGGGCGGCCCACCCCCCTGTACCGTGCCGACCGCCTGACGCGCGAGCTGGGCGGGGCGCGGATCTACCTGAAGCGCGAGGACCTCCTGCACACCGGCGCCCACAAGATCAACAACGCGATCGGTCAGGCGCTCCTGGCGCGGCGGATGGGGAAGCGTCGGGTGATCGCCGAGACCGGGGCCGGCCAGCACGGGGTGGCCACGGCGACGGTGGCGGCGATGTTCGGCATGGAGTGCGTCATCTACATGGGCGCGGTCGACTGCCGACGGCAGGAGCTGAACGTCTACCGGATGAAGATGCTCGGGGCCGAGGTGGTGCCGGTGAAGGCGGGGCAGCAGACGCTGAAGGAGGCGGTGAACGAGGCGATGCGCGACTGGGTCACGAACGTCCGCACCACCCACTACATCCTCGGCACCGCCTACGGGGCGCATCCCTATCCGGTGATGGTGCGGAACTTCCATCGGGTGATCGGCGAGGAGGCGCGGCGCCAGATCCTCGAGCAGGAGGAGCGGTTGCCCGACCTGCTGATCGCCTGCGTGGGGGGCGGCTCCAACGCGATCGGGCTCTTCCATCCGTTCCTTGGCGACGCGTCGGTCCGGATGTGCGGGGTCGAGGCGGGCGGGCTGGGAATCCTCCCGGAGCAGCACGCCGCCCGGTTCCACGGGGGCACCCTCGGCGTGTTGCAGGGAACGCGCAGCTACATCCTCCAGGACGACTACGGACAGATCCAGGGCACCCACAGCGTGTCGGCGGGCCTGGATTATGCCGCGGTCGGTCCGGAGCACGCCTGGCTGCACGACCAGGGGCGGGTGGAGTACACCTACGCCACGGACGCCGAGGCCCTCGAGGCCTTCACCCGGCTCGCCCGACTGGAGGGAATCATCCCGGCGCTGGAGAGCAGCCACGCCGTGGCCGAGTGCATCCGACGGGCCCCGACCATGCCGCCCGACAGCCTGATCATCGTCAACCTGTCGGGCCGGGGCGACAAGGACGTCGCCCAGGTGGCGGCCAGGCTCGGGTTGCAGATGCCCGATTGAGGCGCGGCCGGGCTCCGACGTGCGTCACTGGACGCACGCCTCGGCGAGGACCTCGGCCAGCGAGACCGGGGCCCCGCCGCGGGCCTTGCTGGCGTCGGCCGCCGCCATGAAGGCGAGGATCTCGACGGTCTCCTCGGGGGGCACCGGCGGTTTGCCGGTCCTGAAGAATTCCACCACCGCCGCCACCAGCGGCGCGTAGCCGTCGTAGGCCCCCACGTCGGACTCGCCGCCGGTTCCCCACGCGTGCCCCTGGTACCCGGCCACCTCGCGGAACGTGCCGACACGGCCGCCCGTCCACGTGCCGGTCACCTCGATCTTGCCGTCGGGCGTGGTGCCACGCCGGACCGACTCGCATCCGCGTCCGAGGACGGTGAAGAGGGATTCGCACCCGTGGATGCCGTACCAGAAGAGGTCCGGATGGGTGGGCTCGAGGTGGGCGGGACTGCCGCACCAGGCGTTGGTGACCGTGCCGATGGATCCGCCGCGCACGGCGAGGGTCCGCGTGCCGAAGCGGAGCGAGGAGGCGCTGAACACGGGCACCCCGGCTTCCCGCGCGAGGCGGAAGATCTCGAGGGCATCCTTCAGGGAGCCGGCCATCGGTTTGTCGATGTACAACGGCTTCCCCGCCGCGATCACCGGGCGCGCCTGCTCGAGGTGGGGTCGGCCGTCGACGCTCTCCAGCATGACCACGTCCACGTGGCGGCAGAGTTCCTCGATGCTGTCGTGGATCCGCACCCCGTACTTGTCTCGCAGCGTCCGGGTGTAGCCGTCAACCCGCGACCAGCTCGATTCGATGTCCGGGCTGCCGCCCTTGAACCCGGCAACCACCCGGGCCCCGGGCACGTGGCCCTTGGCATCGGGATTGTTGAGCAGTTCGGTGAAGGCGGTGACGTGCGAGGTGTCGAGGCCGATGAGTCCGACCCGGAGGTCGGCGCCGTGGAGTCGGACGACGAGGGCGGCGACGAGGAGCGTCGGAAGCAGGAGCCAGCGTCGGATGCGGGCGGAGGGCATGCGTTGCTTGTCCCGCGACCGGGCCGGGTCGACAAGGCTAAAGGTCCCGCTGCGTTCCCTTCCGATGACGAGGACCGCGCCTGCCGGTTGGGAACAGGCCCGGGGAGCGCACGGCCCGGCCCGCCCGGGTCGACAATCGGCTCTTGCCCGGCCGGGTGCCCGGGCCAAGATGTCCGGCAACCCGGTCCTGCAAGGATCCGGCCGAGCCTATGGGACGCATCTTCCAGAACATCGTTGAAACCGTCGGACACACCCCGCTGGTCCGTCTGAACCGTGTGACTGCCGGGCTGGACTCCACGGTCCTGCTCAAGTGCGAGTTCTTCAACCCGCTCGGGTCGGTGAAGGACCGGATCGGCATGGCGATGATCGAGGCCGCCGAGCAGGCGGGGATCCTCAAGCCGGGGACGACCATCGTGGAGCCGACGTCCGGCAATACCGGCATCGCCCTCGCGTTCGTGGCCGCCGCCAAGGGCTACAAGCTCATCCTGACCATGCCCGACACCATGTCGCTCGAGCGGCGGACGCTTCTGGCCATGCTGGGGGCGAAGCTGGAGCTGACCCCGGGCGCCGAGGGCATGCGGGGGGCCATCGCCCGGGCCGAGCAGATCGCGCGGGAGACGCCTGATTCCTGGATTCCCCAGCAGTTCGAGAATCCCGCCAACCCCGAGGTCCACCGGCGGACCACCGCCGAGGAAATCTGGGCGGACACCGACGGGAAGGTCGACATCCTGGTCGCCGCCGTCGGCACCGGCGGGACGCTCACCGGATGCGTCGAGGTGTTGCGGGAACGTCGGCCCGGCTTCCAGGCCGTCGCGGTGGAGCCGGCCGATTCGCCGGTGATCACCCAGACCCTCGCCGGGGAACCCCTCAAGCCGGGTCCCCACAAGATCCAGGGCACGGGCGCCGGCTTCGTCCCGGCCAATCTCCACCTCCGCGGTGCCGACGGCTCCGTGCAGATCGCCGAGGCGGTGCGGGTGTCCAATGACGACGCCTTCGCCATGGCGCGGCGCCTGGCGAAGGAGGAGGGGATCCTCGGCGGCATCTCCACCGGGGCCAACGTCTGGGCGGCCCTCCAGGTGGCGGCCCGCCCGGAGAACAAGGGCAAGACGATCGTCACCATCGCCTGCTCGACCGGCGAACGGTACCTGTCGACCGCCCTGGCCGCCGAGGCCCGGGCCGAAGTGGGCGGCTGACCGGTTGGTCAGCGCGGAGGCGGCCCGCCCCGACGGGGTGGGGCGATGTCGGCCGCCTCCACCGCCCTCCGGATGACCTCCCGGGCCGATCCCACCGCGACGGCGAGGGCGTCCGCATCGCGGTGTCCGCACCGGATGGCCACCCGGCGTCGGGCGGCGGGATCCGACGGCAGTTCCGCCTCGGCGGTGCCGCTCCAGCGGCGCACCACCAGTTCCATGTGGAGGAGGCGGGCGTGGGCGGCGAGCAGGGCGCGTCCGGCGCGGGATGGCAGGTGACCGGCCGCCACCCCGCGGGCCAGGGCGAGCCCGGTGTGGGCTTCGCGCCATCCGCCGGAAAGGCTCCAGCACCGGGCAAGGAACTCGGCGTCCAGCAGCCCCCCGACGCCGGTCTTGAACGCGTCGGCCTCCCGCCCCGCCGGGGTCCGTTCCCGGTGGATCCGTCCGAGCATCCGTCCGATCTCGTGGCGCCAGTCCGCCGACCACGCGGCCACGCCCGGGTTGCCCCGGGAGAAGTCGGTGAGGCGGTCGGCCAGCATCTCCACCTTCCTTCCAAGGGACGCGGGGCCGGCCACGAACCGCAGCCTTCCGAGCGCCTGGATCTCCCACAGCTGGGACCGCTCACGGTGGTAGGCCTCGAGGACGCCGACCGGGACCACCAGCGGCCCCGCCTCGCCGTCGGGCCGCAGCCGCAGGTCGACCTCGTAGGCCCGTCCGATGTCGGTGTCCCCGCCCAGCAGGTCGACCAGTTCCGCCGCCAGGGCGTCCAGTTCCCCTGGATCGGGCGCGTTGTCCGGTGCCACGAGGAGCAGGTCGAGGTCCGAGCCGAAGGTCAGCTCCCGTCCCCCCAGCCGGCCGAGTCCGAAAACGGCGAACGGTGCGCGGCGGAGGCGGTGGTGGCGCCGCAGGCGGTCCAGCGCGTGGGCGATGCACGCGTCGGCCAGTCGGGTGAGCTCCCGGTGGCATCCCGTCACGTCGGCCAGGCCCAGCAGGCTGCGGAGGCCGATGCGCATCTGCTCCGCCTCCTGGTAGCGCCGGATCCAGAGCCGCTGGTCCGGGTCGGCCGCCCCATGGGCGAGGTCGGCGGCGGTCTCGGCCGCGGTGCGGGCCCGGCGCAGGCGGTCGGTCCGCACCATGTCCTCCACCAGGTCCGGCACACGGATCGCCGTCTCGCCCAGAAACTCCGACCGGTCGAACAGCCACAGGAGGAGGGCGAAGAACCGGGGATGGCTGATCCAGGTCTCGTACAGCGGCGCCCGCGATCCGTAGGCCGTCACAAAGCGGTCCAGCCGGGCCAGCACCCGGTCGGGATCGGACAGCGCCCCGCCGGGCGGTCCTCCGGGGCGGCGCGGGAACGGGCTGCGGTGGCAGGCGTCGAGGAGCCGGGGCACAAGGGCGCGTCCGAACTGGCCCGTCCGGGCGCTCACATGGGCCCAGCCGGGTCCCTCCACGAACGCGTGCAGCAGCCGCCGGGCCCGGGGCGCATCGGTGAACCCGGCCCCCGTCAGCAGGGCTTCCCAGCGGACGGCGTCGCCGACGAAGTCCCCGGGCAGCCCCGCCGCGTCCGCCGCCGGGCGGGCCCGCCCCGCCAGCAGCCGGTCGAACATGTCCCGCACCCGGTCGGCATGCCGGGTCCGCTCCTCCTCGAACGCCGCGCCGGTCGGGAATCCCATCAGCCGCGCGATGCGCCGACGTGCCGCGGCGTCGGCCGGCAGGGCGTGGGTCTGCCGGTTGGCCTCCATCTGGAGGCGGTGCTCGATGTCGCGCCAGAACCGGTAGGCCGCCCCGAGGGCGTCGACATCCCCCCGGTCCAGCAGCCCGTACTCCGCCAGCTTGCCCAGCGCCGCGAGGGTGTTGGGGGTCTGGAGGAAGGGTTGCCGGCCGCCGTGGAGCACCTGAAAGGCCTGCACGATGAACTCGATCTCGCGGATCCCCCCCCGGCCCCGCTTGACGTCGCGTTCCGCATCGCCCTCCACCGCCTCGCGCTCCAGGCGGAGCTTGGCGGCGGCGATCTCGTCGGGCAGGTGGCCGCTGGGGAACCGCGGATGCCGGAACGGCTGGACCAGGTCGAGGAACTCCGATCCCAGCCCGCGGTCGCCGGCCACCGGCCGGCCCTTGAGCAACATCAGTCGTTCCCACGTCTGCCCCCACTGGGCGTAGTACGCCTCGTGACTTGCCAGCGACCGGGCGAGGGGACCGGCATCGCCCTCGGGACGGAGCCGGAGGTCGACCCGGTAGAGCTGCCCCTCCGGGGTGGCCCGCGCGACCTCCGACACGAAATCGGCGGCCAGCCGACGGAACGACTCATGGCCCGGCCACGCGGTGGCGGACGGCCGGGAACGCGGCCCCGGTGCGGTGCGCAGGGTGACGCCCTCCTCCTCGTACAGCAGCAGGAGGTCGACATCGGAACTGAAGTTCAGTTCCCGTCCGCCCAGCTTGCCGAGACCGATCACCGCGAACCCGGTGCGGCGCCAGCGCCCGCCGGGCCCGCGGTGCCAGACCCGGCCGAACCGGGCCTCATGGGCCGCGGTGACGATGTCCAGCGTGGCGTCGAGGCAGGCCTCGGCCAGGTCGGACAGCTCCGCGGTGATCTCCTCCATCGGCGCGAGCCGCGCGAGGTCGCGGACGGCGATCCGGAGATGCTCGCGGGCATGGAACCGGCGCATCGCGGCCAGGGCCGGTTCGCGGGCGACATCCGACGCCGCGCCGCCCAGGGCGCGGGTCAGCGCGGTCCGGAAGGCCCGCAGGCTCCGGGGCTCGCGGAGCGTGGCTGGATGGAACACCGCCGGGATCCAGTCGGGATTCCGGTGCAGCTGCCCCGCGACCCACCCCGACCCGGCCACCGCGGCGGCGAGCACCGGGGCCATCGCCGGATCGACCGACGCCAGCGCCGCCGGCGCCTCCGAGGACATCCGGGCCAGCTCCTCGCGGGCCCGGCCGGGATCGGAGGTGGTGTCCGCCAGGCGGGACCAATCGGGCTGGGTCACGCCGCCAACGGTGACGCCGACCCGCCGCGGGCGCACTCCGGATCTTGCTGGGAAGGTCGGGCGGGTTGGCCGGAGACCGGCGTCACCGCCCTGCGCCGGGGGGCTTTCCAATCCCCTTCGACGCCGTATAGTCGACGCCGATGCAAGATGTGACCTCCGTCGCCCTGACGCGCGACTGCGACGCCGTGCAGATTCCCGCCGGCAACACCGTGACCCTTCCCGCCGGGACCGAGGTGGACATCACCCAGACCCTCGGCGGATCCTACACCGTGCGGGCGATGGGTGGCCTGTTCCGCCTGGGCTCCCGGGATGCCGATGCCCTGGGGCTGACGCCGGAGGAACCGGCGGCGGCGCCGGTGTCGGAGGGGATGGTGGATGACGCCATGGTGTGGGAGACGCTCCGCTCCTGCTACGACCCGGAGATCCCGGTCAACATCGTCGATCTCGGACTGGTTTACGACATGGCGATCGACGCGGTGCCGTCGGGCGGCCGCAAGGTGTTCGTGAAGATGACCCTCACGGCCCCCGGGTGCGGCATGGGGGCGACGATCGCCGGCGATGCGCAGCAGAAGCTCCTGATGCTCCCCGGGGTCGAGGATGCGAGCGTGGAGATCGTCTGGGATCCGCCCTGGCACCAGAGCATGATCACCCCGACCGGCCGGCGGTTGCTGGGGATCGAGTGACGGGCGGCGGGGCGGCTGGCTTCGCATGTCCCCAAATTACCCCTTGCCCGGGGGGGGCTCCTCCATATACTCCGCGCTCCTTTGGCTTAACTGAGGAAGCTTTTTTATGCGTCGTCCGAAAGGCATCAAGACCAAGAAATCCGTGGCGAAGCGGTTTCGCCTGACCGCCCGCGGCAAGGTGCTCAGCCAGCACGCCGGCAAGCGCCACCTGCTCTCGAGCAAGAACTCCAAGCGGCGCCGTCGCCTGGGCGAGGTCCTCCAGCTCTCCAAGCGGGACGAGTACAAGATCAAGCAGAACCTGCCGTTCACCCACTGAATCCTCGGCCCGGGATTCCCGGGCAGGGTTTTGGGCGGAGCTGTCCGCCCCGTTGTTCCCCGATTTTCCACCCCAGTCACTGACCAGCCATGCGTGTTACGAATGCCGCCGCCTCCCGCAAGCGCCGGAAGCGGATGTTGAAACTGGCGAAGGGATTCCGCCTTCGCCGCAGCAAGCTCTACCGGTACGCCAAGGACGCCGTGTATCACGGCCTCCAGTACTCCTACCGCGACCGGAAGGCCAAGAAGCGGAACTTCCGGGCCCTCTGGCAGATCCGGATCAACGCCGCCGCCCGCGCGGCGGGGATGACCTACAGCCGGTTCCTCGAGGGGCTCAAGGCCGCCCAGGTGGAGCTCGACCGCAAGGTCCTCGCCGACCTCGCCGCGACCGATGAGGCCGCCTTCGGCCGTCTCGTCCAGGTGGCCCAGGACGCCCTCAAGGCCAAGGCCGCGTCCGCGCCGGCCGCCGCCGCCTGATCCGGCGTTCCGATCTCCTGTGGCGGGCGACCTCCTTTCCGGGGCGCCCGCCTTTTCGTTCCATCCGACGGTTTCCGCGACCCCTGATCCGCCCATGGCGTTGTCCGAAGAACTCCAGGCCGTCCGCGAGGCGGCCGCCGCGGCCCTTCAGGCCGCCCCCGACCTGCCGGCGCTCGAGCAGGCCAAGGGGGCCCATCTCGGGGCCGGGGGACGTTTCACCGCCCTGATGCGCCAGTTGGGCGGGCTGCCCCGCGAGGAGCGCCCGGCCGCGGGACAGGCGATCAATGCCGCCAAGCAGGAACTAGAGGCACTCCTCGCCGCCCGCCGCGAGGCCCTCGAGCTCCAGGCCGCCCTGCCGTCCGAACCCACTGATTTCTCCCTGCCCGGCCGACGCCGTCCGCTGGGCCGGCGCCATCCGCTGACCCAGGTCACGGACGACATCATCCGCGCGTTCCGTCGCCTGGGATTCGTGGTGGCCGACGGCCCGGAGATCGAGGACGAGCGGCACTGTTTCGACGCGCTGAACACCCCGGCCGACCACCCGGCCCGCGACGCCCAGGACACCTTCTTCGCGGATGCGCCCGGGCGTCCGCTCCTGCGCACCCACACCAGCTCGGTGCAGATCCGGGTGATGGAATCCCAGCCGCCCCCGATCCGCATCGTGGTTCCCGGACGCGTGTTCCGTCGCGACAACGCCGACGCCACCCACAACCCGACCTTCCACCAGATCGAGGGCCTGTACGTGGACCGCGGAGTGACCGTATCGGACCTCAAGGGGACGGTGGAGGCGGTGTTCCGCGACCTGTTGGGGGACGACGTCCGGCTGCGGTTCCGTCCCCACTACTTCAGCTACACCGAGCCCAGCTTCGAGATCGACTTCTCCAACGCCCTGGTCCGCAAGCTGGGCAAGGAGTGGCTGGAGATCGCCGGCTGCGGGATGGTCCACCCGCAGGTGTTCGCCAACGTGGGGTACGATCCCGAGGTGTGGAGCGGATGGGCCTTCGGATTCGGCATCGAGCGCATCGCCATGATCCGGTACGGGATCAACGACATCCGGTTGTTCTACGAGAACGACCTCCGCTTCCTGCAGCAGTTCTGAACCGGGTCCCCGGACCCCGACCTCCGTTATCCGATGAGACTCGTGATCCGATGGTGCGTGGCGCTGATGGCGCTGGGCGTGATGGCGACCCGGACGGCCTCCGCCCCGGCGCGGAACGTGATCCTGGTGACGACCGACGGTCTCCGTTGGGAGGAGGTGTTCCGGGGGGCGGAGGAGATCCTGATCAGCCGCGAGTACGGGAATGTGGGGGACACGAACGCGCTGCGACGGGACTTCTGGCGGGACACGCCGGCCGAGCGGCGGGCGGCACTGCTGCCGTTCCTCTGGGGCAAGGTGGCCCGCGAGGGACAGCTGTGGGGAAACCGCGACCGCGGCAGCTCGGTGCGGGTCGCCAACGGACGGAACTTCTCCTACCCGGGCTACAACGAGTTCCTGACCGGCATCGCCGACCCGCGGATCGACAGCAACGCCAAGATCCTCAACGCCAACACTAACGTGTTCGAGTGGCTGGCGGGGCGGCCGGGGTTCGACGGGGCGGTGGCGGCGGTGGTCAACTGGGACGTCCTGCCATGGATCCTCAACGCCCCCCGGGCCGGCTTCCCGGTGTGGAGCGGATTCGACGTGCCGGAGGGCACCCGCCGCCTGTCCGTCCCGCCGCTGCTCGACGAACTGGTCGGCCCGTCGCGGACCATCTGGTCGGGGGTGTTGCTCGACACGTTCGTCGGCGCCGCCGCCCGCCACGCGCTGCGGGGGCATCCGCTCCGGGCCCTCTACGTCTCCTACGGCGAGACCGACGACTGGGCGCACGAGGGACGGTATGAGCGGTACCTGTGGGCGGCGCGGGAGTTCGACCGCTTCCTCGCCGGACTCTGGGACCTGGTCCAGTCCCATCCCGACTACCGGGACCGGACCGCGCTGGTGATCACCACCGACCATGGCCGGGGGCCGGCGCCTGTGGCCTGGAAGGGCCACGGGGCGGAGATCGCCGCGTCGGCCTACATCTGGGCCGGATTCCTCGGACCGGGCATCCCGGCGCTGGGCGAACGCTCGGACACCCCGCTCGTCACCCAGGCCCAGGTGGCGGCCACCGTGGCCGCCCTGGTCGGTGAGGACTATCCCGCCGCCGTCCCGGCCGCCGCACCCTTTCCCGGCATTCCCAACCCCGCCCGCTGATCCTCCGTCCGCCCATTCCCCCGATCCCGTCCGATGAAGGTCACCCTCAACTGGCTCCGGCAGTACGTCGACATCGACGACTCGCCCGCGGAACTGACCGATCGCCTGACCCTGCTGGGCCTCGAGGTGGAGGGCGTGGAGGCGCGGGGCGGCGGTCTCGAAGGGGTGGTGGTGGCCCGCGTGGCGTCGCGGGACCCGCATCCCAACGCCGACCGCCTGTCGGTGTGCCGTGTGGAGGACGGGTCGGGCGAGCGCCAGATCGTCTGCGGGGCCCAGAACTTCCAGGCCGGTGACCGGGTTCCGCTGATCCTTCCCGGCGCCACCCTGCCGCCCAAGGCCCCGGGCGAGGCTCCCTTCACCATCAAGGTGGGCAGGATCCGCGGGGTGGAGTCGCACGGGATGCTGTGTGCGGCCGACGAACTCGGGCTCGATCCCACGGCCCACGGGCTCGCCCGGGAGGACGGCCTCCTGCGTCTGCCCGCCGACGCGCCGGTCGGCCGGCCCCTGGCGGAGTACCTCGGGCTGGGCGGACCGGACGTGGTGTTCGACCTGGAGATCACGCCCAACCGGCCCGATCTCAACAGCCTGGTGGGCATCGCCCGCGAGATCTCGGCCTCGACGGGGCATCCGCTCCGGCTGCCGTCGGCCACCGTGCCGGAATCGGCCGACGCCCCCGCGGTGGAGGACCTGGTGGAGGTCCGGATCGAGGCGCCGGCGCTGTGCCACCGGTACACGGCCCGGGTGATCCGCGGCCTGAAGGTGGGACCCAGTCCGGCATGGCTCCGGCAGGCGCTGGAGTCGGTGGGGATGCGCAGCATCAACAACGTGGTCGATGCGACCAACTACGTGATGCTCGAGACCGGCCAGCCGCTGCACGCGTTCGATCTCCATCTCCTGCGGCCCGGCGCCTCGGGACGGCCCGGGGTGGTGGTCCGCGAGGCGGCGGCGGGGGAGGTGTTCGTGACCCTCGACGGACGGGAACACACGCTGGCGGGCGGGGAACTGATGATTGCCGACGCCCACCGGGCCATCGCCCTGGCCGGGGTGATGGGCGGGCGGGAGACCGAGATCCAGGACACCACCGTGGACGTGCTCCTGGAGTCGGCGTGGTTCGCCCCGACCTCGGTCCGCCGCACGAGCCGGGGGCTGGGGCTGCGCACGGATGCGAGCTACCGCTTCGAGCGGGGCGCCGATCCCGGTGCGGTCGATCTCGCCAGCCGGCGCTGCGCCGCCCTGATCGTCGAGCTCGCCGGGGGCGTCCTCGCGCAGGGAGTGGTCGACGCCTGCCCGGTCCCGGCCGAGCCCCGTCGGGTCACCCTCCGCCATGACCGGGTCAACGAGGTGCTCGGGACCCGGATCGCCCCGGAGGAGATCGAGTCCCACCTCGTCCGCCTCGGCCTGCGCGCCGTCGGCCGCCGACCGCGTCCGGTTGACGCCGGATCCGATGCGCCGCCCGAGCCGGTGACGTTCGAGATCCCCAGTTTCCGCGTCGACCTCAAGCAGGAGATCGACCTGGTGGAGGAGGTCTGCCGCCTGCACGGCGTGGATCGGATCCCGTCGACCCCGCCCCGGGGCGCCGTCGGGTCGCATCCGTTCGACGCGGTCCACGACCAGCTGTCCGAGGCGCGTCGACTGCTCACCGGGCTGGGCCTGGACGAGGCGCAGGGGCAGACCCTGGTGGCGGGCGCGGGACTCGATGCCGGGCGCCGGGCGGTCGCGGTGGCGCTGGCCAATCCGCTCAGCGCCGACATGGACGTCCTCCGCCCGTCGCTCCTCCCGGGCCTGCTCGACATCCTCGCCCACAACGCGGCGCGCCGGGTGCTTGACGTGCGGCTGTTCGAGGTCGGACGGGTGTTCAGCCGTGGCGACAACGGGGTGCGCGAGGGGTGGCGCGTGGGGCTGGTGCTGACCGGGCGGCGCAATCCGGTGTTCTGGAGCGGTCCCGACCGGGACGCCGACTGCGACGTGGCCGACCTCAAGGGGGTGCTGGAGGAGTTCCTCGAGCAGTTCGGTGTCCGCGGGGTGCAGTGGCGTCGGCGCGAGGGCGACGACGGGTTTCACCTGGAATCGGCCGACATTCTCCTCGGGGGACGCCTGGCCCTGGGGACCCTCGGCCAGCTGCGTCCGGACCTGGCCCGGCGCAGGAACCTCCGGGCCCCCGTGCTGGTGGCGGAGCTCGACCTGGACCAGCTGCTGGCCCGTCGGAACGCAGGCCGTTCCTTCAAGCCCCTGCAGGCCTTTCCTTCGGTCCGGCGCGATGCCGCGCTGCTGGTGCCCGAGGCGGTCACCCACGATGCGGTCCTGGCCGCGGTGCGGCAGGCGAAGCCGGAAAACCTCGAGAGCGTGGAGCTGTTCGATGTCTTCCGTGGGGGACAGGTGCCGTCGGGCCGGAAGAGCCTGGCCTATGCGTTCACCTACCGGGCGGCGGACCGGACGTTGAAGGAGGACGAGGTCAACGCGTCCCACGGCCGGGTGCTGGCCGCGTGCCGGGACAAGCTCGGGGCCGCCTTCCGGGAATAGTCCCGGCCCGCGCCATGCGACTCCTCGTCTGGGCCGATGGCACCCGCGGGGACGTCCTCCCGGTCATCACCCTGGCCGCGGGGTTGCGGCGGGCCGGCCACGACGTGCGGTTCGCCACCCATCCCACCCACGGCCGGGATGCGGCGGCGGCCGGGCTCGAGGCGGTGCCCATCCCCGGCAACGATCCCCGCGCGGTCTCGGGGGCCGTCCAGGCCGGGACGGTCGGCCGCGGCCGACGCCGCTTCCTCCGCCATCCGGTCTTCCATCGCATCCCCCCGTCGCCCGACCAGCTGGCCGGGATGGTCGCCATGTGCCGGGGTGCCGATGTCGTCCTTTCCACCATCGCCTTCGGGGTGCATCCCGCCGAGGCGGTCGGGGCGGGGTTCGTCCGGGTCGCCCTCTATCCCACCGAGCCCACCGCCGACCGTCCCCACCACCTGTCCCGACTGGGGCGCTCGTGGGGCGGTCCGGTGAACCGGCTGACCCATTTCCTCATCGGCCAGCTCTTCTGGCAGCCGGAGAGGGACTGGATCAACGGCTGGCGCCGGGAGCTGGGCCTTCGTCCATGGACCCGCCTCGGGAGACCGCCTGGCTGGCCGGTGTCCCGGGTGCCCCACCTGTTCGGGTACAGCCCCGCGGTGGTTCCGCGACCCCACGACTGGGGCGATCACTTGGAGGTGACCGGCTACTGGTGGCCGGGGGATGCCCGACCGGAACCCCTCCCGTCCGGGCTGGCGGCCTTCCTGGACGGCGGACCGCCGCCGGTGGTGATCGGCTTCGGCAGCCTGGTCGACCCGCGCCCGGATGAGCTTCGCACCGCGGTGCGGACCGCCGTGGCATCGGCCGGACTGCGGGCGGTGGTGCTGGCCGGATGGTCGGGGGGGATCGCCGCGGAGGCCGGGCCGGGTTGGTATCCGGTCGACTGGGCCCCCCTGGCGCCGCTGCTTCCCCGGTGTGCGGCGATGATCCACCACGGGGGGGCGGGGACCACGGCCGAGGTGCTGCGGGCCGGCCTGCCGTCGGTGGCCGTGCCCTCGTCCGGGGAGCAGGGATTCTGGGCGGCGCAGCTCCATCGCCTCCGCGCCGCGCCGCCGCCGGTGTCGCGACGCGACCTGACGCCGGAGCGTCTGGCCGTGGCGTTGCGCTCGGCGGTGACGGATCCCGCCTGCCGCGATGCGGCCCGCACGGTCGCCGGACGGTTGACGTCCGAGGACGGTGTGGCCGCCGCCGTGACGGCGCTCGACCGATGGTCACGCGCCGGGCTGCTGTCGCCGGTCCCCTCCTCCCCGTAGCCGCGGCTGGCCGTCCGGATTCCTCACCGGCCATTGTCTCGAGGCGGGGTCGAGAGGAAGAACTCGTTCTTGTCCGCAGATTTCGCAGATTTCCGCAGATGCCCGAGGGCTCCGGAGGATGGAGAGGTGGAACAACAATGGGCGCGAAGGGATGAAGGTCATCGATCCTCTTTTCCCCGGAGCCCTCGATCAAATGTGCGCCCTCTAGCGCGTGCCCCCACCTCTTCCGAGCCCTGCTGCCCGGTGCGCGCCTTTCCCCGTAGCCGCGGCCGATAGGCCGCCGGTCGTTGCCTCGGAGCTCCGCCGCCCATGGCCGTTTGTATTCCTCAGTGTCTTCGTGCCGTGAGAGACCTTTTCGCGGGCCGGATTGCGAGGGACTCGCACGAAGCCACGAAGGCACGGAGGGAATCCCGGAGGGGGCATGCCGGGCCGGCGTGGCGGGAGGGACCCCGGATTCACATCCGCCACCACAAAGGCGGACGGGATCCCGATCCCGATCCCCGACGCGGGGACGACGGAATGCTCCGGGGCGCCGTCCTACCGGGGATCCGTTCCGTCCGGAAGGAGCCGGTCGGACCACCGGCCCACGGGCACGGGCTCGGGCATGCGGCAGTCGACCAGGTACAACCGGTCGTCCTCGATCCAGTACACCGCGGCCTGGGCGAACCAGCGCCCGAGTTCGACGATGTCCTCCGGAGCCTCGGCGGCGACGGCGAAACCCGGCTCGGCGTGGGTGCCGTCGGGACTGCATCCGGTGACCCGGAAGTGGGGCCAGCCCTCGGCCTCCAGGCGACGGAGCAGGGAACGGTCCGCGTCGGCATTGGCCGCAGGGTCGGTGGGCTGGTCGTGGGGGTTCCACGCGGTGACGATCCCGAACCGCGCCGGCCAGCCGCCGGGGGGCGGTGCGCATCGGAACACGGTCGGTGCGTGGGCCGGGTTCATCGGGATTCCTGGAGGAAGGCGATGAGGTCGCGCAGGTCCTGCGGGGTGCGTCCGGCCTCGAGTCCGGCGGGCATCAGGGAGGTGCCCTGGCTCGTGAGCGACCGGACCCGGGCGCGGGGCAGGACCACGCGGAGGCCGCCGGCCTGGACCAGGGTGATGCTTTCCGACGTTGAGGCGTCCAGCAGGCCGGTGTGGCTCTCGCCGTCGTCGGTCTCGGCGGTGTAGGCGACAAAGCCCGGGTTCAGGGCCATGTCGGGATCGAGGATGTTGCCGAGAAGATCCTCGACGCTCCGGTGGGCGACGCCGGCGAGGTCGGGTCCGACCACCTGGCCGCTGCCGCCGATCCGGTGGCAGGGGGCGCACGACTCGTTGAACACCGTGCGGCCCCGGCCCGGGTCGCCCGATGCCGGCAGTCGGGCGAGCCACTCGTCGACGACCCGGCTCCGGTTGGAGTACTCCTCGTCGCCCATGAACCGGGCGGCCCGTTCCCGGATGGACGCCTCGCCGCCGCGCAGCAGCCGTCGGCGCTGCTCGAGGTCGAGGTTGAGCTCGCCCACCTGCATCCGCCCCGCCTCCAGGGCGGTGAGGAGGGCGTCATGGAAGGGGCGTCGGCCGATGATCAACTGGACCACCGCGGGGCGCAGGGCGGGGGCCACCGAGTGCCAGCGGGCCACAAGGGCTGTGCCCACCTCCGGCTCCGACCGGGCCCGCAGCACGGCCAGGGCCGCCTGCTGGACCTCGGCCGGCTCCAGTCCATCCAGCAGGGCCAGGAGGGCGGGGGTGGTGGCCGACGGATCGCCGAACCGCAGCACGGGGATCCATCCGGTCCGTTCCGCCACGGTGGCCGCCCGGTTGGTGGCGTGGCGCAGCGCGGTGGCGAGGGCGGTCCGGAGTGCGGGCGACTCGGGGATTCCGAGGAGGCGATGGAGATCCCAGGCCGCCGCCGCCTCGGCGGCCCCGGCGCGGATGGGTGCCCGCTCGATCGCACGTCGGGCGGATTCCGAGAGCCCGGGCCGCGCCCCGCTGCGTTCCAGTCCGCGGGCGACCCCGGTGAACAGGGTGGTGCGGACGTTCTCCGGGAAGCGGAAATCGATGCGACCGAGAAGCCAGGAGAGGTCGTCCGGCCGGTCACCGGCCCGTGCCCCGGCCAGTTCGGCCAGTTCCCCCAGCACCTCGGTCCGGCTGTCCGTGGCCCGGTCGAGGAAACGGCGGTCGCCGAGGACCTGCTGGAACACCTGGCGGAGATCGCCGGGGGCGATGCCGGCGAGGACGGCGCGACGGCTCCAGGGGTGGGGGTGGTCGATGCGCAGGATGTTGACCAGCGCCCCGGCGGATTCGGTGCCCGGGACCGCCCCGAGGGCGAGGGCCGCCTGGAACCGGACCCGGGGGTCGGCGTGCAGGGTCTGTTCCCTGACCCGGCCGAGGAGGAACGGGGCCTCCGCCAACCGCGGGCCGGCGAGGATCAGCACATTCTCCCGCACGCGCGGCTCGGGATCGGTCAACGCCTCGCGCACGTCGTTGGCGTCGAGCACCCCGAGGCCGTCGAGCGTCCACAGGGCGTGGAGGCGGTGGAGGGCGTTGCCCGACGCCCGGAGTTGCTGACGCAGGGCGGGGGCGACCCCGGCGGCACGGCGCTCCACCAGCAGGCGCTGCGCCGTGATCCGCCACCACGCGTCGCCATGCCCCAGCCGCGCCACCAGGTCGGCATCCGACGCCTCCCGCAGCCGCGGGCGTTCCCGCGGGGCGAGGTCCCGCGGGGCCACCCGATAGATCCGTCCCTGATCCGACCCGGCCCGCAGGTCGAGCCCCTCCCGGACCCGGGCCGGGATGTAGTCCGGGTGCTCGATCACCTCGCGGTGCATGTCGAGGACGTACAGCGCCCCGTCGGGTCCCTCCTCGAAGGCGACCGGACGGAAGGCGGGGTCGGTGCCGGCGAGGAACTCGCGCGATTCCTCCCCCTCACCCCGCCGCGCGCGGAACCCGGGCCCGTCGGGCGTGATCACGTCGCGGTGGACGAGGTTCCCGACCACGTCCCCGACCAGCACGCTGCCCGCGAGGTCCCCCGGCCAGCCGGCCGCGCCGAGGTACCCGACGCCCCCCGCGGCGGAGAAATGCCCGGCCTGCTCGGGGTGGTTGGGTCGGGTGACGGCGGTGCTGACCGGGTGGATGCGGGCCATCTCGCCGTGGTCCGAGACCGACCCGGTGAGCGACACGGGCGGGAAACCCGGGTGGCGTCGGGCGAGGTGCCGGTCGATGAACCGGTGCTGGATGTGGTCGATGTTGTACGTGGTGAACCAGCGGCCCCAGGCGTCCGCCACCAGGCCGAAACCGCCGCCGGTCTGTCCGGTGCGTGCCGGGAGGCCATCCATCGGGACGAACGCGAAATCGTCGCCGTCCAGGTCGAGGGCATCCCCGGGCTGGTCCGGCCGATGCACCCGTCCGTCGCTTCCGCCGTTGGCGACGTGGATCCGGTTGTCGAGGCCGTAGCGGAGTCCGTTGGCCAGGCTGTCGCTTACCCCCCGCCGGAGCCCGGTCAGCACCACCCGCCGCTCGTCGGCCACCCCGTCGCCGTCCATGTCCCGCAGCCAGACGATCTCCGGCGGGGCCACCACCAGGATCCCGTCGCGCCACGGGGTCACGCTGGTGGCGTAATGGAGGCCGGAGGCGAACAGGGTGACCCGGTCCGGTCGCCCGTCGCCGTCGGCGTCCTCGAGCCGTCGCACCGTGCTGCCGCCGCCGGGGTTGTCGGGATCGCCGTACGGGTAGTCACGGCACTCCGCCACGTACGCGACGCCCTGGGCGTCGAAACACAGGGCCACCGGGTCGACCACGAGGGGCTCGGCGGCCCAGACGGTCACGGTCAGGCGGGGATCGGTCCGGATCGACGCCGGATCGGGCGGCGCCGCGTGGACGGCCGTCGCCAGGGCCAGGCCGGCCAGCAGCGGGGCAGGGGACAGGACGGGGTCGGTCGACCGCATGGCCGGAGGATATCCGCACCCGGGCGGTCGGCCAACCCGGGGCTGCGGGGGAGTGGGGATTGCCACCGGACCCGATCCGGGGCCAAATCGGCGCCCCGCGCCTTCCGGTGCGCCGCCGACATGAAACGCGTCCGACATTTCGCCTCCGACAACTACTCCGGGATCGCCCCGGAAGCCTGGGCCGCCCTGCAGGAGGCCAACGAGGGCCACGAGCCCGCCTACGGCAACGACCGGTGGACGCAGCGCGCGGCCGATGTCATCCGGGAGGTGTTCGAGACGCCGTGCGAGGTGTTCTTCGTCTTCAACGGGACGGCGGCGAACTCCCTCGCCTTGGCCCACTCCACCCAGAGCTACCACAGCGTCCTCTGCCACGAGGTGGCCCATGTGGAGAAGGACGAGTGCGGGGCCCCGGAGTTCTTCGGCAACGGCTCCAAGCTCCTCCTGCTCCCCGGCGAGAACGGCAAGCTCACCCCCGGCGGCATCGAGGAGGCGGTCCGGCGGCGGACGGACATCCATTACCCCAAGCCCCGGGCGGTGAGCGTCACCCAGGCCACCGAGGTCGGCACCCTCTACACCCCGGCCGAGGTCCGGGCCATCGGTGCCATGGCCAAGCAGCACGGCCTGCGGTTCCACATGGACGGCGCCCGGTTCGCCAACGCCGTGGCCGCCCTCGGCGTGGCCCCGCGGGAGATCACCTGGCAGGCGGGAGTCGATGTCCTCTGCTTCGGCGGCACCAAGAACGGCATCCACGTGGGCGAGGCGGTGGTCTTCTTCAACCTGGACCTCGCCCGGGAGTTCGACTACCGGGCCAAGCAGGGCGGACAACTCTGCTCAAAGATGCGGTTCGTGTCGGCCCCGTGGCTGGGGATGCTCCGCGATGACGTCTGGTTGCGCCACGCCGGGCATGCCAACGCGATGGCCGCCCTCCTGCACGACCTCGTGTCGGTCATCCCCGGGGCGAAGGTCCTCTTCCCTCGCCAGGTGAACTCGGTGTTCGTGGACCTGCCCAAGCCCGTGATCGAGGGACTCCGGAGCCGCGGATGGCTGTTCTACAGCTTCATCGGCGAGGGCGGCTGCCGGTTCATGTGCTCCTGGGACACCCGGGAGGAGGACGTGCGGGCGTTCGCAGCCGACCTGGCGGAACTGATGCCGGGCTGACGGTGCCGGGTTCGCGGTCCGGACCGGCAACCGCGGAACGTCGGGCGAAAGCCGACGAATCCCGCGCTTGCCAGCGCCGACCGCGACTGATTACTTCCCGGCACTTCGAGATGCGGAAGGGTGGCTGAGTGGTTGAAGGCACCTGACTCGAAATCAGGCGTACGGGCAACCGTACCGGGGGTTCAAATCCCTCCCCTTCCGCCATTCCTCTCCCGTCGGATCGCCTCTCCATCGTTTCCGCCGGCCCCACGTGTCCTTCGTTCACTGATCGGTCCCACCAAATCCCTGGTGTCTATAGCTCGGGGAGGCTGATCGGAGAGCAACACATAATTTTGGTACTCTTTTGGCTTCCCTTGGGTAGAGGTCCACTTTAGGAAGCCTCAGGACATTTTTGCGGCCGACTCTTCAGGTTCCGTGGGGATGTTCCCGTCAGGCGGTTGCGAAGCCGTACTGCCGTCTGCGCGACGCCAAGACCTGCATGCATTCCCGCTTCCGTACCCGGATTGGGTTTCTCCTCAGCCTGTGGCTTGGCTGGATTGCGGTCGCCACCTCCGCGGGGTCCGCCTTCACCTATCAGGGACGTCTGGTCGACGGCGGCGTGCCCGCGTCGGGGGGCTATGAACTGACCTTCCGCCTGTTCGACTCCCTCGACGCCGGCACCCAGGTCGGGGCCGATCTGGTCGTCAGCCCGGTGGATGTCACGGCGGGACTCTTCACCGTTGAGTTGGATTTCGGACTCGTTCCCTTCGATGGATCGGACCGCTGGTTGGAGATCCTGGCCCGACCGGTCGGGGATGTCGGCGATCCGGAATTGCTGTCCCCCCGGCAGCCGGTGACGGCGGTTCCCTATGCCCTGCGGGCCCTCTCGGTGGTGGGGGGCGGGGATGCCTCCGCACTGGTCACCGGAACCCTGCCCGATGTCCGCCTCAGTTCCAACATCCCGCGGAAGGTCGACCTCCTGACCCTCAGCAATGCGCTGACCGCGCGCATCGACGCGCTGGAGGCGCAGTTGGCGACGGTGATCGGCGCGGTGAACACGATCTCCAACCAGGCCAAGCCGCTTCCGCCGGCCGGCCTGACGGTGGTCTCCCGTGATCCGGCCGATGCCGGGCTGATCTCGGGCGGTTGGGTCCGGTTCTCGTCCGTGGCCGAACCGGGCTGGCGCAACGGGACTGCCTCCGGGGCACCGGGCGCGCGCACCGGGCATTCGGCGGTCTGGACCGGCGATGCGTGGCTGATCTGGGGTGGCACCCCCGGGGGGGCGGACGTCCTCGCCACCGGATTCGGCTACTCCCCGGGCCCCGACCAGTGGGCTCCGCTTTCCCCGATTGAGGCGCCATCGGCCCGCCGCGGCCATTCCGCGGTGTGGACCGGGAGCCGGATGCTGGTGTGGGGCGGATTCGGCGGAGGGTACCTGGGTGACGGCGCCCGCTTCACTCCCTCCCCATCGGACTGGTCCCCGATGACCGGAACCGACGCCCCCGAGGGGCGGTTGGGGCAGGCGGCGGCGTGGACCGGTTCGCGGATGGCGATCTGGGGCGGGCAGAACGGGGGAGGGCTCCGGTCGGATGGCGCCCTCTATGATCCGGTGGGCGACGGCTGGTCGGCCCTGCCCGGCGCCGGAGCCCCCGAGGCCCGCACGGGCGCGACGATGGTTTGGACCGGGACCGAGTTGATCCTCTGGGGGGGCACCGGGCAGTCCGGGCAGTTGGGCACGGGCGCCCGGCTCCCGTTGGCCGGAGGCGCGACCCCTGGGGCGTGGAGCGGGCTGCCTGGTGGGAATGCCCCCACGCCGCGCCAAGGCCATACGGCCGTATGGACCGGCGACCGGATGCTGGTCTGGGGCGGCTCGGCGGGCGGGGTGCCGGTGGGTACCGGCGCGGCCTACGACCCCATCGCCAACACATGGGAAGCCCTGCCCACCGGCGGGGCCCCGGCGGCCCGCAGCGGCCATGTCGCCGTCTGGACCGGTTCCGAGATGCTGATCTTCGGGGGCGAAGCCGGCGGCGTCGCCCTCGCCACGGGGGCGGCCTACGACCCGGCCGCCGGCACCTGGCGAGTCCTGTCGACCCGCGGAACACCGCTGGCCCGGACTGTCGCGGTCGCCGGGTGGACCGGACAGGAAATGCTCATCTTCGGGGGAAGCACCGGCGGCACGCCGGTGGGGACCCTCCAGCGGCTCGACCCCGAGCCCACTTGGTACTTCTACCGCAAGCCATGATGAAAACGCTTCGCGCCCTGTGCTGGATCGCCCTGGCCCTGCTGGCCCTGCCGGCCCGCGCCCAGTGGATCACCCAGACCCTCCAGCTCAAGGCCGGCTGGAACGCCGTCTTCCTGCATGTCGACGCCAACCACGCCACCCTCGACCAGTTGGTGGGACCCGGCGCGCCGGTCCTGACCCCCATCGAGCAGGTCTGGCGCTGGAATGCCAACCCGGCCACGGCGCAGTTCATCGACTCGCCCCAGGAGCCGGTCAACAGCGGCACCCAGTGGACCAGTTGGCGGCGATCCGATGGCGGGTCGTCGGCCCTGCAGTTCCTCACCGCTAACTCGGCCTACCTCGTCTACTCCACCGCCGACCACACCTGGCAGCTCAAGGGGCGGCCGGTGATTCCCCGGTATGAGTGGTCGACCTCCGGACTCAATCTCTTCGGATTTCCCACCGTCTCGCCCGGGGCGCCGAACTTCGAGGACTTCCTCGCCCCGGCCCCGGCCCTCCTGACCGGCGAGATCTTTCGCTACACCGGCGGCGAGTTTGGGACCGGGAACCCCGGCCGGGTCTTCGCCCTGCGAACCACCCCGGTGGAGCGCGGTGAGGCGTTCTGGATCCGCGCGGGGGAGGTCTACAACCACTACTACGGGCCGTTCGAGGTGACCGCCACCAGCAGCGGACGGATCGCCTTCGGTGACAGCCTCAGCGTGTCGAGCTTCCGGTTGCGGAACCTCACCGCGGAGCCGCTCACGGTGACTCTCCGGCTGAAGGCTTCGGAAGCCCCCCCCCCCGGCCAGGTGCCCATCGCCGCGGTCCCCCCCCTGCTGGTCCGCGGGGAGATCAACCCGGTCAACCTGACCCACGACGTGTCCGAACTGCCGGTGGGCGCCACCCGGTCCTGGACCCTGGAGCCTGCGGGCCTGCCGGGCTCGGAGGCGGAGGTCGTCCTCGGCCTCGACCGGGCGGTGATCGCTGCCCTCCCGGGAAGCCTCCTCGCAGGAAACCTGGAGCTGACCGACAGCCTCGGACAGACACGTGTCGACATCGGGGTCAGCGCCGGGATCGCCTCCCGCGCGGGCCTGTGGGTGGGCGAGGCGGCGGTGACCGAGGTGGGCCAGTACCTGCAGCAGTACCTGCGGGATGCCGGGAACCGGCTCGTGGTGAACACCAACGGCAACTACGTGGTGACCGGGGTGATCACCAACCTGACCCCGGTGCCCACGGCCTACCCGCTCCGCCTCATCGTCCACAACCCCGCCACCGGACCGGCCACGCTGCTGCAGCGGGTGTACTTCGGCGTGAACGTCGCCACCAACCCGGTGGTGGCCACGGGGCAGGGGGCGTTGGACCCCAACCGGCTGGCCGATGCCCGCCGGATCAGCGCCACCCACCTGCCGTGGTCGGAGGACAACGCCGGATGGGCGATGAGCGGACAGCTGTCGCAGGGCGTGGTCCTGACCACCAGCGTCACCAACCGGTTCGACCAGCACGAGTCCAACCCGTTCCTCCACACCTACCACCCGGATCACGACAACCTGAACCCGACGTTCCGTTCGGAACTTCCCCAGGGCTCGGAGTCCTACACCATCATCCGCGAGATCGTCCTGAACGTCACCCCGCCCGGGACCGACTTCGAGAGCCGGGTCCAGGCCGGGTTGAGCCTGGTGGGCGACTACCTCGAAACCCTGCGCGTCCAGGGGTTGGCCCGGGCGGGCAACACCTTCGACACCCGACGCTTCGACGTCCGTGGAGTCTTCAAGATCTCCCGCGTCTCCGAAGTCCCCGTCCTGACCCGCGTCCCCTGAAAGCCTCCCATCCGTCATGAGTCTTCCCGCTTCCCAGACACCGATTTTCCAAGCCCCCATCCCCATGAAATCACGCCCTGTCTCCCGCGGTTGGCTGCGTTCCGCCGCGTGCCTCGCCGTCGCCGCCCTCGCCGTGGCGCTGGCACCGAACCCAGCCGCCGCCCAGGCGAACCCCAACCCGCCCGAGCGGATGACCTACCAGGGATTCCTTGTCGACGGGAACGGCGTGGCGCTGGGGAACACCGCGCCGAAGAACTACGACGTCATCTTCCGCATCTACAACCACGAGACCCAGTCGGCACCGGCCAACCTCCTGTGGGCCGAGCAGCAGACGGTCACGGTGGACAAGGGCTACTTCAGCGTGCTGCTGGGTGAAGGGGCGGCGTCCGACGGCAAGCCGGCCAACCAGAAGCTGTCCGACGCCTTCAAGGGGGCGGATGCCTCGGACCGGTTTGTGGGCATCACCGTGCTGGGCATCGGGCCCGGCGGGGCCAACGCCGACATTCTCCCCCGGCTCCGGATGCTGACCTCGCCCTACGCGTACCTGGCCAACCAGGCGATCAAGGTGGTCCGAACGGACAATGGCGACGACCTCCTGACCGCGAGCGGGAACGTGGTTTCGGTGAGTGGTTCGGTGAATGCCACCAGTTTCACCGGTGCCGGGACCGGCCTGACCGGGGTCGCCAAACTGGCAGGAGGCAACACCTTCGCCGGGGACCAGATCTTCAACAATCTGTCCCTGTTCCAGGTCGGCTCGTTCAGTTCGGGCAGCACCTACGCCACCATCGCCACCGCCGGAGGCAACCAGTACAAGGCCGGATTGAGGCTCCGCCATTTCAACAACAACTGGGGCTGGACCATCGAGAGCGACGAAACGGTCAACGCCCTGAAGTTGATCGCCCACCAGAACAGCGGTGTGGGGTCCACCCGGTTCTCGATTGGCTATGGTGGTCGGGCGGACTTTTTCGGATCGGTCGGCGTGGCGGGAAACAACTACATCGACCTTGGAACCGGCGTGACGAAGCAGACGGATGCCGGCCGGATCGGATACGGGACGTTCATCGCCAATTCCCTCAACATCGTCGGGGGAGGCACCACGGGGAGCAATCGGCGGCTCGATATCTGGAACGAAGGGGGCGCCTTCTTCAACGGGGCCGTCAACGCCCCAAGCTTCTCGGGGAATCTGAATGCCGACCAGTTGGCTTCGGGCACCGTTCCGATCGCTCGCATTCCTTCGAATGTGCACCGGGATGGCAACCCCCTGACCGTGTTCTCATGGGGTATTCGCACCCGCTATAGCAGCACCCGTTACGCCGACTGGTGGCGGGACGTCAGGTCGATGCGCTTCGAGTTGGGCGGCAACAACGTCCACAACGACTCGGCCTCGGCGGTGCGGTATGTGGTCTACGATGGTGACTCGAACTGGGACTTCAGCTCCGACCGGAAGCTCAAGAAGGATATCCAGGATGCGGAACCCGTTCTTGAGCGGGCCCTCCAGGTGCAGGTCCGTCGGTATCGGTGGAAGGACGAGGCCGACGACGCCAAGTTGAAGCTCGGTGTGATTGCCCAGGAGGTGCAACCCCTGTTTCCGGACATGGTGGGAGAAAGCTCCAACAAGGACGGGACCGAGACATCGCTGACCGTCGGGTATGGCGATTTTGCCGTCATTGCCATCAAGGCAATCCAGGAGCTCCACGCCCGGCATGAGGCCGAGAAGGCCGCGATGGAGTCCGAGTTGGCCATCCTCAAGGCGCAGATGGCCGAGGTCCGGGCCCAGATGAAGGAGGTCCTCCAGGCCAGCCAGGAGCTGCGCGGGCAGCTGGACCGCGCGAAGGCCACGGCGTCCGTGGGACGCTGAACGGGCGTGGACCGATGGGTCTGCACGCCGGCCACCAAAACCCGTCCCGGAAATGATCCTACCAAGGGCACAACGATGATGAACCGATACGCCAGGCAACTGGGTCACCTGCTGCTGGGCTTGGGCCTCGTGGTCTCCGCCCTCCGGACCCACGCGCAGATCACCCTGCCCGTGGAGTTCACCCACGTGACCCGGACGAACGACTTCTGGGTCAACTTCGCCTCCCAGGCCGGGGTGCCGATCTCGAACACCAATGGGGTGCCCGCGGGATCGAACGGCCTCCAGCCGACCACCAGCGAGTCCACCGGGCTCCCCACGCCGGCGACAGCGGGGCAGTTCCGCGGGTTCCTGTCCGTCGGGGCGGTCATCGGGTTGAAGCAGGCCGGCTGGATCGCGGTCAGCAACTCGCCCGTGCTGCAGGCGGGAACCACCGCGTTCGACGGGAGTGTCGCGGGACAGATGGATCTGCCGCGGTATCCCCGGACGGGAGAACCGGAGATGATCCTGCGCCGCGCCCGGGTCGGTGCGCCCTATCTGAGCCGCCAGGTGTCCTTCGCCTTCGGCGCGGTCATCCCGCCGCCGCAGACGGACGAGAACGGCGTCCTGCTCAGCGGGATCCCCAACACCGCCTACTGGCTCCCCGAGCCGTATACCGAGAACAACCATCAGGGAGCGGGCTACTATTGGAGCCCGCACGCCCGTCAGGTCTATGCCATCCAGCCCGGGCCCATCGCCATCACTTGGCGCAAGGCCAGCACCTACAACACCGACAATTTCCCACCCGGGTACACCAACCCCAACGGCACCCCCAATTCCCAGACGATCGGGGCCAACCTCTTCCTGCTCTACACCGAGCGCTATCTGGTCTCCGGCGGCGCGGCCAAGCCGCCCAAGAAGATCTACTGGACCCAGAGGGACTTCCAGAACGTGGGCGTTCCGGTCCAGGTCCCCAGCGCTCGGGTCGGCGCGGTGAACATCGTCTACAACAACAGCTTCCCCCGTACCGTGCTGGAGGAGTTCAAGGGCGTGGGCAGCACCAGCCCGACCGACGGCAGCACGAACGGCACCCTTCAGGAGCTCCGCACCCTCTGGTATGAGCGCTCCCTCGGAAGCCTGTTCGCCTACAACGCCGAGGGTCGTGTCTTCGTCGAGCTCCTTGGCGACCTCCGCCCCGATGGACAGACCTACATCCCGCTGGGAACCGAGATCGTCGACGTCAGCAAGCAGCCCGTTCCCTCGGACCTCGTCATCCACCTCGGTGAACGCATCCTCCCCCCTGAGGGCGGCTCGGTGGAGGAACTCTTCCCGCAGCCGATCCAGCAGGCGATCGGCACCGGTTTCGCCTTCCAGCACAGTGTCGATGGCGTCGACCGGACCGCGTATTACGCGGTGAAGGAGACGGTCAACCTCAACGACTACCTCGTCCACTGGCTGGAGGAGGGCGAGGCCGGGATCCGCTGGCCGCGGAGCTTCGGACGCTACGAGCTCCGCTGGCCGACCGACCCGGCGCGATTCAGCCACTACGTCCGACCCCCAGCCGCGACCGAGGCGGAGGCGATTGAGACGGCCATCTCAATGGATCCCGAGAACGCCCCGTTCATCGAGTTCCAGGATGCCTTCGATCGTCCCCGGGCGAAGTTCACCCCGGACTTCAAGTTCTTCACCTGGCTGGACACCCAGTATCCGGTCCACCGGACACTCCTGCGCTACACCTCCGGGGAGAACATCGCCTTCGAGCGGGTCTTCTCCTGGTTCGACGCCAATCTGCGGTCGACGAACTTCACCGGCGGGGGAATTGCCGGCGAGGCGCGTGGCGTCATCACCAACCTGACTGCGTGGAACACCAACAGCGCGTCCTTCGTCTGGCCGGCGAACCTTCTGGCGGCCGCGCCCCGGGTGGTGAACCAGACCGTGGAGGTCGGGCAGCGGATCAATCAGCCATTTGAGAGCGATGTCGCCGATGGCGACGGCTACGTGGCCGGGCACCTTAACCTGGACATCGGCCGGTCGTACAACCCGGAGGCCTACCGGGATCCCTTGGTCGTCGGATTCGAGACCGCGAACGAAGGGGCGATCATCCCGGTGAACGCCATCCCGGGCCGCAATCAGCTCGAGGTCTGGTGGTTCCGGACCAACAACCCGTCCGCCGGACCCAACGCCGGCAACAGCCTGCTCGGATTCCAGACGGTCCATTGGCCCTCGGTGGTGGGGCGCTACACGATCCAGTGGCCGGCCAACCCGCGGGAGATCGTGCTCGCCAGCAAGCTGGGTGGTCAGGGACTTTCCACTTCCGAGGCCCTGGGGACGATCTACGCCCAGAACGATCCCACGAAGGACGGGTACAATCCGAACGAGGAGCATGCGATCATGTCGGGCGGTACCCCGTTCGCCACCCGCGATGACCTGAACATCATCACCTCGACCAACAACGAGTACTCGTCCCATCCGTTCGTGCTGGTCGACTACGAGCATCCGGACGGACGTCCGGCCATGGCGACCTTCAAGGTTCTGCGGGAGAAGCCCGAGGCCGGATGGGTCTTCGACTACCTGGTCCCCGCCGGCCAGTTGATCCAGCCGCCGCCACCCCTGAACTTCCTCCCGAAACCCATCGAGGGCAGCGGCGACGCGGCGGTCAACTACAACACCGAGCCCACCGGCGGCGACGGGGACCTGCCGGGCGGATGGGATGCCGAGGCGGCGACGGGCAAGTACAGCCACTACAGCCGTTTCACCTTCCGCGACCGGAAGCATGACTTCTGGGTGTACCGCGGCCCGCACGCCGGTCTCGAGCCCCTCCAAGCGGGCACCTATGACGTCCTGACCGACTCGTTCGGGGCGCTCTCGAATGCGGTGGCCGTCGTCGGACAGGCGTTCTCGTTCACCGTCCATGCCTCCCGCCAGTCGGAGTTTCTGACCATGGATGTATCCGGCGCCCCGGGGTGGCTGGACGCGGACGGGTTCACCCTGCAGGGGACTCCCGAGTCTGGCGATGAAGGCAGTTCAAGTCTCCAGATCGTTGTCCGGGACCTTTACGACAACTCCCGGGTCACCAACCAGTTGTCGCTGTCGGTGATCGGTTCCGGCACCATGGTGGCGCAGGCGGGTCTCGGTGTGCTGAGCTCCAACCAGTACACCGGCAGCGTGGTGCTCTTCACCAACCGCCCGCCGTTCCTTGCCGGGTCCCCGGGTCCCTCCAACAGCTTCACCCTACGATACTATTACAAGACCGAGCCGAGCTTTGCCTGGCCCGGAGACGATTCGCCCCCGCCCCCCGGCAGCATCGTGCCCTACCTCCGTCCGGTCGACCCGGATACCGGTGCGTACATCGGCGTTGCCGATGCCAAGACCACCGCTTCGCTGGAGATCGTCTACCGCCCGTTCTGGCCGGTGCGGGATCCCAAGGACTCGTCGAAGCCCATCGCCACCCTCCCGTACGGCGGCACCCTGGCTGAGCCGGCGTTCAACCTGCCCGGTGTCCGGGACTTCAAGACCGCCCGCATCCTCTACCAGCAGTCCATCGCGGCCAACATCGACACGAATGCCCATAGCGCCGTGCTCCACGACCCCACCCGCGCGAAATATGCGGACGTGGAAACCCAGTTCCCCGACTCCCTGCCGGCCGGGGTCCAGACCGAGTATTACCAGGGCAAGATCTACTTTCCCGGGCTCCCGCCTCACCTGGGCAAGCGGTTGTTCATCGATCCGAATATCGGCAAGAAGGGCAGCCTGGTCCTGGTCGGCGAGTACAAGAAGGAACTCCTCGGCGAGAGCTACCTCCAACTCAACGTGCTTCGCGGATCGGACCTCCTGGCGGCCGAGAACCTCTGCCCGCCAGGCGACCAAGAGAACCGTCCCAAGTGGGATGCCCTGGTTCGGGCCTTGGCGACCGATGTGGAGACCTTCCACGAGAACGTCCCGCTCGCGCCGGGAACCTATGTTCCCAACACCAACCTGACCGTCTCGGTGAAGGTCGGCGACCTCGCGGTGGTGGAGAACGACAACATCGCGGTCGACTCGTACGCCATCAGCGCCACCGGCCCGGGTGCCGGCTACATCACGCTGATCGAGGCCGATGGCACCGCGTTCACCCAGCCGGGTGACCCGGTGGCCCTCCACATCTTCAAGGTGGGAGGCGGACTGCATCGGGGCGAACTCAAGATCATCCCGGCCGAGAACCCCCTGAGCGAGCTGATCACCTTCCAGCATTCGGTCGACCTCGCCGGGCGGTACGACGAGTACGAGTATGAATGGAAGATCGCCGCGCCGGTGAACGGGTTCCCCCCGGTGATCGATGACAGCATGTCGCGCTATCTGCCCCTCACGCCGGTCGACAGGGACATCCCCCGATACACCCTCGGCGGCGCGGGCATCCAAGCGCTGGGCGACAACTACGTCGTCATGCGGTACCGGCCGCTCAGTCCCGGCCATCCGCTCTTCAAGCAGAACCCCACCGACGACGACTGGTCGGAGTGGACCCAGCCGGCGCTGGCCGAGGGCTGGATCAAGCGGGTGCTGGCCGGGATCAACCCGTTCAACCAGCGGATCAACGACCTCTTCAACAACCGGGTGAACACCGATGTCAGCCTGCTCACCCAGGCGGGGCGGCGGTGGGAGGGCGACATCGCCCTCAACCTCGACACGATCAACAACTACGGGCTGATCGAGATCTACGAGACCGTCCTCCGCCGGGGCCGCTCGCTGAGCATCGAGTCCGGGTTCAACTACGGTCCGGCCAACGACGCCCTGCTGCTCGCCGCCGGCTACCTGAACGACCTGTACATGATCCTCGGCAACGAGGCGTGGGCGGACGCGGCCAACCCGACGATCGGCATCGGCACCGCCGACAACACCTACGGCGACATCGCCACGGCGCTCTTCGCCTTCCGCGGGCAGATGCCCTCGCTCCTCGAGGAGGAACTGGCGCTGCTCCGGGGACGGGATGACGTGTTCCAGCCCGGGGTCGAGGTCACCCCGGTCTACAATCGCCTGATCTGGAACTACACCCGGGGCATCGACGCGGGCGAGGTGATCTACGCCCTCAACTACAACATCCAGGAGAACCCGGACCAGCAGCCCGACGGCATCATCAATGCCGAGGACGCGGCCCGGATGTTCCCCCAGGGCCACGGCGACGCCTACGGGCATTACCTCACCGCGCTCAAGGGATACTACTCGCTCCTGATGAACGCCTACTTCGACTGGGTTCCCCGGATCGAGGCCGTGAACGTGCTCGGGAAGCCCGTCTCGGTGGACTACCAGGACGAGCGCAAGTTCGCCGCCGCCGCCGTCTCGGTGGCCCGGGCCGGCCGTCAGGTGTTCGACCTGACCTGGCGCAAGGACTATCAGCCGGTCGGGGCGGTGGGATGGGACCACTTCTCGCCCACCCGCGTGAACACCCAGCGGAGCTACGTCGCCGTCTCGGACGGTTCGGACGTCAATCCGGTCCGCCAATGGGGCATGGACCAGTGGGCCAGCCGCGTGGGGCAGGGGACCTACCTGAACTGGGTGGTCGGCAACGCCATCCTTCCCCATGAGGACCCCATTCCCACCAACGAGGGGATCCAGAAGGTCGACCGCACCACGGTGGCCGAGCTGCTGGAACTGCCGACGATCGGGAGCGGCCTGCAGACCGCCATGGACAACGCCGAGGGCGGCCTCTCGCCGCTCGGGATCCCCGAGGGAGGCCTGGCCTTCGACATCAATCCCTACCCCGTGATCGGCATCGAGGGAGGGGCGCACTTCGAGCAGATCTTCGGACGGGCCATGTCGACCCTCAACAACGCCGTGGTGGCGTTCGACGACGCAAAGGATGTCACCCGCCTGATGCGGTCGGAGCAGGACTCTCTGGCCGAGTTCCAGGCCGAGGTCGCCCGTCAGGAGCAGGCCTACACGGTCGCCCTCATCGACCTCTATGGCACGCCCTACCCGGATGACATCGGACCCGGGAAGCTCTACCGGCAGGGGTACTCCGGTCCCGACCTGATCCACTATGCCTACGTGGACCTTCCGGAGGCGGTGTTCCCCGAGATCTGGAGCTATTCGAACACGACCGAGTGGAACATCGCTCTGCGTGACCTGCCCCAAGGGTGGGTGGCCACCACCGTGATCAGCACCAACAGCACCGGGCAGCGGGTCACCAACAACATCCCGCTGCAGCACTTCACCCGGAACGACTATCCCACGGTCACGAACATCACGTTCAACATCGGGGCCCATGGCTTCGCCGAGAAGCCGTCGAACTGGACCGGACGCCGCTACTCGCCGGGCCGGATCCAGCAGGCGATCTCGGAACAGATCATGGCCCACATGCAGCTCCGCCAAACGATCAACGACACCGCGGGCGACCTGGTGGTGTTCCAGAAGGCGATCGACCTGTTCGAGGCCGACGTGGCGACCCGGCAGACGATCCGCGACATCAACACGGGCCTGCTGGTCGCCGACGAGGTGATCGAGAAGATCAAGTTCGCCAACGACCAGTTCCAAGCCTACCAGGATGCGATCAAGGAGAACATCATGTTCACCCTCGACGCGGTGAGCGAGGCGGTGCCCAAGAGCCTGATCGTCGGTCTGGCCGGCGGCGGTGACGTCGCATCGGCCGCCCGGGCCGCCCTGAAGCAGGGCGGCTACACGGTGGGCGCGGTCGTCACGCTGTCCACGCTCATCCGGAACGGGATCGTGGGGGCGCTGGAGATCGCGGCCGCCACCACCCGGCGTCAGCTGGAGTTCTGGGAGATTGCCCCCATGGAGCGCGACATGGAGTACCGCAACGCCGTGCACGATATCGGCAACAAGCTCGGCGACATGCAGGGCCGCCTGTGGACGATCAACGAGCGGCTCCGGGAGTATGACGACAAGCAGCGGGCGGTCCGGGCCCTGATCGCGCAGGGTGACACCGTCCAGGCCGAGCGCGAGATCTTCCGCCGGCGCACCGCCGCGGTCGTCCAGGGGTACCGGACCCGCGACGCCGCGTTCCGGATCTTCCGCAACGAGAAGCTCGAGCGGTACAAGACGCTGTTCGACCTCGCGTCGCGGTACGCGCTGCTGGCGGCGAATGCCTACGACTATGAGACCGGTCTCCTCGACACCCCGGCCGGGCGGCGCTTCAAGCAGCGCATCATCAACTCCCGCGCCCTGGGCGTGGTGCAGGACGGCCAGCCGCAGTTCGCCGGCAGCAACACCGGGGATCCGGGGCTGTCCGGAGCCCTGGCCGAGATGAAGGCCGATTGGGATGTCCTCCGCGGCCGGCTCGGATTCAACAGCCCCGACGCCTACACCACCACGGTGTCGATCCGTGGCGAGGAGCTCCGCCTGCTTCCCGGGCCGGATGGCGACACGGAGTGGCGCGACTTCCTCCACCGGAACCGCGTGCCCAACATCCTGGCCGACGGCGATGTCCGTCGCCACTGCCTCCAGGTGGATCCGGGCAACGGGCTGCCGGTCCCCGGGATCATCATCACGTTCCAGACGACGATCGCCGACGGCCTGAACCTGTTCGGGAAGCCGCTCGCGGCGGGTGACCACGCGTTCAGCCCGAGTTCGTTCGCGACCAAGATCTTCGCGGCCGGCGCGGCCTTCGAGGGATACGTCGGCATGGAGGCGCCGTCGGCCAATGGCCGGGTCGTCGCCCTTGCCGGGGCCGCCTCGGCCGAGGAGCCCGCCTCGTGGCTCCTCGACCCGACGGCCCTCGCGGCCAACCCGTACGTCTACCTCATCCCGGTGGGCGTCGATTCCATGCGCAGCCCGCCGCTGGGGGATGCCAGCCGGGTCCGGACCTGGAACGTGCAGGACCTGGCCATCCCGCTGCCGTTCAACATCGGCGCCTCCGGCGCGGCCCAGGGCGGACTGACGCTCGCCGCCAACACCCTGAGCGAACCGCTGTTCACGCTGCGGAAACACCAGGCGTTCCGCCCGGTGCCCAGCGAGGAGTACTTCAACACCGACATTTACTACGGTGGCGACCTGCTCCGGTCGCAGTACACCAACAACCGCCTGATCGGCCGCTCGGTCTGGAACAGCCAGTGGAAGCTGGTCATCCCGGGCCGGACGCTGCTCAACAATCCCAACGAGGGGCTGGAACGGTTCATCCGGACCGTGAAGGACATCAAGCTCCACTACGTGACCTACTCCTACTCCGGCAACTGACCGGACCTCCGCCCATGACCATGAAGACCGCATTTGGAGTCGTCCGGGGCTGCCGATGGGCCGCCGTCCTCGCCGGGGGGATGCTCGCGCTCACGACACTCGCCTTCCCGCCCGCCCCGCATCACGAGGTGTACGGGACGGTGCGCGACGAGTTCGGCAATCCCCTCCCGTCCACCGGCACCGAGGTGCTCCTCGAGGTGGAGGGTTCGATCCTCGCCCGGAGCCCCGTGGTCACCGGGGTCGAGCCGGGCACCAACTACCGCCTGCGCATCCCGCTGGATTCCGGGGCGACGCCCGACGTCTACAAGCCCACCGCCCTCCGGCCCACGGTCCCGTTCCGGATGCGCGTCCGGGTGGGGAATACGGTCTATCTGCCCATCGAGATGACCGGCGCCGCCAACCTGCTCACCCGCCCGGGGGAATCCTCCCGGGTCGACCTGACCCTGGGGGTGGATTCCGATGGCGACGGCATCCCGGACGCCTGGGAACGGGCCCTGATCGCCGCCCTGGGGGGTGGGTTGGGACTCGGGGACATCGATCCCAACGCCGATGCGGATGGCGACGGGATGAGCAACCTGGAGGAGTACCTCGCCGGGACCTACGCCTTCGATCCGGCGGATGGATTCGATCTCGGGATCGTGTCCACCTCCCAGGGCCGTTCCCTGCTGGAGTTCACCGCGATCCGGGGACGGGCCTATTCGATCCTCGGCTCGGTGGACATGCGGACGTGGACCCCGGTTTCGTTCGCCCTTCCCACCGATCCGTCCGGCACCCCGGCCCGGTCCGTCCACCAGGCCCGCGATTCCCGGGTGCTGCGCCCGCTGGTGGGGCCGTTCACGGAGGAGCCGGAGGCTCCCCGCTTCTTCCGCCTGATCGTCCGCTGATCCTTACCCGGGGACGTCATGCCAGATGCACTGCCGGTCGGGGTTTCGGGTGAGGGGACGGTCTCCCGCCGGTCCGCGGTGGGGCGGGTGCTGACCTTCCTGGTGGTGCTGGGGGCGACGCTGGGCGGATGGATCTGGTGGAAGGGAAGGCCGGCTCCGGTGGAGGCACTGCCGGCCGATGTCGTCCGACTGGAGGGGCGCCTCTTCCTGCGCGCGGCCACCAACCAGACCTTCACCGGCGTCCTGGTCGACCGCCATCCCGACGGTTCCCCGAAGTCCCGTTCGCGGGTGGTCGACGGGCTTCTCGATGGTCTTTCCGAGGGCTGGCACACCAACGGCGTGCTGCAGGTGCGGGAGCGGTTCGTGGCCGGGGTGGCCGACGGACCGGTGACCCGATGGCATCCCGGCGGGAACCTTCTCTCCGAGGGAACGGCCCGTGCGGGGAAGCTGGAGGGTCGGTTTCGCAAGTGGCATGAGAACGGCGTCCCGGCCGAGGAGGTGTTCCTGCGCGCGGGCGAACCGGACGGGGTGGCCCGGGCGTGGTACCCGAGCGGGTTTCCCAAGGCCGAGGTGACCGTGCGCGACGGGCAGGTCGTCCGCCAGGAGTTCTGGAACGACGGTGAACGCCAGGCCGGCCTGGTGGCCGCGTCGGGGAAGGGGCAGCGATGAGGGACTTCGCGAAGGGTTGCGTGGCACTCGGGCTGCTCCTTGGGCCGGCGTGGGCCGCACGGTCCGCCCCGCTGAGCCTTCCCGACCATCTGGTGTCGGGCGGGGGCGGACGAAGCGCGTCCGCCCGACTCGCCGTCTCGGGTTCGATCGGTCAGCCGCTGGCCTCGGTCGGAGTCGCCGAGGGCGGCGGTCGGGTCCTCCGCACCGGCTACTGGGCCCGGCTCGTCAAGTGGATCAACGCGGCCCCCGTGGCCGCGGTCGACAGTGTCCGCCGCCGTCCGGGGGAGGGCGTCCATGTGCAGGTCACATGGCTGTTGGGAAATGACACCGACCCGGATTTCGATCCGCTGGTGTTCGCCGGGTTCGAGGGTGTGTCCGACCTTGGCGGGGTGGTGTTCCGTGAGGGGCCGTGGCTGGTCTACGAGCCGCCGACCGGCCTCGCGCCGGATGCCGCCGACACGGTGACCTACTACGTCTCGGACGGGTTCGCGGCCCCGGCCGCGGGTCTGCTGCAGATCCTCCCGTTCACCCCGCCTCCGGGCGGTGCGCCGAATGCGATCGCCATCGTGGTCGATCCCGGTCCGCCCGCGCGGGCGCTGGTCCGTTTCCAGGCCATCGCCGGCCGCTCCTACCGGGTCCAGGTGGCGGAAGCCATCGAGGGCCCGTGGACGGACCATGCGGTGGCCACAGCGGGGGTCGATGGCCGGTTGGTGGTGGAGGATCCGGTGGTCGGCGCCACCCGCTACTATCGCCTCGTCGAAACCCCCTGAAACCGCCGAGAGCCCCGCCTGCCATGAGCCCCCATTCCCGATCCCTCCCCGTGCACGGCGTGCGGTGCCTGCTCCTCGCGGCGGCCCTCCAGGCGACCCACAGCGCCCGGGCGCAGTTCTTCCAGACGACCGGCGGCGCCCTGCCGCCTCCGATCGCCTTCGCCTACGAGGGGGTTCCCATCGACATCCCCGACAACAGCGCCGTGGGGACGGTCAGCGAGCTGATCGTCGCCGGGGTCGACGCCCTCATCCATTCCGTCGAGGTGAGCCTGACCCTGGTGGGGCAGGTCGGTGATCCGGCCTTCAACGGGGACTTCCATGCCACCCTCACCCATGACTCCGGGCATGCCATCCTGCTGAACCGGGTGGGTCGTCGCGAGGGATCGTCGCTGGGCTACGGGGACGGGGGCTTCGACATCACCCTGAGCGACGGGGCCCCGTCGGATGTCCACGTCTACCGCTTCGCCCTCAACGGGAGCCACACCGTTCCGTTGTCCATCGGCGACCCGCCCGCGCCCCTGACCGGGACGTGGCAGCCGGATGGGCGTGCGGTCGACCCGGGGCTGGTTCTCGACACCTCGGCGCGCACGGCCACGTTGTCGCAGTTTGCCGGGTTGGACGCGAACGGGGTCTGGACGCTGTACATCGCCGACCTCTCGCCGGGTGGGCAGGGGCGGTTGACCCACTGGGGGTTGAGCATCACCCCGGTGCCCGAGCCCGAGGCGGTCGCACTGGCCGCCGGGGTGGCCCTGGTCGGCTTCGGGATCCTTCGCCGACGCCTCCTGCGCCGTGTTGTCTGAGGGGCCACCCGCATAGTCGGTTGAGTCACACTGTCTTTGGAATCGGGACCGGTCGACCTAGGGTCGGCCGGTCCCTTTTTGCCGCCGCCAGCGCCGAGAAGGCGGGGTGGGGGCGGTCGGGAAGGATCGCGATCCGACCTGCACAAAAATTTGCCTTCAGTCCCGATTTGCCCATTCTAGCCGCTCGCACAGGCAGACAGTCCAACCGAAGAAAGACAACGCACCTGACTGATGACTCGGTTCGGGGTTTTGTGATTTCCCGGAGCGGGTTTTTGGCAGGCAACACATCAGCAAGCCTCAGATGATTACCGTCGAGAACCTGGTCAAGGAGTTCGGCACCAAGCGTGCGGTGAACGGGGTTTCCTTCAAGGTGGGGAAGGGGGAGGTGCTCGGGTTTCTCGGGCCCAACGGCGCCGGCAAGTCCACCACGATGCGGATGATCACCGGTTTCATGCCGCCCACCGAGGGGCGGGTGAGCGTGGGAGGACACGACCTCTCCGAGAACCCGATCGCCGCCAAGAAGCTCCTCGGGTACCTGCCCGAAAGCGCCCCGGCCTACTCGGACATGACAGTCCAAGGCTTCCTGTCGTTCGCCGCCGAACTGCGCGGCCTCTCCGGCGCGGCCCGGCGCAGCGCCATCGACCGGGTGGTCGAGCTGTGCTTCCTCGAGTCGGTCCGCCACCAGAGCGTCGACACCCTCTCCAAGGGCTACCGCCACCGCACCTGCCTCGCCCAGTCGCTCATCCACGATCCCGAGGTCCTGGTGCTCGACGAACCCACCGACGGCCTCGACCCCAACCAGAAGCACGAGGTCCGGAACCTCATCCGCCGGATGGGCGAGAAGAAGGCGATCATCTTCAGCACCCACATCCTCGAGGAGGTCGAGGCCTGCTGCTCGCGGGCGATCATCATCGACCGCGGCCAGGTGGTGGCCAACGGGACCCCCTCCGAGCTGAAGCACCGTTCGGAACAGGCCGGCTCGGTGACCCTCCGGGTCCACGGGGTGGCGGCCGACGTCGTCCGGGCCCGCCTGGGTGACCTGGGGGTGGCCGGCAAGGTGACGGTGAATGCCGAGGGATCCTCGGTCGCGGCCCGGGTGTTCCCCCGTCAGAAGTCGGTCAACGGCGAGCTGGCCAGCGCGGTGGCCGACGTGGTCGGGCGCGAGGGCTGGCGGTTCGACGAGTTGCACACCGACGAGGGACGCCTCGACGACGTCTTCCGCAGCATCACCCTGCCCGACACGGCCCGGGCCGCCCGATAGAGACTGAACCCGGTCCCGGACCGGTCGCCGCCTCCCGGGGGGGGGACGGCCGACGGCGGGGCCCCAAGCCATCCGTTTTCCTTCCATGAACGAAGCCTTGCGCAACATCTGGACCATCGCGAAACGCGAGCTGGGCGGTTTCTTCAACTCGCCCGTGGCCTACGTGTTCATCGTCATCTTCCTGCTCCTGAACGGATTCTTCACGTTCATGCTCGGGTTCTTCTTCGAGCGCGGACAGGCCTCGCTGGCCGAGCCGTTCTTCAGCTGGCATCCGTGGCTCTACCTGTTCCTCGTCCCCGCCGCCGGCATGCGGCTCTGGGCGGAGGAACGTCGGGTGGGCACCCTGGAACTGCTGCTCACCATGCCCATCACCGCCTGGCAGGCGATCGTGGGGAAGTTCCTCGCCAGCTGGCTCTTCCTCGTCATCGCCCTCGCCCTGACCTTCCCGGTGGTGATCACCGTGTCGTTCCTCGGCAACCCTGACACCGGGGCGATCCTCTCCGGATACCTCGGCAGCGCCCTGCTCGCCGGCGCGTTCCTCGCCGTGACCGAACTGACCTCGGCCCTCACCCGCAACCAGGTGATCAGCTTCATCATCTCGGTCGTCGTCTGCCTGTTCCTGATCCTGTGCGGATGGGATCCGGTGACCAACCTGCTGGTCAACTGGGCGCCCGAGACGGTGGTGAACCTGGTGAAGTCCTTCTCCACCTGGCACCACTTCACCGCGTTCCAGCGCGGGGTCGTCGACCTGCGCGACGTCGTCTACTTCCTCTCCGTCATCGGCTTCTCCCTGTTCAGCACCAGCGTCGTCCTGCGCGGCGTGCGCGGCGCCTGAGACTTTCCCCCGAACCGACATGAACTCCCCCAAGCTCCAGACCGCCCTGTATTCCACGGCCGGCGTGGTCGTGATGTTCGTGGCCATCGTCGGGCTGAACCTGGCGTTCAGCCCGGCCCGGGTCCGGCTCGACCTCACCGAGGACCGGCTCCACACCCTGTCCGACGGCACCCGGAAGATCCTCGACCGCCTGAAGGATTCCGACACCGACGTGGTGGTGAACTATTACGTCTCCCAGAAGGGCAACCGCCTGCCCACCCAGATGGAGACCTATGCCCGTCAGGTGGAGGACATGCTGTCCGAGTACCGGGCCCAGTCCGGCGGCCGGCTGGTGGTGAAGAAGTTCGATCCGCAGCCCGACAGCGAGGTCGAGGACGCCGCGAAGCTGGACGGCGTGGAGGCCCAGGTGAACCCGCAGAACGGGGAGCCGTTCTACCTCGGGCTCTCGGTGGCCCTCGAGCCGCAGAAGGTCACCCTGCCATCCCTCACCCCCGACCGCGACCGCCTGCTGGAATACGACCTGTCCCGCGCCATCTCCCAGGTGCTCCAGACGGCGAAGCCCGTCATCGGCGTCATGTCGCCGCTGCCCGTCTTCGGCCAGCAGGCCAACCCGATGATGGCCCGCATGGGCCAGCAGGGCAGCGAGCCCTGGCTTTTCCTCAACGAGCTCAAGCGGGACTTCGACGTGCAGGAGATCCCCATGGATTCCGCCACGATCGACGAGAAGGTCCAGGTGCTCCTCCTGATCCATCCGAAGGACATCACCGACACCGCGGAGTACGCCATCGACCAGTTCATCCTGCGCGGCGGTCGCCTGGTGGCGCTGCTCGACGCCCTCAGCCTGGCGGACAACCGCAACCCGAATCCGATGGGATTCAACATGGGCGGCGGGTCGACCCTTCCCCAGTTGCTCAAGTCCTGGGGACTGGAGTTCGACACCACCCGCGTGGTCGCCGACCTGCAGTTCACCAAGGAGGTGAACTTCGGACGCGGCCCGCAGATGGCGCCGGCGTTCCTGTTCGTGAACCAGAAGGGGATCAACGCCGACGACGCGCTCTTCTCCCAGACCGACAACCTGCTGCTGCCCTTCGCCGGGGCGTTCACCGGCAAGCCGGCCGACGGCCTGACGCAGGAGGTCCTGGTGCGGACCACGACGGATTCCCAGCTGGTCGACGGTGTCACGGCCCAGCTGAACGGTCGCAAGATCGTCGACGACTTCACCGCCAGCGGATCGGAGTACGCGCTGGCGGTACGGCTCTCGGGGCGGTTCAAGACCGCGTTCCCCGGGGGACGTCCCGGGGCCGCCGCCGCCGGGGAGACCAACGCCCCGACGGCCCAGGGACTGACCGAGTCCGCGGGCGAGGGGACCGTCTACCTCATCGGCGACTCCGATTTCCTCTACGACCCGTACTGCGTGCAGATCGACCGGATGTTCCGGGTGGCCATCCCGTTCAACGGCAACCTGGCCCTCGGGCAGAACCTGATGGAGCAGTTGGCGGGTGACAGCAACCTGATCGGGGCCCGGAGCCGCGCGTCCCTGCGCCGTCCGTTCACCGTGGTCCAGGAGAAGGAGGCCGAGGCGCAGAAGCGCTTCCAGGCGGAGATCGCCCGGTTCCAGAAGGAGGTCGAGGAGGCCCAGCAGCGGATCTCCGAGATCCAGTCCCGCAAGGAGGGCTCCCAGAAGTTCATCCTCTCCCCCGAGGCGGCCGCCGAGCTCAAGAAGCTCCAGGAACGCCAGGTGGTGGCGAACAAGGAACTCCGCCGGGTCCGCAAGGAACTCCGTCAGGAGGTCGAGTCGATGCAGGACCGCTGGAAGTGGATCAACATCGCGCTCATGCCGGTGGTGGTCTCGGGGGCGGGCATCGGCCTGGCCCTCGCCCGACGGCGCCGGACGGCGGCCCGTTGACCGGCGACCAGAACCCCATCGAGACGACGGCATTTTTCCCCGACATGAAGGCGAAACAACTGGCAATCCTGATCGTGGCCGCCCTGGTGCTGGGCGGGTTGGGCTGGTACGTGCGTTCCCGTGACTCGGTCCGCCTGGCCGAGTCGCAGCTGCGGATGGGCGAACTCCTCCTGGAGGGACTCGACGTCAACGAGGTGGCCGGCATCCGGATCCGGCAGGGAACCAACGCCCTCAACCTCGCCCGGGAGGGCGAGACGTGGGTCGTCCGCGAACGGGCGGATTTCCCCGTGGAGTTCGACACCCTCGCCGGCTTCGTCCGCAAGCTCGCCGAACTCAAGATCACCAAGCCGGTGAATGTCGGCCCGTCCCGCCTGGCCGCCCTGGAGCTCGTGGAGTCGGGCGAGGGCGCCACGGGGACCCGGGTGGACCTGCTCCGGGCCGACGGCCAGCCGCTGCGCTCGCTGCTGCTCGGCAAGGAACACCTCCGGGAGGGCGCCGGGGCGTCGCCCATGGGCGGGGGCGGATTTCCCGACGGGCGCTATGTGATGGTCGGGACGGATGCCCAGAACATCGCCCTGGTCTCGGATCCGCTGTCCGATGCCGATCCCGCCCCGGAACAGTGGCTGCGGAAGGAGTTCTTCAAGGTGGAGAAGCCGGTCCGCGTGGCGGTGACCTACCCCTCCTCCGAGGACGGGTTCTCGCTGGTCCGGACCAACGAGTTCGGCGACTGGACCCTGGCCGGCCTGGCGGAGGGCGAGTCGCTCGACACCGCCAAGGCGGGGGCCTTCAACTCGATCCTCGGCTTCCCCTCGTTCGACGACGTGGTGGTGGATCCCGACCGGGATGCCCTCGGGCTCGCCAGTCCAACGCGGGTGGAGGTCGACACCGCCGCCGGCTTCCGCTACCGGCTGCAGGTCGGAACGGTCCAGGGGGGTGACAAGTACCCGCTGGAGATCGCGGTCACCGCCGACCTGCCCACGGAGCGCGCTGCCGGCGCGGAGGAATCGGCCGAGGACAAGGAGCGCCTCGACAAGGAGTTCAAGGAGCAGTCTGAGAAGCTCGCCGCCAAGCTGGCCACCGAGTCCGGTCTTTCCGGACGGGTGTTCCTGGTGAGCAAATGGACTTTGGATTCGGTGCTGAAGAAGCGGTCCGACCTGCTGTCCAAACCGGACGCCGCGCCGGCCGCGGGGGAAGTGCCCGAGGCGGGGGAGGCGTCGCCGTTCGGTCTCCCCCCGGGTCTCAACATCCCCGGGCTTTGAGCCGGTCGGGTATTTGATCGCAGAGGTCGCGCAGATCTAGGAAAGGGTCCGCGCGAATCTGGAGCGCGGCGGGAAGCGTCAGGCCCCCGCCGCTTTGGGAGCGCCGGAACCCGCTCGTGGGGACACCCGCGCCACCGCACGCGGGCTCCCCGGCAGGAACGGTGGCGCGAGGCTCCTGCCGAGCTGCTGGGCGGCCACCCGCTCCCGGCGTTCGTGGCGGAGGCCGGTAGGCCGCCGTCCTGCATCGGCGTGGGGTCGGAATCGGAATCGAAATCGTTCCCCCCTGCCTCCTGGCCGCCTTCCGGAGCGCCGAGCTCCTGCGCTGACTGGGGGAGAAATTCGGACGGGATGAACAGGATTCACGAGATGGAGCGGATCCGTTCCGGGGGACGGCGGATCCCGATCCCGATTCCGACCCCGACACCCGACGCCCGACGCCGAGGGATGCAGGCATCCGCTTTCGGGACGAGCTCTACCTTGGCCACCGTCCAAATGCCGGAACGGTTCCAACCCTTGGCTGCTTGGTGGCCTGGTAATTCCGTAGAACAGCCGTTGCCTCCGCCGATCCCAAGCCGGTCTCATCACGGTAGAGTCTCACCGCTTCGACCAGTGATCCGGAGGGATCATCGCACTTGGCCCTGAGAGTCTTGGTTCGCTTCCTTCTGAATTCCTGCCCGCGAACCCGAGGAGCGTCCTCCGCCGATGCGGTCCGGGGCACCAAGGGGGGGAGGACGCATTGCAGGAAAACTACCAGTGGAGGGCGCGGGAGGGTACCTGTTTTCCGGATCACAACCCACCGCCCCGGCGTCGCCGCCTTGCCCACTGGCAGAACGCCTTGGCGCAGGTCCCGGCGGCAGGATCCCTCCCATGGACGAGCCTGCGAGTCCGGGTTCGTGGCCGAGGCCGCCGTGCCGTATCGGGCGTCGGGGTCGGTATCGGAATCGATCCTCCTCGACCCTCCCCCCGCCTCCTTCCGGAGCGCTGCGCTCCGGCGCGGCGTCCAGGGAACCCGCCGGTCCATGGATGAACCGGAGTCGGCGGGTGGGTCTGACGGGGTCTGCCAGGGCCCCGCAGCGCTGGGCAGGGTGCAACCGGACCGGCCGCCTATCGGCAGCGGCTACGGGCGGAGGGCGAGAACTCGATCCCGATTCCGACCCCGACATCCGACCCCGAGGGGAGCGGGGCTCGCGGGGACGCTCTTGCCGCCGCCGAAGGGCGGCGTCCGCCAAGATCGGTGGCGCGAGGCTCCTGCCGAGTTGGGATGCACAGCGAAGGGTGCCGTCTTCTACCGCAAAGAACGCAAAGAACTCAAAACCCGGAGGAACAACGAAGGGACGAAGGGCTCCTTTCCGGTGAATCCCCGCAGAGGCGCGGAGACGCAGAGGTCCTAAATTCTCGTTCTCAGCGCCTCGGCGCCTCGACGGGAGGATTTGTCTCAGACCCTGCGAGTCCGGGTTCGTGGCCGAGGCCGCCGTGCCGTATCGGGCGTCGGGGTCGGTATCGGAATCGATCCTCCTTTTCCCTCCCCCCGCCGCCCATTCCGGAGCGCAGCGCTCCGGCGCGGCGTCCAGGGAATCCGCCGGTCATGGAGGGACCCGAGTCAGCGAGTGAGTCCGACGGGGTCCGTCAGGACCCCGCAGGGTTGGCCGGGGTGAAACCGGACCGGCCGCCTATCGGCAGCGGCTACGGGCGGAGGGCGTCGGCCCCTCCCGGGACCGATCAGGCTCGCAGGCTCGCCCCACGGGGAGCGGGGTGTGCGTCCCCGGGGTCCGGCGGATTCCCATTCGCTGCCACGGAAGAGAACTCGATCCCGATCCCGACCCCGACATCCGACCCCGAAGGGAGCGGGCTCGCGGGGACGCTCGCGCCACCGCAGCAGGGCGCGGGGGGCGCGGGGCGTTGCTCCCTCCCTGACACCCCGGGCCTGTCGGCCCGTCAGTGCCGGGCGGCGAGGTCCGACTCGGCCTTGAGCCACTGGTGGATGGTCATCACGAAGGCGGTGGCGACAGCGACGGCGAGGCAGAAGATCAGATAGGCGGCTCCCATGGTCTTGAATGATGGCTGTGGATCCACGCGATGTTCGGGATCCGTTGACCCTGCCTGCCTATCCGATCTCCCCCCGGCGCGTCTCGCCGCGGGTTGGCAACCCGTCGGGCAACGGATGGGCAGCGACCGGTCGCGCGGCTTGACGGGTGTCCGGGCGTGGTATTCTGGGCGCGTGAAGGAAGCCTATATCGCCGCCAAGGAACGCTGGGCCCGCAAGCAGGCCGGCGGACCCCGCCCGGCCGGGCGCTCGGGGGAACGCCTGCCGCCGGGCCAGCGACAGGTCCACAACTTCCCGGTCCTCGACCTGGGCGTGAAACCCGAGATCCCCGCCGACCGCTGGGAGCTGCGGATCGCCGGACACGTCGAGAATCCGGTCGTGCTCCGATGGGATGACTTCCGGGCCCTGCCGTCGTTCCGCGACGTGTCCGACTTCCACTGCGTCACCACGTGGAGCCAGTTCGACATGGAGTGGGAGGGCGTCCCGTTTCTGGCCCTCGTCGACCTCGTCCGCCCGAAGGCGTCGGCCACCCACGTGTTCTTCAAGTCCTACGACGGGTACTCGACCAACAACCCCATCGAGGTGTGCCTCGACGACGACGTGCTGCTGGCCCACACGTGGAACGGGCAACCCCTCAGTCGGGACCATGGCGGTCCGGTCCGGGTCATCATCCCCAAGCGCTACGCGTGGAAGGGGGCGAAGTGGGTCCGGGAGATCACGTTCATGGACCGCGACATCCTCGGGTTCTGGGAACTCCGGGGGTACTCGAACACGGCCGACCCGTGGACCGAGGACCGGTTTTCCTGATCAGCCGTCCTTCCTCAGCGCCTCGGTGCGTCCCTTGGGGAGCCGGCCGAGGTGGAAGACGAGGAACCCGTGGAGGAACCGCCGGAGCGATTGGACGGTTGCCGCGGAGGGTCGCAGGCCGGGGAGTTCCTCCCACGGCTCGTCCACCAGTTCCGCCACCAGACGGCGGGTCTCGGGGTCGAGGTCGGAATCCGTGAGGTCCGGCTCCAGTCCCTGGCTGGCCAGCAGGCGCAGCTCGAAGGCGTAGACGGCGCGGGGGGAGGCGGGGTGCCGGTCCAGGTAGGCCAGCAGGTCGGCCATCAGCGCCGCCAGTTCAGGGACCGGGGCCTCGGGCTCGGTCACCAGCTCGATCAGCGACACGGCGTACGCCGCGACCTCGAGCCGGTCGAGGTCCGACGCCAGGAGCGGATGGCGGGCGACCGGTTCCACCTCCGACAGGGTGTGGAGGTCCGAACGCCGGTTGCGTCGGAACGACAGGCGGGCCCCGACGAAGAGGTCGAGGCGTCCGGCGAACGGGGACCGGCCGCGTCGCGCGCCGCGGGCGACCGTGGCGATCCGGCCGAACTGCGGCGTGAGCCAGTGCACGACCAGGCTCGTGTCCGAGAGCGGCCGGAGGCGCAGGATGATGCCGTCGGCCCGCTCGTCCATGATGTCAGGCGCGCCGGCCCGCGGCACCGCGGTCGAGCCTGTCGAGCGGATGGTCCCGTGCCAGCCACCGGACCAGCGTGTTCTCCCGCCGCTTCATGACCCGTCGCGCCGCGGGCTCGAGGTCGTCGTACCCGTCGAGGTGCAGCAACCCGTGCACGACATAGCGGGCCAGTTCGGCCGTCCACGTGGTGCCGAATTCCTCCGCCTGCGCCACCGCATCGGCGATGCAGATGAACATCTCGCCATGCAGCCGCCCCGCCCCGGAGCCGTGGTCGAAGGTGATGATGTCGGTCGACCCGGTGTGCCCGAGGAAGCGGACATTGACCGCCTCCATCTCCCGGGGGCCCACCAGGTGGATGCCCACCTCGGCGGTGCGGTCCATGCGTCCGAGGACCGCCGTGGTGAGGTGGACGAGGAGCCGGCGGTCGACCCGACGGGTCCGCTGGCGGTCCAGGCACTCGATGAGCGGGGCGGGGCGGGTCACGTCGGTGACTGGGTGCCGCGGTGGCGTTCGTAGGCCTGCACGATCCGCTGGACCAGCGGGTGGCGGACCACGTCCTTCTTGGCGAACTCCACCAGCCCGATCCCCTCCACCCCCTGGAGGGCGCGGACCGCCTCGAGCAGGCCGGACCGCTTGTGCGGTGGGAGGTCGATCTGGGTGGGGTCGCCCGTGACCACCGCCTTCGAGCCGAAGCCCAGCCGGGTGAGGAACATCAGCATCTGTTCCGCGGTGGTGTTCTGCGCCTCGTCGAGGACGATGAACGACTGGTTCAGCGTCCGTCCCCGCATGTAGGCCAGGGGGGCGATCTCGATCACGCCGCGCTCCGAGTTCCGCTGGATCTCGTCCGGCGTCATCATGTCGTAGAGCGCGTCATGGAGGGGGCGCAGGTAGGGATCGAGTTTCTGGTAGAGGTCGCCGGGCAGGAATCCCAGCGCCTCGCCGGCCTCCACCGCCGGGCGCGTGAGGAGGATGCGGCTGACGTGCCCCTCCTTGAGCGCGTTCACCGCCATGGCCATGGCGAGGTAGGTCTTGCCGGTGCCGGCGGGGCCGATGCCGAAGGTCACGTCATGGGCCCGGATGGCGTCCAGGTACTGGCGCTGGCCCACGGTCTTGGGCACGACCGAACCCTTCTTGGTGGCGGCCGCCACCTCCTGCCGGAAGAGCGACTCGAGGGCGTCCGGGCCGTCCTCCCGGACCACGGAGAGGGCGTGGAGGAAGTCGCGCGGACGGAGGACCGTGCCGCCGCGCTGGGCGCCGGCGAGGACGTCGAAGAGCCGCCGGGCCCGGCCGACCGCCTCGTCGGGGCCTTCCAGCCGGACCATGCCGTCGCGCACGGTGGCCTTGACGCCGAGGTCGGTCTCCAGTTGGCGCGTCACCCGGTCGTCGCCGCCGAGCAGCTGCTGGAGGGCGCGGCCGCTTTCGAAGTGGAGGGTCTCGATCATGGAAAGGGGGGGGTGGGTCACGCCGCGGCCAGGGCGGCGCGGATCCGCGCGGCGGTGTCGGTCAGGGCCTCGGGGACCACCCGCGTCCCGGAGATCACCGGCATGAAGTTGGTGTCCCCGTTCCAGCGGGGCACGACGTGGATGTGCAGGTGCTCGATGATCCCCGCCCCGGCCACCCGTCCGAAGTTGATCCCGACGTTGAAGCCGTCGGGACGCATGGTCTCGCGCAGCGCCCGCTGGGAGCGCCGCACCCAGTGCATCAGCTCGAGGAGTTCCTCGTCGACCAGGTCGTCCCAGTCGGCCGTCTGCCGGTACGGGACCACCATCAGGTGCCCGCCGTTGTACGGGTAGGTGTTGAGGACGACGTAGCAGGTGCGTCCGCGGGCGACGACATGGTTGCCGATGTCGTCGTCCGACTGGGCGATCCGGGTGAAGAGGGAGGATTCCCCGGGCTGGGCGGGGCTCTTCGGGGCGAGGATGTAGTCGATGCGCCAGGGGGCGTGCAGGACGTCCATGGGGGGACAGTGACCCGGCCCGGGGCGCGGGGCAACGGCCGGACTCGACGGGCCCGGGTCGGCCTTCATCCCGGGAGGGTGGCGGCGACCTCGCGGGCGAAGTAGGTGAGGATCCAGTCCGCGCCGGCCCGCCGGATGGCGAGCAGGCTCTCGTCCCGGGTGCGCTGCAGGTCGAGCCATCCGAGCCGTGCGGCGGCGTGGATCTGGGCGTACTCGCCGCTCACCTGGTAGGCCGCCACGGGCAGGCCGGTGCGCTCGCGCAGGTCGCGGATGATGTCGAGGTAGGGTCCGGCGGGCTTGACCATCAGGGCGTCGGCCCCCTCGACCTCGTCCAGTTCCGCCTCGCGGAGCGCCTCGCGCCGGTTGGCGGGGTTCAGCTGGTATCCCCGCTTGTCGAGCGCCGGAGTCCCCGCGGCGGCGGCCGAGCCCACCGCCTCGCGGAAGGGGCCGTAGTAGGACGAGGCGAACTTGGCGCTGTAGGCCAGGATCCCGGTGAGTCCGTGGCCCGCGGCGTCGAGCTCCGACCGGATCCGCCCGACCCGCCCGTCCATCATGTCGCTCGGCGCCACGAAGTCCGCGCCCGCGGCCGCATGGAGCACCGCCATCCGGGCCAGAACCTCCACGGTGGCGTCGTTGTCCACCTCGCTCCCGTCCGGCGTCAGGATCCCGTCATGCCCGTGGCTCGTGTAGGGGTCGAGGGCGATGTCGGTGAAGAGCGCCATGTCGGGCACGTCGTCCCGGATGGCACGCACCGCCCGGAGGATGAGGGCGTCGGGATTGAGGGCCTCGCTCCCCGTGGCGTCCTTGCGCGCGGGATCGGTCACCGGGAAGAGGGCGACGCCCCGGATGCCCAACCGGGCACAGGCCTCCACCTCGCGCCGAAGGTCCTCGATCCCCAGCCGTTCGACACCGGGCATGGAACCGACCGGGGTGGGAGGCCCGTCGCCCTCCTGGATGAACAGGGGGGCGATCAGATCCCCCCGACGGAGCTGGGTCTCCTCGGCGAGGGTTCGGATGGCGGGGGTGCGACGAAGTCTTCGCGGGCGAAGCCGGGGGGGCCAGGATGGGGTCATCGGTCGGTTGGGTCGCCGCCGACCCTCCTACACCGCGACGCCACGGGCAAAACCAATCGTCCCGTCCTGGCCGCCGATCGCCAGCAGCGAGTCGTCGGTCGCCCATCCGAGGACCGTCACCGCCCCGCCGATCCGGGTCTCGCGGAGGGGCACGGACGACTTGCCGGCGTTCCAAAGGAACACCGTCCCGTCCTGCGCGCCGGATGCCAGGGCATGGCCGCGATGCTGGAAGGCCAGCCGGGTGATCCGCGCGGTATGCCCCTCCAGCTGGCGCGGGGTGGTCCCCGCCGGTCCCCGGCCCCCGCAGTTCCAGACCAGGACGGCATCGGCACCGGCCGTCGCCAGGATCCGTCCGCCGTGGTGCCACGCCAGTTCCCGGACCTTGCCCGGGTAGCCGGACATGGCGAGTTCGGTGCCGGGCCGGAAGGGAAGTTCCCAGACCTGGACGGCCTGGTCCTGGGTGCCGGCCACGACCCAGCGTGCGTCCGGGGACCAGGCCAGCGAGATCAGGCTGCTCTTCCACTCGAGCACGCCCTCGACCGTCCCGCCCGGGGCGTCGACCAGGGCCACGCCGCCGTAGGTGGCCAGGGCAAGGCGCCGGCTGTCGGGCGCCCACGCCATCGCGGCCACGGTGCTCGCCCGGGCGGGGATCGACGCCTGGCGTCCGCCGTCCGCGTCCAGCACCCACACCTCCCGCCCGGCGGCGGCGGCGAGGAGGCGTCCGTCGGGCGACCACCGCACATGCTCCACCCACGCGCTCGGCAGGGTGACCTCGGCCCGGAGTTCCCCGCGGACGGGATCCCAGAGCGCCACCCGACCGTCCTGTCCGTTGGTGGCGAGGATCCCGCCGCCCGGCTGCCAGGCCGCCTGGAAGCCGCCTCCGGCATGGGCGGTCCACTCGCGCCGCACGGTCGCGTCGATCGGGTCGATCCACCAGGCCCCCCCCTCGGCACCGAGCGCCACGATGCCGGCGCCCGGAGGGCCCCAGGCGATGTCCACCGGGGCATCGGCGAGGTCCAGTCGGCTGGTCAACGGATGCGGGGCGACGGCGGGCGGGGTGGGCATGGAAAGGGGAGGGGAGACTGGGGGGACGGGAGGCCGGGGCGACGACGGCGGGCCGGGGCGGTCAGGCCTCGCCCGTCCGGAATCGGGCCGCCGGGAAGTACCGGCCGGGGCACAGGGTCGATTCCAGGTCCCGGTGCATCGACACCTTCAGCTCGTCCCCGACCGCATCCTGCGTGAGGTAGGTGATCAGCTCGTGCACCGCGGCCTGCTGCCGGGTGGAGGGGCGGGCCTTCTCGAAGTTGCCCACGAAGCAGATCCCGATGCTGGTTTCGTTCAGGGCCAGGCTGCGCACATGGCCGCCGTGCAACTGCCGCCGCCAGCGGGGGCCGACCTCGACCCGTCCATCGGCGGCGCCCTTCCCGTTGCCCACCACGAAGTGGTAGGCGAGCCCGTTTTCCATGCCGCGTTCCCGGTGGTTGGCGTCGAAGGATTTCGCGCTGCCCACCGTGGTGGCGCTGTGGTGGACGATGATCTTGGTCCAGCGCCGCCGGTCCACCCGGATGCTGCCCAGTTCCCGTTGCACCGGGGCCAGGCTCGCGTAACGGGTCACCTTCGTCGCCCGGATGCGGAGGCGTTGACCGGGCACCAGCAGGTCGTCGCGGAGGGCGTTCAGGTCCATCAGGGACTTCACGCTGACCCGATATCGGCGGGCGATGGCCGAGAGGGTGTCGCCGGAGCGGACCACATGCATGTACGCATCCTCCCCGCCGGCCGCCCACAGGTCCGCCGGATAGGCCCAGAGGGCCACGGCGGCGAACAGGCCGGTCCGGAGGAAGTGCCGCCGCCCGGGGCCGAGGCTGGAATTCGAGACGTTCAAAACGTGCAGCAGGCTCGGTGGATCCGACGGACTGGGAACCGTCGAAACCGGCCGCAGGCTAGCACAAACATCCGGACCGCCAAGCGTTTAGAGCCTCATTGGAAATGGGGAGGTGCCCCCGGGGGTCACGCGAGGCAGCGACGGAATCCGGCGTTGAGCGCCTCCCGGTCGAGGTTCCTTCCGATGAACACCAGCTGGCTACGCCGGGTCTCGTCGGCCGCCCAGGGCCGGTCGGCCTTGCCCTCGAAGAGCATGTGCACCCCCTGGAAGACGAACCGCTCGTCCGAACCGCGGAGATTCAGGATGCCCTTCATGCGGAAGATGTCTTGTCCCTTGGTCTGGAGCAGTTCGCTGAGCCAGCCGTTGAGCTTCTTCGGGTCGAGCGGACGCGACTCCTCGATGCCGATGCTGGTCACCGATTCGTCGTGCTGATGGTCGACCGCGTGCCCGCCGTGGTCGTGGGCATGGTCCGGGGGCACCGGTTGGCCGCCGAAGGACAGGCTGCCGTGGAACTCGGCCAGCGACGGCTGGGTGAAGAGCGCATAGTGGCCGTGGGTCGGGATCAGGACCCGGTAGCTGCCACCGGTCTCGTCCAGCACCAGCTTGTGGAGCACCCGCCCCGGGCGCATCTCACCGCCCCGCCGAACCGTGCCCCCCCCGGCCCCCCGGAACAGCGCGGCCACCGTCTCCTCCGCCCCATGCAGCGCATCATGAAGTCCCCCGGAACAATCCCCATGCCCATGATCGTGATCGTGGTCATGCCCATGGTCGTGACCGTGCTCGTGCCCATGCTCATGGTCGTGGTCGTGGTCGTGGCAGTGGCCCGGGGCATGGCTGTCCAGCTGCACGAGCACCGCGGCGGCGATGGGCGCCGGGCCGGGTTCCAGGGTCAGGAGGTGTTCCCCGGCGTCGAGGTGGTAGGCGCCGCTCCACGCAAAGGGGAGGGGTTCGGCAAGGAACTCGCTGTCGAGGGTCAGCTTGTGGTCAAGATCGAAGGCGTGGAGGTTGATGACCTTGTCGACCGACAGGTCGCCGCGGGTGGTGCGATGGACCTCGGCGACCGCGTTGATGTGGTGGATGCGGTGTTCCAAGTGGGCCAACTCCTCCCCGGTGACCAGGTCGACCTTGTTCAGCAGGATCCGGTCGGCAAAGGCGATCTGTTCCTTGGCCTCGGGGGCATCGTCGAGGTGCAGGGCGATGTGCTTCGCGTCCACCACGGTCACGATGCCGTCGAGGCGGAAGTTCTCCTTGATCTCGTCGTCGGAGAAGAACGTCTGCGCCACCGGACCGGGATCCGCCAGGCCGGTGGTCTCGACGAGGATGTAGTCGAACCGGTCGCGGCGCTTGAGCAGTTGGCCGAGGATGCGGATCAGGTCGCCCCGGACGGTGCAGCAGATGCAGCCGTTGTTCATCTCGAAGATCTCCTCGTCGGCGCCGATGACCAGGGCGTTGTCGATGCCGATTTCCCCGAATTCGTTCTCGATCACGGCGATCCGGCGACCGTGCTGGGCGGTGAGGATGCGGTTGAGGAGGGTGGTCTTGCCGGCGCCGAGAAAGCCGGTGAGGACGGTGACAGGGATGCGGTTGTCCGGGGGCGTGCCCATAAGTTTGGCGCAACAAGTAGCGACATCCGGTCCGGCTGGCAAAGGGGACCCTCGCGCCACCGCTCGGGAGTCCGGCCGGCCCGGTGGTGGGAGGCTCAAAGGACCCGGAATGGGGCGCCGCGCGGTTTTGGACTGCGGCGGGAAGCGTCAGCGCCACGCCGCTTTGGGAGCCGGACGGGCTCGTGAGGACGCCACCGAAAAAAAATGCCGATTGCCGGCGGCTTTGGCTTCCCCTCGGGGGCACGGGGCGGGTTACGATCGGTTCCGAGGTTTCTCCTGATCGATCATGCTGTCATCCATCCAGTTCCATCGGCTCCTTCCCGCCATCCACCACATCCCGGGCCGCGGATTCTCCGTCGGGCTCTTTCTGGCGATCCTGTCCGCGCTGATCGTGCCATCGGCCCGCGCGGCCTCGCCGCATGCCGGCAGTTATTCCGGGCCGGTGTATTTCAGGACGTCCGGCCCGTTCGCAATGCCGGAGACGGTGGTGGGCACGATCTTCCTCACGGTCACCCCGGACGGGGCCATTCGGGATCTCAGCGGGGACCTGACGGGGTCCGTGGATACCGCGGGGGCGGTTGTCTGGGATACCCCCAACCCGTTCCACTTCACCACCGGCCGGATCGAGGACAACGCGGTGATCGCGGAGGGCTCCTCGGTGGAGGGGCAGGTGACCGTCCACACCCGGATCGCGGCCCGCTCGGTGGCGGCCGAGCCGTCGGATTCCCTCGCGGGAGAGGTCACCCAGCTGAATCCCCTCCGCTCCCTGACCCGCATGGTCCGGGTGCGGCATCTCGACGGCCGGTTCGTGGCCGTGGGTGAGCTGGGCGCCGTGGCGGTGTCGGAGAACGGGGTGGATTGGAACCGGTTCGGGGTCGACACCCGCCTGCGCCTGAACGGCATTGCCCACGGCAACGGCGTCTGGGTGGTTGTCGGCGAGGGCTACACCCGGTTCCGGTCGACCGACGGCCTCCGGTGGACCGCCCTCCCGAAGCCGCTGCTGACCCCGGCCATCAGGGGGATCGCGTTCGGCAACGGACATTTCGTCACCGTGGACAGTCTGGGCGGCATGCAGCGTTCGGCGGACGGGCTGGCGTGGACCGAGGTCGCCCAGCCCCTGCCGCCGGGCAGCTACGCCAACCTCGATTTCGTCAACGGACGGTTCGTCCTGTGGCGCAACTCGCAGGTGGCCTACTCCGATGACGGGGCGACGTGGACCGCTCCGGTCGATCACCCGGTCGGCGCCCCGTCGGGCTCGATTCCTTCCACCCAGATGGTCGCCTTCGGCAACGGGAGATACGTCATCGGGGGACATTCCGGGCTCGCCCATTCGTCGGACGGGCAGACCTGGACCCGGGCATCGACCCCGACGTCGATCATCCGCTGGGTGGCGTTCGGCCTCGGGGCGTTCCATGCCCGGGATGCCGACCATGTCCTCTGGCGGTCGGTGGACGGGAACGAATGGGTCCGGATGCAGACCTTTCCCTCGCTGGGCTCCCCGGATTCGGTGGCCTTCACCGACTCCCTCGCGGTGGCGGTGGGACCGGTACTGCACACCTCGACCGACGGCCTGGCCTGGGAGCTGCCGGAGGACGACCTCACGGCGCCGGCGATCCGGAACGTGGCGCTGGCCGGGACGTCCCCGTCGTTGCTGGTGCAGACGGATTTCTCGGCGGGGCGCTACTATGCCGGGGCCAACGTGGGGACGGTCGGTCCACGCGGCCTCCGGGCGGGCAATGCGTACTTCGAGACGGTGAACAGCGGCAATTTCTGGCTGGGTGACGCCGGATTCATCCACGTGCTGCACCGCGGCGTGGAATCCACCGGGCCGGTCCTGACCGACAAGAGCCTGCGGGCCGGGGTGCATCGTGCCCTGACTCCGGGGGCGGTGGTGGCCGGCGATGCGGGGGTGATGATCCGGGTGGGCCAGCCCGCCGCCCTGGACCGACCCCACACCTACGAGCTGTTGCCCGCCGTGACCGGCGAAGCCCTGCTCTCCGGCGCCTCCCGTGGCTCGGGTCCCGAGGCCAGCATCCTCGTCGGAACGGGCGGGGTGATCCTCCGATCCACCGACCGGGACATGCGCACGTGGTCGGTCATACCCTCCGGCACGGGCCGCACCCTCCGGCATGTCGCCTTCCATGCCGCCGGGGGCGGCCAGTTCATCGCCGTGGGCGACGCGGGAACCATCCTGACGTCGGCCGACGGCTTGTCCTGGACGGCCCGCAATGCCGGATTCTCCGGGGACCTGGTCGGGTCCGACGGCTTCCGGGTGGTCGCATCGGATGGAACGCTGCTGGACTCGACCGATGGCTTGACGTGGAGCCGGATCGGCCGGCTGCCGGCGGCCCAACGTCTCACCGGCTTCCAGTTCGGGCAGGCCTACGGCGAGCGCGGGATCCGGATCGACGTCTCCCTGGCGGGCTACAACGGCACCCTCGGCGCGTCGCATCGGGTGAACAAGCTGGGCGGCGCGGCGGGCAGATTCATGGCCGCCACCCACGGCAACGGCCGCTTCGTCCTCGTGGGCACGGAAGGGGTTGCGATCTCGGTGGACGGCCGGGAGTGGCGGTCGCGGGCGTCGGAGACGGCCCTCGCGGACCTCGTCTTCCAGGGAACCGCCCACCGCGGGGTGGCCTTCGGCAACGGCCGGTTCGTGGCCGTGGGCGACAATGGCCGGGTGGCGGTCTCGGCGGACGGGCTCCACTGGCAGTTCCTCCAGCCGGGCCCGGCGAACCGCAACTTCGGCGGGGTGGCCTTCGGCGGCGGACGCTTCGCCGCGGTGGGGGATGCCGGGCTGGTGATGATCTCGGAGGACGGCCTCCAGTGGACCGACAAGTCGGTCGGCGGCACGCGGAACTTCCAGGTCGTCGCCTGGCACGACGGGCAGTTCGCCGGGGCCGGCACCGGGTTCATCCATTCGCCCGACAACGGCGAGACCTGGTCGACCGGGTCCATGTCGGGTGCGCCGTTCCACGGGATCGCCCACGGTGCCGGTCGGTTTGTGGCGGTGGGGGACGACGGCTCGGTGAGCACCAGCGGGAACGGAACCACCTGGGCCCTGCAACGCCTGCCGGCCCATGATGCCGGCGAGGACCGTCCCGACTTCGATGCGGTGGTCTTCGTCGACGGCGGGTTCCGGGTGGCGACCGAAGGGGCATTGCTGATGTCACCCGACGCGACGGCCGGAAGCTGGAGCCGGCTGCCGTCGGGAATCTCCGTCCGGACGCGGGCCGCCGTGGCGGCCAACGGACTTCTCCTCCTGGCCGGCGGAAACCAGGTCCACGGGATCCCGGTGCCAGACATCGGCGCCCCGGTGATCGTCGGCCAGCCCCTCGACCAGACCCTCGACGAGGGCGGGGTCCTCGTGCTGTCGGGAACCGCCATCGGCAACGGCCCGCTCGCCTACCAGTGGCTGGTGGACGGCGTGGCGCTGGTGGACGGGGGCGCGGTGTCCGGGGCGACGGGGCCGACCCTGACCGTGAACCCGGCTGCGGTGGCGGACTCGGGGCGGTACCAGCTGATTGTTTCCGGTCCGGATGGCAGCCGGGCCAGCCGTGAGGCGGTGGTTGTGGTCGCCGGCGGACCACGGTTCACGGTGCATCCGGCCGACGCCGAGGTCCTCCTGGGCGGCGAGGTCCGGCTCAGCGCCCAAGCCACGAGCCCGGATCCGATCTCGTGGAGGTGGTTGTTCAACGGTGTGCCGGTGAGCGACGGGGACGGAATCAGCGGGGCCCTGACCCCGGAGCTGGTCCTCACCGGGGTGTCCGCGGACCGGGATGGTGTCTATCAGGTGGTGGCCACCTCGGCCGCCGGATCGCGCACGTCGAACCCGGCCCGGCTGGTGGTGAACCGTCCGCCGTCGATCGTCTCCCCGCCGGTCACCGCCATAGCGTTCGCCGGCGGCACCGCCCGGTTCACCGTCGTGGCCGACGGTTCCGAGCCCCTCCGATACGAGTGGCGCCGGGACGGCACCCCGCTCGACGGATCGGACTCCCGGATCACCGGCTTCGATTCCGCGACGCTCCAGATCGCCAACCCGGCCGCTGCCGATTCCCAGTCCACGTACAGCGTCCGGGTCTGGAACACCTTCGGCGAGGCGGTCTCACCGGGGGTGGCCCTCTTCGCCGTCGCCCCCGGCGCGTTCCGACCCGACTTCACCTTCGAGTCCGACAGCTCGTCGGGCAACGCCACCGTGCGGGTGTCCCGGATCCTTCCGGATGGCGCCGGACGGTTCGTGGCCTTCGGGAACGTCCGCGCCGGCCGCGTCGCCGACGGATACCTCCCCCAGCTGGTGTTCCGCTTCGGGGCCGACGGATCCCTCGACCGCACGTTCGTCCCGATTCCCAGCTCCGGGTCGAGTCGTGTGGTCGCCGACGCCCTCCCGGCCCACGACGGCGGGTTCATCGCCGTGGGCACCCTGAACTTCCAGGCGATCGGTCCCGGAGGGGCCATTGTCACCATCGGCCAGATCGCCCGGCTCAATCCGGACCTGACGCTCGACACCGCCTTCAACGGGCCGACGTCCGGGAACTATTCCCCCCGGGCCGCAGCGCTCCTGTCGGGCCAGCGCTATCTGGTGGGCCGGTCGAACTCGGGGGAGGGCGGGGCCAACGAGCTCCTGTTCCTCGACGTGGACGGCCAGTTGGAGCGGCGGGTGGCCAACACGACGTCGGCCACCCGTGGCGAACTGTTCTCCGTCGCCGCGCCTCCCGACGGCTCGCTGTGGTATGCGGTCAGCACCGGGCTCAAGCGCCGGCTGGCCGACGATTCCGAGACCCGCCTCTGGGTCCCGGCGGCACTCGACCCGGTGCCGCGCGGCGTGATGGTCGGTCCGGCGGGCGAGGTGTATTACAACCGCCAGGACAGGCTCCTCCGCGCGGGTCCGGACGGGGAGGTTGACCCGTCGTTTGACGTGGCCGCCTCCGGGGTTCGCGCGATGGCGTTCCTGCCGGATGGCACCCTTGTCCTCGGCGGATCGTTCGCCGAGGTCAACGGGGTCCCGATGCGGGCCATCGCCCATGTGCGGGCCGACGGGGCGCTCGTGCCCGGGTTCCAGTCCCCCTACGAGGGGGCGGCGGACAACGTGTATGCGCCGGTGGTGCACTGCATCCATCCGCTGGAAGACGGATCGGTCCTCGTGGGCACCAACATCCGGCTGGTGGCGGGTCGCACGCCGGGTCGGCAGGACTTCATCCAGCGCATCCAGGTGACCGCGCCGGCGAGCGGTCCCGACCCGGACCCGGGCTTTGCCGCATGGCTGGCCGGGTACAATGTCCCGGTCGGGCAGGACGGGCCGGATGACGATCCGGACGGCGACGGCATCACCAACCGGCTCGAGTACGCCCTGGGGGGCAATCCGATGGTGGCCGGATCGGGGGAATGGCCGGCCGGCGTGGAGGTCGAGGCCGACGGGATCCGCTATCCGGCCGTCCGGTTCACCCGCAACCGGGCCGCCAACGGGGTGGAGATCACCGTCTCGGCGTCGACCACGCTGTTGTTCGCCACGCCGCTGCCGGTGGTCGAGTCGGTAGAGGACCTGGGCAACGGGGTCGACCGGGTCACCGTGAGGTCCACCCAACCGTTGTCGGGTGTGGAGACGTTCTTCTTCCAGACCCGGGTGGTGGCGCCCTGAAATCCGGGCCCACCGTGACCCGACGCCGTGGTCGGGTGTAGCCGCCGCCGATAGGCGGCCGGTCCGCGCATTCCCCACCAATCCCTCCACGGCCCGAGGGGCGCCGGGCGCGGCGGAGGGGCGAGCCTGCGAGCCCGATCGGCCCCGCGAGGGGTCGACACCCTGGGCCATCCTTCCCACCCCTGCGGGGTCCTGACGGACCCCGTCGGACTCACCCGCTGGCGCGGGCTCATCCCTCCACGGCCCGAGGGGCGCTGGGCGCGGTGGGGCGAGCCTGCGAGCCCAATCGGCCCCGCAAGGGGTCGACACCCTGTGCCATCCTTCCCACCCCTGCGGGGTCCTGACGGACCCCGTCGGACTCACCCGCTG
>CAZGIK010000010.1:0-125218 GCA_964525755.1 uncultured Verrucomicrobiota bacterium
CGGTGATCACGGCGGTGGGGACGACGACGACGGAGGAGGTGCCGCTGCCCGCGGGTGAGATCCGGTTCTACCGGGTGCTCGACGTGACCGGGGGCGGGGTGACGCCGCCGCCTGCGGAGCCGATTCAGGTACGGTTCATTCCACCTGCCGGAGCCGCCACCAACGCGGTGGTGGAGTTCGATTCGGTGGTGGGTCGACGTTACGTGGTGGAATCCACGGACGGATTTGCCGGGGCTGCATCGGTCTGGACGGCGGTGATGGGGCCGTTCCCGGCGACGCTGGGCGTCACCCGGGTGCTGGTCCCGCTGCCGGTCGATGCCTTCCTGCTCTATCGCGTTCGCGACGTGACCGGGGACACGGTCACGCCGCCGCCGGTGCCGGAAGCGGTCACGGTGGGTGCGGCCATTGAGTCGTCCGGCACCGCGATGCGCCTCAGTTGGCCGACCTTGGCAGGCACCCGCTACCGGGTCCAGTCGACGACCAATCTGACGGACTGGGTGGACATCGAGCCCCCGATCACGGGTAACGGGGATCCCGTCAGCGTGACCGTGGACTTCGAGCCCGGCATGGGACGGTTCCACCGGGTGGTCAGCCTTCCGAATCCCTAGCCCGGATTTCTCACCGACTTTCGTCGCGAGGCGTAGCGAAAGCCCGCCTGGCAAGGCGGCCGAAGCCGTTCCGAACCGGGCTGTATGGGGACATACTGTCCGGCGAGGAACGCGAGGACAACGCCGCCAGGCGGGCTTGCAGCCAGCCGCAGCAGAAAGGTGGCGAGAAATCCGGGCTAGAGCTGTCCGGAGTTTCCGGGCCGGGCATCGTTGGCACCGTTCCGGCGAACGGTCTCGCGACCGACCGGGACGGTGGGTTCCGAACGGGGATCCCCAGTCCCTTGGTCGTGAGGGGGATTCCGGTGGGTACCTCGGATATCTCCCGCGGCCGAGGTCAGCCGGTTGTCTCGGGAGGCTTGGGTGCCTTGCCGGGGGGATGGTGGAACAGTTCCTCGCCCTTCAAGCCCGTCAGGTGCTCCACGCCCTTCAGCAGCTGGAACAGGGCGTAGATGCTGACCGCCATCATCGGGATCACGATCACCGGCCAGCTCAGCCAGTTCATCCGTCCCAGCTGGGCATTGAACTCCGGGGTGCCCGGATTGGCGGTGAGGATCCACCGGGCCAGGCCGAAGTTGAGGACGGCACTCCCGAGGAAGGATCCGGCCAGGATCCAGGAGCACCGGGCGAGAAGCCGGTCAAATGCGGGGCGATCGCGACGTTCCGCCAGGGCGGCCTCGATCCGTTGCACGTCGAGGACCTGCTCGTTGAACAGCAGCATGCGGACCAGCGGTTGCCGGGTCCGGAGGGAGATGGGGATGGCGATGCCGATGAGCAGGGGGAAGGCCCCCTCCTTCACCGCCACCCAGAAGGCGTCGGCGCCCGCCAGCCCCAGGGCCCCGGTCATGAGGACGCTCACGAATCCCAGGATGGAGAAGAGGTTCCATTTTCGGCGGCGGATCAGGTCGTAGATCCCGTAGCCGAGGGGAACCATCAGGGCCACCACCAGCCCCCAGACCGGGCCCAGGCGGCCGTCCTTGCTCAGCTGCCCCAGGAGGAATCCGGGCAGCACCACGTTGCAGGCGAGATTGAGCCAGACGTTCTCCGGCGGGGGCACCGGGCGCGCGGCGGACGGGGGAGGGGCGACGTGACTCATCGGGCGACAGGCTGGCGAAACTCTGTCGCCCGATCCATCGCCGCAACCCGAAAAGCCGCCGGAATCGCCGGTGGACCCGGATGCGGATCCGGTCCGGTGATGGGGCCGTAACGCGGCGGCGCCCGCCCGGTCCAAGGCAACGGGTCCGACCCGGCCCGTGCACCATCGGGCGCTTGCCTGTCGGCTCCGACGGGTCCAGCTTTCCCCCCGTCGTCCCAGGCAAAAGCCCATGCCCCTTTACGAATACGAACTCTGCGAGGGCGGGTGTGCGGCCTGCGGCGGGTGCTTCACGCTCCGTCGGCCGCTCTCCGCCCCCGAGCTGAAGGCGTGCCCCGCCTGCCGGCGTCCCGTGAGGAAGGTCATCACCGGATTCCACACCCCCAGCCTGCTCAAGCCCCTGTCGATCTCCGACGCCAAGCAGGCCGGGTTCACCGTGCTCAAGCGGGTGAACAAGGGGGAGTACGAGCGTCAGTAGAACCCCAGCACCCAGCGCCATGAGCGAGATCGAGATCCTCCAGGACACCCTGCGCCGCACCGCCCGACGCCAGCGCCTGATGGGCGGCTGGCGGGGCCTCTGGGGCGGACTGCTGGTCGGGACGGGCGTCTACCTGGTCGCCCTGGCCGTCTTCAAGCTCCTGCCTGTCCCGCCGGTCGCGATCGACCTCGGGCTCTGGCTCGGGCTGGCGTGCCTCCCGGTGGGCGCCGCCTGGGGGGGGAGGCGACGGGTGACCCCCTCCGAGGCGGCCCGGTTGCTGGATGCCCGGGCCGGGCTGAAGGAACGTCTGGGAACCGCCCTCGAGGTGGCCGATTCCGAGAAGGCGGGGCTCTGGAAGGGGCTCGTGATCCACGACGCCCTCGGGGCGGCGGCCCGCGTGGAACCCCGTCGGCTCCTGCCGCTCCGGTTGCCGGCCTTCACCCGCTGGACCGTCGTCCTGCTCGCCGTGGCGGCCGGGGTGGGGTTTGTCCCGGAGTACCGGTCGGCCGCCCGCCGCCAATCGGCGCTCGACGCGGCGGTGATCGAGGATGTCGGCCGCAACCTGGTGCAGGTCACGAAGCGGGAACTCGCCCGGCGCGTTCCCGCCGAGGCGCCGGTGCGCGAGGCGGTGGAAGGGGTGGGCGACCTGGGGGAACGCCTCCAGACCGCCCGGCTGACGCGTGACGATGCCCTGCGCGACCTGACCAAGGCCACCGAAAGCCTCAAGGAGCAGGCGCTCGAACTGGCCAGGAACCCCGCGCTGCGCCGACTGGAACAGGCGGCGCGCAATTCGGGGAGTTCCTCCTCCCAGACATCGGAGGCCCTCCAGCGCCAGATCGAGTCCCTGCAGAAGGCCCTCGGCGACAAGGCCCCGTCCGAGGATGCCGCCCGCGAACTCCAGAAGGAGTTGAAGTCGATGCAGCAGGAGGCCCGCGGGATGGCCGGACAGGAGGGCGCGGCCGGGCAGGCGGCCCGCGAGCAGATGGCGCAGGCGGTCTCGGAACTGGCCCGCAAGGCGGAGGCCATGGGACTGCCCATGGAGAGTCTCGACGAGGCGCTGGCCGCTCTGGCCCAGGCGGATGTGGAGCAGTTCCTGAAGGATCTCGACCTGGCCTCGCAGGACCTGGAGCGGATGGCCGACATGGCGCGAACCCTCGCCCAGTTGCAGCAACAGGCGGAGCGTCAGGGACGCGATCTGGGCGAACAGCTCCAGAACGGGCAGGCCCAGGCCGCCGCCGAGACCCTCCGGAAGATGATCGACCAGCTGCAGAAGTCCGGGCTCACCCCGGAACAGCTGGCCGGGATGGCCCGCGAGGTGGCCAAGGGGGCCGAGGCGGGGCGGAACTATGGCGAGGTCGGCGATCTCCTCCGGAAGGCCTCGGAAAGCCTCGGGAAGGGCGAGTCCGCGGCGGGCGCCGCCGAACTGGCCAATGCCCGGGAGGAGCTGGAGCGCCTGATGGAACAGATGGGGGATGCCCAGTCGCTCATGGCCGCCATGCAGGCGTTGCAGAAGGCCCAGCTGTGCGTCGGGAACGGCCAGTGCTGGGGGACGAAGCCCGGTGGCAGCTCGATCGGGCTTGGAAAGGGCGGCAAGGGCGGGCGCGGCGTGGGGACCTGGTCGGAGAACGACGCGTGGGCCATGCCCGATTCCATCCAGGACCTGTGGGACAACTCCGGCCTCAACCGTCCCGACATGGCCGGGAAGGGGCACTCCGATCGCGATGCGGCCATGCCGGACGGCCTCACCCCCACCAAGATCAAGGGACAGATCCAGCCCGGCGGCCCGATGCCGTCGATCACCCTCCGGGGCGTGAGCATCAAGGGCCAGAGCCGGGTGGCGTTCACCGAGGCGGTGGCCGCCGCCCAGTCGGACGCCCAGTCGGCCCTCAACCAGGAGCAGGTGCCCAAGGCCTACCAGAATGCCGTTCGCGACTATTTCGACGACCTGAAGTGATGCCCGGAACGGCCGGGCGGGCGATTCGTCCGGTCTCAGCCTTGGCTCCGGGGTGGGCGCCGGCGTAGTGTCCCGTCCCAATTCGCTGACCCATGAAGGCCGCCCTACTCCGTGCCATTGATTCGCTCGAACTCGACACCGTGCCCCGGCCCGTTCCCGCCCCCGGCGAGGTCCTGGTCCATCTGCGTGCCGCGGCGCTCAACCATCGCGATGTCTGGATCAAGCACGGCCAGTACGCCGGCCTGAAGTTCCCGGTGATTCCCGGGTCGGACGGCGCGGGCGTGGTGGTGGATCTGGGGCCGGGGGTCGATCCGTCCTGGATGGACCGCGAGGTCATCATCAACCCGAGCCTTTCCTGGGGACACGACCCGAAGGTGCAGGAGCCGCGGTTCACCATCCTCGGACTGCCGAAGGACGGGACCCTGGCGGAGTTCGTTCACGTGCCGGTCGCCCAGCTCGCCCCCCGGCCGGGACACCTGTCGTGGACCGAGGCGGCCGCCCTCCCGCTGGCCGGATTGACCGCCTTCCGGGCGGTGTTCAGTCGGGGCCACCTGAAGGCCCACGAACGGGTCCTGATCACCGGCATCGGGGCGGGAACGGCCCTCTTCGCACTCCAGTTCGCCGCGGCCGCCGGGGCCATCCCCTTCGTCACCTCCAGTTCCGAGGAGAAACTCCGGCGCGCCCGCGAGTTGGGCGCCCGCGCCGGCGCCCTGTACACCCAGCCGGGCTGGGAACGGGAGTTCGGGGAGCACCACGGGCCGTTCGACCTGATCGTCGACAGCTCCGGTGGGGCGGGGTTCAACCAGCTGGTCGACCTGGCGGCCCCAGGCGGCCGGATCGTGTTCTTCGGGGCCACCGCAGGGAACGTGCCCGACTTGAACCTGCGCAAGATCTTCTGGAAACAGCTCAACATCCTGGGGACCACCATGGGCAGCCCGACGGATTTCCAGATGATGACCGCCTTCGTCGCCCGACACGCCATCCATCCGGTGGTGAGCGAGGTGCTCCCGCTCGAGCGGGTGGCCGACGCCTTCGCCCTGCTCGAGCAGGGACTTCAGTGCGGAAAGGTCGTGGTGGAGATCTCCCGCGACGCCGACTGATCCGGTCAGGCTCCTACGCGTCGTCGTCCGGGAGGTCCATGACCCGCGACAGTTCCCGGCCGACCGTCCCGTTGTGGGCCTGCATCCGGTAGCGGTGCCCGCGGCCCGTGGCCTCCGCCTCGAACACGCCGCCGGCGCACTCGACGATCAGGCCGCCCGCGGCGATGTCCCACAGGCGGATGCCGGACTCGACATACGCGTCGAACCGGCCGTCGGCCACGTAGGCCAGGGCGAGCGCGGCGGAGCCCATGATCCGGATCTTCCGCACCCGGCGCGCCAACCTCGCGAACGCCGGGAACATGCGCTGCAACTCCCGGTCGGTCTTGGCGAAGCCCAGCGAGATGACCGCGTCCCGGAGCCGGTCCCGTCCGCTGACCCGGATCCGACGCCCGTTCCGCCGGGCGCCCCCTCCCCGGACCGCCGTCCAGATCTCGTCTTGGAACGGGTCGAGGATGACGCCGAGATCGGTCCGGTAGGCACCGTCCGCCCGCGACTGGCGGGCGATGCTCACCGATGCATGCGGGATGCCCTGCGAGAAGTTCACCGTCCCGTCGATCGGATCCACCACCCACCGGACCGCGGCCTTCTCGGCGACGGGGTCGATTCCCTCCTCGCCGAGGATGGGGATGTCCGGGAACGCGCGGCCCAGGCACCGCGTGATGATGCGCTGGCACTCGACATCCAGCTCCAGCTTCACGTCGTGTGCCGTGGCCGTGTGGACCCTCTTGGGACGCGACAGGTGGCGCCGCATGACCTTTCCCGCCTCGCGGGCGGCGTCCACCGCCGCGGCCAGGTGGGAGGGATGGACTTTGTTCGATGCGGTCATCGGTGGGGTGGGGGATGGGGGGCGGGGAATCACGGCAGGACCTCCCGGCGCCCTTCCAGCCGGTCGATCAGCGTGCTCCGACGGGCGGGCAGGGTTCCGCCCGCCGCGGCGCGGAGCGCCTCGCAGAGGTCGTCCCCCTCCAGCAGCCGCGGCATCGAGACGTAGTCCGCCCCGACGGCGAGGAGGTCGGATGCCTCAGAGAGGATCTCCGCCGGGGCCACGATGACGGCCCGAGGGTTCAGCTCGCGGAGGGTCCGCACCAGGCGGTGGTTGTTGATGCCCTTGAGGAGACTGTCGGGAATGGTGCAGACGAGGATCTCCGCCCCGCCGACCCCGGCGTGGACCAGGGTTTCCCTCTGGGCCAGGTCCCCGTAGATCGCCGGGATCCCACGGCGCTTCAGTTCGGAATGAACCTGGGGGTTGAAGTCGACCACCGCCACCTGCGCCAGCAGTTCGGGTGCGCGCCGTTCCAGTTCCTCCAGCAGCGAGGAGGCCCCGCGGAAGAATCCGAGCAGGAGGATCGGGCGGGCCGCCCCGTGCCCCGGGTCGGCCGCCGCCTTTCCGCCGGAATCGAGGTCCCGGAGGCCGATGGCCTTGAGCCGGGCGACGAGTCGGGGGATCAGCCGGTCGGAACGGGTCATGCCAAAGGTCGAGGCGGCGGCGAGACCCACGAAGGCCAGCGAGGTGAGATCCCGCGCCAGGGGGCTCACATGGCGGAACGGTTCCGATCCCCCGATCTCCATCAGGACCAGGGAGAACTCGCTGACCTGGGACAGGTTGATGGCCGGCACGAGGCTGCCGCGAAGGCCCTGTCGGAGCCGGTGGAGCGGGATGAACACCGTGGCGACACGGGTCACCACCACGAACACGGCGAAGACCGCCGCCCAGCCGAGGACGGCAACGTCGGGACGCTGGATCTTCATCCCGAGCCCGACGAAGAAGAGCGTCACGAAGAAGTCGCGCAGGCTCGTCACCTTGGCGGTGACATCGAGGGCATAGGGGAAGGTCGACAGCGCCACCCCGGCCACCAGCGCTCCCATCTCCCGGGAGAGGTTCAGCCGGGCGGCGAACTCGCCCACCAGGAAACACCATCCGATGGCCCCGACCAGGATCAGCTCGGGCAGCCGCGCCACCCGATGGAACAATCCGGGCAACAGGTACTTGCTCACCAGCATCGCGCTGCCCACCAGGAGGACCACCCGGACCATCGATCCTCCCAGCACCGACGCCTGGAGGTTGTTCAGGTTCGGCTGGACGGCGAGGAACAGGATGGCGAACAGGTCCTGCAGGACCAGGACGCCGAGGGTGATCCGGCCCGACAGGGTGTCGAGTTCCCGCTTCTCGTACAGGACCTTGACGATGATGACCGTGCTGCTGAGGGCGGCGGCGACCCCGAGGTAGAGGGCATCCCAGCCGGCGGTGCCGCCGAGGGGGAACCCGATCACCCGGAAGAACGCCACCCCGAGCAGGCTGCCGCCAAGGACCTGCACCGCGGCGGTCAGCGTGATCGCGCGTCCGGCACTGATGATCTTCTTCAGGTCGATCTCCAGCCCGATCATGAACAGGAGGAAGATCAGCCCCAGCTCGGAGATCGTGGCGATGGACTCCTGGTCATGGATCCATCCGAGGACCGACGGCCCGAGGAGGAATCCGGCGGCGAGGTAGGCGAGGATGACCGGCTGCCGGAGGAGGTGCGCCCCGACCCCCAGCAGCCACGCCGCGGCCGTCGCCAGTGCAATGTCCCGGATGAGTTCGTGCATCCCCCGGCCGCACTCTGTTCCCCGTCGGATGCGCCCGTCAATCGGGCAGCTTCAGAAGTGGCCGGACGGGATCGAAGCGGCGGTCGTTGGCGACCTGGGCGCGGAGATCCCGGGCCTCGGGATCCCGGGTCCTCCTCCCGTCGCTCAGGGCGATCGCCTTGGTGAGCGTGGACGACGCCGTGGCGGCCTTGCCCTGGGCGGCCTGGATGGCGGCGAGGTCGTACCAGGCCTCGGGACTTTCGGGCACCAGGGCCGCGTAGCGGGCGAGGGCCGCCTCCATGCGGTCGGGACGTCCGAGCTCGCCGAAACCCTGCGCCAGCGACACCAGCGTCCGCGCATCGGCCGTGGGCGATGCCATCAGGGCGTCGAGGAGCTGGATGGCCTCGTTGCTCCGGCCGCTCTGGAGCCACGCCGACGCAGTGGTGAAGGCCGCCTCGAGGTTGGTGGCCAGGGCGGAGAACGTCTCCTGGGAGGAAGCCGCCGCGGCGCCCGGCTGCGGGGGCGCGGCCGCACCCCGGATGCGGTCCAATTGCATCAGCAGGCCCTGGATGCCGGCGTTCTCCTCGTCGAACTCGTAGGCCGTGGCCACCACGTCGTACGCATCCTGGTAACGCCCCAGGCCGGCCAGCAGGGAGGCGTAGTTGTAGACCGTCTCGGGGCTGTACGGGCAGAAGGCGAACGCCTGTTTCAGCGCGAACTCGGCCTCCTGGATGAGCGCCTGCTGGTACTTGACGTCGCGCGCCTCCTGGGCGCGCCATCCGTAGACCGACTTGCCGATGGCGTTCCGCAGCTTGGAGAACGCCTTCTGGGCATTGTCGTCCCGGACGAACGCCCGATCCCCCTCGAACCCGGTGAAATCCCGCCGCAGGTAGATCCTGCGGGCGAAGTCGCAGACCTCCCTCACCGGGGTCTCGTACCGGATCCAGTTCCCGATGAACCGCGCCGAGTACTGGCTCCAGTAGTCGTGGTCCCGTCGGATCTGGTCGTCGCTGAGCCGGGCGACCGGCTCGCGCTCGATCTTCATGATGATCCCGTAGGGCACGAGATGCGGGTACATCCAGTCCAGCGGGAAGCTTTCCTCGACGTAGAACTCATGCCCGGGATTGGCGTCGAAGATGACCTTCGTCAGCAGCCCGTTGATCGCCATCACCGCGGTCTGCCCGGTCACGGAAACCCGTCCGTCCGGCAGTTGCGTGACGTACTCGCCGTCCTTGAGCTGGTTGAGCCGATGCCGCCGCTGGGCATCGAGGGTGTACTCCTCGAACGAGCGCCGGGCGTCGAGGTCGCTCGGCGTGTGGATCTCGAGGTCGGGGTAGAGGCCGCCGGGACTCCCGGTGAGGAGCCCCGGGTAGGCCTCCTCCAGAAGCAGCCTGTTGAGCCGTACTCGGGCGTCGCCTTCCGGGTTCTGTCGGATGAACCGCGTCAGGCGCGGGCTCCATTCCCGGCCCGCGATCCGCTCCGGCGCGGCGAGGCCCGGGTCCCGAAGCAGGCCGTTGAGCGCCTCGGCCAGCGCGGGGGCTCCGGCCGAAAGAGCCGGCTCGCCCAGCGCGGTGCGCAGGTGGACGGTCAACGGATCGGTCCCGGCCCGCAGCCGCTGCTGCAACGCCGGCAGGTCGGCAAAATGTTCCGGCTGGAACCAGGACTCGCCAATCCGCCGCCGCCGCTCGATCCGTTCCCCGACCGACATGATCACCCGGTCGGGACCGGCGAACCGTGCGGCGAGGAAGTTGGTGCGTCCCCGCGCCATGCTCCGCGGGTCGTTCAGCATCGACAGGAAAAAGGGTGGGTCCGATTGGGCGCTGCGGTTGTAGTGGGCTCGGATGTAGTCGAGGTAGGTGTTATCGGCCAGGGCGTTCTGGGTGATGATGTACACGTCGCGCCGGTCGAACCCCGGGTCGAGCCGGTGGCGGGCGTCGGTGAAGCTCTCGCAGAAGATCATGTAGGTGGGGCAGAACCGGCCCGGGTCCGTCCCGCCGAACAGCACCGCATCGGCCGCCATCGGCGGATACAACGGCTTCCCCTCCGCATCCACCGGAGCCTTGGCCCCGGCATCGCGCCCGGGCTCGAACATGTCGTGCCCGAACCAGTACCCGAACAGGTGCCCGCGCTGCTCGTTGTCGGCCCAGTGGTCGAGGATGGAGTCGACGGGCACCAGCAGGAACAGGCCGAGGACCGGCGCCAGGTGGGCCCGTTCCCGCCAGAGAAGCACCAGGGCGACGAATCCGCACGAAAGCCCCAGGCTCACCGACGCCGCGAGGCGCGGGGCGAGGAAATCGGTCGACGTGAACACGTCCACTGCCTGGAACAGGTTGAAGCCGCTCGCGATCGCACCGCCCAGCAGCAGCCACGAACGCACCTCCGCGTAGCGGGTCAGGAGCAGTGCCGACGTCAGCGCCAGGCCGTAGCCGATGGCCAGGGCGACGACCACGTGGGAGGAGGTGAAGAAGACCTTCACCAGTTCGCGGGACTGCTTGTCCACGCCGGCGTTCAACAGGTACAGCAGGATGAACGCGAGGCAGGCGTAGACCGCGGCCAGGCCCACCAGCCATCCGCGTTCCCGTTCCCGCATCTGCCGGACAAAGAGGAACGGGATGACCCCGATCAGGAGGTTGGCCCAGTTGAACTCCTCCTTCACCCCGACGAAGTAGAAGTACACCTGCGCCAGGCTGATCCCGGGCGATGTCTTCTCGTACTGCCCCCGGGTGAAGGCGTGCATGAAGCCGTCGAACGTCCGCGGATACCCCCAGTTCATCGGCGGATTGGTCGCCGAGGCGAGCGGCATGTAGAAGTAGAACGCGGCCCCCAGCAGGAAGGCCCCCCCGGCGGCCACCACCACCGTCATCCCCGGGTCGAGCCGTCGCGTCCGATGGATCATCACCGCCACACCGGCCAGGGTGGCGGCCGCCAGCACCAGATGCACCCAGGGCGTTGCAGTCCCCGACGCCGGATACCCGGCCGTGCGGAAGACCAGGGCCGCCGCCAGGCCGAGCCCGGCAAGAAGCCCGGCGTCCCGCAGCCACTCCGTCCCGGACTTCGGACGCTGGATCAGCAGCCAGCCGAAACCGCCGGCCGAGGCCAGCCCGACCAGGTGGAAGATTCCCGACAGGGCGGGGTTCTCGCGGAAGGTCCCCACCTTGCCGGCGAAGTGCCCCAGCGTGATCAACAGCCAGATCAGGGTGTTGCCCAGAAGGAAATCGCGTCCCACCCGACGGTCGGCCATCAACACCAGCACCTGCAGGCCCATCGCGGCCACGATCAGCGTCTGGTGGTTGCAGAAGCAGAGCCCGAAGAAGAAGAACGCCAGGTACAGGTAGCGACGCTGCGACGGAGCCCAGGCCCACCGGAGCAGCGCGGCAAGGACCCCCATCAGCGTCAGCACGGCCAACGTGTACACCTCCACGATCACCGCCTGGCTCCAGATGAATCCGTTGAAGCCGATCAGCATGCCGGAGACAAAGCCCGCCACCAGGCAGATGCGATCCTCCCAGCGCCGACCCAGGTCGCGGAAGGTCGGGATGCCCTCGAGGATCATGCTGGATCCGCGGGCCACTAGCAGCCCCACCAGCCCCGCCGAGACCGCTGCCGCCACCGCCGAGGAAACCCCCACCCGCCACGCCATGTTCCCGAACGGCAACAGCTTCGTGAACAGCCACGTGTAGAGGGTCCACACCGGATACCCCGGCGGATGCGGCACCCCGGCGTACATCGATCCGACCGCCAGTTCGCCGGAATCCTCCAGCGTCAGGTCGGGCGCCAGCGTATAGAGGTACCCGAGCAGGACCACGAGGGTGACCACCCAGAAGGTCACCCAGTCCACCGGGCGGTAGAGCCGCCCGACCGGCTCCGGGCTCGCGTCGGAAGAGGTCGAGTTCCCGGCCCCCGAGGGCCGGCCGGATTGGGGAATGTCCTTGGCCATGTTCATCTGCGGCGGCCACCGCTCGGCCACCATGGGAAACGCTAGTGGAGGGAGGCCGGTGCACCGTTGTCGACGGCAAAATCCGGGCGCCTTCAACCGACGGGACACCATCCGGACCGGTTTTCGTGCGGCAAACCGGCCAAAATCCAACCTGAACCGGACCGTCGTCCGCGCCGCGCGGTGTCTCCAGTCACGGGGTGCACCCGCGAATCAGCGCGAGGGAGTGCGGCATCCCCCGTGTCCGGGATGCCATCGGGGGATGTAAAGGGCGACGTGACGACGGAAGAAGCGGGGTGCATTCCGCAGGGAAACTGCGCCGGGGAACCGGCAAGGCGGGATTCCGGCCGGAAGCCGGAAAGGGACCCCATCGGCCCTCCATCACCGGGAGTGGTGCGCACGGCAGGACTTGAACCTGCACGGATTTCTCCACTACCACCTCAAAGTAGCGCGTCTGCCAATTCCGCCACGTGCGCGACCGGTGAGCATTTCCTCCAACCCGGACGAGCCGGGAGGGAGATGGTCGGGGCGGTGAGATTCGAACTCACGACCTCCTGTACCCGAAACAGGCGCGCTAGCCAGGCTACGCTACGCCCCGAACCAAATGCGGCGCGGAAGATGTGCAAAGCCCCCCGGCACTGCAATGGAAAACTTTCCCGAATACGTTTCGCAGAATTCTCCAAAAAAAGATTGCAGCTAAACCCCCTCTCCATAACCTCTGCGCTCCCGTTTGGCCCGGTGTCGTCGGGGAAACGATGAGTCCGACCGATAACCATGTCGCTCCAGGCGACTGGGAGTGAAGGCCGGCCGCACGATGGGCGAGTGCCCCGTGTCAAACTGAAAGCATTAGCCTGTGAAAACTTTTCGACCGCTGACGCCGTCGACGCGTTATCTGACGTACGCCGACTTTTCGGACATCACTAAGACCCGTCCGGAGAAGGCTCTTGTGTACACCCGGAAGAAGACGGGTGGGCGCAACAACCATGGCCGCATCACGGCCCGTGCCATCGGTGGCGGCCACAAGCAGAAGGTCCGCACCGTGGACTTCCGCCGCGGCAAGGTCGGGGTGGACGGCACGGTGGTGGCGATCGAGTACGATCCCATCCGGAGCGCCCGTCTCGCCTTGGTGGAGTACGCTGACAAGGAGCGTCGCTACATCATCTGCCCGGACGGTTTGGCGGTGGGTGCCCCGATCCGAAACGGGGCGGGGTCGCCGGCCACGGTTGGCAACTGCCTCCCGCTCTCCGAGATCCCCATTGGCTCGACCATCCACAACATCGAGTTGGTCCCGGGGAAGGGCGGTCAGATGGTCCGCTCGGCTGGCTCTGCGGCGACCCTGATGTCCCGCGATGCCGGTTATGCCCAGGTCAAACTGCCCAGCGGCGAGATCCGCCGGATTCACGAAAAGTGCGTGGCAACCCTCGGGCAGGTGGGCAACACTCAGCATGAGAACGTCGTGCTCGGAAAGGCCGGCCGCAGCTTCCATCTCGGTCGCCGGCCGCTCACCCGCGGCATGGCCCGCAACCCGGTCGACCACCCGAACGGTGGTGGTCAGGGCAAGTCGAAGGGTGGCGGCGGACGCCAGCACCTGACCTCTCCCTGGGGCCTCCTGGCCAAGGGGTACCGAACCCGGACGCTCCGGAAATCCTCCAACAAGTTTATCATGGTGCGGCGTGACGGCCGTCCGATGAAGCGCAAGTAACGGTTATGGGACGCTCTCTCAAGAAGGGTCCGTTCACGGACCAGCACCTCCTCGACAAGGTGCTCAAGGCCAAGGCCACCAAGTCGAAGGCGCCGATCAAGACCTGGTCGCGCCGGTCGACCATCACCCCGGAGTTTGTCGGGCTCTCGATCAACGTCCACAACGGCAAGGCGTTCAGCCCGGTCTTCGTGACGGAGAACATGGTCGGGCACAAACTGGGCGAGTTCTCGCTCACCCGGACGTTCAAGAAGCACGGCTCGCATACGGCGAAGGCCGAGGCCAAGTAGTCCAGCCACGGAATCCCATGGAAGTCCACGCCGTCTATCGCAATTTCCGGATGTCCCCGCAGAAGATGCGGGAAGTCGTCCGACAGGTTCAGGGCATGAACGCCGTCCAGGCGCTTGCGGTCCTGAAGGTGACGCCCCGCAAATCCGCGCGGGCTGTTGCCAAGACCCTCAAATCCGCCATCGCCAACGCTGAGAACAACCTCGGCCTGAAGCCGGAAACCCTTCGCGTGGTCGGCGCCTTCGCCCAGACCGCGGGAAGCTTCAAGCGTTTCCAGCCCAAGGCACGCGGATCGGCCGGACCGATCATCAAGCGGAACTGCCACATCAAGATCATCCTCTCCGACCGCTGACCCCATGGGACAGAAATCCAACCCGATCGGACTTCGCCTTCCGGTCACCCGCGACTGGCGCTCGAAGTGGTACGCGCCCAACAAGGACTTCGGCAATCTGCTGGTCGAGGACCAGCGGATCCGCCGTTACCTCAAGAAGAAGCTGGAATCGGCTTCCGTCCCGCGCATCCAGATCGAGCGCGCGGCGAACCGGTGCCGGGTCACCATCTTCACGGCCCGTCCCGGTGTGGTCATCGGCCGCAAGGGCGCCGAGATCGACAAGATCAAGGAGGAGCTCTCCCGCCTCACCGGCAAGGAGACCTATGTCGACATCCAGGAGGTGAAGAACGCCGACACCGACGCCCAGTTGGTTGCGGAGAACGTCGCCCTTCAGCTGGAGCGCCGGATCAGCTTCCGCCGGGCGATGAAGCGCGCCGTCCAGATCGCCATGGACATGGGAGTGAAGGGGATCAAGATCCGGTGCGCCGGACGACTCGGCGGATCCGAGTTGTCCCGCGTGGAGACCTACCATCAGGGAAGTGTCCCCCTCCACACGCTTCGGGCCCAGATCGACTACGGATTTGCCGAGGCCCAGACCATGGCCGGCAAGCTGGGCGTCAAGTGCTGGATCTGCAAGGGTGAGACCAAGCGCGCCGAGGTTCCCTCGGGCGGCGAGCGTCGCACCGAGGCCCCGGCGATCGCCTGACGCACACGGCGAACCCACCTCAATACCCGATAGACCAAAGGAATTTGTATGGCGTTGATGCCCTCCAGGGTGAAGTACCGGAAGATGCAGCGGGGAAACCGCTCCGGTCTTGCTTCCCGCGGAAACACGGTTGCGTTCGGCGAGTACGGCCTCCAGTCGCTGGAGCGCTGCTGGCTGGATACGAAGCAGATCGAGGCGGCCCGTGTCGCCATCACCCGCTACATGAAGCGGCGCGGCAAGGTCTGGATCCGTGTCTTCCCCGACAAGAGCTTCACCAAGAAGCCGTTGGAGGTCCGGATGGGCACCGGCAAGGGCGGTGTGGAGTCTTGGGTGGCCGTCATCCGGCCGGCCAACGTTCTCTTCGAACTGGACGGCGTACCCGAGGCCGTTGCCCGTGAGGCCATGCGTCTGGCGGCGACCAAGCTGCCGATCTCCACCAAGTTCATCTCCCGGCACAAGCTGGGCTGAAAGGTCTCTCCATCCCATGTCCAAGATCAATCTCAAGGAAATGTCCGCCGAGGAACTCGGCGCCAAGGGTCGCGAACTGCGGGAGGAGATGTTCAATCTCCGCGTTCAGCAGGCGACCGCCCGACTCGAGAAACCCCATCGCCTCCGTGAGATCCGCCGCGAGATTGCCCGCTGCGAGACCCGCCTGAGCCAACTTCGTTCGAAAGCCTGATTCGTATGTCTGACGCAACCCAACAGCGCGGTCACCGCAAGGAGCGGGTCGGAGAGGTGGTCTCCAACAAGATGCAGAAAACCATCGTGGTCCGGGTGGAACGCCGCTTCCAGCATCCCCGGTTCAAGAAGGTGGTCACCAGCTACCGCAAGTTCTACGCCCACGACGAGGCCAGCCAGGCCCAGGTGGGCGATCTGGTCCGAATCCAGGAGACCCGTCCGCTCTCGCGGACCAAGTCCTGGCGGCTCGTTGAGATCCTGAATCCGGACGGCACCGCCAAGGCGGTTGCCGCCTGACCCACGGGAGAAAGGCACTTCAATGCTTCAAATCCGCTCCAGTCTCGATGTCGCCGACAACACCGGCGCGAAGGTGGCATGGGCCATCGGTGTACTCGGCCGCAACCAGCGCTACGCCCGTGTCGGCGACGTGATCAAGGTGCACATCAAGGAGGCCGCCCCCGACGGGACGGTCAAGAAGGGTGATGTGTGCAACGCCGTGGTGGTTCGTACCCGGCAGCCGGTCCGGCGCTCCGATGGCTCCTACCTCCGGTTCGACCGGAACGCGGTGGTCATCATCAACGCCGAGAACGAGCCCCGCGGAACCCGCATTTTCGGGCCCGTCGCCCGCGAACTGCGCGAGAAGCGCTTCATGAAGATCATCTCCCTCGCTCCCGAGGTCATCTGATCGCAACCTGATTTCCCATCGCCATGGCCAAGTTTCACGTGAAATCCGGTGACGAAGTCGTCGTCATCGCCGGTTCAGCCCGCGGGCGGCGCGGCAAGATCACCAAGGTCCTCACCAAGCGCGATTCGGTCGTCGTCGAGGCGACGGATGAACGCGCCGCCGAGAAGGACGACCGACGCCGGCTGGTCAAGCCGGTCCTGCACTATCTCCGAAAGGACCAGCAGAATCCGCAGGGCGGGCTCCTCTGGCTCGAGGGCCCGGTGCACGTCTCCAACGTGATGAAGGTCGAGGCCTACGAGGCCCGCGCGGCCAAGAAGAAGAAGACCGCCTGACCGGTCCGCTGCTGAACATGAAACCGAGACTTTATACCAAGTACCAGACCGAGGTGCGCCCGGCCCTGGTCGAGAAGCGCGGGTACAAGAACGTCCACCAAGTCCCCCGCATCGAGAAGATCGTCATCAACATGGGGGTTCCCGCCACGGTCGAGAAGGGCGCCCTCGAGGACGCCGTCAAGGAGTTGACCGCCATCACCGGGCGGAAGCCGGTGATCAACCTCGCCAAGAAGAGCGTCGCGAACTTCAAGCTCCGTCAGGGTCAGGCGATCGGTTGCCGGGTCACCCTTCGGCGCGAGGTGATGTACGAATTCTTCGACCGCCTCGTGGCCGCCGCCCTTCCGCGGATCCGCGATTTCCGGGGAATCAGCCCGCGTCAGTTCGACGGACGTGGCAGCTATTCGCTGGGGCTGCCGGACCAGACGATCTTCCCCGAGATCGAACTGGACAAGATCAAGCGAAACCAGGGCATGGACATCACCATCGTGACGTCTGCCACCACCGATGAGGAGGCCTATGACCTCCTCAAGATGATGGGAATGCCCTTCTCCAAGTAAGTCACCGACACTTTCCCAATCCTATGGCCAAGAAATCCTGGCTCGCCCGCGACAAGAAGAAGCTGGAGACGGTGAAGAAATACGCCGCCCTCCGTGCCGAGTTGAAGGCGAAGGGCGACTATGCAGCCCTTTCCAAGCTCCCGAAGAACGCCAGTCCGGTCCGGATGGTGAACCGTTGCCGCCTCAGCGGCCGGCGTCATGCGTACATCCGGAAGTATGGTGTCTCGCGTCTGACCTTCCGTGAGCTCGCACTGTCCGGACAGATCCCGGGCGTGACCAAGGCCAGCTGGTAATCCCGAATCCTATGCAAGATCCGATCGCCGACATGCTGACCCGCATCCGGAATGCCGGGATGGCCCGACACACGTCGGTGGCCATGCCCCATTCCCGCATGAAGGAGGCCATCGCCCGCATCCTCAAGGACGAGGGTTACATCGCGGACATCGCCGTCGAGGGCGAGAAGCTGAAGACCCTCAAGCTCGGGCTGAAATACCAGGGCCGGAAGAGCGTGATCGAGGGCTTGCGCCAGATCAGCACCCCGGGGCTCCGACGTTACGTCGGTTCCGGATCCATCCCCCGGGTTCTCGGTGGGCTGGGCACGGCGATCCTCTCGACCCCCCGGGGCATCCTCAGCGGAACCGAGGCCCGGAAACAGGGCGTGGGCGGCGAGCTGGTCTGCTACATCTGGTAACCTACCCCCCCACGCATATGTCTCGAATTGGAAAAATGCCGGTGGCCCTTCCCGACAAGGTGAAGGTCACGACGACCCCCGGACGGCTGGTTGCCGAGGGGCCCAAGGGGAAGCTTGAGCTTTCCCTGCCCAAGCACACCCGCGTCGAGGTGGACGCGAAGGAGATCCGTGTAAGCCGCACCTCCGAGGTGCCGGCAGCCCGGGCGATGCACGGACTCGCTCGTGCACTGGTCCAGAACGTTGTCACCGGGGTTTCCACCGGCTTCAAGAAGCAGTTGGAGATCCAGGGGGTCGGCTTCAAGGCCGCCGTCCAGGGCAACGTGGTGAATCTCGCGCTCGGATACTCCCACCCGATCCATCACCCCATTCCCGCCGGGATCAAGGTGACCGTCGAGGAGGGGACCAAGGTGACCATCGAAGGCGCCGACAAGGAAATGGTTGGCCGGGTCGCATCGGAAATACGTGGCTATTATCCGCCTGAGCCCTATAAGGGCAAGGGGGTCCGGTATGCCGGCGAGCATGTTGTTCGCAAGGAAGGCAAGACCGTTCAGTAAGGGAAACCGATTTCACTCCCGATCGCATGAGGACGCAGAAGAAGCTCGAATTGGCCCGCCGCCGACGGTGGCGTGTGCGCAAGAAGGTCTCCGGAACCGCGGCCCGTCCGCGGATGTCCGTGAAGTTCACCGGACAGCACATTTATGTGCAGTTTGTCGACGATGTCGCCGGGCGGACCGTGGCGGCTGTCGGTACCCGCGACAAGGTCGCCCCGAAGGAAACCAACGGCGCCAACGTGGCGAATGCGGTGGTCACTGGGAAGCGGGCCGCGGAGGCCGCCATGGGAGCCGGCATCGAGGCCGTGGTCTTTGACCGGGGGGCGAACCGTTATCATGGCAAGGTCAAGGCCCTGGCGGATGCCGCCCGGGAGGCCGGACTCAAGTTTTAACGCGGACACGAAGGAGCACTGTTGTGGCAGAACCAACTCAGAACGTAGGCGGATATCAGGGGTACCAAGGCGGTCCCGGGGGCAGGGGTGACGGTCGGGGCGGCCCGCGTCGCCGGCGTCAGCCGGATTCCTCCTCGGATCGCCGGGACGACCTCTCCGAAAAGGTCCTCTTCATCAACCGGTCCTCGAAGGTCGTGAAGGGCGGCCGACGCTTCGGCTTCAGCGCCTTGGTGGTCGCCGGCGACCGCAATGGACGTCTGGGCTTGGGCCTCGGCAAGGGCAGCGAGGTGAGCGAGGCCATCCGCAAGGGGACCGAGGACGCCAAGGGCGCCATGATTCCTGTGTCCCTGTCCGCCAGCACGATCCCCCACGAGGTGTACGCCGAGTTCGGCGGCGCCAAGGTGCTCCTCCGGCCGGCCAGCCCCGGTACCGGGCTGATCTGTGGCAAGACCGTCCGTGCGGTGGTTGAATCCTGCGGCCTCAAGGACCTCCTCTCCAAATCGCTCGGCTCCAAGAACGCGGCCAATGTCGCCAAGGCGACGATGTCGGCCCTCATGCAGCTTCGGACCCGCGAGCAGATCCTGACCGCCCGCGGCCTCACCAACCGCCTTGAGAAGAAGGCCTGATCACTATGCGACTTCACGATCTCAAGCCCCGTCCCGGGGCAAAGCACCGCAAGAAGCGGCTGGGCTCCGGCGAGTCCAGCGGCCATGGCAAGACGTCCGGCCGCGGCGGCAAGGGCCAGTCGGCCCGCTCCGGCAGCTCGATCCGAATCGGATTCGAGGGCGGTCAGATGCCGCTGGCGCGGCGCCTCCCGAAGCGGGGCTTCAACAACGCGGCGTTCAAGACCCAGTACCACCCGGTCAATCTCACCGATCTCGAGGCGTTCCCCGAGGGGTCGGTCGTGGATTCCGCGGCGTTCCGCCAGGCCGGACTGGCCAACGGGCGGCACGACGGGGTCAAGGTTCTTGGAACCGGCAGCCTCACCCGGAAGCTCACCGTCCGAGCCGCGGCGTTCAGCGCCGCAGCGAAGACTGCCATCGAGAAGGCCGGCGGCACGGCCGAGGTTGTGGCCTGATTCGGCCTCCCCATGCTCCGCCAGCTATTCCAAACCTTCGCGAACTGCTTCAAGATTCCGGAGCTCCGCTCCCGGATCATCTTCACGGCACTCGTTCTGATCGTCTGTCGCCTCATCGCCATCACGCCGGTTCCCGGTCTGGATGGCGCGGCGTTGAGCGACCACTTCGAGAAGACGTCGGGGCAGGGCGGCGTGGTGTCCTTCTACAGCCTCTTCACCGGTGGCGCCCTTCAACGCTGCGCAGTGGGGGCGCTGGGGATCATGCCGTACATCTCGGCGACGATCATCATCCAGCTCCTTACGGCGGTCCTTCCCGGACTCGCCAAGCTGGCCCGGGAAGAGGGCGGCCGGGCCAAGGTCATCGCCTACGGCCGCTACCTCACCGTGCTCCTCTGCCTCGGGCAGGGACTGGTGATGGCGATCGGATGGGAGAATGCCAAGCAGGCCTTCGGATTCGACGGGCGGGTGGTGCTGATCGACAACCGGTTCGTTTACCTGGCCCAGACCGTGGTGATCCTGACCACCGGAACGCTGATGTTGATGTGGCTGGGTGAGCAGATCACCGAGCGGGGCGTGGGCAACGGTGTTTCCCTGATCATCACCATCGGGATCCTGGATCGTCTTCCGCTGGCGGCGACCGCCGTGTGGAACCTGTTCTTTCCGCCCGAAGGTGTCGACGGCAAGCCTTGGCCGTATTTCATCGCCTTGGTCCTTCTCCTGTTCGGCGTGATCGCCGGAACGGTCTTGGTGACGCAGGGACAGAGGAAAATCCCCGTCCAGTACGCCCAGCGTGCCGTGGGGCGGAAGGTATACTCCGGCGGAACCTCGTTCATGCCGCTGCGGGTCAACTACGCGGGTGTCATGCCGGTGATCTTCGCGTCGGCCCTGCTCATGTTCCCGAGCCTGCTCTTCACCAAGTGGGGTCAGTCGCAGAACCTTCCGTTCATCTCGGAGTTGGGCCGGCTGATGAGCCACGACAGCTGGTTCTACCTGGCTGCCGAGTCGGCCATGATCATCTTCTTCAGCTACTTCTGGGTGGCGACCCAGTTCAACGAGCTGCAGGTGGCTGACGACCTGAAGAAACACGGAGGATACATTCCCGGGGTTCGCCCCGGTGTAGCCACCAGCGACTTCCTGCACCGGTCCATGAGCCGGCTCACATTGGCGGGGGCGATCTTTCTGGCCGTCCTGGCCGCGATCCCCTGGCTGATGAACAAGTTTCTCAACATCGACTTCAACGTGGCCCAGTTCTTCGGCGGCACCTCGCTGCTGATCACCGTGGGTGTCCTTCTGGACACCATGCGCCAGATGGAGTCGTACCTGCTGCTGCGCCAGTACGATGGGTTCCTCAAGAAGGGGCGCATCCGCGGCCGGGTGTAGGGCGATGGGCTTTCGCTGTTCTTTCAAATCCGTCCTGCCATCCAGCGGGACCAGTTCCCGGTGAGTGCGCCGTTGATCAAGACGGAGGACGAGATCGCCGGCATGCGGGCGGCCGGACGGCTGGCCGCCGAGGTTCTCCGGGCTGCTGCAGCGCTGGTGACCCCGGGGCTCGTCACCTCCGACCTTGACCGCGCGGTGGGCGAGCTCATCCAGGCGCGGGGCGCGCGGAGCGCCTTCCTCGGGTACCGTGGGTTCCCGGGCCAGTGCTGCATCTCGGTCAACGAGGCCGTGATCCATGGCATCGGCGACGGGCGACGCCTCCAGTTCGGGGACATCGTCAAACTCGATATCGGCGTCCGCCACCGTGGCTTTGTCGGTGATGTCGCGATGTCGATCCCCTGCGGGGGTTGCAGTCCGTCGGCGCAGAATCTGTTGGACGTAACGGTCCAGGCTCTCTACAAGGGAATTTCCGCCGCCCGGGCAGGCAATCGGACGAGCGACATTGGCCGCGCCGTCCAGCAGGTGGTGGAAGGTGCCGGCCTTGGTGTCGTCCGGGAGTTCTGTGGACACGGCGTCGGCCGGTCGGTGCATGAGGAACCCCAAGTTCCGAACTATGCCGACACCCGGAATGCGGTCCGCCTCCGCGCCGGGATGACGATTGCCATCGAGCCGATGGTAACGTCGGGAGACCCGCGGGTGGTGGTGCTGGATGATGATTGGACCGTGGTGACGGCGGACCGGCAGTTGTCGGCCCACTTTGAGCACACGGTTCTGGTGACGGATGGAGAGGCGGAGATTTTGACCCGGGATGACTCGGGTCCCCTCTACTGAGGGGTCGGTGACACAACGAAAAGATTTTGCAGAGATGAAAGTAAGAGCATCGGTCAAGAAGCTTTGTGAACACTGCCGGGTGATCCGGCGGAAAGGTGTGATCCGGGTGATCTGCACCAATCCGCGACACAAGCAGCGCCAGGGCTGACAACCAAACATTTCCATGCCACGTATTCTTGGTATCGACATTCCCGGGGACAAGCGCGTCGACATCGCGCTCCGCTACATCTACGGGATCGGCCCGGTGAACGCGAAGGAGGTCCTCGCCCGCGCGCAGATCGATCCGTCGATCCGTGCCAAGGCCCTGTCCGAGTCGCAGATGTCCCAGATCGTCAACGCGATCCAGGAGGGCGGCTACGTGATCGAGGGTGACCTGCGCCGGGAGATCGGGATGAACCTGAAGCGCCTCCAGGCGATCAAGTGCTATCGCGGTGTCCGGCATCTTCGCGGCCTCCCGGTCCGTGGACAGCGGACCCAGACCAATGCCCGTACCCGCAAGGGGCCCCGCCGGACGGTGGGCGTGCAGCGGAATCCGAACGCCAAGTCCGGCAAGCACTGAGAAACGAATTCGATTGAGCCATGTCTGACGAGACGATTCCCCCGACGCCGCCGGCCACCGCGGCAGAGAACGCTCCGGCGGTCACCGCCGAGGCCCCTGCGGCAAAGCCGTCCGCCCCTGCCGAGAAGCCGGTGCGGTCCAAGAAGGCCCAGGCCGCCGCTGCCGCCGCTGCCACCAAGGCGTCCGGCGAAGTGGCTCCGGCCGCTGCTGCGCCGACCGCCGCCGAACTCCTGGGCGAGGACCCCAAGGCCACCAAGATCATCAAGGCCAAGGGTGCCAAGAATGTCAGCACCGGCGTTGCCCACATCCTGGCCACCTTCAACAACACCCAGGTGACCATCACCGACATGCAGGGCAACACCGTCGGGTGGAGCACGGCGGGTCGTGTGGGCTTCAAGGGTTCGCGGAAGAGCACCGCCTTCGCCGCCCAGCAGGCCGCCCAAGATGCCGCCCGTCAGGCGATGTCCCATGGGATGCGCGAGGTCGAGGTCCAGGTGAACGGTCCCGGCTCGGGACGTGAATCGGCCATCCGCGCCCTCCAGGCGATCGGTCTGGATGTCACCTGCATCCGGGACGTGACCCCGGTTCCCCACAACGGCTGCCGCCCCCGCAAGAAGCGTCGCGTCTGACCGGCGTGTCCCCACCTCCCGCAACCAGTCCTTTCCCCACATGGCACGTTATACCGGTCCCCGCGTCCGCATCAGCCGTCGGCTGGGCACGCCGATTTTTGGAGCCTCCAAGTACCTTGAGCGCCGCAGCTATCCGCCCGGCGTCCACGGCCCGCGCTCGCGTCGCAAGCACAGCGACTACGCGCTGGCACTGATGGAGAAGCAGAAGCTCCGCTATTTCTACGGGCTTCAGGAGAAGCAGTTCCGCAGCGTCTACGAGCGCGCCCTCCGTCTCCGCGGGGTCACGGGCGAGAAGATGCTGCAGATCCTTGAGACCCGCCTCGACAACCTCGTCTACCACGCCGGTTTCGCCCTGACCCGGGCGGCCGCCCGCCAACTCGTGAGCCATGGCCACGTCCGGGTCAACGGCCGCAAGGTCAGTGTGGCCAGCTTCGCGGTGCGGGTGAACGACGTGATCGAGGTGAAGGATCACCCGAAGTCCAAGACCCTCGCCCAGAAGAACCTCGAGGGGTCGACCGCGCGGGTGGTTCCCGATTGGGTCGCGGTGGACCGCGAAGGCCTCAAGGCCACCCTGCTGCGCGTCCCGAGCCGGGACGAGATCAATCCCATCGCCAACGAGCAGATGGTTGTCGAGTTTTACTCCCGCTGAAGTATCCCGGACCGGCGCCGTTCGCCGGTCCCCGCAATTATATGGAGCCCCCGTCCGTGGGAGTCGGCCGGGTTGGCTCAGGTTAAAATTGCACCCCTGCTACCATGCCTGTTCGTCTAGGTCGTTTTGAATTGCCCAAGCGGCTCGTCAAGGACGAGTCGACCGCCACCGAGAATTTCGCCCGGTTTGTCGCCGAGCCGTTCGAGACCGGCTATGGCCACACCGTCGGAAACTCGCTCCGCCGGGTGCTTCTGTCGTCGCTCGAGGGCGCCGCGATCACCTCGGTGCGCATCGACGGCGCGATGCACGAGTTCACCACCGTCGAGGGGGTGGTCGAGGATGTCACCGACATCGTCCTGAACCTGAAGCGGGTGAAGTTCCGGATCCACAACCGCGAGACCCAGACGCTCCTCCTTTCGGTGAACAAGGAGGGCGCGGTCACCGCCGGGGACATCCAGCTCAACCAGAACGTCGAGGTCGTGAATCCCGGGCAGCTCATCTGCACCCTGGACAAGAAGAAGAAGCTCGAGATGGAGCTCGAGGTGAAGGTCGGTCGGGGGTTCTGCCCGGGCGACGAGAACAAAAAGCCAGACCAGCCGATCGGCGTCATCGCCATCGACTCGATGTTCTCCCCGGTGACCCGTGTCCGGTACTCGGTCGAGGCCGCCCGTGTCGGGCAGCGGACCGACTACGACAAGCTGATCATCGAGCTCTGGACCGACGGCCGCCTGTCGCCCGACGACGCGCTGACCCGTGCCTCGGCGATCCTCCAGCATCACCTCGACGTGTTTGTCGGGTACGACAAGAACGCCATCGAGTTCGAGGAAGAGGCGAAGCCCCAGGACGACGAGAAGGCGAAGTTGCGCAAGCTGCTCAACATGTCGGTCAACGAGATCGAGCTGAGCGTCCGGGCAGCCAACTGCCTGAACAACGCCAACATCACCACGGTGGGACAGTTGGCGATGAAGTCCGAGCAGGAGATGCTCAAGTACCGCAATTTCGGCAAGAAGTCCTTGAACGAGATCAAGGAGAAGCTCACCGGGCTGGGGCTCAGCCTTGGGATGACCTTCGAGACCGGGCTCATCGAGGCCGGTGCCGAGGCCAAGAAGATCTAACCGCGAAGCACCATGCGACACCTCAAGCGCAACAAGAAATTCGGCCGCAAGGGCGACCACCGGAACGCCATGCTGGCGAACATGGCGGGCAGTCTGATCAAGCACGGCCGGATCACCACCACCCTGCCGAAGGCCAAGGCGGCCCGGCCGGTGGTGGAGAAGCTCATCACGCTCGGTCGCAAGGCCATCGGCGCCACGAAGGAGGAGAACGTCCACCTGCGCCGACTCGCCGCTGCCAAGCTCCGCCAGCAGCCCCGTTCCCTGTTCCGTGGCACCCCGACCCTGACCGGGAAGAAGCAGCGGGAGCAGTGGCGCGAGAGCGAGGACGTGGTCCATATCCTGTTCGACAAGATCGCTCCGGGCTTCAAGGACCGGAACGGCGGGTACACCCGGATTGTCAAGCTGGGCCAGCGCCAGGGTGATGCGGCCCAGGAGGCGATCCTCGAGTTCGTCGAGGCGGCGCCGGCATCGACCGATGCCACCCCGACCCCGACCCCCGAACCGGCGGCCTGATCCGTCCCGGGTCCACCGGGTACTCCCGGAACGCACGGCGCCCGCCATCAACGGCGGGCGCTTCTGCATTCCGGCCGGTGCTCCGCCCGATGCGCACGGAGGTTTGTCCCTTGCCTGGACCGGGTGGGTGCCGGCAACCTCACCCATCGCCGGAACGTTTCCCCCGCCCGGCGGTCCATGATCTGAGAACCATGACCACCGAGGCCGCCATCGAACGTTTCCGGGAGTCCTACTCCGCGCTGTGCACCGAGATCGGCCGGGTGCTGGTCGGCCAGGACGAGGTGGTCGGGGGAACCTTGGCCGCGGTGCTGGCCGGGGGGCATGTCCTCCTGGAGGGCGTTCCCGGACTCGGCAAGACCCTGCTGGTGCGAACCCTCGGCGAGGTGCTCGACCTGAGTTTCAGCCGGGTGCAGTTCACGCCGGACCTCATGCCGGCCGACATCCTCGGCACCAACCTGGTGGTCGAGGGGGGGGACGGCCGGCGGCGGTTCGAGTTCCAGCCGGGACCTGTGTTCGCGCATCTGGTCCTGGCCGACGAGATCAACCGGGCGACGCCGAAGACCCAGTCGGCGATGCTCGAGGCCATGCAGGAGCGTCAGGTGACCGCCGGCGGGGCCGTGCGGCCGCTCCCGCGGCCGTTCTTTGTCCTGGCCACCCAGAACCCGATCGACCAGGAGGGCACCTATCCCCTGCCGGAGGCGCAGTTGGACCGGTTTTTCTTCAAGCTGCTGGTCCGGTATCCCACGGGCGCGGAACTTACCGAGATCCTGACCCGGACGACCGAGGGGGGAGGGGATTCTCCGTCCAAGGTCCTCGATGGGGAGCGTCTCCAGGAGATGCAGGCCCTGGTCCGTCAGGTGCCGATCGCCAGCCATGTGAAGGACTACGCGGTCCGGTTGGTCCTCGCCACCCACGCCGGGGCGGAGACGGCGATCCCCATCGTGAACCAGTACCTGAGGTTCGGGAGCAGCCCGCGCGGGGCCCAGGTGCTGGTCCTCGCCGCCAAGGTCGTCGCGCTGACCGATGGGCGGTTCAACGTCGGTTTCGACGACATCGCTTCGGTGGCGCTCGCCGCGCTTCGGCATCGCCTGATCCTCAACTTCGAGGCGGAGGCGGAGGGCATCACCACCGACCACATCATCGCCCGGTTGCTCGAGGAGGTGCCGCGGGACGCGGCCGTGACCGCCTGAACCGGCCCCGGATAGCAGCGCGATGCCGGCCCTGATCTCCCCGGAACTGTTGCGGCAGCTGGAACAGCTCCAGCTGCTGGCGAGCCGACGGGCCAAGTCATCGGCCCGGGGCGAGCGCCGGAGCCGTGCCCGGGGACAGAGCGTCGAGTTTGCCGACCACCGGAACTACGTGGCCGGCGATGATCTCCGGTATCTCGACTGGAACCTCTACGGCCGCCTGGAGCGGCTGTTCCTCAAGCTGTACGAGGAGGAGCGCGAGCTGCCGGTCCAGGTCTTCCTCGACGCGAGCGAGAGCATGAACTTCGGGACGCCGCCCAAGTTCGACTTCGCCCGCCAAGTCGCCGCCGCGGCGGGGTATGTGGCGCTGTGCGGTTTCGACCGGGTGTCGGTGCGGGTGTTTCCCGAGTCGCCCGATTCCGCCCAGGCGGCGGTCCGCGGGGCGTTGCGCGGGGTGCGGGGCCGACGCGTGGCCATGAGGTACTTCGCGGATCTGTCCGCCCTGGTTGCCGGGGGTGCGGCGGATTTCAACGCGGCACTGTCCCGAGGGGCCCTCGAGGCCCGGCAGGCCGGGGTGGCGGTGGTACTCAGCGACTTCCTCGATCCGTCCGGCTATGAGCCCGGGCTCAAGGCTCTCGTGGCCCGGGGATTCCAGGTGCATGCGGTCCAGATCCTCGCCCCCGAGGAACTCGAGCCCGCCCAGTTCGGCGACCTCCGGCTGGTCGACTCCGAGACCGGTGCGGTCCAGGAGGTGACGTTCGGGCGGTACCGCCTCGATGCCTACCGCCGGAGTGTCGCCCTGTATGTCCAGCGGCTGCGGGAGTTCTGCGCCGCCCGGGGCATACGGTTCTTCAGCGTTTCCTCGGCCACGCCGCTCGCGGAGCTTCTCATGAAGCAGCTCCGGGCCGCGGAGGTCTGGGCTTGATCTCATGCAGAATCGATCCGAATCCCTGCCGGCTCCCGGCCGCCGCCGTTTCCTCAAGACGGCGGGTCTGGCCCTCGGGGCGTGGACCCTGGGGCGCCTCGACGCCGAGACGGTGCGGTTGCCGTTTCCGAACGGCGAGCGTCCCCTGGTGGCCTATCCCCAGAAGCGTCCCCTCCTGCGGCTGACCGCCCGTCCGCCGCAGCTCGAGACCCCGTTCTCCGTGTTCAACGAGGGCGTCCTGACACCGAACGACGCCTTCTTTGTCCGGTACCACCTGGCGGGTTCCCCGCCGTCCGCCGAGGTCCTCACCGACGAGGCGTTCCGGTTGGGGGTGAAGGGCGGAGTCCGGTCGCCCCTGCGGTTGTCGGTCCCCGAGATCCGGGAGCGGTTCGAGCCGGTGGAGATTGTGGCGGTGAACCAGTGCTCGGGGAACAGCCGGGGCTTCTTCGAGCCCCGTGTGCCCGGGGGCCAGATGGGCCACGGGGCCATGGGATGCGCCCGCTGGAAGGGCGCGAGGCTCCGCGATGTCCTCGCCGCCGCCGACCTGGCGCCCGGGGCCCGTCAGGTGGTCCTCGACGGACTCGACCGGCCGCCGCTCCCCGGGGTGCCGGACTTCGTCAAGGCGCTCGACCTCGACCAGGCCCTCGATCCCGATGTCCTGCTCGCGTATGAGATGAACGGGGAGCCGCTTCCGTGGCTGAATGGATATCCCCTCCGGCTGGTGATGCCCGGCCATTACGGGACCTACTGGATCAAGCATCTCCATGAGATCACCGTGACGGACTCGGAGTTCTCGGGCTTCTGGATGAATCCCGCCTACCGGATACCCGACGACCCCTGCGCCCACATCGAGCCCGGCACCAAGCCGTCCCGGACGCTCCCGATCCACCGGTTCAACGTCCGGTCGTTCATCACCAGCGTGGCCGACGGCGGCCGCCTCGCGGTGGGGCGGCGTCACGTGATCCGTGGCATCGCCTTCGATGGCGGCTTCGGGATCCGCGATGTGCTGTTCTCGGGCGACGACGGACAGACCTGGCGCGCGGCCGAGCTGGGGCGGGACCTCGGGCGCTTCGCCTTCCGGGAATGGACGGTCGATTTCACCGTCACCCGACCGGGACGGCGGGTGCTGATGGCCCGGGCCACCAACCGCCTGGGCCAGTCCCAGCCCATGGAACCCCTGTGGAACCCGTCGGGCTACATGCGGAACGTGGTGGAGAAGGTGGAGGTGGAGGTCGCATGAAACGCCGTGTCCCGATTCTCCTCGCCGCCGCGGCCGGCCTCGCGGTCCTGCTGGCGTCGCCGGCCGGTGCCTCCCCGGACACCGCGGACTGGAAGCTTCCCGTGGAGCAGAACGACCTGCGGCCGGGACCGGGCCGGGCCGCGGTCCTGGGCCAATGCCTCCTGTGCCATTCGTCCGACTACATCACCACCCAGCCCCCGCTGGACCGGGCGGGGTGGCAGGCGTCGGTCGACAAGATGCGGTCGCGTTTCGGGGCGCCGATCCCGACCAATGTCGTGCCGGTGCTCGTCGAGTACCTCGCCACGCGCTACGGGCCGCCGCCGCCGGGCGGCCCGTCGGAGTAACCGATGAACTTCCTCTCCCCGCTGGCCTTCGCCTTCGCGGCCGCCCTGCCGGTCGTGGTGGTCTTTTACCTGTTGAAGCGCAAGCGGGTGACGCGGCTGGTGCCCTCGACGCTGCTCTGGGAGCGGTTCCTGGCCGAGACCCAGGCCAGCGCGCCGTTCCAGCGGCTGCGTCGGAATTGGCTCCTCCTGTTCCAGCTCCTCCTCCTCGCCCTCGTGGTCCTCGCCCTCGCCCGGCCGTATTTCCGGGGACGGGTCGGGGATGGCGGCCTGATGGTGCTGGTCCTGGATGCGAGTGCGTCGATGCAGGCGACCGATGTCGCGCCGAGCCGCTTTGACGCGGCGCGGTCGGCGGCGTTGGGACTGGTCGACGCGCTGGGCGCCACCAACACCCAGCAGGCCGCCATTTTGGTGGCCGGTGCCCAGGCCGAGGTGCTCCAGTCGCGGACCGGCAACAAGTCGGCGCTGCGCCGGGCGCTGGAGTCGGCCCGGGTGAGCGATGCCCCCACCCGGCTGGCCGAGGCCTTGAGGGTGGCGGAATCCCTCACCCGGGGCGAGGCGGGGGCCGAGGTCCACCTGTTCAGCGATGGTGCCGTGCCGGACCTCTCGGAGTTCGAGGCCCGCGACATCCGCCTGGTCTTCCACCGGGTCGGATCCTCCGCCGCGAACGCGGGCATCGTCGCCCTCGACGCCCGTCCGAACCCGGAGAACCCCTCCCAGCGGGCGATCTTCGCCTCGGTGGTGAACCACGGACCCGAGGTTCGTGACCGTCGATTGGAACTCCTGTTCGACGGGCTCCTGGTCGACTCGCGGCCGGTCGCGCTCCCGGCCAGCAACACGCTTCCGGTGGTCTTCACCGCCGCCCAGGCGCGGGACGGGGTGTTCACGCTCCGGTTGACGGGATCCGATGCCCTGGCGGCCGACGACGAGGCCAGCGTGGTCAGCGCGCTTCCCCCGCCCGTGCGGATCCTGCTGGTCACGGCGGGCAACCGGTTTCTCCAGAAGGCCCTCGCGGCCGCCGGCCCGAACGTCGAGTTGACCCTCGCCGCCGACCACGGTCCCGGGACGCCCGAAGTCGACCTGGTCGTGCTCGACGACGTGGTTCCGTCGACGTGGCCGTCGGCCAACCTCCTGGCGTGGAACGTGGCGTCGACGAACTGGTTCGCCGGACCGGTGGGCTCGGTCGAGGCGCCGCCCATCGTCGATTGGCGCAACACCCATCCGCTGCTCCGGTTCGTCGGGTTCGACAACGTGCAGGTCGCCCGCAGCCTGTCGGTCTCGGCGCCGGACTGGGGGGTGAGCCTGGTGGAGTCGCCCCAGAGCCCGCTCGTGGTGGCGGGTGAACTGGGGCGCCAGCGCCTGGTGTGGGTCGCCTTCAATCCCCTCGAGAGTACCTGGCCGCTGCGGGTCAGCTTCCCGATATTCGTCGCCAACGTGGTCGACTGGCTCAACCCGGCCACGGTGCGGTCGGAGCAGTTCCGCGTCCGGGCCGGGGACGCCCTCCGGCTGCCCCTTGCGACCCCGATGGACACCGCCCGGGTGACCGGGCCGGACGGGGCGGTCACCGAGGTGCCCCTGGGTCCGGACGTCCGCGAGTTCGTCTTCGGGGCCACCGCCCGGCGGGGCGTGTACCAGGTGGCCCTGGGCACCAACCGGATGACCTTCGCCGTGAACCTGCTGGATGCCGCGGAGAGCGACATCCGCCCGCGCGACACGCTGGCGGTGGGACGGCATGCGGAGGTGGTCGCCACGGGCGAGAAGCGGGCGAGCCTCGAGTCGTGGCGCTGGTTCGCCCTCGGCGGCCTCGGGGTGATGCTGCTGGAGTGGTGGTGGTACCATCGCCGGACCGCCTAGATGCCCGGAGGCCCCATGACAGAAACGGAGACCCCCCCGCCGACCGCCGACCGGATCCGTCGCGACGCCCGTCCGATCCGGGTGCTCCTGGTCCTCCTCGGGGTGGCCCTGGCGTGGTGCGCGTGGATCTGGCGGGATACGGCGCGGGGCACCGAGGTGGTGGTGTACTGTGCGCAGGACCAGGTGCTGGCGGAGCCGGTCCTCCGACGGTTTGCCGAGGCGACCGGGATCCGGGTGCGGCCGGTGTTCGACAGCGAGGCGGTGAAGACGGTGGGACTCGCCAACCGGCTGCTGGCCGAGCAGCGGTACCCGGTGGCCGACCTCTTCTGGGGCAACGAGGAGTTCCGCACCCGGCAGTTGGACCGGCGGGGGGTCTGGAGCCCGGAACCGGCCTGGACCGCGTTCGGCAGCCGGTCGCGCATCCTGGTGTACCACCCGGACCGGGTGGCGCCGGCCGCGGTCCCGCGGTCGGTGCTCGACCTGACCAATGCCGCCTGGCGCGGGCGGGTCTCGATCGCCTATCCGCTCTTCGGCACCACCGCCACCCACCTTCTCGCCCTGCGCCAGGCGTGGGGCGCCGAGTCCTTCGCCCGTTGGGCCCGCGCCCTCCACGCCAACCGGCCGTTCATCGAGGAGGGCAATTCCCACGTCGTCCGACGGGTGGCCCGCGGCGAGGCGTGGGTGGGGTTGACGGATTCCGACGACCTTGCGGCCGCCCTTCGGGAAGGGCTTCGGGTGGCCGGCGTGCCGCCCGGGGAGGACATGCTCCGAATCCCCAACACCGTGGCGGTGGTTCGGGACGGCCCCAACCCGGGCGCCGCCCGGAAGCTGTTCGACCACCTCACCTGCGGGAAGGTCGCCGCCGAACTCGTCGCGGCGGGCGGGCTGGACCGGCCCGGTCCCGTCGACGCCTCTGGGCTGCGGCCCGACTGGGAAGGGCTCCTGGACGACATGGAGGCCGGGGTGGACGAACTCGAAACCCTCTTTCCCCGGTGAGAGCCTGTCCGGAAGCACTTGGGGGTCGGGGATGGGGCGCCGTGGTCCGGCGGGGGGATCGGGCATGAGGCTCTACCTCGGGTCGGTCGCCCTCGCGGGCGGGTCGGCGACCCTGGCGGTCGTCGCCGGGCTGCTGGTCGCGGTCGCGTGGCTGCGCGGCGGGCGCATTGCCCGCGGCCTGCTGGCCGCGACCGCGGTGGCGACGCTGGCCCTCCCGTCGTTCCTGGTGGCCAACGCCTGGCTGGCCCTCACGACCGGATGGCGGAGTGCCGGCGGGGCATCCGGCGGCGTGCCGGGTCCGGGAATGGTGGCGATGATCCAGGGGCTGCAGTACTGGCCCCTCACCGCCGTTCTCGCCGTCGGGGCGGCCAAGCGGATGGATCCCGCCCTGCTGGAACTCGACCCGCAACTCCGGGGCTGGGCGCTGTTCCGGCGGGTCGTCGGGCCCGCGTGGCTTCCCGCCATTTCCACCGCGGCTGCCATCACCTTCACCCTCGCCCTCTCCAGCTTCACCGTGCCGGTCCTGTTCCAGGTGCCGGTGTTCACCGAGGTCCTCTGGGTCCGGTTCAACACCCGCCTCGACACCGTCGGAGCCCTCCGGGCGGCCGTGCCGGTGGTCCTCGCCGCAGGGTTGCTCGTCGCCTGCCTGCGCGGACGCCCGGTCGCCTGGCCCCGTCCCGGCGGACCCGTATCCGCGGACGCCTGGCGCCGGGCGCTCGGACTTCCGGGACGGCTGGCCGCCGGGGCATCGGTGCCGGTCGGCGTCCTGTCCCTCGGGCTGCCGCTGGCCGACCTGCTCGCGCGTCCGCGGACCTGGACGGAACTGCCCGGTGCGTTGGCGGCGGGAAGGGCGGCGCTGGCCCAGTCGGTGGGCACCGCCCTGGCCGCGACCGCGCTGGCGGCGGGTCTGGCCGTGCTGCTGGCCGGCACCGGCCCGGTGCGACGTCCCCGCTGGACCTGGCTGGCGTTCCTGGTCCCGGGCCTCCTCGCCGGCATCGCCGCGCTCGCCGTGTTCAACCGTCCGTCGTTCCGATGGTTCCATCCCGGCGTCGGCGTGCCCGTCCTGCTCCTCGGCCTGCGCCACCTGGCGCCGCTCTGGGCCGCCACCGCCGGGGCCCTGCTGGCCGTGGACCCCGCCTGGTCGGATGCCGTCCGGTCGGCCGGCGGCCGGCGTCGGGACGTGTGGCGACTGGCCCTGCTTCCGGGCGCCGGCCGGTCGCTGGTTGCCGCGGCCTATGCGGTGTATCTCCTGTGCCTGTGGGATGTGGAAACCACCGTGCTGGTGGCGCCCCCGGGCGGTGAGACCCTCGCCCTCCGGATCTTCAACCTTCTGCACTACGGCTACTCCAGCCAGGTCCACGCCCTCTGCCTGGTGCTGCTCGCGGTCGCCCTGGCCCCGCTGGGCCTGGTGGCCGGGATCCGGTGGCTGGTCGGGCACCGCGGCCGGATCCGCTCGGCCGCCGGGGTCGTCGGGTGCCTCGGCGTCGTCCTGGCGGGCCCCGGGTGCCGACCGGCGCCGGACGGGCGGGGGACCGAGCTCGGGAGCGTCACGTTTGCGGCGGTGGAGATCATCGGAAGCCGCGGGGTGGCGCCCGGCCAGTTCAACAAGCCCCGGTCGGTTGCGTGCGACCGCGAGGACCACCTCTACGTGGCCGACTTCACCGGGCGCATCCAGCGCTTCGCCCCGGACGGCCGGTTCGTCCTCCAGTGGCAGATGCCCGAGACCGAACGTGGCAAGCCGAAGGGGCTGGGGATCGATGCCGACGGCAACCTGATCGTCGTCGAGCCGCACTACATGCGGGTCAACCACTTCACGCCCGACGGCGTCCGGGTGGCCCAGTGGGGGGGATGGGGCACCAATGAGGGGCAGTTCGTCCTCCCGCGGGCGGTGGCGCTCGGCCCGGATGGGGACCACTACCTGAGCGAGTACACCCTGGTCGACCGGGTGCAACGGTTCGGACCCGCCCGTCCCGGGCAGGGGGGGACCCCCGCGTTCCGCAGCGCCTGGGGGCGGCCCGGAACCGGACCCGGGGAGTTCAACCGGGCGGAGGGCCTGGATGTCGGCCCCGACGGACTCGTGCACGTCGCGGATTCCTGCAACCATCGCGTCCAGGTGTTCACCGCGGACGGACAATTCGTGCGGGCCCACGGGCGGGCCGGGTCGGCACCCGGCGAGTACAGCTACCCGTACGACGTCCGGGTGGACCGGGAGGGCAACCAGTTCGTGTGCGAGTTCGGCAACAGCCGGATCACCGTGCTCGACCCCCGCGGCGGGGTGGTCGAGGTGGTCGGCCGGGCGGGGTCGGGTCCGGGCGAGTTCGCCAACCCGTGGTCCATCGCCCTCGATTCCCGCGGCAACCTGTACGTGGCGGACTCGCGGAACCATCGGGTCCAGAAACTGGTCCGGCGCCAGCCGCTGGCCGGTCCGGGAGGCGGCGGATGAGCATCCAGTTCTCCCATCCCCAGTGGCTCCTCCTCCTGGTCCCGGCCCTCGCCTGGACCTTCTGGCTGGCGTGGCGTTCCGATGCCTCGCTGACCCGCTGGCGGCGCTGGGCGTCGACCTCCCTGCGGGTGCTGGTGGTCCTGCTGCTGGTCGCCGCCGTTGCCGGGCTGCAGTGGCGCCGTCTCCAGGAGGGGATGAACGTGTTCTTCGTCCTCGACCGGTCCGACTCGATCCCGTCCGGCCTGCAGGAGGAGGCCCGGGAGCGGGCCAACCGGATGGCCCGCGGCAAGAAGCCCGATGACCGGGCCGGCTTCCTGATCTTCGGCGGCGATGCCGCCCTGGAGACCGAGGCCCGGGAGGCGGCCGAGGCGGAGAAGATCCAGGCGGTGGTCGACGCGGAGCGGACCGACATCTCCGCCGCCATCCGGCTGGGCACCGCGGCGTTTCCCGAGGACGGCCAGAAGAAGCTGGTGGTGTTCTCCGACGGGAACGAGAACGTGGGCGACGCCGTCGCGGCGGTGGTGGCGGCGCGTTCGCTGGGGGTGACGGTCGACGTCCTCCCGATCGGCGAGGCGCGCGGGGGCGACGTCGCGGTGAACAAGCTGCAGATCCCCGCCAACCTCAAGCGGGGACAGACGTTCGACGCGAAGATCTTCGCCGTGTCCGACCGCGCCCAGGCGGCCACCGTCCGCCTGTTCCGCAACGGCCAGTTGCTGGGTTCGCAGCCGGTCCAGCTCGACGCCGGCAAGAACCTGTTCAGCTTTCCCCAGACCCTCGGCGAGCCGGGGTTCTACGGGTACGACGTCCAGATCGAGGTTCCCGGCGACACGGTGGCCCAGAACAACCGGGCCGCCGGGTTTGCCAGCGTCCGGGGCGATCCGCGCATCCTCCTGGTCTCCTCCGCGCCGTCCGAGGACGCCCCCCTCGCCGCCGCCCTGCGATCGGCCGACCTCGACGTCGTGGTCCGCGATCTGGGCGCCCTCCCGGGGACCCTGGCCGAGCTCCAGAGCTACGATGCCGTGTTCCTTTCCAACGTGTCCGCCGGGGACCTCGGCCGGGATCTCATGCGCCTGCTGGAGAGTGCGGTGCGGGACTTCGGGGTCGGGCTTGTCTGCCTCGGGGGCGACAATGCCTTCGCCGCCGGCGGCTATCGCGGGACCCCCCTCGAGGCCGCGCTGCCGCTCGACATGGAGCTCAGCTCCAAGAAGGTGCTGCCCAAGGGGGCGCTGGCCCTCCTGATGCACGGCATGGAGTTCGGCAACGGCAACCAGGTGAGCCGCGAGATCGCCATTGCCGCCCTCGACTCGCTCGGGCCCCAGGACGAGATGGGCGTCCTGCTCTGGGACGGCACGGAGAAGTGGCTCTTCGAACTCCAGGCCGTGGGCGACAAGCGGGCCCTCGCGGGGGCGATCGCCGGGATGAACCAGGGGGACCTGCCCAGCTTCCAGGGGCTCATGCAGATGGGGTACGACGGACTGCGCGGGTCCGCGGCGAACCTGAAACACATGATCGTCTTCAGCGACGGCGATCCCAACGCGCCCTCCGCCGGCCTGATGAACGACCTGCGCGCCGCCAAGGTGACGGTCAGCACGGTGATGATCGGCGGCCACGTGCAGCCCAACACCATGATCCAGATCGCCGAGCAGGGGGGGGGGCGGTTCTACGACGTGAAGTCGGCCGCGATGCTCCCGCAGATCTTCATCAAGGAGGCGGCGGTCATCCTCAAGTCCGCCATCTTCGAGGAACCCTTCAAGCCCCAGGTGGCGGCCTCCAGCGAGCTGACCCGCGGGATTGGCGGGGACGAGTATCCCACCCTCCGCGGCTACGTGGCCACCACCGGGAAACCCCGGGCCGAGCTGCCCCTGCTGACCGGCAACGGCGACCCCCTGCTGGCCCACTGGCAGTACGGCCTCGGGCGGTCCGTCGCCTTCACCAGCGACGCCCGGTCGAAATGGGCCCAGGACTGGCTCGGCTGGGAGCGTTACCGCCAGTTCTGGACCCAGGTGGCCCGCTGGGCCCTCCGACGGGTCGACACGGCCGACTTCAACACCGAGGTCAGCGTCGAGGACGGCGTGGGCCGGATCAGCGTCGAGGCGCTCGATCCGGAGGGCGATTTCCGCAACTTCCTCCGCCTGCGCACGACCGTCGTCAGCCCCCGCGGCGACCGCCAGGACGTCGTGCTCGAACAGACCGGTCCCGGCCGATACGAGGCGCGCTTCGACACCCGCGAGGTGGGCGCCTACCTGCTGAACCTCCAGGAACTGGACGACCAGGGCGAACCGACCGGTTCCCAGGTGCTCGGGGCCTCGGTGAACTACTCGCCGGAATTCGCCGCATCGGAACCCAATCCGTCCCTCCTCCGCCGCCTGGCCGAGCTGGGGGGCGGTCGGATCCTCGACCCGGTCCGTGACAACCCCTTCCTGCTCGACCGCCGCCGGACCCATCAGCCGGTCGACCTCTGGGAATGGCTCCTCCGCCTCGTGGTCTGCCTCTTCGTGCTCGATGTCGCCGTGCGACGGGTGGACATCGACCGGGAGGAGTGGGGGCGGTGGTGGACGGGGTTCCGGACCCGGCTGGGACTGGGACGGGCGCGTCCGGCCGAGGATCCGCAGGAGGCCCTGGGGGCCCTGCTGGCACGTCGGGACCGGGTGCGCGCCAGCCGTCCCCAGGGCGGTTCCGCACCGGTCGCCCCGACCGACCGAGATGCCTTGTTCCGACCGCGCCAGGCGCCCCCCGCCCCGGCCGGGCAGCCGGCCGCGCCGTCGCCGGCATCCGGTGCTCCCGCGGCGCCGGAGCCCGGGTCGGCTCCGGCCGACGACGGGTCGGCCGGCACCACCAGCCGGCTGCTGGAAGCCAAGCGCCGGGCCCAGCGCCGGCGCTGAGCCGGAACCATGCCGTCGGATCGGTCGTGTCGGCTGGATCTTCTTCCGCAGGTCCTTCGTCGTTCGCTCGTTGTCCCGCGGCCGCGTGGACGCCTCGCTCACTCCTCGTCCTGCGGAAGAATCTGCTGCGCCGCCACTTCCCTCCCGACTACATGGGTCCGGCTGAGCCGGTCCGGAAAACGCGCCCTTGGCCTTCCGGCCTTCGCGACTACCTTCGGCCGCACGCATGGCGAACCTGTCGCTGACCCTCGGACATTCACCCGACCCGGATGATGCCTTCATGTTCTACGGCCTGGCCAAGGGGTTGATCCCCACCCCGGGCCTCGAGTTCGAGCACATCCTCCAGGACATCCAGACCCTCAACGAGCGGGCCACCCGCGGGGAACTGGACATCTCCGCCATCAGCATCCACGCCTACGCCCACGTGTCCGACACGTATGCGCTGCTTCCCAGCGGTGCCAGCATGGGGGACGGGTACGGACCGATGCTGGTCGCCCCCCGGGCGTACACCCGGGAGGAGGTGGCGTCCCGCCGTATCGCCGTGCCCGGCACGATGACCAGCGCCTTCCTCGCCCTGCAGCTGTGGCTGGGGCGGAAGGCATCGGACATCGACCATGTGGTGGTGCCGTTCGACCGGATCTTCGAGACGGTTCGGGAGGGCAGGGCGGACGTCGGCCTGATCATCCACGAGGGCCAGCTCACCTACCGCAACGAGGGTCTGGAACTGTGCGAGGACCTGGGCGTGTGGTGGGGCCGGGAGAACGACGGCCTGCCCCTCCCGCTCGGAGGCAACGTCATCCACAAACGCCACGCGCCGGAACTGCGCCGCCGGGTCAGCGACATCCTCACCGGCAGCATCCGCTACAGCCTGGAGCATCGTCCCGAGGCGGTGGCCCACTCGATGCAGTGGGCCCGGGACATGGGCATCGACCTTGCCGACCGGTTCGTCGGCATGTACGTCAACCACTGGACCCTCGACTACGGGGAGCCCGGGAGGGAGAGCATCCGACGTTTCCTGTCCCGGGGTCAGGCCTTGGGGGTCATCCCCGCCGCCCCGCCACTGGAGTTCGTGGAGTAGGTTTCAGCGGACCGGAACCAGCTCGGCCACGAACCCGCCTCCCGTGGAGATCGCGACCCGGAGGGATTCCGCGGCGGTGACCGTCCGGGTCTCGATGGCCAGCTGGTTCGGGTCGGCGGCCGCCGCGGGCCCGTCCTTCCAGAGCGTCAGGGCAAACCGGCCGGGCGGGAGGAACCCCAACGGCACCTCCACCGCGGATGTCGCCCGGGCGGCCATGCCTCCCAGATACCAGGCGATTCCCTGCCGACGCGCGGTCACCAGCAGTTCGCCGATGCGTCCGACCGGCACCCGGGTCTCGTCCCACCAGGTGGGCACCCGTCGCAGGAAATCGAATCCGGGCTGCCCCACGTAGGCCGTCGGATGGTCGGCCACCATGGGCATCGGGTTGTCGAAGCACACATACATTGCGAGCATGTGTCCGCGGGTGCCCAGCACCTCGGGGGCGACGTGCCGCGGGGTGAACCGGGATGCCGGCACGGCGCGGAACCCGCCGAGGTGGTAGTCCATCGGGCCGGCCACCAGCCGGGTGAACGCCATCCGGAGGTTGTGCTCCGGGGTGCATCGGTCGCTCCACTTCAGGTACTCCAGGTTGAGGGCGCCCTCATGGTTCATGAGGTTCGGGTAGGTGCGTTCCAGTCCGGTGGGCTTCCAGACACCGTGCAGGTGGATGAGGATCCGGTGCCGGGCGGCGGTCTCGAGGACGGATTCCGCGAACTCCACCGTGTCCTGGTCGTCGTGGTCGAAGAAGTCGACCATCAGGCCGCTCCATCCCAGCTGTTCGAACGCCGCGAACGCCTCCTCGACCCGTCCGCGGAGTGCCGCCTGGTGCACCCAGCTCCACAGGCGAACCCCCCTGGACTCGGCGTGACGCCGGATCGTCGGCAGGTCGAACCCGTCCCGTGGACGGGTCACGTCGGTGTCCGGCCCGGGCTCGACCCCGGGCTTCGACTGTCGGTACCACGGCGTGGTGGTTCCCTCGGTCGAGGTCAGGGAATGGGCGGTGATCCCGTTGCTGGCGCAGAAGTCGATGTAGCGACGGGCCATCCCGACCGAGAGGATCGGCTCCCCGGGCCGGCCGTCGAAGACGTCGCCGTTCCACCAGTGGAACGAGATCTTGCCGGGCCGGATCCAGCCGGTGTCCCCGATCACGGACGGTTCATTGAGCACGTGCAGGGTTTGCGACTCGAGGAGGGCGCCCGGGCGGTCCGCCACCAAGGCCACCCGCCACGGGGTCTCCATCGGCAGGGACCGCACCACCTTGGTCCCGTCGGCCCGCGGGGTGAGCCGGCTGACCAGCGCCCCGCCGTCGCCGCCGTCACCGGGACGCATCAGGGCCATCCCGGCATAGCGTCGGAGGGCGGCCTCGGTGATCGCCACGGTGGTGTCGTCCGGCCAGGAAAGGGTCAGGGGAAGGTCGATCAGCGTGTCCGTCCGCACGGCGTTCCAACGCACGGGCTCGACCTCGTGCTCGTGCGAGGTCCGGTATCCCTCGAGGTGCTGGACCCAGGCGGTGGGGTTGCCCGCGACATCGAACGACGTCGACTCGTCCACCACCACCACCACCGGATTCGTCCCGCCGGCGGCCGGCAGCTCGTACCGGAGGGCGATGGCGTCGTTGTGGCAGCGGAACACCACCACGACCCGATCCTTCCGCGGGTTCTCGAGGGTCCAGCGGACCTCGTTGAACCGGTTGGTCGCCACGGCGGCGCGGCCGAAGGGCACCGCGACGATCTCGTCGACCGACCGCCGGGCCTCGCCGACCACCCGGGTGCCCGCGAGCAGTTGCCCACCGTCGACGGTCTCGAGACCCAGGCCGCAGCCGGCGAGCAGCGGCCGGCCACGGAACGTGGCATCCCATCGGGGCCGCTCGGTGGTCCCATCGGCGGGCATCCGGAAGGTCACCCCGATTCGGGCGTCGGGGGAGGTGATCGTCAGGGCCTGGGCCAGCGCACCGTGAATCGGGAGCAGGGCCAGGGCCCACGCGCCGACTGCAAGGAGGTGCCGACGGAACGGAGGCGGCTCGATGTGGGATGGGCTCATGGCGGGGGGCCTGCGTTCACTGTGCTCCGTCATCCGGATCAGCAACAGGGGGATTCTATGGAGTGGATCCCATCGGATGGTTCCGTCGCGTGCGTCGGGGGACTCGACGCCGATGCGCCGGTCCGCCCCGTTCCCTCCTACTTCCCGACGGGGATCTCGTTCAGCGTGTAGTACGCCCGGTCGTGCAGGAGCGGCTCGCCGTCGCCGGACCGGAGACCGGGCAGGTGGAACGCGTGGACATGACCCTGCACCAGGCCGTCGACCCGGATCCGGACCCCAAGCCGGTCGGGTGCCACCTCGACCGAGGTCACCTCGGGGGTGGTCTGGTCGACTTCGGGACTCCCGTAGCCCTGCTGGTAGACATGGGTGAAGGTCTCCAGCAGCCAGGTGTCGGGCCGGGAGGCCAGGCGGGCATCGACCGGGCGGGTGAACCGGACGTGGAACCCGTCGGGACGGGCCCGGATGTCCCGGATCTCGAACGGCGTCCGACCGGTCCAGTCGAGGCGTTGGAGGAGGTTCTCCTTCATGCCGCGGACCGGCCATCCCCGGTTGGTGCCCCCGGCGAGCAGCCGTCCGCCCCGGGTGAAGTGGACGGCGAGGATCCCGATGTCGAGGCCCTCGCGGAACGGGTAGCAGGCGCCCTGCCAGACCCCGTTCACCTCCTCGGTGGTGGCGCGCATCACCAGGCTCAGCGTGTAGTCGCCGATGAAGATCTGGTCGTCGAACGGGCCGAACCGCCCGCCCGCCCGGTTCACCTCGAAGGCCGAGATCGACCGGCCCATCCTCTTGTACGGGAACACCACGGCATAGGGGACCAGCTCCTTCACCCGACGCCGTTCGATCTCCATCCGGGACGGGGTGTTCGGCATCACGGGTGCGGGACCCATCCCGGGGGCGAACGGGTACCAGTTGAAGCTGACCGGATGCCCCATGAAGCCGCCGGGCTTCAGATGTTTGAGGGAACAGGAGCCGTTCCACGGTCCCTGGCTCTCGGCGTAGAACATCGCGCCGTGCTCGTTGGGGCCGACCCCGAGCGGGCTGCGCAGGCCGCTGCAGAGGGGGAGGGTCTCGCCTTGCGGGGTGATCTTGAGCGCCCACCCCCGGAACAGGGCCTTCGAGTTGTAGGACTCGGACAGGCCCAGCGCGACGATCAGGTTCCCGTCCGGGTCGAACGGCGACCCGAAGGCGAACTCGTGGTAGTGGCCGAAGCCCCACCGGTCGCTGATCGTGTCGAACCGGTCGGCACGTCCATCGCCATCCTCGTCCGTGACGCGGGTCACCTCGGTCGCCTGGGTCACATAGAATGCCCCGTCCCGGTGGCTCAGCCCGAAGATCTCGTCCAACCCCTCCGCGAAGGTCGACGCCGCCGGACGCGGATGCTCGTCGTCGAGCCCGGTGAACAGGAGGATCTCGCCGCGCCGGGTCCCGACCGCGATCCGCCCGTCGGGAAGCGGGGTGAAACACCCGGCCTCCAGAGCCACGTCGTCGGGCATCGGGACGGAGGTGATCCGGTAGTAGGCGGCCTCCCGCTCGGCGGTGCCCCACGTGTCGCCGAGGTCCTCGGCCCGTCCGCCCAGGACCACCGCAAGGGACAGCAGGACGACGGGGAGTGTGCCGCATGAATGGCGGCCGCAGGGCGTATCCAGTCGGGATGAAAGGGCCGGGGTCATGGGGTTCCGGTCAGGCGATATTCAAGGGTGACAGGGCCGCGGACGGGCAGGAGCAGTTCCCGTTTGCCACCGGCATCCCGCAGGAGCCCGTCGGCCGGCAGGCGGACGACCAGGCGATCGCCCACGGCGTAGGTGCGGTCGCCGGTCCGCTCGATGCCCTCCGCGACGGCCACCCGGAAGTGGAGTCCGTCGGGCAGTCGGTCCGCGGAGAACTCCAGTGTGCGTTCAAACCAGGGGCGTCCCGTTGCGTCCCTCCGGTCCCGGAACGTGTCGGCAACGCGCACCGCCCCGATCCGGTACCGGAAGGTCGGCCGCCGTTGGGCGTCGAGGATGTAGCCAAGGAACCCGGTCTCGTCCGTCACGTCGGCCGATCCGGGAGGCCACGGCGCCCCGGCGGATGGCAGGACCGCGAAAGCAGGTCCGTCGGGGAAGTCGACCCGGTCCCGGCCGAGAATCCGGGCCTGTCCCGCGCCCTGTCCGCGCCAGAGGGCGGACGCCTCGATGAATCCGCCGCTCCAGACCGATCCCAGGCGCATCTGTCCGGCATCGAAGGCCAGGTGGATGCCGGAGGGGTATCCGACCCCGATACCGCGTTTGCCGATCCCGGGATAGGCCCGGCGGAGCATCACCGCCTCCTCGCCGACGTGGATCTCCAGCGGTTCGAGCACCAGCCCCCGGGGTTCACCGGCCTCCGGGCCCTCCGCCAGATACTGCCACAGGGCGTCCCGCTGGCGGACCGCGTCGCCTTCCAACACCTCGGGGAAAGGGGACCGGCCGTCGGGCCAGAAATCGGGCATGATGGTGAGGGGCGAGTACCGGCGTGGGGATTCCAGGTAGCGATGGAACCAGCCCTCCTCGAGGCGGTCGGTCATGGTGGTCAGGTCCAGTGCCCGGATCGGCGCGGCACTCCGTCCGCGGAATGTGTGGCAGGCCACGCAGTTGAAGCCCTGGCTTCCCGCCAGTTCCCGTCCGACCTGCCGGGGCTTCTCCGCCTCCGCGACGTGGACTCCGGGGACGGGCGGGACCGGGTCGACCTGCTTCAGCCATCCGGCAAGGGCCTCCGCCGCGGGCGCGCCGAACCGGGGCATCCGCGTGTTCAGGTAGGGGCGTGCCCCCGCGCCGTTGACCACCACGTCCCGCAGCCAGCGGGCCTTGAGCTTCGATCCGACCCCGGTGAGGGACGGGGGAATCCGCCCCTGGTCCCCGAGCCCCGGATCCCGGCCGGTGAAGTGGATCTCCCGCTCCGGACCCGGCCCGCCGAGGCCGTCCCGCTCGTGGCAGGCCCGGCAGTCGAGCCGGGTCAGTGTCATCTCGACCGCATCCTCCGGATCGAACGGGTGGTCGAGTCCGGCCAGTGCGATGCCGAGCGCCTCCCGTTGCGCGGGGCTCAGCACATGCCGTGGCCAGGGACCGGGTCGCCCCGACAGGCAGCCCTCGCCCGCCCGGTGCCGGTCGAGAGGGGAGGCGGTTGGCACCGGCGTCTCGACAACACCCGAATGGCAGGCACTGCACCGGTGTTCTCCGAAGAGCGCCCGGCCGCGGGCCGCAAGTTGCGGGTCGGGCTGGAAGGCCGGCGGGTCCGCCGGTTGTTCCCGGAGGAGGTAGCTCGCGATGTCCTGCGCCTCGAAATGGTCCAGGTGCAGGTCCGGCATCCGCCCCGAGGGGCGGACGGCGAGGGGATCCTCGAGGAACCCGGTGAGCCCCGCCACGGTGTACTTCTCCGCGAGGGGACCGAGCGGGACCGATCCGGACAGGGGTTCCTCCGGCGAATGGCAGGCGACGCACCCCACCGCATGGTACGAAGTCCGTCCGCGCTCAATCGCATCCGCCGCCGGCCGCGGCGACGGCGCCGGCGGCCCGCCGAGGGATGCGAGAAAATGGGTGAGCGCCTCGACGCGGGCCGCCTGTTCCACCTCGGGAAGATGGCCGAGGATATCGGGCATCGTCGTCCCCGGTTTTGTCCCGGCCGGGGACGCCAGGAACCGCCGGAGATGTGCCGCGGAAACCCGGGCGCCCACGGCGGAGAGGTCGGGACCCTGTTTGGGTATCAGCTCCGGATGGGAAGGGGAGTGGCAGGCGGTGCAGCCGAGTTCGGTCAGCAGGACCGCGCCGGCGATCCGCGGCGCGAGATCCGGGTGCCGGTCCACGCCGGTGACCGGCGCCGTCTGGGCCGCTGCGCCAAGGGCCGCCGCCACCCCGATCACCAACGGGAGCAGCCGGTGAAACGTCATGGGAGGGCCTCCCATGTTTCCCTGGATCCCCCGCCGGCCGCTGGCACGGAGGGACACCGGATACCGACCGGGCGATTCGGGGAATGACGAGTGGTTCATCGTGAAACGTCCCGGGACATCGGTTGGGCCGGCCCGGCGTCCTATCGTGCCACGGTCGGATGTCCAGGTCCCGGGGTGACCCGGGGAGACTGTGCGCCGCGACGGGCGATGTCCATTCCTCCGGGCGTCAGCGGGTGTATCCCTCCTCGCCGTGCTCCGCGAGGTCGAGACCTTGGTGCTCGACATCCTCGCTGACCCGGCATCCGAGGGTCGCGTCGATGACCTTGTAGAGCACCACGGTGGCGACGACCGACAGGACCAGCACCACGCCCCCGGCCTTGAGTTGCTCGATCCAGAGCGTGCTGCCGACGAGTGACCGGATGCGGTCGGCGGCGAGGTTCGGATTGATCTCCGGGGTGGCGAGGAACCCCGCGAGAATCGTGCCCAGGGTCCCGCCCACCGCATGGACCCCGAAGGTGTCGAGCGAGTCGTCGTAGCCGAGGGCGACCTTGAGTTTGGCGCAGGCGAGGAAGGTGGCGATGCCGGAGGCGAGGCCGATGATCACGGCGCCCGACGGGGAGACGAAGCCGGCCGCCGGGGTGATGGTGGCCAGTCCGCCCACCGCGCCCGAGCACATGCCGAGGATGGACGGCTTGCCGCGCAGCAACTGTTCGAAGGCGGCCCAGACGCAGAGGCCGACCCCGGCGCTCAGGGTGGTGGCGACGAACGCGTTCGAGGCGATGGAGTCCGCCGCCACGGCCGAGCCGGCGTTGAAGCCGTACCAGCCGAACCAGAGCATGCCGGTGCCGACCATGCAGAGCACCATGCTGTGGGGCATGATCTGGTCACGGCCCCAGCCCTTGCGGGGTCCGAGCAGGAGGCACAGCACCAGCGCGCTCCATCCCGAGGTCATATGCACCACGATCCCGCCGGCGAAGTCGATCGACTTGATCCGGGCCCCGTCGTTCCAGAGGCCGTTCATCCAGCCGTCGGCTCCCCACATCATGTGGGCGGTCGGGAAATACACGACGAGCATCCAGAGGGTGCAGAACACCATCAGCGCCCGGTAGCGCATGCGCTCGGCGATGGCGCCGACGATCAGGGCCGGGGTGATGGCGGCGAACATCATCTGGTACATGGCGAAGACGTTGTGCGACACCCAGGCGCCGTAGTCGGGGTTCGGCGCCGCGGTGACGCCGCGGAGGAAGCTCCAGTCCAGGCTGCCGAGGAACGGCGATCCCTTGCTGAAGCTGAGCGAGTAGCCGCACGCCCACCAGAGCACCGTCACGATGCCGGTCAGACCCAGGCATTGGCCGAGGACGGACAGGACGTTCTTCCGTCGGACCAGCCCGCCATAGAAGAGGGCGAGACCGGGCAGGGTCATGAACAGGACCAGCCCGGCGCTGACCATCAACCAGGCGTTGTGCCCGGGACCCGGGGTGCCGGCGAGCGGTCCGGCCGGGGCGGCGTTCTGGACGTAGGCCTCGAGGTCGGCCAAGCGTTCCTCCACGGTCGGGTCGGCGGCGTGGATTGGGCCGGACACGATGACGCCGAGGAGCAGCAGGGCGGCGATCAGGATTCGATTCATGGGAACCGCGGGGGTGCGCGGGAACCTGCCAGCCGAGGTCCGGGCGATGCAATGTGATTCATGGAACAATGGGATTCCTGGAATGCGATTCATGGAACGGCCGGGCGGGACGGCCAACCAACCCGGCACGCCCCGCCGTGCGCCCGGAGTGGTCCAGTCAGAAGGCGGGCTGCATTCCCGCAGCAAGCCCGGTCGAAAGGGGTGCCCCCCCACTCAGAGCCCTCGCGAGTAAAGTCGGTGAGGAATCCGGGCTATCGGGCGGTTCCCGTCAGGGCCGATTCCCGGGTTCCGCCGAAGCCGACGTTCACCTCGCGCGTGAAGGTCACCGAGTCCCCGTCGAACTTCAGTCGGAGCGTGGCGTAGAACGGAGTTTCGACGGCGACCTGCTTCACCATCAGGGTCCCGTCATCGGCCCAGGCATGGGACGCGGCGAGCGCCTCATCGGTATAGGCACCGCTGAGACCGGACCCGAACGGCCCGCGGCTCCGGACCCAGGCATGGTGGCGGCTCGGGATCCGCCAGCTGGAGTCCGCGGACTCGAAGACGAGCGTGACCCCGTCCGACGTCCCGTCGGCGACGACCGAGACGGACTTCAGCTGCTGCGGATTCTCATCGAAGGAAAACCGGCGGCCGGCGACCTTCGTTGCCGTGGGGGAGGTGATGTCGCCGTCCGGAAACCGGATCGACAGGGACTGCAGCCTCTCCCGGAGCCGGGCGGCGGCGGCCGGATCCTCCGGGAGGGGATGGTCCCCGAGCGCCGGCAGGAGCTCGTCCCACAGGATGTTCAGCACCCCCTGCATGTCGCGTATCCCGCTGGTGACGGCGACCACCGCGTCCTGTTCCGGCAGGACAACGCAGTACTGGCCGAACGCGCCGTCGCCCCGGAACGCACCGTGCCGGCACCGCCAGAACTGGTAGCCGTACCCCTGGTCCCAGTCGCTGTTGGGATTGCTCCCGTTGGAGACCTGCCTCGACGTGGCGTCGGCCACCCACGCCTCCGGCAGGAGCTGCCTGCCGTTCCAGTTGCCCCCCTGCAGGTAGAGTTGGCCCAGCTTCGCGATGTCCTCCGTGCGCACCTTCAGGCCGTAGCCGCCGAGGTGGATCCCCTGGAAACTGCTGTCCCACGTCATCCCGGAGATTCCCAGCGGCTCGAACAGTCGGGGCTTGAGGTAGTCGAGCACTGTCTGGCCGGTGACCTTCTGGACGATGGCCGACTGCATGAAGGTCGCGGGCGTGTTGTACTTGAAATGGGTGCCGGGCTTGTGCGGGACGGGGTGGGCGAGGAAGGACTCCGGCGAAACCACGGCAGGCCGCGAGGGGGGCTCGTCCTGGTGCCCGGTGGACATCGTCAGCAGGTCGCGCACGCGCATCGCCTTGAGGTTTGCCGACGGCTCATCCGGCACCTCGTCCGGGAAGAACTTCAGCACCTCGTCGAACACGCCGAGCCGGCCTTCCGCGACCGCGAACCCGACGGCGGTCGAGGTGAAGCTCTTGCTCAACGAGTACATCTCGTGGGGGCTTTCCGCCTGATAGGGGGTCCACCATCCCTCCGCGACCACCCGGCCGTGCCGGACGACCATCAGGCTGTTCATGGTGTCCATCCGGTCGAGGGACTCCACCAGCCGCAGGAGGCGCGCCGACGACACGCCCTGGGCCTCGGGGAGGCTGCGGGGCAGGGGGGATTGGGCGCGGGCCAGCAGCGCGGTGAGGCCCAGCGTCAGGCAGACCAGGGAGGCGGCGGGTTTCATGGTGGACGTCCCCTTGGTGCCCCGACCGGACGCGGTTGTCGCGGAAGAAGTTCAGGGCGACCCGGCGCCGGCCCGCGCCCGGGCGATGGCGAAATGGACCAGTTCTTCGCAGCGGAAGAATCCCTCCCAGAGATTGTGCCCCTGTCCCGGAGCCACGATCAGCCGGACCAGTCCACCCGCGCCCGCCGCCTCATAGCCCGCCCGGAGTGCGCCGGAGTTCTCCTCCAGCGGGACCACCGTGTCCTGATCGCCGTGGATGATGCAGACCGGGACGCCGGCAACCGCGAGCCGACCAATCCGTGCGACCGGGTTGAACTCGTCCAGGCGGGCCTCCAGCGCCTTCGGGGACATCCCGTAGGCCGGCGCGGCCTGGGCGAGGCCGGGATAGCTGCGGAGGTCGAAGACGGGGTAGATGCCGGCCAGTCCGGCGACCTTTTCGGGGTTGTCCACCGCCCATCCCGTGACGAGCAACCCGCCGCGGCTGCGTCCGAGCAGGCAGGGCTTGGCGGCAAACCCGCGCCGGCCGGTGAGTTCCTCATGCAGGGCCCCGAAGTGCGCGCGGCCGGCGGGCGATCCGTAGGCCTCGCCGACATCGATTCCCGCCACCGCGACGCCGGCGTCGAGGAACTGCTGATGCATCCACTGCTCCACCCGGTCCGGATGGGCGGGCAGGTTGGGGCCGTAGAGGACCCAGGGCTGGGGGGTGCGGCGCCTGGATTCCTCGGGCCAGAAGATGAACGCGGGCCGGTCGCCGACGAGGAACGACTCGCCGGGCAGGATCAGTTCCTTGACCGGGGCGGCGGGGGGATCCTCCGCGTGGACCGTGCATGCGATGGCGAGGCACAGCGCGGCAAGGGGTGCAGCCAGCGACTTGATCAGCATGGGCCGAGTATCCCCGGTGATCCCGAGTCGGCAAATCTCGGGTGATGCTCCGATGCGCGTCCGGTCCATCGCGACATCCGAAGGCTCGTCGTGCGGACGGGAGAGCCTCGGTTTTCCTCCGCCGGGCACCGGCCGGGCGATCACTCCAGAGGGGCCACATGTCCGTCCATGTAGACGACGTTCTTCCCGGATCGCGGCGGGCGGGGGTGGGAGTTGTCGTAGTCCAGGAGGAGCGGAGTGGTGGCGGGTGGAAGCGTCAGGACGAAGTTCGTGATCCCGGCGGAAGGATTCCCCGGTTCCAGCAGCAGGAAGGCTCCGTCCGTCCGGGTCTCGTCGAGGCGCTGCCCGTTCAACTCGGCATTCCATTCATAGCTCGAACCTTCCACGGCGAACCGGTCCATCCGGTCGGCCGGACACCGGAAGACCTTTGCCCCACCGGCATTCGTTCCGGCGGTTGTGCCGGTGTACCCCGCCAGGACGTCCCGGATGCGGGGCAGCGGGTCTGCGGGATCGATCGGCTGCGAGGGAAGGATCTCCGCAGCGGGCAGGCGTCCCTGGTGATCCTCCGCGTAGACGCGGGTGGCGATTCCCAGTTGCCGAAGGTTGTTCAAGCAGGCCGCGTTGTACGCCCGGGACCGCGCCCGGCCCAGAAGGGGCAGGAGCAGGCCCGCGAGAACGGCGATGAGGGCGATCACCACCAGCAACTCCACCAGGGTGAAGGCCGGGTCGGGGCGGATCGGGACCCGTCGACGGTTCGTGCGATGGATGTCGGATGGCATGGGATGCAGGGTCTGGATCGATTGCTGCCCGTCACCCTCCCGGGCCGTGCCCCTGCCGGGCGAACCCGACCCGTTGTTCCGGGGTGAAATCGGAGAAGCGCCGGTTCGGTTCGGGCGGGCGCAGCATGGGGTCGGGCTGTGAACGGCCCGGCGGAACTTCCGGAGGGGCTCCGGTCGGCTCCTCCCGGCCGACGTCCACGTCCGGCTCCGCACCCGCCGGGATGCGCCCGGCCGGTCGGGAAAGCCACAGTCCGCCGGCGATGAGGACGGCGACGGTGCCGAGGAGGATGTACTGCTTCTTCATGCGTCCCTGGGTTCCTGTGGATGTGTCCCGATCCTGTTCGGAGGGCATGCTGCACCGGTTCCGGGAGGCCGGCGCCTGATTTGGAACGAAGGGGGCGAATCCGGGTGTGGAATGCCGGTTCGGGGGCTTGGATCCCCGGTGTCCCGGGAAGGGGACACCCCGGGGGCGTCACCGCGGCGGGCCCTACCGGAACTCGAGCGCCTGCTGGATCTCGCGGATGGGACGTGTGGTGGGATAGGATTTCCCGCTTTTCAGCAGGACCACGTTCTCGCCCTTGAACATGGATTGGAGCTCCCGGACCTGGTCGATGTTGACGATCACCGAGCGACTGATGCGCAGGAACTGCTCCGGAGGGAGATGGGATTCCAGCCAGGTCAGGGATTCCCGCAGGACGTGGGTCTCCGTCCCGACATCCACCACGGCGTACTTTCCGGCGGCCTCGATGGCATGGATCCGTTCCAGTTCCACGAAAGCCACCTTTCCCGGGGTCTTGACGGCCAGCCGGGCAAGGCGGTCCTCCGGGGATGCGGGCGGTCCCAGGAGGGCCAGCAGCCCGCGGGCGGCGGTGCCGGCGTGCCTGTCGGCGACCCGGTCCCGTGCCCGCTGGACCGATTCCCGGAACCGCGCCGGTTGGAAGGGCTTCAGGAGGTAGTCCAGCGCACTGGCCTCGAAAGCCCGCAGCGCATGCTGGTCGTGGGCCGTCGTGAAGATGACTACGGGCACGATGGCCGGCGGGAGGCGTCGCAACACCTCGAATCCGTCCCGGTCCGGCATCTGGACGTCGAGGAACACCAGGTCGGGCCGGGTTGCCTGGATCTGCTCCACCGCCTCGAAACCGTCCCGGCATTCGCCGATGACGTCCACGTCGGCCTCCTCGCCCAGCAGCTGGCGCACCCGCTGCCGGGCCAGCGGCTCGTCGTCCACGATGAGCGCCCGGATCCTCATGCGGATGCCGCGTCCGGCGTGCCGGGAACCCGAACGGGCTCGCGATGGATGGGGATGTGGACTTCGGCCCGGAAGCCCCGGGGTTCGGCCCGTCCGAAGGCGAAGTGCTGATCCCGGCCGTAGAGACCGCGAAGGCGTGCCTCGGTGTTGGCAAGTCCGATGCCGCGCCGGCCGGCGGAGCCCGGGCCTGTTTCGGGCAATCCCCGGCCGTCGTCCCGGACGACCAGCAGCAGCCGCCCGTCCCGCTGCCGGGCCTCGATCGAGATGAGTCCCGGTCGTCGACAGGGTTCGATCCCGTGGCGCACGGCATTTTCCACCAGCGGTTGCAGGATGAGCGCCGGGACGAGCGCGGACCGCAGGTCGTCGGGAACGTCCTGCTCCACCCGAAGCCGGTCACCGAAGCGCCTCTGCTCGATGTCGAGGTAGGCCGCGATGAACTCGAGCTCCCGCGCCAGCGGGATCTCCTGCTCCCCCATCGAATCCAGGGTGCGGCGCAGCAGTTCGCCCAGGTTGCCCAGCATCTCCTCGGCCGCCCGCGGATCGACGCGCACCAGGGTGGCGATCGAGTTGAGTGTGTTGAAGAGGAAGTGGGGGTTGAGCTGCATGCGCAGCGCCTGGAGCCTGGCGTCGGCCAGCCGCGCCTCGAGCTCCGCCGCCCGGCGTTCCCGCTCCTGCGAGGTGCGAAAGCCCGTGATCGCCGCGCAGATCCCGACCAGGGATCCGTAGATCAGGACATCCAGGGCCGATCGCAGGCCGAGGAACGCATCGAACGCCCCGGGTGGGCCCAACGGTTTCCGTGCCGGTCCGGCCGACCGCCGGGGCGCCCCCGCACGTTGCGGGGCGGGGGAGATTCCCGGGAGGGTGCGGAAGACGGCCCGGCTGGCGCCGACCGTCAGGAGGCAGCCCAGCAGATGGATGCCGGCATTCCGGAGGAGTCGCCCTCTTCCGATGGGAAACCGGAAGGCGAGCCATGCCACGGCGGGAAGGAAAACCAGCCAGGGCGACCAGAACGAGACGCCGAACCGGATCGCCTCGTGCCAGGACACGGGGCGGGACAGCGCCAGTGGGGCCGCAAACAGCAGCACCAGTCCCCCCCACGATGCCAGGAGGGCCGCCGGGATACCCAGATGGCGGGGGATGCTGCCGCGGGCGTCGGACGGGTTCATGGCGTGGAGCGGGCGTCCATCGGACGCGCGGGTTGACCGGACGGGAATCCCGGACGGAGTCACTTCGGGTCCCGGTCAGGGCGTTGCGACGGGTCCGGAACGGATTCTCCACCCTCCGGTGGACCGTAGTGAGCGGGAATTCCACCCGTCAGGGAGCCAAGGAAATCCACGACCGCCTCCGCCTCCGAATCCCCAAGCCGGTTCCCCAGCTGGACCTCGGCCATGACCTGGACGGCCTCCGCCAGTCCGCCGACGGAGCCGTCGTGGAAGTACGGGGCGGTCCGGGCGATGTTGCGCAGCATCGGGACGCGGAACCGGTACCGGTCCGTCTCGACCTTCGTCGCCTCGAAGAGCCCGACATCCCGGCGGGCGGACCCGGTCGCCGTCCAGTAGTCCCCCGCGATCCCGAACTTCCGGATCGCGGTCCCGCCGAGGAGCGCCCCCTTGTGGCAGCCGGCACAGCCGGATCCGATGAACGTCCGGAGGCCCTCCTTCTGACGCGGACTCAGGGCGTCGTCCTCGCCGAGGAGATACCGGTCGAACGCCGCGGGTGTGACCAGGGTCGCCTGGTAGGACTGGATCGCCCGTGCGTAGTTCCCCGGTCCGACCGGCTCCGGGTCCCCGGGGAAGGCCCGTCGGAAGGATGCCTCGTACCCGTGCCGATGCAGCACAGGCACCACCTCCTCTGCGGTGCTGAACCCGAGGGAACCGGTCAGGGACCGCTCGGCCTGATGCGCCCCGGATCTCCGGTCGCCCGTCCAGCGCAGCGAGGGCTGAAGCATCGCGTTGAACACCGTCTGGGAGTTCCTCGCCGTCTCCCGCCCCCGGGCGTCGATCGAGAACGGGCGCGGGTCCGCGCCCCACGCGGAGGCCAGGTGGCAACTGGCGCACGCGGTCCGGCCGTCGGCCGAGATCCGGGGATCCCAGAACAGGGCCCGACCGAGCTCGGCGGCGGGCGCGCTGCGGGCCTCGGCGGGGGCGTCGACGATCACGCCGAACCGGCGGCGGGCGTCGTCCCGGAGATCATCCGCCGCCCCTGCCGGGGTGCCGATCACGAGCCACAGGGCGGTGGCGACGACGGTGAGACGGTGGAAGGCGGACATCGGGGAATGATCGACGAGGGGGCTGACGTGTTCGCCGGCAGCCTGAGGCGGCGTGCGGCATCCGGAAACCCGGAAGTGGTGACCGTCGTTCGCATGGATTGTGTGTAAGTCCATGAAACCTGCTGGAGCAGGGTGTTCACTCCGAGTGCGGTCGTTGTCTTCGGGAACCTGTTCGGGTTGAGGGGAGCCCTCCCTCGTGTGGGACGTCCTCGCCTGCCAGGTCGCCGACCTGCCCGCACCAGAGCTGATCGACGAGGTCCGGCGCGCCTTTGCCGAGAACTTGGTGGATCCGGATTTCGAGGAGTTGGAGACGATCGAGTTGGATGTGTTGGAGCCGGACCCGCTCCGGGCTGGTGGTCGTGAACTCAATCGGCCGACTCGATCTTGAGCTTGTGGGTGACCGGCACGAGGGCGTCGCGGATGGCGGCGGCCAACGGGGCGCGGGCCTTCTCGGTCAGGGCCACGGTCGCCTCCATGTCCACCCGGCCCTCCTCGCCGTGGAACAGGCTCTTGATCTGCCTGGTCTCGTAGTTCTGCTTGCGGCCCACCGCCTCGTCCACGCGCTGGAACGCCTCGTCGAACGGCGTCTTCACGAACTCCACGGGCAGGTTGATGCCGGCGGCCAATTGCCCGCCGGTGAAGGTCTTCGTCTCGGTGCCCCAGGTGACGCGATACGTCCCGGCGGTCGCGTTCTTCGCCACCAGCCGCATCCGGTTGAACCGGGCTTGGAAGTCCGACAGGGCCATCCCGGACCGCACCGAGTTGTCATCGGCCAGGTTGCCATCCGGGGCGCAGAAGGGATAGCGGCTGCTCTTCAACGCCAGTTCGCCGTTCGCGAAGGAGATCACCTCGTGGCCGCCCGTGGCGGAGGCCCTGCCCGCGGCCAGGTCCACGGTGAAGGTTCCCAGGTCGCCGTCCACCCCGAGCGCGTGGAGGAAGGCCGCCGCCATGACCACATGGCCGGCCCAGCCGGGATGGACCGCGTCCTTGCCGGCGATGGCGTAGTCGGTGCCGAACCGGTTCGTGGCCACATGTCCCAGCGTCAGCATGGGCCAGAAGACGTCGGCAAAGGCGACCTGTTCCTGCCGGGCGAGTTCGAGGTCGATGTTCCGCAGCTCGCAGAGGTTGAGGTTCATGGTCTCCGAATCCGCCTTGCCCCACGGCACCTTCGGTCCCACGCAACCGGGCGAGCCCAGCACGAAGCGTGCGCCGGCGGACTTGAACGCCTGCACGATGGCGAGCTGGTTCGTGCGATACCACTCGCCGTTGGCCGCGTCGTAGGCGCGGTACTTGTGGTCGTTCATGCCGTAGCACGTCGTCGCGATGGTGGGATGGAAGCGCAGCGCATCGTTGACCATCCGGTTCTTGAAACCTTCGGCCGTCTCGCCGCCCCAGCCGTATTGTCGGACGGTGACCTTCAGGGCCGGGAGGCACGCGGTGAGGTACGTTTCCATGATCCGCGAGTACATCTTCTGCTCGGTGATGGAGTCGCCGATGATGGCCAACCGGTCGTTCTCGCGGAGGAGGAGGCCGGCGGGCGCGGGTGCCTTGCGGGCGTTGAACTGGGCGAATACCGTGACGTCGGGCTTCGGCTCGAATTCCTGGGCGAGGAGGACGGCGGAGAAGGCGAACAGGGACGCGGCAAACAGGGATTTCACGCCGGAACGGTGCGGGTGGAGGGTGAAGCGGGTCAAGGCGGGGGCTCTATCGCCCGAGTCGCCATACCGCCGCCGTTGCCGACCTGGACGCCGGTCCCGACCGGTGGGACCGAAGGGAAGGGTGTGGTCTCGGGCCGGGGCGGATTCGGATCCTCAGGGAGAGGTCCGAATGTTCGCGCGGAGAGGGACCTACGCGTGAGACTGCCTCCTTGTGCAAAGAACCGGGTACCCCGGGGCTGTCGGGCAAACTGCGGCTGCGTGAGTCTCGACCCGTGGAACTGTTCGGAAAGGATCCGGATCTGTTCGGGAGTACGACGGATTCGCTTTATCCCGACGACCCTACCAGCCCACTGCGGCGTTCGTCAGGAAGGGGGTTCCCCGGACGGATACGTTGTACCTGGGGGGACGGGCGGGTGGAGATCGACAACAACACGGTGGAGAAAGCGATCCGGCTGACCGCTGTGGGGAAGAAGAACTGGCTGTTCGTGGGCGACGGGGAGGCGGGGGACCGTGGAGCGATCCTCTACACGGTGGTGGAGAGCTGCCGGCGTCGGGGGATCAACCCCTACGCCTATCTTCGGGAGGTGCTGGAACGGATCCCGGCGCCCCGGATCAGGAACTGGACTCGCTTACGCAGGCACGCGGGGCCGCAGCCCGCGAGGGGAAGCAGCACCTCGCAGCGTAAGTGTCATAACGCCCCCAGTATCACACCTACGCATCCAAAGGATGGGTGCACTGCGTGACGCTTACGGTGGAGCGGATATTCGGATGCTTGATGCAGCACCGACGCCTAGTCCGGGACTAAGAGAGGCACAGCGAGAGCGTCGAGGCGGGGATTCATATCGCAATGGTCCGGATCATAATGCGCAAATTGGCATGAACCCTTGGTATCTTGGAGCTTCCGGATAGGCTCTCAGGGCGGCACTGATCGAAAAGGGGCTCATCCCCGGCGGACCATGACATGAGCGACAGCGGTCGTGCGGTGATTGATCCGTATGATTATCACTTTAGGCTCCAGAACCAGTTACGTCTCGAACAAGAGCCCTTGCTCTGGCTGCCCTGCTTGGGAGGTGTCTTCTTCCTTCGCCAACTGATTCAGGACATCCTCCGGCCTCGTGTTATCGGCACCCTCGAACGCACTCTTGAGACGCTCAAGAGAATACACCGGGGACTCCCGTATTCCCTTCTTATGCCCATCCTCCCCACGCTCCCAGAACTGAGTGATTTCGATGTTTCGCCGCCGTGGCTCCATGAACAACGAAAAATCAAGCGCGTAGGCTTCGTACCGCCCTGGTCTACCGGACGCCGCAGAGGTATCCGCCTCAACAACATGGATCAACTTCATATCCATTAGCTGCTGCATGATATCGTGTTGCACAGGAAAACGCTGTGTTTCTTCTTGTGAGATGAGAAATGTGGTCTTCCTTTTCTCCTTTAAACACAGGCGAATCAAATCGACGAAAACGCGCTCGATCCCTGGAGTCGCCTCGTCAGCGTCTTCTCGTAGGTGACTGAGCTTCGTTTGATATGTGAGACGACCAGCGCCTTTCCAAACCCATTTAGGCGTTAGCCAGTTGAGCGTACCTCCATGCACGGCAGCTTCCACTGCGTTCACGAAGATGTTCAAGAAATCGCGCGGCACTCCACCGGACGCAAGCGTCAAAGACTGCAAGGCATCACGGTTGAAATGGGACGAAGTAACCTCGGGAATGTCTACCTTCTGGCCCAGGAGGTTGATCATACTTGCCAGGTATCCTTGGGTTGAAACGACATCATCGAGCGTCTTATCTAGACTCAGCTCTTCGACATCCTGCGAAAGTTCCACACCGATTGTTTGCGGGTGGTTTCTTGATAGAGTTGTTCGGTGCCTGATCGTAGCTAGCTTTAGATATAGGTGCGTATCCCTGAGCAGCCTATGCAGGTAGTCGATAATGTCAGCGTGCTGCTGACGTGGTAGGAGGTAGAAGTCGTCAAGGAGTAGGCAAGACCGCTCAAATCGACTACGCACGATGAATTCGTCAATTGCCCGCTTGTGGTCGTGCAGCTGACGCTCCAATGCCTCCAACTTTTCTTCTCTGAAGGTAGACGAACGAGCCAAAGAACTTTCCGATCCCGATTCGAGTGATGCCTTTCCGACGCCAGACCCACCAACCTCTGAAGACATCCTACTCGAACTAGCTCGCTTTTTATCCTCTACAATCTCAGCAGTTCCCGGCGCATCCAAGAGTCTTCGAAGGGAAGCTAGGCTATTCTTTAGAGCCGCCTCCCTTAAGAAGAGGCGACCTAGGATGCTTCGGCTCTTGAGCAACTCTTCCTCAATGTGAATGAGCAATCGAATCAGAATATCAGGATAGGTAAGCGTCTTGTACTCATCCGCCAGAATGTAAATTGGCAGCACGCGTTCGCGTCGCGCCAGATTTAGATAGTGGATCATGAGGCATGACTTGCCCGATCCGCGACGGCCAAGAAGGATCTGGTGCTGTGGGGCTGATATGCGGGCAAGGTGATCTCCGATATCGACGTATACGGGATTGTGGTTTCTGCGCACTCGAAAACTGTCCCGAATAAGGTTCAGGAGGCGCTTCGTATTTGCATCGTTCAGTGGCATTGACTTGGGCTCCTTTGTTCGGCACCCGTTGCGTACTATGGTTCAAATCCACCTCATCGTAGCTCTCGCGTCAATCCCGGCTTGTGCCTGATCTCCGGAAATATCGAGATGGGTCATCCTTGGGCATTGCGTGCCAGCCTAAACATTGTTTGGGAGATCAGCGGATTGCCGCGAGCCCCGTGTTTACCTGTCGTGCCCGCATCCGAACGATACATACGATCAGGACAGATCGGTGGGTCTACCAGTCGCTTCGACCGGTTAAGGTGTCGAAGGTGCTGGCATGGTGAACTCTTCCGACAAGAGGTTGAGCCAAATATTTGGCAAAAGTTTCGCTTCCGGAACCGAATGGCACCCTTCGCAACCGAGTGGACACGGATTGAGGGGGTATTCAGGAACCGTGCCAGAGAAGCAAATATGCCGGTTGAGGCCAACGGCGTAAGTCATGGCGGTGCAACGGAAATTGGTTGCGGGGATAGGATTTGAACCTGTGATCCCGCGAGCGCGGGATTATGAGCCTGACGAACCGTGGGCTGCGGGAAGCGTTTCCCTGGTCAGACTGGAGGCGGCTACGTGCAACGTGCCACGACGGCGCCCAAACAAAACAGGGCCTCCGTGGGGAGGCCCTGTTCGTTGAAAGTGGTTGCGGGGATAGGATTTGAACCTGTGATCCCGCGGACGCGGGATTATGAGCCGGACGAACCGTGCTCGTGCATGAGGCGGTTCAGGCCGTCGCCGCCTTTCTGGCGTTTCATCAGATTCTCCAAGGCCCGTGCGTCGCCGAGGTTCCGCGTTGAGCTGAACCACTCGACGGACCAGGGCCCTTTGCCACGGGTCCAACGGGAAACACCTTCGTTGTGCTGGTTCAATCGCCGTACCACGTCATCGGTCACCCCGATGTAGCGGCGTCCATCGGCGTTCCGAAGGACGTAGACACAGTATTGGCCATGTGCCCTGGAGTTCGACATGGCACCAACCTGCCGGGGCAATGCCAAAACGGAACAGGGCCTCCGTGGGGAGGCCCTGTTCGTTGAAAGTGGTTGCGGGGATAGGATTTGAACCTATGACCTTCAGGTTATGAGCCTGACGAGCTACCGGGCTGCTCCACCCCGCGGTCGAGAGGCGAGACGCTAGAGAGCCGCCCGCCCGGGAGCAAGGGATTTGTTTTTGGAATCTCACCGCCGGACCTGCGGACGGGCCTCGAGTTCCTTGGCCAAGCGGGCCCTGAGCCGGACGACGGTCTCGGGCCGTTCCTCGGCCAGGTTCCGGGTCTCGGCCGGATCGTCCAGGTAGTCGTACAGTTCAAGGTCGGCCGTCTCCGGGGCCGCACCCGGAACCTTCCATTCAACCAGCCGATACCGGTCGGTCCGCAGTGCCCGTCCGATGAGCGCCCGGTTTCCCGGATGGCGCGGATAGGCATGCAGGACGGCGTCCCGACCCGGGGCGGACGGGTCGCGCAGCACGGGTACGAGGCTCCGACCGTCGAGGGGAAGCGGGTTCCCGGCGGGGGGCAGTCCGGCGAGTTCGACCAGCGTCGGGTAGATGTCGACGGTCTCCACCAGGGCCCGGGTGTGGCCTCCCGGCACCGTGACGCCCGGGGCGATGATCAGCAGCGGGATGCGGGCCGCCTGCTCGTAGTTGGTGTGCTTGCACCACTGGCCGTGGTCGCCGAGATGCCACCCATGGTCGCCCCAGACCACGATCACGGTCGAACGGGCGAGGTCGAGCCGGTCGAGTTCGTCGATCACCCGGCCGATCTGCGTGTCGATGTAGCTGACCGCCGCATGGTAGCCGTGGAGAAGGCTGCGCTGGATGTCGGGTGGAACCGGCCCGGAATCGGGAACGGGGGCGTACTGGCGCAGCTCGCCGAGTCCGTTGCCGGCGTAGCCCGGGGCGCCGTCGGGAAGCCGCGAACGTTCCGGCAGGTCGAACTCCGCCGGGTCGTAGAGGTCCCAGTAGCGGCGCGGCGCACAGAAGGGCAGGTGCGGCTTCACGAAACCGACCGCGAGGAAGAAGGGGTTCTGGCGGTCCGCCGCGGCCCGGAGTCGGAGGACGGCCTCAGCGGCGATCTGTCCGTCGGGGTAGGCGTCATCGGGCACGTCCGCGGATTCCCACGCGGCGCCCCGGGGCAGGCGGCGGGCCGCGTCCCAGGCCAAGTTGGAGAACAGGGCCTCCTCGCGGGTCAGCCCCCCCGCGGCTTCGGCCTGGGGCAGGGCGTAGGCGACCACGGTGCCGGGCACCGACGGCACGGACCAGGAGGCGGGGTCATCGCGGTTGCCGTGGCCGACGTGGAAGATCTTGCCGAGGGACTCGGTGCGGTACCCGTGCCGGAGGAAATGCTGGGGCAGGGTGACGGCGTCGGGTTCTGCGTCCCGGAAGTGGGTCCCGAGGTCATAGATCCCGGTGGTCTGGGGGCGTCGTCCGGTCAGTAGCGCATTGCGCGAAGGGGCGCAGACGGCCTGGTTGCAATAGGCGGCGTCGAACCGCAGGCCGCGGGAGGCGAGCCGGTCGAGGTTGGGCGTCCGGATCCCACGCTCCCCGTAGCAGCCGAGGAGCGGTTTGAGGTCGTCGACGCAGATCAGCAGGACGTTGGTGCGGGACCCGGCGGCGTCGGTCCGCTGCATTCCGGCGATCAGGGTGAGGACGAGGAGGAGGCGCCACAGGATGGCGCCCGGGGATCCGGCAGGCAGGGGTTGGGAACGCATCAGATCGGGGCAGGTCAGGGGGAACGCCGGGCGGGACCGGACCCCATCGCGGCGAGCAGCGAGGCCACGAGATCGGGATGGGCGGCGGCGTGGTTGCGGGTTTCGGCCGGATCGGTGGCGTAGTCGAACAGTTCGAGGGCGGGACGACCGCCGTCGGCCGACGGCAACCGGGTCAGGCGCCAGCGGTCGGTGCGAAGGCTCCGTGCGCCGCCGGTCCAGTAGCTCCGGGCGGGCTTGGTACCCGGGGCCGCCGGGTCGGCGAGCTGGGGCGCGAGGCTGCGGCCGTCGAGTCCGGACGGAGCCGGCACGTCGCACAGGTCCGCCAGCGTGGGGAACAGGTCGACCGTCTCGACCACGGCGTCGGACGGGTTGCCGGGGAACGGCAGACCCGGGGTGCGGAGGATGAGGGGGGACACGAGGGCCCTCTCGTACAGGCAGTGCTTTCCCCAGATGGCGTGCTCCCCCAGCAGGAAGCCGTGGTCGCTCCAGAGGACGACGACGGTGTTCCGCGAGAGGTCGAGCCGGTCGAGGGTGTCGAGGACGCGGCCGATCTGGGCGTCGACGTAGGCGGTGGACGCCGCGTAGGCGCGGCGGAGTGTCCGTGCGGAGTCCGCATCGGTGTCGGGATCCCGTCCGTCCGAGCCGTAGTTGCCGCGGAATTCCCCGCTGCGGTGCCATCCGGAGGGCCAGGCGGGGCGTTCCGACGGGGCGAAGGACGGCAGGGCATCGGGATCGATCCGGTCGTGCCAGGCCTTGGGAGCCGCGAAGGGCAGGTGCGGCTTGAAGAAACCCACGGCGAGGAACCACGGGCTGTCGAGGCGCGCGAGGCGTTCGAGTTCGGCCGAAGCGGCGGCGGCGACGTGGGCGTCGGGATAGGCGGTGTCCGGTCCGTCGAAGGCCTCCCACGGCGGGGACTTGCCCGGGATCCTTGGAGTGCCGTTGGCGTAGCCGTGCATCATCGCCTGGGCGGTGCGCCAGGGGGTTTCCGGCAGCCATTCCCGGTCCCATGCCCCGGGCAGTTCGACCGGGCCCTCGTTCCAGTCCCGACCGGTCCGGCCTCCCGGGTGATGCGTGAGCTTGCCCACGGCGAGGGTCTGGTAGCCGGCCTGGCGGAAGCGGGCCGGGAGGCTGTCGGATGCCCACGCCCCCGCGGTGTCGCGGATGGCGTGGTTGCCCAGGTGGACGGGGTCTGTGGGAACCTTCCCACGCCAGAGCGCGCAGCGGGAGGCCCCGCAGGTGGGCACCTGGACATAGTGCCGGGTGAAGAGACGTCCGGAAGCGGCCAGCCGGTCGATGTGCGGCGTGGGGACATGGGGTGCCCCGAGGCAGCCGAGGTCGTTGCGGAGATCGTCGACGGCAAGGAACAGGACGTTCGGACGACCGGATGCCGGTGCCATCGGAAGGGCGAGGACGAGCAGCAGGAGGAGCAACGGGGGCGGTCGCCGGGAGGGTACCGGTCCGGGGATGTGATTCCCTTGGGATGGCGGACGGGCTCGGCGGGGCATGGGCGGAAGCGAACCCCAGGGAGGCGGTGCTGACAACCCCAAGCCGGAACCCCCCAGGGGCGGGAGGGCGAGTTCGCTGCGGGGTGCTGACGGACCCCGACGGACTCACCTGCTGCCGCAGGTTCGCCCCTCCACGCCAGAGGGGAGCGGCCACTACGGGCCCGGCGCCAGGGGGTCGGGCAGGCCGGCCTGGCGGGCGAAGGTGCGGGTCAGCGTCTCCCACTGTTCCGCCATCCCGCGCAGGCGTTCCGGTTCCTCCAGGGCGAGGTCGCGCTGCTCGGCGCGGTCGGTCCGAAGGTTGTAGAGGGCCCAGGTGTTCGTCTCCGGTCGTCGGGTCACCGCCTTCCAGTCGCCCAGCCGCAGGCCGCGGTTGCGTTCGTGGTGGAAGTACAGCGGGCCGTCGCGGGATCCGCGGTCGGAACGGAAGCTGGCCACCAGGCTGCGCCCGGGCAGGGGCGGTGCGTCGGCGGCCGGACCGGAGCGGTCGGGGGCGATACCGGCCAGGTCGAGGAAGGTCGGCAGGATGTCGATCACGTGGCCGACGTCGTGCCGCAGGGCGCCGCGGTCGCGGATGCCGTCGGGCCAGTGGACGATCAGCGGGGTGGCGATGCCGCCTTCGTGGACCCAGGACTTGTGGAGGCGGAAGGGGGTGTTGGCGGCGGTGGACCATCCCGGGCCGAGGCACAGGTAGCTCCCGGGGGATCCGGCGGGGGCGGCCGGGTCGTGGCGGTCGCCCCGGTTGAGGAACTCCGCGCTGGCGCCGTTGTCGGACGCGAAGACGATCACGGTGTTCTCCCACGCGCCCATGGCGCGCACCTGCTCCAGGACCCGGCCGATCTCGCGGTCCATCCGGTCGACCATGGCGGCGTGGATCGCCATCTTGGTGGCCTGGAAGCGGCGTTGGGCGTCGGTGAGTTCCGACCACGGCACGGCCCGGTCCACCTCGTCCGGGCTGATCTCCGCGCGGAGGCGGTCGCCGCCGAGGTTCCAGTGCGGGATGACCTCGGGTTCGGGCGGTGCGGCGGGGCCGGTGGCGATGCCGAGTTCGCGGACCCGACGTGCCCGTTCCTCCCGGAGTGCGTCCCATCCGGCGAGGTACCGGTCGCGATACCGGGCGATGTCCTCCGGCGGGGCGTGGAGGGGGAAGTGGGGGACGGTGAAGGCGAGGTAGGCGAAGAAGGGCCGGTCCGCGTGGTCGCGGGCGTGGTCGCGGAGGAACTCCACCAGGCGGCGCGAGTACTCGGTGGAGGTGTAGTAGTCGCCGGGTCCGGGCGGCACCGGAGGGAGGGGCTGGTCGTCGAGGGAATGGGCCCGCGGGTTGAAGTTCCGGTCCTCGTCGACGATCCGGTACGAGCGGTCGAACCCGCCGTCGGCGATCACCTTCGGGGCGCCGTTCACGTGCCATTTGCCGGAGTGGTAGCTCCGGTAGCCGGCCGGGCGGAGGTGGTGGGGCAGGAGGCGGGCCCAGTCGGGGAGCCGGCCCCGGGGCGGGTCCATGCGGATCTGCTGCGGGTAGTATCCGCTGAGCAGGGCCGACCGGGTGGGCCAGCAGCGGGCGGTGTTGTAGAACTGGGTGAACCGCAGTCCGCCCGCCGCGAGGCCGTCGAGGTTCGGCGTGGCGATCTCGCCGCCATAGCAGCCCGTGTCGGAGAAGCCGAGGTCGTCGGCGAGGATGAAGACGAAGTTCGGTGGGCGTTCGGCGCCGGCGAGGCGGGATGCGGACACCCAGAGCAGGGCCAGGGTGGCCAGCACCGTCGCGACGGGGACGTGGCGGAGGCGGGGCATGGGGGGACCCTGCCGCGCGGGTGGGGATGACGGAAGCCGGAAGAGCCCGGGATGTGGCTGCGGCGGCTTGAATCCCCCCGGAGTCGCGGGCGTCGGGCTGGTTTGCATTTGCCGGGGCGGTCCCGGCAGGATGCGCCGCCAACCGCCCCATGAGAGTCCGTTCCGAACCCGACCGTTCGCGCTTCGCCCTTCCCTGCCTGCTGGCGTGTGCGGTGCTGGCCGGGGCCTGCCGGCGCGAGGCGCCGGCCGCCGGTCCGGGGGAACGTCGGGCCGAACCGATCCCCGTGACCGTCGAGGCGGCGGCGCTCCGGTCGCTGGAGCGGACGCTGCCGGTGCTGGGGACGTTGCAGGCCAACGACCGGGCGTCCCTCAGCGTGCGGATCACCGGCCGGCTGCGGGAACTGCGGGTCGACGTGGGCAGCGCGGTGCGGACGGGGGACGTGCTGGCGACGTTGGAACGTCGGGATTTCGAGCTCGGGTTGCAGCAGGCGGCGGCGCAGTTGGCCCAGGCGCGGGCGCGGCTGGGGTTGCCGCTGGACGGGGCCGACGACGCGGTGGAGCTCTCCCAGGTGAGTTTCGTGCGGGAGGCCCGGGCGCGATTCGAGGAGGCGCAGGCCAACCGCGAGCGGGTCCGGCGGCTGCGCGGTGAGGGGATCAGTTCCGATTCCGAACTGGACCGGGCCGAGGCGGAGTATGCGGTGACGGCCAACCGGTACCAGGATGCCCTGCAGGATGCGCGCGAGCGGGCCGCGCTCCTCGTCCAGCGCCGCGTGGAACACGAGATCGCCGGCCAGCGGCTGGTCGACACCGAGTTGCGGGCGCCGTACGACGGGATCATCCAGGCGCGGCTGGCCGGCACGGGCGAGTTCATCGCCGCCGGGACCCCGGTGGTCTCGATGGTGCGGATCGATCCCCTGCGGCTCCGGATGGAGGTCCCCGAGCGGCTGGCGTCGCAGGTGCGGACCGGCCAGGTGGTGCGGGCCTCGGTGGCCGGGGAGGAGGGGATCCACGAGGGGCGGGTCGCCCGGGTGAGTCCGGCCCTCGACGAACGGTCGCGGATGCTGGTGGTGGAGGCGGACCTGCCCAATCCCGGCCACCTGCGCCCGGGCGCCTTCGCACGCGCCGAGGTGGTGGTGGCGGACCCCACGCCCGTGCTCACCATTCCGGCCGACGCCCTCGTGACCTTCGCCGGCACCGAGAAGGCCCTCCTGGTCCGGACCAACGTCGCCCACGAGGTCCGGGTGACGGTGGGACGTCGGCAGGGACCCTGGGTCGAGGTCCTGGAAGGACTCCAGCCCGGCGCCCGGGTGGTCCGGAATCCCGGTGGCCTGCAGTCCGGGGATCCGGTTCGGGTGACCGGGGAGGAAGGGGACATGGGGTCCTCGGGGACCTGACGGGAATCCCGCACCATGCAGAAGCTGGCAGAAACGTGCATCCGTCGGCCGGTCTCGGCCGCGATGCTGATCCTCGCCCTGGTGGTGGTGGGTGCGGCGAGCTACGCGCGGCTCGGGGTGAACCGGCTGCCGTCGATCGACCTGCCCACGGTGCGGGTGAGCACGTCGCTCCCCGGTGCGTCGCCGACCGAGGTCGAGGCCCAGATCTCCCGGCCCATCGAGGAGGTGGTCAACACCGTGGCGGGGATCAGCGAGCTGCGCTCCATCTCCGGCGAGGGGAACTCGCTGGTGCTGGTGACCTTCGACCTCGACCGCGACATCGAGTCCGCCGCGCAGGACGTCCGGGACCGGGTGGCTACGGTGCAGCGTCGGCTGCCCCGCGAGGCGCTCCCGCCGGTGGTGTCGAAGTTCGACCCCGACCTGGCCCCGGTGATGACCCTGGCGCTGTCGGGTCCGCGGGAACTGCGGGAGCTGACCGAGTACGCCGACAAGATCGTGAAGGTGCAGATCGAGCGGGCGCCCGGGGTGGGGGAGGTGACGATCGAGGGCAAGGCCGAGCGGGCGATCAACCTGTGGATCGACGCCGACCGGCTGGCGGCCTACGGGCTGCCGGTGACCGCGGTCCGCGACGCCCTGCTGCGGCAGAACGTGGACATTCCCGGGGGGAACGTCACGGCCGACGTCCGGGAGCAGACCCTGCGGACGCTCGGCCGGTTCACCCGGGCGGCCGAGTTCAACGACCTGGTGATCGCCACCCGCGACGGCACCCCCATCCGCCTGCGGGACATCGGCCGCGCCGAGGACGGCATCCAGGAACAGCGCTCCGTCGCCCGGCTCAACGGCGTCCCCGCGGTGATCCTCGAGGTGCGGCGCCAGTCCGGCGCCAACACGGTCACCGTGATCGAGGCCATCAAGTCCCGGCTGCCGGCCATCGGGGGACAGCTGCCGGAGGATGTCCGGTTCGAGGTCATCCGCGACGAGACCCGCTACATCTACCAGGCGCTGCACGAGATCCACGTCCACCTGGTGCTGGGCAGCCTGCTGGCCTGCGTGGTGGTGCTGCTGTTCATGCGCGACTGGCGGTCGACCCTCATCGCGGCGGTCGCCATCCCCACGTCCGTCGTCGCCACCTTCGGGATGATGGCCGCGCTCGATTTCACCCTGAACAGCGTCACCATGCTGGCGTTGGTGCTGATGGTGGGCGTGGTGATCGACGACGCGATCGTGGTGCTCGAGAACATCTACCGCTTCATCGAGGAGAAGGGGATGGGGCCGTTCGACGCGGCGCGGGAGGCGACGGCGGAGATCGGGTCGGCGGTGATGGCGACCACGTTCAGCCTGGTGGTGATCTTCGTGCCGGTCTCGTTCATGTCGAGCATCTCGGGCCGGTTCCTCTTCCAGTTCGGCATCACCGCCGCGGTGGCGGTCCTGGTCAGCCTGCTCGTCTCCTTCACGCTGACCCCGATGATGAGCGCGCGGCTGCTCCGGCGTGCCGGATCCGCGGCGGGGCACGGCGGCGGGTCGCGCGGCGGCTTCTACGCGGCGCTGGAGGCGAAGTACATGGCCCTGCTCGGGTTCTGCCTGCGGCACCGGGTCCTGGTCCTGGGCGGGGCGGCGCTGGTGATGCTCTCGGCCGTGCCCCTCTACGGGTGGGTGCGGCAGGAGTACATCCCGACCGACGTCGACGAGGGGGAGTTCGAGGTCCGGATCACCGCCCCCGAGGGGACGAGCATGGTGTCGATGGATGCGGCGATGCGGGAGATCGAGCCGTTGATCCGGTCGGTGCCGGGGGTGGCGACGGTGTTGTCGGTCACCGGCGGCGGGTTCCTGGGCGGGGTGAACGGCGGGCGGGCCACGGTGTTGCTCGCGCCGTTTGTCGACCGGCGGTTCACCGTCACCGGGCTGGTGCGCGAGACGTTGCGGCTCCGGCCGTGGCGTTCGTGGCAGGGACGCCGGACCCAGTCCGAGGTCATGCGCGACATCCGCCAGCGCCTCCGTCCGTTCGGCCTCCGGACATCGGTCAGCAACAACAGCTCCTTCAGCTTCGGCGGTTCCCGCTGGGACATCGACTTCTCCTTCCTGGGGCCCGAGCTGGAGAAGCTGGCCGGCTATGCGGAGAGCCTGCGGGTCCGGGCGGAGGAACTCGGGCTGCAGGACGCCGACATCACCCTCAAGCTCGACAAGCCCGAGCTGCAGGTGGAGATCGACCGCGACCGGGCCGCCGCCCTCAACGTGTCGACGAGCGACATCGCCAACGCCCTGCGGCTCATGGTGGGGGGCGACGACGAGGTCTCGCGCTTCCGCGACCCGCAGATGAACGAGGACTACGACGTCACCCTGCGTCTGGAGCGGGCCGACCGGGACAGTGCGGCGGTGATCGCCGGGCTGTTCGTGCCCGACCGCGGGGGCGGGCTGGTCCGGCTCGACAACCTGGTTCGGATCCGCGCCTCCGACGCCCCCTCGCGCATCGACCGCATGGACCGTCAGCGCCAGGTGAGCCTGCGGTCGGGCATCGCCCCGGGGTACGCCCTGGCCGACCGCCTGGTGGTGCTCCAGTCGGAGGTCGAGCGGATGAACCTTCCGGCCGGCTATTCCACGCGGGTGGCGGGTCGGGGCCGGGAGCTGGACCGGACCTTCCGCGAGTTCCTCTGGGCGTTCGGGCTTTCGGTGGTGTTCATGTACATGATCCTGGCGGCCCAGTACGAGAGCCTGGTCCACCCGTTCACCATCCTGCTCTCGCTGCCCCTCTCGGTGCCCTTCGCGCTGCTGTCGTTGCTGGCCACCGGCAGCACCCTCAACCTGTACTCCGCCCTCGGCCTGCTGGTCCTGTTCGGCGTGGTGAAGAAGAACGCCATCCTGCAGATCGACCACATGAACCAGCTCCGCCGGAAGGGCATCCCCCGGGCCCGGGCGATCCTCGACGCCAACCGCGACCGGCTCCGGCCGATCCTCATGACCACCCTGTCCCTGGTGGCCGGGATGATGCCGCTCGCGCTGGGCACCGGGCCGGGTGCGGACGAACGGCGGTCCATCGCGATCGTGGTGGTCGGGGGGCAGACCCTGTCGCTGGTCCTCACCCTGGTGGTGACGCCGGTGGTGTACGCCCTGCTGGACGATCTGGGCGCCGTCCTCGGTCGGCTGCGGCCGGGGAGGACGGTTCAGTCGCCCGACCGCGAGTCGAGCGCCTCCAGGCTGCCGGCCGCGCGGGCGTGACGGCCGTACACCCACTCGAACAGCGGTGAGGCCATGAGGGTCGTCAGGATGGCCATCACCACCATGATGGAGAAGTACGGGGCGAGGATCACCCCCGCGTCCCTGCCGATGTTGATGATGATCAGCTCCATCAGGCCGCGGGCGTTCATCAGCGTTCCGATGGCAAGGGCGGTCCTCTGGGGTTCCCCGTTGAGGAGGGCGGCCCCCCAGCAGGCGACGCCCTTGCCCAGGACGCTGGCGGCGAGGAGCGCCAGGGCGGGCACGATGTAGGCGGGAGCCGTGAGGACATCCAGTTCGGTTCGCAGTCCGGAGTAGGTGAAGAACATGGGGAGCAGGAACACCACCACCAGGGGCTCGAGCTTCTGCCGGAGTTCCTCGGTGAACCGTCCCCGGGGCATGGCCGTGCCCATGAGGAAGCCCCCGAACACCGCGTGGATCCCCACGGCATCCATCGCCCAGGCCCCCAGGCAGAACAGAAGCAGCGTGAACCCGAGGATCGTCGGGGTCACGCCCCGGCCCGCCTCGACCGGTCTGGCCAGCCCGGCGAGCGCTTGGGGCAGGACGAAGATCGCCAGCAGCGCATAGGTCGCGCCGATGCCGATCGCCATCCAGGCCGCGGTCCAGTCCCCGCTGAACCCGGCCACCACCACGGCCAGCACGCACCAAGCCGCCACGTCGTCGATCGCACCCGCGGCGATGGCGAGGGTGCCCAGGGAGGTGGCCGTCAGGCCTCGTTCATGGATGATGCGGGCGAGCATCGGAAAGGCGGTGATCGCGATGCAGGCCCCGATGAACAGGCCGGCCTGGACGGTGCTGGTCCGGGGGTCGAACAATCCGCCCGTGCGCACCAGCCACGGTGCCATGGCGGCGCCGACCAGGAACGGCACCCCCATCCCGGCGAGGGACACGGACGCCGCGCCCCGGATGCGGCTCCGGAGGAAGTCCTTCCGGAAGCCGAGGCCGACCAGGAACATGTATATGCCCACCCCCAGTTGGCCGCCGACGTACAGCACCTTCAACGAGTCCGGGGGGAACAGCCATGCCTGCAGACCGGGGGCCAGGGCGCCGAGCAGGGAGGGCCCCAGAAACACCCCGGCAATCATCTCCCCGACCACCTGCGGCTGACCCAGACGCCGTGCCAGCATTCCCACAGCACGGCAGGCCGCCAAGATCACCGCCATCTGGAGGAAAAAGGTCGTCGAAAGCTCGCCGGGTGACATGACGCCCGGGATGAACACCACCCGACCATTCCCATCACAAGCCAAAAAATACGTAGACGTATTAAATGGGGTGAGTTGTCGACGGGCTGGCGTCGCGGGTGCGGGGTCGTCAGGCTCCTTCGCGGATGAGCTGGTGGTATCGGAATGTCGTGCGGCGGCTGCTGTTCTCCCGGGACTCCGAGGAGGCGCACGACTTCACCCTTGCCTCGATGGCGTGGGCCAGTCGGCACCCGTGGATCGGCGCCGCCGTGGCGGGGTGGCTGGATGTGCCCCGGCTGCCGGTCCGGGCCATGGGGCTGGACTTCCCAAACCCGGTCGGCCTGGCGGCGGGGATGGACAAGCAGGCGGTGGCGGTGCCGATGTGGGCCGCCCTGGGGTTCGGGTTCAGCGAGTTGGGCGGGGTGACCTGGCACGCCCAGCCCGGGAATCCCGTGCCCCGCATGTTCCGCCTGGTGGAGGAGGAGGCGCTCATCAACCGGATGGGCTTCAACAACGGCGGGGCACCCGCCCTGGCCGCCCGCCTCCGGGACTGGCGCACCCGGGGCCTGTGGCCGTCCCATCCCGTGGGCATCAACCTCGGCAAGTCGAAGATCACCCCGCTCGACCAGGCCGCGGCCGACTACGAGGCGTCGTTCCGGGCGCTGTGGGGACTCGCGGACTTCTTCGTGGTCAATGTCAGCTCCCCCAACACCCCGAACCTCCGCCAGCTGCAGGACCGGTCGGCGCTCGACGAGATCCTGGCGCGGCTCCAGGCGGCGAACGCCGCGTTGGCGTCGTCGGCGGGGCTGCCCGCGCGTCCGGTGCTGGTGAAGGTGGCGCCCGACCTCACCTTCGAGGCGCTGGACCAGATCGTGGAACTGGTCGGGCCCCGTGGGCTGGCGGGGCTGGTGGCGACCAACACCACGCTGGCGCGGCCGCCCGCGGCGGGGCCGGTGGGCGGGATCCTGATGCGCGAGACGGGCGGCCTGAGCGGCCGTCCCCTGCGCCGGCGCAGCACCGAGGTGATCCGCCATCTGCACCGGCAGACGGGCGGCCGGATCCCGTTGATCGGCGTGGGGGGGGTCGCGTCGGTGGACGACGCCTGGGAGAAGCTCACCGCGGGGGCGACGCTCCTCCAGGTCTACTCGGCCCTGGTCTACGAGGGCCCGGGCCTGGTCCGCACGCTGGTCGAGGGCCTCCGCGAACGGTGCGCCGGGGCCCCCTGGGCGGAGATCGTCGGATCGGCCAACCGGTAGCCGCCCCCCGGAGTCTCCGGGCAGGCTCTTAACGGTCGGGCCGGGGGCAGCGGAAGAGCAGGGGGCGCGTGTCGCGGAGGGCGGACCGGCGGGGGAAGCCGTTGTTGTCCACCAGCAGCCAGATGTCGGTGGCGTCGACCGACAGCCCCTCGACGAATCCCATCGGGATCACGGTGAAGTAGGCATGGGCGGTCTCCACCGCCGCGTAGTCGAAGACGGCGAGGAGGGTCCGGGTGTCGGGATCCACCCGGAGCACCTGCCGCTGCGGCCGGCACAGGATCCACAGGGAGTCGTCCGCCCAGCACAGGTCGGAATAGTGGACGGCGGATTCCGGGACGCCGGGAGGGGTCACGACGAAATCGTCGACGACCCGCAGCGTGTCGAGGTCGACCACGAGGATCCGCGCCTCCTCGCGTTCGTTGGCGACATAGAGCCGGTTTCCCCCCGCCGCGATGCCCTCGAACGAGGCGTTGCCGTCCCGGGTCGAGAACCGGTGCCGCACCGGGGTCCAGTCGATGGGCAGGCGTTCCACGCGGGCATCGGCCGGATCCCATCGGAGGATCCACCGGGGGCCCTCGGCGCAGAGGTACACCCGGCCCCGGTCATCACGGGCCAGGCCCTCGGCGTCGAGGGGCGCTCCGGCGGCCCCGGGCAGGCGGTCGACCGGTTCCGGGGCGAACAGCTCCGGCTCCGGAACGAGGAACCCCCGGTCGGCCTCCCGGAGTTCGATCCGGCAGGCGGGCAGGGCCTTGTCGTTCACCGTGAGCAGGGTGCCGTCGGGGAGTCGCAACAGCGCCGAGGCGTCGAAGCGGGCGCCATCGGGTGGCTCGAGCGCCCAGACCCCGGTCGCCGACAGCGTGTGCCGGGGCGTCGGCCGGTCCCCGGGTCCGACCGGGTCCGCCGCCGGGCCCGACACGGGCGGCCGGGTGGCGCAGCCGGCCAGTGCCAGCACCAGGGCCCATCCCAGCCACCGGGCGGCCCGGGATGCGTCGTGTGGGGATGGCGAGGCGTGGGGCGGCATGCGGGGAGGCAGCGTACCCGTTGCGGCGGGGAAGTCCAAGTGTGGATCGTGTTGCAACACTCTTGGAATGAGATGGATGCGAATGCGGTTTGGAAAACCTGATTTACACCCCGGGGGTCGATGTTACGATCGCGTCACTGAACGCCCATAGTTCCATGGCTGTGACACCGGAACAGCGGCGCGAGGCGCAGGCGCTGCTGAAGAACACCAGTCTGTACCGGGAGTTTCTTGCCGAGAGGGAGGAGATTCTCCGGCACAAGTGGCTCGAGTCCGAGAAGGCCGGTTGCGACGTCGGTTTCGACGTGGCCTTGATGGACTGGATCACCAAGTACCGCTCCGATTGGCGCCGCGCACGCCATTCCGCGGCGGAGACCGCGTCGGACGGCTAGACCGTCCGTTTCACCGCCTTGAAGGAGGTCCGGCGAGGCCCCAAGGTGGATCCCATGACCCCGATTCCCAACCCTGTACCCTGCACGACCGGATCCGCCTGGCGCGGACCCGGTCGTTTTCCTGAAGGATGAGCCGCTTGATCGCCAATGCCCTCACCCTGGGCCGGATGGTGTCCCGGATGGCCCATGAGATCGCCGAGCGCAACAGCGACGGCGGCGACGTGGTCATCCTCGGGGTGCAACGGGGTGGGGTGCACCTGGCCGCCCGACTGGCGGCGAACCTCACCGGGATCGTCGGGCATCCGGTGGCGCACGGGGAACTCGACGTCTCGATGCACCGGGATGACCTTGCCTCGCGCGGTCCGGCCGAGGTGCACGCCACGCGGCTGCCGGTCGATGTGACCGGGCGGACGGTGGTGCTGGTGGACGACGTGCTGTACACCGGGCGGACCATCCGGGCGGCGCTCGACGCGCTGCACAGCTTCGGGCGGCCGCGTCGGGTGCAACTGGCGGTGCTGGTCGACCGCGGGCACCGCGAGCTGCCGATCAAGGCCGACTTCGTGGGCAAGAACATCCCGACCGCCCCCGGCGAGCGGATCGACGTGCAGTGGGCGGAGGATGGCCGGTCCGACGGGGTGCATCTCACCCGGGAAGGGGGGGGCGCATGAGCTGGGACCGTCGGCACCTGCTGGATCTCCAGTCCCTCACCGCCGGGGAGATCACCGCGATCCTCGACACGGCGCGGGGCTTCAAGCAGGTGGGGGAGCGGGAGATCAAGAAGGTTCCCGCGCTGCGCGGCCGGACGGTGGTCAACCTGTTCGTCGAGCCCAGCACCCGCACCCGGATCAGTTTCGAGCTGGCGGCGATGCGGCTGAGTGCCGACGTGATCAACTTCGCGGCCGACGCCTCGTCCCTGAAGAAGGGGGAGACCCTGAAGGACACCGTCCGCAACCTGGAGGCGCTCAACGCCGACTTCATCATCCTGCGGCACAGCGCGAGCGGGGCGCCGCACTTCCTGAGCCGGTTTGCGCGGGCCCACGTGATCAACGCCGGCGACGGCTCCCATGAGCACCCCACCCAGGGACTGCTCGACGTGTTCACGATCCGCGAGCGCAAGGGCCGGGTGGCCGGCCTGAAGGTGGCGATCCTCGGCGACATCCTCTTCAGCCGGGTGGCCCGGTCCAACATCTGGGCCCTGACCAAGCTCGGCGCCGAGGTGACCCTGTGCGGCCCGCCGACGCTCGTCCCGCGGGTGTTCGAGCGGATGGGGTGCCGGGTGACGTCGGATGTCGACGAGGCCCTGCGGGGTGCGGACGTGGTGAACCTGCTGCGGATCCAGCACGAGCGGCAGCGGCAGACGATGTTCCCGAGCGTCGGCGAGTATGCGGCCCGGTTCGGCTTGAACCGGGCGCGGATGGATCTGCTGGACCGGGAGGCGCTGGTCATGCACCCGGGGCCGATCAACCGGGGGGTGGAGATCGAGAGCGAGCTGGCCGACGGCCCGCGGTCGGTGATCCTGGAGCAGGTGACCAACGGTCTCGCCGTCCGGATGGCGGTGCTGTACCTGGTCAACGGCGGTTCGCCCGAGCCGGCCGGTTGATCACGGAAGCCGGATCCGGGCCACGTAGACCTGCGTCCGGCCTTCGTGCGACGAGTAGTAGCTCATCCAGAGGCGGTCCCCGTGCCACACAAGCCCCGGGTAGCTGGTGTCGCCGCCGCTGGGCAGGGTGAGGAATTCCTCCAGGCGTCCCTCCCCGGTGTGGACCCAGCAGAGGGCGGTCCGGACCTTCCCGTCGTAGAGTCGCACTCCGGCGAGGATCCTCCCGTCGGGGAGACGCAGGAGCTGCGGGCCTCCGATCCGCACCCCGATGTCCTTCCATTCCCAGCGGGTGTAGGGCGGTCGGGACCGGCCGAGCTGACCGGTTCCCGGGTTGCCGTCGCGCCGCATCAGGCACCAGCAGGTTCCGTCGGGCAGGTACACCAGTCCGGTCTCGTTCGGCTGGGGATCGGTGAACAACTCGGGGAGCACCGTCCGGAAGTCGCGCCCGTCGCGGGTCCGGTACAGGCGGGTGAACCGCTGGGCGACCGTGTCGTATCCCACGCCGAGGGCCTCCCCGCCATGCCATGCCACGCGCCACAGCCAGACGTCGGGATCGCCCACCGAGGTCGACATTCCCCAGTCAGTCCCGTCGGCGGAGAACCAGACCAGCGACTGATGCCGGACCGGCCCGGGCTGGGGCAGCGCCGCCGCCGCGTACAGCATCAGCCGCCCGTCCGGCGCGACGGTGACGTGCGGATCCCGCAGGTCGCCCAGCGGCGACGTGATCCGGGCGGCCGAGGTCCAGGCGAGGCCGTCATCCGACGTCATCACGCGCAGGGCGCCATCGGGCGAGACATGGCCCTGGCCCTCCCGGAACACGCACCAGAACCGGTCCTGCCAGCGGACGAGGTCGGTGAAGGCGTTGTGCGGCGCGGAATCGCTGATCCGGACCAGGTGTTCGATGCGGGCGGTGTCGGCGCCGGCGGAGAGGGCGGCGAGGAGGGCCGCCAGGGCGGGAATGTGGCGCAGGAAGCAGGTCATGGGACGGGGGGAAGCTGCGCCGAACGGGGCCCGGGGGAAAGGGTGTTGCGCCGGACGGGTGGAGGATGACCGTGCCCGTGGCGATGGGGACGCGCTTGCCGTTCACGGTTCCGGGGCCGGATTTTTCAGATGCACGGCCGGGGCCGCCCGGGTAGCGTCCGGCCATGTTCATCTGGCTGCTGGCCCTGCTTTTCCTGGGCGTGTTCGGCGCGATCGGCTTCCGGTCGGGATCCATCCGCATGGCGGTGGCGCTGGTCGGGACGTGGATTGCGCTGGCGGCGGCCGGTCCGGTGGGGCGCCTGATCGCCCCGCTGGTGGCCAAGGCCACCAAGGAGAACCTGCTGGTGCAGACCTTCATGCCCGCTCTGGTCGCCTTCCTGGTGATCTGGGTGATCCTCTATGCGGTCGGCTTCGCGGCCCATCGGCCGGTCGAGCTGTACTTCAAGTACCGGGAAGACGACGCCACCCGGGCAGGGTTCGAGCGACTGAACCAGGCCGGGGGCCTGTTCCTCGGCTTCGCCATCGCCTTCATCCTCTTCTTCCAGGCCGGCAAGTACATCTACGCCGGCGGCTACCTGAGCGCGCAGGTCCTGAGCGAGGAGCGGGATCCGGGCTGGGTGAAGTTCGGCACGACCCTGCGTCGCGAGATGGAGTCGACCGGCTGGGACCGTTCCTTTGCGCCGCTGGACCAGACCCCGGAGCGGATGTACGAGGTCGCCGACATGCTGGGGATGCTCCATGAGAATCCGGCGGCGCTGGCCCGTTTCCGCGATTACCCGGAGTTCATCGAGCTGGCGGACCGTCAGGAGTTCAAGGACCTCGGCGCGGACACCGAGTACCAGGAGCTCGTCGGGGGCAAGTCGGGCCTGGTGGCCAACTTCAACGACTCCCGCAACCAGACCCTCCTGGGGAACCAGGAACTGGTCGACCGCCTCCTGAAGGTCGACTTCAACGACTTCCGGCATTTCCTCACCAAGACCGAGTCGCCGAAGTATGCCGACGACAAGATCATCGGCCGTTGGCGGATCGACGTGAACGCGGTGCTGCTGCAGCAGCGGAGGACCCGCCAGAGCATCACCCCGACCGAGTTCGCCGCGATGCGGCGGGGACTGACCGCGCTGCTGCGTCCGCTGCGGTTGCATGCCTACTCGAACGGCGAATTCGTCATCAAGATGGCGGAGGCCCCGGCGCCGCCGCCGGTGGACCCGAATGATCCCAACGCGGTTGCCGCCGCCGGCGGGGTGGACAATCCCTACGGAATGGATCCCTCCCTGGCCGCCCGTTACGGGGTGGCGCCGGCCGGCCGGGCACCGGCGGCGGCGGCGCAGGCCGCCCCGGAGGCGCCGGCGATGGACCTGGGGATCCAGTTCGCCGACGGCGGTTCCTGGACCCGCCTCGGGGCGCGCTACCAGATCACGACCGGGACCGAGGGGAACGGGTACAAGTCCGAGGCCACCTTCGACGAGAACGGACGCCTGCTCTGGAACCTCAAGGAGTTCAACGTTGTCCTCTACTTCGTCCCGACCACCTGACCGGGGCCCGGCTCAACGGCCCTCGGCGGCGAGGCGGGTCCGGAGCCGGGTGGCGGCGCGCTGGACGGCCGCGGAGGCCGGGTCGAGACGGAGGGCGGCGTCCATCGGGGGCACCGCCTCCCGCATCCGCCCCTGCTGCTGGTAGGCCGTCGAGAGGTTGACCCAGGCCTCGACGTACCCGGGGTTCAGGGTGGTGGCCTGGACGAAATGGGGAATCGCCTCCGCGGTGCGTCCCATGCCCGCCAGGGCGGATCCGAGATTGTTGTGGGCGCTGCTGTTGCCGTCCGAATGCCGCAGGGCCGCCTCGAACTCGGCCACCGCCTCCTCGAAACGGCGCTGGCGTCGGAGGATGTTCCCCAGGTTGTTGTGGGCCTCGGCGTACTCGGGGAGGATGCGGATCGATTCCCGGTAGGCGGCCTCGGCGCCGGCGGGATCCCCGGCCCGGTTCAACAGGTAGCCGAGGTTGAACCACGCCTCCTCGTCGTCCGGTTGCACCTCCAGCCCCCGCCGGAAGGCCGCCACCGCGGCGTTGGTGTCGCCGGCGGCCATCCATTCGTTCGCCCGATCGAACACCGCCTCGGCGTCGCCCGACGCCAGCAGGGCGGCGAGTTCGTCGCGGGCCGGATCCGCCGGACCGGCATCGCCCGGCACGACCGCCGACGGTTGCCGCGCGGCGGCATCGGGGGCATCCGGCGGGGCGGGGCGACAGGCGGCCAGCGTGATGGCCAGGACCCACGCGGCGGCGGCCGCGGTCCGGGGCGGGATCCGACGGGTCGAGCGCGGACAGGCGTTCACGGCGTTTCCCCCCGCGGTTCCTCCACCGTCAGCGTGCCCGGTGGGACGTCCTTGAGGAGGGTGGTGCGACCGGAGGGCCATCGGATCTCGATCTCGGTGGCGGCCGGCGCCGTGCCGAGGCCCAGGGTGACGGGGAGTTCGCTGGCGCTGAGGTAGCTCCGGGTGGTGGTGACGTGCCACCACTGGTCGGCGTCGGCCACGCGGGCCCGGACCCAGGCGCCCTGGGCGTCGCGGTTGGAGACGGTCCCGGCCAGCCGGAGCCGCACCGCGCAACGGTCCCCCGGACGGTCGTTCCGCCAGAGCCGGGGCTGTCCCCCGAGGCTGGTTGCCACCACGTCGAGGTCCCCGTCGCCATCGACATCGGCAAACGCGCTGCCCCGGCCCACCAACGGCCGGAACAGGTCGGACCCGGCCTCGGTGGGGGTCACCGGAAGGAAGCCCGCGGCCCCCCCGTTCCAGAACAGCTGGGGCGACTGCTCGTAGCGCTGCCCGTGCTGGATCTTGCTGATCTCCTCCTCGAGGTGTCCGTTGACCGTGAGCAGGTCGGGGCGTCCGTCGAGGTCGTAGTCGAAGAAGAAGACGCCGAACTTGAGCGGGTCGCGGCTCGGGCCGCCGATGCTCCAGGCGAGGGCCTCGTCGGAGAACAGGGGGAGATCCGGGCTGGATGCGGCCTGCTCGACGTAGAGCGCGGTCATCTCGTTGGCGAAGTTGCCGATGGCGAAGGCGAGGCGGCCCCCGGGTTCGAGCCGGGCGGTGTCGATGCCCATGGCGCCGCGGGTGTTCCCGTAGGAGTCGAAGGCGATCCCGGTCTCCGCCCCGATCTCGCGGAAGGTGCCGTCGCGCCGGTTCAGGAAGACGAAGTTCTGGACCGTGTCGTTGGCCGCGACCAGGTCGGGCCATCCGTCGCCGTTCAGGTCCACGGCCGATGTCCCGAGGGTCTTGGCGGCGGGGCGTCCGGTGGCCGGGTTGCGGACCTGCACCCCGGCCGCCTCCGAGATGTCCGTGAAGCGGCCCCCGCCCTCGTTCCGGTACAGCCGGGGAAACGCTCCCTCGAAGTTCATCGGCGGCCCGTAGGCGCGGGTCTCGCCGTCGATCTTGTAGCCGACCTCGGCATCGATCTCCCGCGACCACCGGACGTAGCTCGCCACGAACAGGTCCAGGTCGCCGTCGCGGTCGAAATCAAACCAAGTGGCGGCCGAGGTCCAGTCCGCCGGGTCGCCGCCCACCCCGGCATCCGCCGTGACATCGGCGAACCGCAGGCCCCCGAGGTTGCGATGCAGCCGGGCGCCGCCCACGCCGGTGAGCAGCAGGTCGGGCAGGCCGTCGTTGTCGTAGTCCCCCACCGCCACCCCCATCCCGTAGAACCGGCCGTCGAGACCCGATGCCGCCGAGACGTCGGTGAAGCGGATCCGTCCGTTCGCCGAGTCGTTGCGGAACAACCCGTGTCCGGGGTGGTGCCCGCCGGACGGCGTGTCCCACGGCCACGCGGTGCCGTTGACGAACAGCAGGTCCGGGTCGCCGTCGGCGTCGAGGTCCACGAACGCCACCCCGCCGCCCATGGTCTCGGGCAGGAGCTTCTCCCCGGTGGCACCGGTCTGGTGCCGGAAGTCGATCCCGGAGTCCGCGGTCACGTCGGTGAAGGGGACGGTCGGGACGTGCACCTCGGCCGACACGGTGGCGGCCTGCGGGGCGGCGAGGGCAGTCACTCGGGTCTCGGACTTCGGTGCGTCCGGCCGCAGCAGCCACCAGGCGACGGCCACCGCGGTGCCGAGGGTGAGGACGGCGAAGGCGGAGCGGCGCAGGGCGGTGCCGATGACGGCGTCGTCGGCCGATGCCAGTTCCTCGGGGCCGTTGGGATTCTCGTTCACGGGGCGGGGGACGTTGGGTGGGGCAAGGCTCTGTGGAAGCGGCTCACGGGGCAAGGAGGCATCCGGTTCACCGGCGGATCGGCCCTCATCGGGCGGCGGCCGTGTCCCCGGGGCGGACGGCGCCGGGGTCGAGTTCGAACGCCCCGGGGCGGTGGAGGTCGTAGATCACGATCGCCTGGGCCGCGTGGTCGGCCGCCGGGTCACGTCGACGCGCCGCGGCCACGGCCCGGTCCCGGGCGTTGTCATCGGGCCGGTAGCGCTCGTGCAGGCCGCGGTGGGTGTCGGCCGCCTCGCGTTCCCCCAGCGTGGCGTGGATCAGTCCGAGGTTGTAGTGGGCGGTGACGTTCTCCGGGTCGAGCTCGAGGGTGCGTTGGAACCGGGCGATCGCCGCCCGGAGGAACGCCTCGCGCCGCGCGGGGTCGGCCCGCTCCATCTTGGCCCGCTCGAACAGCGTCTGTCCCAGTTCGTTGATCACCTCGTAGTCCCGGCTGAAGTCGTATCCCGCCTCGTCGAGCTGCGGGTAGCGGTCCTCGAGGATGCTGGTGAAGTCGGCGATGGCCCGGTCGAGGTAGCCGTTCTGCTTGTTCACCAGCCCGTTCAGCCACGCGGTGGTCCAGCGGCGGGCGGGCGGGTTGAAGCGGTTGGTGTCGTTGGCCCGGGTGAGGGCCTCCACCGCGTCGTTCAGCCGGCCCTCCTTGAAGAACACCCGGGCGAGGTTCAGGGGGCCGTCCGCCCGTCCCAGGGACTCCACCCGGGTGAACGCCTCGGCGGCCTGGATCAGCTCGCCCTTCTCGCTGCCCTGGTCCCCCTTCCGGAACAACCCGATGCCGTAGTCGTTCCATCGCTGCCACTCGGGGAAGGCCGGTGCATCGGCCGCGGTCGCGGCGCCGGCGCCCGTCTCGAATGTCAGCCGGTCGACCGCGAGCGTGGTGACCGGCAGGTCGTTGGTCAGGCGGAACGGTGCGCCGTTGGTGTAGCCCGGGCTGAAGACGTAGTTGTGGAAGATGGTGTCGAACTTGCGGTACTGGACCTTGGCCTCGACGTGCACCGGGCCCCGGTGGTCCTTCGGGATCTCGAGGCGGTAGTGCAGCACGGCGGCGGCGCCCGGGGGGATCTGGTTGTTGTAGAGCGGCACGAGGATGTCCTGGGCGTTGCGGCGGTCGATGCGGTTCCCGTCGCGGTCGAGCATGTAGACGTTCAGGAAATGCGACCAGGGATCGACCTCCCGATGCGGTCCGAGGCCGCCGCTGCGTCCGATCACCCGCCCGTTGGCGTCGGTCACCGTGACGTCCGCCCAGAGCTCGTTGGAATCGACCGTCCCCTGGGTCAGGAGGTGCCCCAGGGTGAGGGTGCGGACCACCGTCTCCAGCAGGTAGGTGCGCCCCGGCTCGAGCCGCGGGACCGTCGGTCGCAACGGCGCCAGCAAGGGGGCGTCGATCGTCCCGCCCGGGCGCACGCCGAACAGGTCGACGCGCACGCAGTTGGTGAGGAACTCCTGGTGGATGCGGACGATCTCCGGCTGGTTGCGGACGTGGGCGAGGGCGGTGTTGGCCGACGGGAACAGGTGGTCGTGGACGGCGAGGAAGTCGTTGGTGCCGTGCCGGCGGGCGGCGAAGTCGGTCGAGGGGACCAGCTTCATGTGGCAGCCGTTGCAGTTCTCCTGGGCCTTGGGCGGGTAGTAGAACGCCTTGGCGTTCACCCCGGCCACGCCCGAAAGCAGGTAGTTGTCGTAGTGGTTCTGTCCGCGGAGGAACTCCTTGTAGTGGTTCACCGCGTAGGGGATGCCGACCTTGTGGCAGGTGGAGCAGAACTCGGCGGTCTTGTGGAACGGCTTGAGGAACGTCTGCTTGTGGAACGCGGGCTTGCCCTTCACCAGCTGCTTGTTGACGAAGTACGCGAGGGAGTTGGTGGGGGTGAAGGCGAAGGGGTAGTGGACCGGTTCCTCGATGGTGTAGTTCCCGTTGCCCACCGGCCCCTTGTGGGCGCCCTCGAGGGAGGTGATGGAATGGCAGACGGTGCAGGTGATCCCCGCCGAGGCGGTCGGGTGCCGGTCCATGTCGAACTCCGGATCGTCGAACGCCCCGCTGAAGAACGGCACCGGGTCGTGGCAGCCGGCGCACCAGCGGGAGGCCTGGACGTTCCCGTCGCGTGCCATCACCACCTCGCGGGTCTGGGCCACGGAGAACCGGTAGAAGGGGTTGTTGAACGAGCTGAACCGGTGGGCCGAGTGCACCCAGGAGTCGTACACGTCGCGGTGGCACTCCATGCAGTACTCGTTGTTCATCAGCGCCTCGGCCCGGATCAGGTTGCCGTCGGCCGTCCGCGACGCGCTGGGGAAGAAATACTTCTCGCCGCCCTCGGGCGCCCGGGCCGACCAGACCCGCGGGTCGTGCCGGTGGAGCAGCATCATGGCGGCCACCACCGCCGCCACGCCGACCGCCCACGAGAGCCCCACCCGCCACCGGATGCGCGGTCCGGCCAGCCGGTGGAGGATGTAGAGCCAGACGCAGGCCAGCGGCGCGATCACATGGGCCCAGTACGCGGCCGACCGCCCCGCCGGGCTTCGCACCTGCAGGAACTCGAGTCCGTCGAACCGGACCAGCACGATCCCCGAGACGAGGACCACCAGGCTGGCGCCGAACAGGAAATAGCCCACCCAGACGGCGCGGCGGTTCGGACGCGACCAGGTGTTGCGGATGTGGACGATGTTGAACGCCAGGAACGGGACGATGAACACCAGGCCGACCACCAGGTGGGCGAGGAACTGGAGCTGGTAGAAGTAGTTCTGGTAGCTGACCCCGCGGTCGCGCTCGAGCCACTCGAGGGCGGTCACAGCCAGCAGGTAGGCCGAGTTGGCGCCCAGCAGCGCGAGCAGACCCCAGACGATGTTGAGGACGATCCGCAACCGCGGGCCGACCGCCCGGACATAGCGGCGCCGCGGGGGCGAGTCCGGCGCGGACTCGGGGCGTGTCGGCGGGGTGGACATGGGTTTCCGGTATGCCGTTGCTGTGCGCCCGGGCAAAGGAAGCGGGGGCGAGCTGCCGTCGGTCAGGGGTGAACCGCAGGTGACGGCTCCCGATCCACCCGCCGGATCACCCCGTCGACCCCGACCCGGGCCAGCACCGGGATCGCATCCTCGGCGGCGCACAGCGCGACGTCGGCGGCCAGGTCGGGCATCCGCAGGAGGCGACGCCCGTTGCGGCTGTGGCGGGCCATGGCGGCGGCCCGGTCGGGTCCGGCATCGGCATGGATCCGCAGGGCCACGCGGGCGGAGTCGAGGAGGGTGGCCGGGTCGAGGATGGGCTCCAGTCGGGCGAGGAGCGCCCCGGCGCCGAGGATGTCCTCGTAGGCCGCATCCTCGTAGGTGCCGCTGCACACCAGCAGCAGCTCGGCGGGCCGCGTCCGCGCAATCCACGCAGCCAGGCGGCCCGCGTTCACCAGCCCGCCGGGGAGGATGTCCGCCGCGCCGTCGCAGGCCCGCAGGGCCCGGGTGCCGTTGGTGGTGGTGGCCACGACCATCCGGCCACCGATCCGTTCCGACGTGAACTCGCGCGGCGAGTTCCCCAGGTCGAAGTCCACGCCGCCCGAGCGGTCGGCCCGGATGCGGACGCCGTCGCGTTCCCCGGCAAGGAGGGCGCCCGGGTGCCGCCCGCGGGCGGCGAGGGCCTCCGGGATGTCGGCGGCGGGAAGCACGCCGTCGGCCCCGGCATCGAGCGCCGCCAGGATCGTGGTGGTGGCCCGGAGGACGTCGAACACCACACAGGCCGTCCGCGAAAGATCCCTCCCGGCAAGGGCTCCGAAATCGGCGGGGGTGAACAGCACCTGGACTGTCTGCATCGGACCGGAGTCCAGCACCGGGACCGATGCATGGAAAGTCCGCGACGATCTCCTGCTGGCGGCCGTTTCGATGCCCGGCGGGCACGAGGCGGCAGGGGGGCGGGGGGATCAGTCGGGCCGCGTGCGCCGGTAGTGGAACAGGTACTGCTGCGCGTAGCCCGCGTGCGGGCCGAAGTGCGTCTCGGAAAACCGGAGGATTCGCCGCGGGGTGAGCCGTCGGGCCCGGGGAAAGTACAGCTCGCGCAGCGCGCGCCGCACCCAGACATCCACCGGGAACGCGGCGGGGAATCCGAGTCCGAACAGCAACACGCAGTCGGCGATCTTCCGTCCCACGCCCGGCAGGGCCTCCAGGGCGGCCCGGGCCTCGGGGAGGGGACGTCGGGCGAGTGCGTCGAGGTCGAGATGCCCCGCGGCCACGCGTTCCGCGGCCGCCCGGAGGTAGGGGGCGCGGAAGCCCAGCTTGCAGGCGCGAAGGTCCCCCTCCGAAACCCCCGCCAGCACCTCCGCCCGGGGCAGGGCATGCCAGACCGAACCGTCCGCCGCGCGGACCGGTTTGCCCCAGCGCGCCGCCAGGAGCCGGAGGATCTGCCGGATCTGGACGATCTGCTTGGTGGACGAGCAGATGAACCCGGCCAGGCATTCCCACGGATCCTGCCGCACCAGGCGCAGTCCCCGGCAGGCCGCCACCGCCTCGCGGAGCGGTGGATCGTCGGGAAAGGTCGACAGGATCGCGGCGAGGTCCTCGTCGGTCCGCAGGTAGCGGGTGAGCCATTCCCAGTCGCCGTCGGATCCGGGAGCCCGGCCGCAATCCCCGAGGGCGGTGGCCCGGATGCCGCCCGGCACCGGCTCGAGCCGGACCCACCGGCCCGACACCACCCCCTCCCATCCGCCCCCACGACGGTCCCATCGGAAGTCCTGCCCGCATTCCAGCGTGGCGGCCAGGTCGTAGTCGGCGACCGGGAACCTGTGAATCACCGGGGCCAGTCCGGAGTCAGCGGAGGCCGCGGCAGGCGAGGATCTCGACATGGTGGAAGACGCGGCCGCGGTACTCGACCGGGAACACCCCGAGCGACGCCACCTGTTCGAAGTCGGCGGTGAGTTCCGTCGGCACGGGGGGGATGTATCCGCGCCGGATCTCGCGGATGAACAGGGCGTTCTCCCCGTGGCGGCCGGCGTAGCCGGGCCAGAACCAGAACTGGTTCCGGGGGACGTCGCTCCGGAGGGTGTAGACCAGCGGGTTGTCCGGCACGCCGGCGCGGGCCTCGGGCAGGTAGAAGCTGAGCAGGCCGCCGCGGCCGTAGTGGTCGGCGATGAGGAACACCGGCCGCCCCTCGGCGAGGAGGCGGCGACGCTCGGCGTCGACCACTGCCGCCATCTCGCGGTGGCCGCGGACGCGGCGGAGGGGATCGATGGCGGCCGGCAGGGGGTGTCCGGCGGTGATCTTGGAGACGAGGTTGGTGTCGTGCAGCAGGATCACCAGCGGCAGGCCGAGGGCGAGGCCGGCGATGAACCAGTTGCGCACCGCCCGGCGGCCCGCCTTCCAGGCCTCGTGGGCGTGGAGGGCGGCGAGGAGGAAGGCCGGCAGGATGGCGACGGCGATCCAGTTCGGCTGCACCCGGGCGCGGAGGGTGTAGGCGAGGTAGAAGAGGAACACCGGGACGCCCTGGCAGAAGAGGAACCGCTTCAGCGCCGCGCGACCCCATGGATCGGCCGCCCGGACCGCCGGTCCGCCGGGATCCGTTCGCCAGAAGCTGACCGCCGCCCAGACGGCCATTCCGAAGAAGACGGGGTTCAGCAGGGCGGGTTCGGCCACGACGAAGTCCCAGAAGTACCGGAGGGTCCACCGCCACGGCTGCCCCATGCCGCCGCGTTCCTGCAGGTGGGTCACCGTGATCCAGTCGTGCCGGGCGTTCCACCACAGCACCGGCACAGTGGCGAGGAGGTTGATCCCGAGGGCCAGCCACGGGCCGGGCCGACGCAACTGGCGCCGTGCCGGCGCCCAGAGGAGGAAGAACAATCCGAAGCACACCCACTGGAAAGGCGACAGGTACTTGCTCAGGAACGACCCGGCGAACCCGACCCCGACCCCGAGCCACCAGCGGGTGGAGTCCTGCGAGATCGCACGCCAACCGGCCAGCATCGAGACCGTCCAGAAGAACACCGCGAGGGGGTCGACGGTCATCAGGACCGATCCGACCGCGAGGAGGGGCGTGGCGGCGAGGGCCGTCAGGAACCAGAACGCGGTGCAGCCGCCGGTCCGTCGGCCGAGCCACGGCAGGAGCATCCAGCCGAGGGCCGCGCCGAGCAGCGGCGCGAGGAGGCGCACCCCGAGTTCCGTGTCGCCCGCCAGGTGGATGCCCACCCACTGGGCGTAGGCGATCATCGGCGGCTTGCTGTAGTAGCTGAGGTCCGGGTGCCGGGCCCACAGCCATTGGTACGCCTCGTCCTCGCTCAGCTCGATCTTGTCGGCCGCCAGATAGGCCCATCGGGCGAGCAGCAGGGCGACGATCAGGGTTCGGCCGAGCCGGTACCACTGCCGGTCGGCCAGGGCGGGATCGGCCGGCTGGCCGGCATCGGGCAGCCGGCGCTCGGGCTCACGGAGGGACGGCACGTGACGCCACCACAGCGGGAACCATCGGGGCCCGGCCCATTCCCAGGCCCGGTCCGCCAGCCGCGGGAGGAGCCACCCGTAGCCGGTGCCCAGGAGCCATCCGGCGAGGACGTCCGACGGGTAGTGGACCCCGACGTACATGCGGGAGATTCCGACGCCGGCGGCGAGGGAGGCGACGTACGGGGCCTTCCGGCGGTACATCAGGGCGGTGACCATGGCCGCCGCGGCCCACAGGGCGGAATGCCCGCTGGGCATGGCGAAGCTGCGGCCCTTTCCCGTGAGGACGCGGGTCTCGGGATGGTCGACGAACGGCCGGGGGCGTCCGAAGGCGCGCTTGAGGGTGGAGGTGATCCCCAGTTCGCCGGTCAGGATGGTGAACAGCAGCAGGAAGACGAAGACCCGGCCGCGTCGGCCCCCCTTCCAGACCAGCGCCGCGAGCCCGAGGAACAGCAGGGGGACGAAGTAGATGTTGCCGCTGAGGAACGGCATCAGGACATCGAACACCGGGTTCACCAGCGTCTGGTTGAACCAGCGGAACACCGCGAGGTCGGTTTCCGGGATCGATGTCATGTGCGGGGCCACCCTTGCAGGCCCGGGGGGATGGCCACAACGCGGCAGTCGGCCGGGGCGCCGGGGTGCGCGGTGCGGGTCAGTAGCGGACCAGCGCCTGCGTGGTGTGGGATCCCAGGCGCTGGCGGCCGTCGAGGAACCCCAGCTCGATCACGAAGTGCACCGCCGTCACCCGCGCCCCGAGCCGTTCCAGGAGGGCCAGCGTGGCGGCGGCCGTTCCGCCGGTGGCGAGGAGGTCGTCGACCACCAGCACCCGTTCGCCCGCCCCCACCGCATCGGTGTGCACCGCCACCGTCGCCGAGCCGTACTCGAGGTCGTAGCTCTCCTCGTGGGTCGCCCACGGCAGCTTCCCCTTCTTCCGCACCGGCACGAACCCGGCCCGCAGCCGGTGGGCCAGCGCGGCCCCGAAGATGAATCCGCGGGCATCGATGCCCACCACCTTGTCGACATCCCCCGGAACCAGGCCGAACAGCAGGTGCTCGATGGTCCCGTGGAACAGGCGGGGGTCGGCGAGGACCGGGGTGATGTCCTTGAACTGGATTCCCGGCTTGGGGAAGTCGGGGACATTCCGGATGGCCCGGGTGATCTCGGCGACGGTTGCGACGGTCATGGCGCGCGTTGTCGGGGATGCCCCCCCGGGGGTCAAGCGTCGTCACCGGTCCTGTCGCTGCGGGTCCCGGACCGGCGCCATTCGACCTTGGGCGGTTCGGGCAGGCCCTGGACGCGGTAGGCGGTGCGGAAGTGCATCTTGGCCACCCGCGGCAGGAGGGCGGCGCCGTGCCGGGCGACAAAGGCCCGCCCGGCCGCCTCCACCGCGGCCGAGGCCCCCTTCGGCAGCTCGATCCCGAACTCCTCCGACAGCCGGGCGAGGCGGCTGACGAACTCGTCGCGGGCGAGGATCGAGGCCGCGGCCACGGCGAGGTCCTCCTCGGCCCGGTGGCGCTGGACCAGCTCCAGGTTCCGGCCCTGTTCCATGAGCGCCTGTTCCACCGTGGCCTTGCTCGAGGCGAACTGGTCGCTCACCGCCCGCAGCGGCGGCGGATTCATCCGGTGCCGCTGGCCGAGCAGGTTCTCGATCACCCGGGCATGGCCCCACGCGAGGACCCGGTTCACGCTGCCGTTCCGGGCGTGCATCCGGTTGTAGGCCTCGTTGCCGATGGTCACCACGGCGAAGACGCACCCCGGGGTCTCGCGGATCCGGGTGGCGACCCGCGCCACCTGCGCGTCGCTGGTGATCCGCTTCGAGTCCCGCACCGCCCCGTCCTTCCACGCCTCCAGCACCGACGCGTTCACATACACCCCGGCGACGCACATCGGCCCGAAGAAATCACCCTTGCCCGACTCGTCCACGCCGATCCTCGGGTCGTTGCGGGTCGGGTCGAGCGTGTCCTCGTACCCCAGCCGGGCCTCGCCGAGGACGCGGGGCTCGAGGACGAACTCCACGAACTCCCGGGTGCCCTTGCCCTGCACGACCAGTTTGCCCGACGCGTAGAAGGTGATGTTCACGTCCGGCGTGGCTGCGCTGAACCGGGCATGCGGCACGGTCCGGGGTTGGTACGGACCGGTGCGGAGGATGTCCGCGAGGGTGTCGGCCTGGGCCGGTTCCAGACGGCAGGTGTAGGAATGGAGGGGGGCGTCCACGGGCCCGGGGATGACACACCCGAACCGACGCGCGGGGCAAGCGGGCAGGCGCCGGGGACACGGCTTGGTATTGCCGGTCCCGGTCCCATCCGCTTGGCTTGGCCCGTGCCATTTCCCGCCTCGATCCCCATCGCCGCGGTCCTCTTGTGCCTCCTGGCCGGCCCGGCTTTCGGCGCCGGGTTCCGGTCGGGCGTGGCTGTCGAGGTGGTCACGCCCGACCCGCTCCTGCCCGTCTCCGGGGGGATGGGACCGTCCAGCCCGGCGTCGGAGGTCCGGGGCGACCTGACGGTCCGGGCGCTGGTGCTCGAGAACGACGGCCAGCGGGTGGCCCTGGTGAGCGCGGATTTCCTCGGCTTTCCCAAGGTGCTCGGGGACCGGGTGCGGTCCCGGGTGGCCGGGATCCCGGGGACCAACATCCTCATCGGAGCCACCCACACCCACAGCGCACCCGACGTCTATGCGTTCCCCGACGGGCAGGGGGGCACCGGGGCGGACCTCGGCTACATCGACCGGGTGGTGGACCGGATGGCGGCGGCCGTCCGGCGGGCGGCCGACGGACTGGAGCCGGCGACGGTGCGGATCGCGTCCGGCGAGGCGCGGGGACGGATCGCCTACAACTACTACGCGCCCGACCTCTACGATCCGCGATGCCATGTGGTGCAGACCGTCCGGTCCGACGGGACGGTGCAGGCGACGCTGGTGAACTACGCCATCCACCCGGAGGTGCTGGGGAACCGGCGCGGGATCTGCAGTCCCGACCTGGTGGGGCCATTGTACGACCGCCTGGCGGAGGCGGGCGGCGGCGTGGGGGTTTTTCTCAACTCGGCCCAGGGCGGTATGGTGACCGCCGACACCCGACGCCCCGGCGGGGGTGAGGCGAACGACTGGGAGGAATGCCGGCGCATCGGCGGGTTGCTGGCCGACGAGGCCCTGCGGATCGTGGGCGAGGCGGCGTTCCAGGAAGATCCCCGCCTGCGGGTGTTCGCCCGCCCGTTGCGGTTCCCGGTCGACAGCCCCCTGCTGCTGGCCGTGCTCCGCGGAAGTCCGCTCGGGTACGCCACCGATGCCCGGGGATGGATTGAGACCACGCTCAACGTCGTGCAGTTGGGCGACGCCGAGTTCGTCACCATCCCGGGCGAGGCGCTCCCGAACATCGGCTACTACCTCAAGCGCAAGCTCCGCGGCCGGCACGCGTTCCTCCTCGGCCTGACCAACGACGCCTTCGGCTACATCCTCACCAAGGAGGATTTCGACAGCTTCCGCCGCTACGAATACGTCAGCCGCACCTCCCTCGGGGAGCGGACCGGGGAGATCCTGGTGTCCGAGGTCCTCGATTTCCTGGCCCAACTGCCCCCGCCGGAATCCGGAGCCGCCCGGAAGCCGGCAACCGAGTGACCCATGACGACGGATGACCGCACAGCCGGTCCGGATTTCTCCGGGCCCGACCTCGAGGACCTGCAGCTCCGGACCCTGGAAGGGTTCACCGCGTCGCGGTCCTTCGACACCGGCCGGACGGCGGACAACTACTTCTGGCGCCGGAAGCGACGCGAGGTCCTCCGGCTGATCGGGCGCCACCTCGGCGAGATCGTCGGAACGGCGGGCGGCCCACCGGTGGAACGCCGGTTCGTCGAGCTGGGTTTCGGGGATGCCACCGATTTCTTCCTGATCCGCGACCGGATCCTCTCCCGGGCGGAGCCCGTCGGGCAAAGGTGGTCCTTCGAGGGGACCGACGGCCCGGAGTCGCTGATCCGGTTTGCGGAGATGAAGCGGCGGGCCTACGGGGCGGTCGACACGACCTTCCGTCCGCTCGACCTGTCCCGCCCGCTCCCGTGGCCCGATGCCACGGCGGATTTCGTCTACTGCTCCGAGGTGGTCGAGCATCTGCTGGAGCCGGAGCGGTTGCTGTCGGAGATCGGCCGGATCCTGCGCCCCGGCGGCTGGCTGCTGCTGACCACGCCGAACGAGCCCAACGTGTTCCAGCGGTCCTTCTGGAACCGCGGTCTGCACCGGATGCATACCGAGTCGTCGCGGGCCAATCCCGGACGTTTCCTGAACCCCGACGGGACCGAGGGGTTCTACTACGGGCATGTGTCGGTGAACCCGTGTTCCCACTGGGACCGGTTGGCGGCCCGGCACGGGTTGGGGTGGGTGGATTGCGGTCGCGGGGCGATCGTGTACGGCGGCACCGACGTGCACGACCACGAGCTGGTGCTCGGATGCCGCCTGCTGGTCGAGGGCTTCCTCGATCTGCTCCCGCGCCGATGGGCCCGCCCCTTTTCCAAGGGGGTGGTCGCTCTGTACCGGAAGTCCGACGGCCGGTGACCCGTCACCGCGCGCCGGCTTCCGCCTGCAGCAGGACGAAGTCGGTCGGCGGCGCGCTGGCCAGCAGTCGCAGGGGCTCCCGGGAAACCACGGTGAGGCCGCGTTCCCGGGCCCAGGTGTCGAGGGGCGTGCCGCCGGCCTCGAGGGCATCGACCGATGCCACCAGCCAGCGGATGCCGCGGGCGTCCAGGTCGGCCCGGTCGGCCGCATGGGTCAGGTGGTGCACCCGCCGCGTCCCGTAGGGTTTCCAGAGGGAGGTCTCTGCATCGTTGGCGGTGAGGAAGCCCACCGTGGATTCCTCCGGTGGGATCCGGCGGGCGATCGGGGCCAGGGCCCGGGAGCGGTTCCCGTAGACGTCGTACACGGTCGCCGCCCGGCCGATCGCACCGGTGTCCGGGCGGCCGGCGGCGAGGTGACGCAGCACGGTGCGGGCGGGCCACAGGGGGCGGGAGGGGATCAGGATGAGGACCAGCGCGGCGAGGAGGAGCGAGCCTGCGGCCAGTCGTCGCCACAGGCGGGACCGGGTCAGGACCTCGTGCCGGCCGGGCATCAGGAGGAGGGGCAGCAGCCACCCGTAGTACGGGGCGAGGATGCGTCCGGCGGTGGTGATCCCGGACTTGGCGAGGTATGGCATCAGCGCCGCGGCCGGCACCCCCAGGAGCCACCGGCGCGTCCGGTCGAGCCGGGTCCATGCCGATGGGGCCCGCCGTCGCCCGGCGGCCAGCCGGCCCAGCAGTCCGGCCAGGAGCAGCCAGGTCACGCCGAAACCGAGCCCGGCATGTTCCTCGCCCGGCAGCTCGCGCACCGAGTAGGCCCGGCGGCCATTCTCCGCGAACCCGTCGAGCCGCGCCTTCCACGCCTCGGGAAGCGCCTGCTCGATCGTCCGGTTCAGGGCCCCGGCCACCGGAAGGATCGGGGGGAGGAGGTTCTGGACCGCCAACAGCCCGACGTTGTGGACCACGGCGCTCGCCGGGTCCGGCGGGGTGGTCCATGCGTACTCGGCCCGGGATCCGGTCCAGTCGCCCCCATGGATCTGGTTGAGGACCGAGATCGGAAGGATCGATGCCAGTGCGGCGAGGAGGAGGGCTCCGACGGTGACGGCGGGACGTCGGGTGAGGGCGGGCAGGGCGGGGGCGACGGTCCACAGCCAGGGCAGTGCCAGGGGCAGGTTGCTGAGCTTGGCCCCGGTGGCCAGCGCCAGGGCGAGTCCGGAGTACAGGAGGTCCGACGCCCCGCGGGACCGGCGTGCCCGGAGGCCGAAGGCGAACGCGGCGAGGGCGGCCGTGGCGCCGTAGAGGTCATTGGCGATGCTCCCCGCCTGGAGAACGAAGCAGTAGCCCCCGGGGAACAGCCACATCCAGTGCCACGCCACCCGCCCGCCCACGCCCGCCTGGCGCAGGGTGGAGAAGGTGAGGCCGGGCAGGAGGAGGAAGCATCCGATGTTGATGAGGAACAGGGGGCGGTCGGAGCCGAGCAGGGCCAGCACCGGGGCGGAGAGCCACTCGAACCCGGTGGCCCGGGTGTTCAGCCGGTTGTACGGGCACTCGATCCAGTGCCAACGCCCCTCGGCCAGCCAGTGCAGGACCCGCGGGGTGCGGTAGGCGAGGGCATCGATGTTGTTCGGCTCATGCAGGAGGCCGCCGAGGAACGACAGCACGACGAGGACGAGGAAGAGGGCCGGCAGGGGACGTCGCCAGCGGTGCCGCCGGACCCGCTGCCCCAGGGGGCGGTGGGCTCCGATCCGGAGAAGCGCCGCGGCCACCGCGAGGAGGACCAGGAGGTACCCCGGGGATCCGAGGAATCCGACGGCCGAGAGCAGCCATCCGGCGGCGCCGAGGATCGACGCCCCCAGCACGGCGGCCCGCCAGGACCGCGGGGCGGGCCGGACGGGGTGGGAGGTCGGGATCATGGGCGACGGCGGCGGGGATCATCGGACCGCCCGCCGCGTGGATTCAAGGCGCGGGCTCGATGCGGACGAGGAAGTGGGGGTCGATGCGGCCCAGCGGTCCGCCATGGCGCACGATCAGTTCGCGGGCGATCACCCCGTCGCGGCGTGCCGCCCATTCCTGGGGCGTCGCCCCCCCGTCCCGTTCGGCCTGGCTTGCGCTCAGGATCACGTGCCGGATCCCGTCCGCCCGCAGGTCCCCGGCGGGGTCCTCGTTCCGGACATGACGCACCCGGTGTCCCCGTCGCCACAACTCGGCCTCGCCGGTGGAACTGGCGGCCCACCCGACCCGGGGTTCGTCGGCCGGGATGAGCCGGACGAGTTCGTGGAGCCGGACGTGTTGGGAGGTGTGGAAGTCGAACACCACCGAGAGGTTGCCGATCGTGCCCGGGGCGATGTTCCGCTGGTCGAGCCAGGCCACCAGCTGGGGGAGGGGCCAGATGGGGCGGTTCCGGACCGAGGCCACGACGGCGATGGTGGCGAGGAGGGTTGCGGCGGCGAGGCGGCGCCAGCGGCGGCGGCGGACCACCTCGCGGTGGCCGGGGGCGGTCAGCCAGAAGCCGAGGAGCAGGGGATAGACCGGTGCGAAGTAGCGCGCGAGCTCGCGGCAGCCCAGCTTGGCGAGCAGCACCGCCGTCACCACCGCACCGCCGGTCCAGACCCCGCGCTGGATCCGGTCGCCCGGCCCCCACCACCCCGTGCGGCGGGCCATCCACATCGACACCAGCAGCAGCAGGATCAGGAGCGGGCCGAGCCCGGCCGAATTGTCGCCGGCGGTGCCGGGAAGCTGTCCGAACGACTCGAACCCCCGGGTCCAGTCCACCCAGGCCCCGGCGGCCCGGGTGGCGATCCAGTCGTTCCACGCATCCACCCCGAGGGCGAACGGCGGCAGGAAATTGAGGACGGTCAGGATGACGGCGTTGGCGGCCAGGGCGAAGGCCGGGTTGGAGGGGACGAAGTCGCGTTCCTCCGGCTGCCAGCCGAGCCAGGTGCCGGTGTGGAGGAAATTGGCGATGGTGATGGGGGCCACCGAGACCAGGGTGGCGGCGACGACGGTGGCCAGGGTCACCCCGGGGGCTTTCCGCAGCAGGCCCAGCGACGGGAGGACGGCCACGGCCCAGGGGAGGACGGCCGCCAGGTTCACCTGCTTGGTGTTCGTGAGCAGCGCCACGGCGAGGACCGACCAGAGGACGTCGCCGGGGCGTCCGGTCCGTCGGGCGCGGAGGGCGAACTCGATCGAAGCCAGGACGAACACGGCCGACCAGGCGTCGGTGGTGGCGCTGCCGGCCTGGAGCGCGAACACCCAGCCGGCCGGGACGAGCCACATCCAGCGCGCCGCCACCCGGGGCGACACGCCGAGCCGGGTGAAGGCGCCGAAGACCACGCCGGGCAGCAGGAGGAAGCTGATGAGGCTGGGGAGGAACAGGAGCCGTTCCCCCCCCGGCAGGAGCAGGAGCGGCGCCTGAAGCCATTCATAGCCGTTGGCCAGGCAGTTCAGCCGGACGTCGATGCTGTGGATCCAGTGCCAGCGGTGCTCGGCCAGCCAGTGGTAGGTCCGCGGGATCCGGTACCAGAGGGTGTCGTAGTTGGAGGGTGCGTGGCCGAACCCGCCCACCGCCGCGCAGCCGGCCAGGATGAGGTAGAGACGGGGCAGGGTGCCGCGCCAGTGGCGGTGGGGCGGACGGAACTGCCACCCGGCCCGGCGTCCCGCCATCCACAGACCCATTCCGAGGAGCAGGGCCGCGACGAGGTACCCCGAGGCGTGCAGTGCCCCGAAGGCGGAGAGGATCCATCCCGCCGCCGAGGCGGCCGCCACCCCCAACAGCCAGACCTTGAGCCCGGTACGCTCCGGTGCGCTGGGACGGCCGGCCGTCATGCGGCGGTCGTCCGCTCGAACACAAACAGGTTGTTGAGGCCGAGTTGGAAGGTCTCCCGGCACACCGGCCGGAACTGGGGGGAGGGGAAGATGGACCCGGTCTGGTCCACCTCATAGCCGTGATGCTCCTCCAGGGACATCCCGTGCACCAGTCGCAGCCGCACCAGCACCTCGAGGATCGCATCGACCGCCGGCGAGGGCACGGTGATCACCAGGCGCCCCCCGGGGCGCAGCAACCGGGCGCAGCCGTCCCTCAGGGGGGCGTACTGGTCGGGTGGGAAATGTTCCAGCACCGCCAGCATCACGATCACGTCGAACGGCCCGGCGTCGGCCGGGATGTCCCCGGGGAAATACCCGCGCAGGAGACGGAACCCCTGCCGGGTGGTCCGGTTCTCCGGGAGGACCGGGTCGATCCCGAGGCTGCCCGGCCCGCAGCGTCCGACCCGCTCGAAGAGCACCCCGTCGGCGCTTCCGAGGTCCAGCACCCGGTCGCCGGTGGCGATGTGCGGGGCGGCCTTGCGGATGCGCCAGTTCTGCAGGAGGCGGTCGACGGAGGTCATGGCCGGGGGGCGGGTTCGGACCCGGGCGGCTGTCGCCCGAGGGTCTTCAGTCCGAGGACGCTGAGGTGGAAGCTGGCCGACATGCCCTGGAGCCCGAGGATCACCAGGGTGACGGCGGGGATCAGGCGGCGGAGGTTGGCCCCGTAGTCGAGGGTGCCGAAGTCGGCGTCGCCCCAGATCCAGACCGCGCGTCCGAGCAGGGAGATGCCCAGCAGGGTGGCGCCGGCGCCGACCAGGAGGCCTTTTTCCAGGTTCCAGAGGCGGAACAGCCGGGAGAAGTGGGCGTCGTTGGGCAGCAGGCCCTCGCCCACGGCGAACACCTTGGCGAAGAACGCCTGGGCCACCAGCTGCGCGCCGAGGATCAGGAACATGGCCGCGACCATCATCGATCCCACGTCGAGGGTCACCCCGCCGGCCCGGACCGGGCCGCGCAGGGTCAGTCCCATGCCGGCGCCCCCGAGGACGAACAACAGCAGGCCCGGAACCAGGAACAGCCATTTCGGCGAGTAGATCAGCATGAAGCGCAGGTGGCGCCATCCGTCGCGCCACGGCTTCAGGTGGGGCGGACGGCTCCGCCCGTCGGGATGCAGGGCGATGGGGACCTCGGCCACCCGCAGGCCCTTGAGCTGGGCCTTCATCACCATTTCCGATGCGAACTCCATGCCGGTGGTCCGCAGGTCCATCTTCCGGTAGCCCTCCGCCGAGAAAGCCCGCATGCCGCAATGGAAATCGTGGATCGGGGTCTTGAAGAACAGGCGCCCGAGGAAGGACAGGCTGGGGTTGCCGATCCACCGGTTCTTCCAGGGCATGGCGCCGGGGAGGATCCGGCCGCCACCTGACGGCAGCCGGCAGCCCATCACCAGTTCGTGCCCTTCCCGCAGCCGGGTGACGAACCCGGAGATGTCCGAGAAATCGTAGCTGTCGTCCGAGTCGCCCATGAGGATGTAGCGCCCGCGGGCGGCGGCGATTCCGCCGCGGAGGGCGTTTCCGTACCCCTTGGCCTGCACGCGTTCCACGCGGGCCCCGAGGCCCTCGGCGATCTCGATCGAGCCGTCGGTGGAGCCGTTGTCGGCGATCAGCACCTCCCCCCGGACGCCGGCCTTGGCCAGGCCCTCCTGGGCCTTGCGGATGCAGGTGGCGAGGGTCTCCGCCTCATTGAGGCAGGGCATCACGATGGTCAGTTCAATGTCGTCACCCATGGGGTTCGGGGGGTCCGAAGTCGCGTGGTTCTAACGGCCGGCCCCTTCCCCCGCAAGCCGCGACAGCCGTCCGGTGCCGTTCCGTTCCCGGTCATCCCGGCCACGAAACCATTGCCCGCCGCCGGTGTTTCGCCTTTGTTCAGCGGCACACAGTCACGTCACCCCATGAAGATCGCCCCCGCCTTCCACCGATCCGCCCGGCTCTCCCGGCGGTCCGCCTTCACCCTGGTGGAGATCATGATCGTCGTCCTGATCATCGGCCTCCTGGCCATGATCGCCATCCCCAACGTGAAGCGTTCCCTCGAGAAGGCGCGCCTCCAGACCATCCAGGTCAACCTGCGGACGATCGAGAACGTGAAGATCCAGTGGGCGGCGGAGAACAAGAAGGGGGGCGACGCCACGCCGTCCGAGGGCGACCTGGCCCCGTACTTCCAGAACAGCCGGTTCCCGTCGCCGGTGGTCGGCGAGACCTACAACATCAATTCAGTCGACGTCCCGGCCACCGCCACCACCCCGTCCAAGCTCCTCACCATCCCGGCCGGGGGCACGATCACGATCGACGGCGAGGACGCCCGCTAGCCCGCCGACCGTCCCGCACCGGGCGCCCCCTGCCGGAGCAGCGCGGCCTCCCGCTCCAGGAGAGTGGGATGCGAGTGGTGGAAGGCGCTGTGCCAGGGGTGGGGGTGGAGGTTGGTCAGGTTCTTGCCGGCCAGCTTGTGCAGGGCGGAGACCAGCGGGGCGGGGCTGCCGACGGCCTCGCGGGCGAACGCGTCGGCCTGGTACTCATGGCGGCGCGAGAGGACGTTGAACAGCGGGGTGATCCAGAAGGAGACCGTTCCCGAGAGCAGCGCGAACAGCAGCAGCACCGGGGCCGCCCCGGCGTCGGCCGGGAACCCGAACGCCCCCGTGAACTCCGCGCGCCCCGCCAGCCAGCCCAGCGCGGCGAAGCCGCCGAGGGAGAAGCCCAGAGAGACGACCAGGGTTCGCGGGATGTGCCCCAGCCGATGATGCCCGATCTCGTGGGCGAGCACGGCCTCGAGTTCGTCGGGTGACAGCTGCTCGATCAACGTGTCGTACAGCGCGATCTTCCGGAAGCGGCCGATCCCGGTGAAATAGGCGTTGGCGTGGCGCGAGCGGCGGCTGCCGTCGACCACCTGGATCGTCCGGGCGGCGAACCCGGTCCGGCGGGCGAGGTCCATCAGCCGCTCCCGCAGGGGCCCGTCGGGCAGGGGGGTGAACCGGTTGAACAGGGGCAGAATGAGCACCGGCGCCACCCCCATCAGGATCAGCTGGAACCCGGTCAGGACCGCCCACGCCCAGAGCCACCAGCGGTCCCCGGCCGCCTCGAAGAGCCGCAGCAGGACCCACACCATCGGGAACCCGAGCCCGAGGGCCAGTCCCGCGCCCTTCAGCCGGTCGGCCACCCAGGTGCCCGGGGTGGTGGTGTTGAATCCGAACCGTTCCTCGAGCCGGAACTGCGCCCACCATTCCAGCGGGAGCGAGGGGAGCGAGAGGGCGAAGCCCACCCCGATCAGCCACAAGGCCGGGGCGACCGATGATCCCCGGTGCCCGGCAACCCATTCGTTCCACGTCCACGGCAGGATTCCGCTGAACAGGATCGCGAGCAGGACGGCGGTGGACCAGGCCTCGTCCACCTGCCCGAGACGGGCGCGGGCCAGGGTGTACTCGGCCGAGCGACGGCCGGTCTCCGGGTCGATCACCGCCGCCAGCCCCTCCGGCACGCGGCCGCCCTGCGCCCGCACGTGCGCCTGGTTCAGCCGGTCGAGCCAAGTCTGCCCCGCCCAGCGCAGCAGGATCAGGCCGCCCGCCAGCCCCTGGATGAATTCCCCGGTGTCCATTCGCGTCCAGCCAGCCTGTCGATCCCGCCCCCGGCGGGCAATCCCCATGGAAACACCGATTGCACGTGTGCGTATCAATGCCTATTCTGGGCGCTGCAGTTCATGAGAACCCTTTTGACGGTCATCTTGGCGGCGGCCCTGGGCGCGGGCGGCTGGTGGTTCTGGCAGAAGCGCCAGGCGGGTGCCGACACCGATGTCGCCTCGACGCGGCCGCGGTCCGCAGTGGTGGAGACCCGCAGCATCCGCTTCGCCGTCACCGCGGCGGGGGACATCGGCCCGGCGGAACAGGTGAGCGTCCGGCCCGAGGTCAACGGGCGGATCGAGATCCTGACGGTCGACGTGGGGGACTTCGTGGCCAGGGACCAGCTTCTCTTCAAGTTGGATGACCGGGAGTTGCAGACCCAGAAGGAGCAGGAGGAGAAGACGGTGATCCGCTCCCGACTCCAGCTGGAGCAGGCCCAGCGGAACCACGACCGGGCGGCCGAGCTGTTCGAGAGCAAGCTGATCTCGCAGGAGTTGTTCGAGGACGCGCGGACCCAGTTCGAGATCGCCCGCAACGACCTGGCCCGGGCGGCGAACAGCCTTGAGCTGATCGAGGAACGCCTGCGCAAGACGGAGGTCCGGGCTCCCTTCGACTGCACCGTGCTGACCCGTCCCGTGTCGGTGGGGCAGGCGGTCAGCGGCTCGGGCGGCTTCAATTCGGGGACCGAGGTGCTGACGATCGCCAACCTCAACGACCTCGTCATCAGCGCGCACATCAACCAGGCCGACGTGACCCGCCTGACCGTCAACCAGGAGGTGGACGTGACGGTGGAGGCGATCCCGGGCCTGAAGCTCAAGGGCGTGGTGGAGCGGTTGGCGCCGCAGTCCACGATCCGGAACAACATCCGGGGCTTTGCCGCCCGGATCCTCCTGCGGGATGCCGACAAACAGGTGCGTCCCGGCATGACGGCGAACATCACCATCCCGGTGGCCAGCGCCGACGACGTGGTGGCCGCGCCGCTGTCGTCGATCTTCACCGAGACCAATCCCGACACCCGCCAGGTGGAGCGCTATGTCTGGGTCCGACAGGGCACCGGCTGGGAGCGTCGCCCGGTGGAGATCGGGGTGAGCGACTATTTCTTCGTCGAGGTCACCCGCGGTCTGACCGCCGGCGACGAGGTCTCGCTCGAGGACCGGTCGGCGGAGGCCAAGGCGGCCAAGGGTCCGGCGGCGACCGCCGCCGGCAAACCCTCGGCGGGCGGCTCCACCGGCGGCTCGGGCAGCACGGCGTCCTCGGGCGTCTCCTCCTCCCGGCCCCAGACCGCCGCCCGTTGATCCTTCCTCCCCCGAAGTCCACACCACGCCTCAGCCCATGGCCCTCCTCGAGCTCCGGGACGTCAGCAAGATCTACCACCTGGGCGGTGAGGAGATCCGGGCCCTCGACGGCGTGACCCTCGACATCGAGCGCGGGGAGTTCGTCTCGATCATCGGGCCGTCCGGCAGCGGCAAGTCCACCCTGATGCACATCCTCGGGTGCCTGGATTCGCCCAGCCGGGGGAACATCCGGCTGGACGGGGTGGAGATCGGCGAGGCCTCCCAGCGGGAGTTGGCCCGGATCCGCAACCGCACCATCGGGTTCGTGTTCCAGTCGTTCAACCTGCTGCCCAAGCTCAACGTCGTGCAGAACGTGGAGTTGCCGATGATCTACGCCGGGATGGGGGGGCGGGCGCGTCGGGAGCGGGCGTTGAAGGCCCTGGAGCAGGTCGAGCTCGGACACCGGCTCAAGAACCGTCCAAGCCAGCTCTCCGGCGGCCAGCAGCAGCGCGTGGCCATCGCCCGGGCCCTGGTCAACGATCCCAAGGTCATCCTGGCCGACGAGCCCACGGGCAACCTCGACACCCACACCGGCGAGGTGATCCTGGCGCTTTTCCGCCGGCTGAGCGAGGAGGGGCGGACGGTGATCCTGGTGACGCACAACCCCGAGATCGCGGCGGTCACCCCCCGCAAGATCGAGATCCGCAACGGCAAGGTGGCGGAGTCGGTCGACGAGCGGCTGGCCGGCATCGACCGCATGGCGGCGGCCGGGACATGAACCTGTTCAATGCCATCGGGGTGGGGTTGAAGCAGATCTGGGCGCACAAGTTTCGCAGCGCCCTGACCATGCTCGGCATCATCCTCGGCGTCTCCTCGCTGGTGGCCATGAGCGCGATGGTTCAGGGGATGGAGAACGGCCTGAAGGAGGCGCTGGTGGCGATCGGCGGCCTGCAGAAGATCCGGGTCGAGCCCCAGGGGCTGCCGGCCGAGCAGCGCCACCTGCGCGACTTCGCCCGCGGGGTGACGCTGGCCGACGTCCATGCGCTCCGGGCCCAGGCGCCCGAGGTGGACGCGGTCTCACCCGAGATGCGACTCGACCGTCCGCCGACACTGGCCGCCCGGGGGCGGACGCACCGCACCTTCATGACCGCCGGCGTCTGGCCGGTGCAGCTCGAGATGATGGAACACCGGATCGAGCATGGCCGGATGTTCAACGAGCTCGACGACGAGCGGGCGCTGAGCGTGTGCGTGATCGGGACCGGCATCCGGGACGAATTGTTCGGCAGCCGGGAGGAGACCGGTCGGGACATCATTCCGCTGGGCGAGACCATGACCATCAACGGGGAGCCCTTCACCATCATCGGGATGTTCCAGCACTACGAGGGTGAGCAGGAGCGCCGGGAACGGATCCAGCGGGAGGCCGAGGCCGAGCGGCGCCGGGCGGCGGGCGAGAAGGGGCCATCCCGCGACCGGGGCCGCGGCGGTCGACGGGGGAACTTCGCCTACTGGATCAAGAACAACACCGTGTACATGCCGCTGAACACCATGTGGATGAAGCTTATGGCCGGCAGCACGAACCTGCCCCCCGAACCCCGCCTCTCCAACCTGGAGGTGCGGATCCACGACGTGGACCTCCTCGACCGGGCCCTCACCCAGGTCCGCAACACCCTGATGATCACCCACCGCGGGATCGAGGACTTCTCCTTCCGCACCCAGGAGGACTGGGCCGAGAACATCCAGACGACCGTCCGGAACGCCCGCCTGAGCGGGGGGTTGATCGCCGGGATCAGCCTGTTCGTCGGCGGAATCGGGATCATGAACATCATGCTGGCCTCGATCAGCGAACGCATCCGCGAGATCGGCATCCGCAAGGCCGTCGGCGCGGCGGGCGTCGACATCTTCACCCAGATCCTCGTGGAGAGCGTCGTGGTCGCCTCGCTGGGCGGCCTGCTGGGGCTGGCCTGCTCGCGGCTTGTCGTCTGGCTGATCACCCAGGTGACCCCCACCGACACCGCCCCGGTGATCACACTGGGATCGATGGCCTTCGCCTTCGGCTTCAGCGCGGTGGTCGGCGTCCTCGCCGGCCTGTTCCCCGCCATCAAGGCCGCCCGCATGAACGTCATCCAGTCCCTCCGCTACGACTGATGAGCCTGCTCAACACCATCCTGATCGGTCTCAAGGAGGTCTGGGCCCACAAGTTCCGGTCGCTCCTGACCATGTTCGGCATCGTCCTCGGCGTGGCGTCGCTGGTCGGCATGAGCGCCATCATCCAGGGCATGGAGAACGGGATGCGGGAATCGATGGTGGCGATGGGTGGAGCCGACAAGGTCCTGCTGGAGGCGCAGGCGGTCCCCTCCTGGCAGGACCACCTCGCCGACCAGGCCCCGGGGCGCACGATGCGCGACGTCCTGGCCCTCCGGGCCTCGGCCCCCCTGATCCGGGTGGTCTCCCCCGAGATGTCGGTGGGGGACATCCCGATCTCCCGCGGTGAACGGTATGCCGACGCGAGCGAGGTGGTCGGGGTGTGGTCCGAGGTGCTCGACATGAACCTCCACACCGTCGCCCACGGCCGGTTCTTCACCAGCCTCGACGAGGAGCTCGCGAACCCGGTGGTGGTGATCGGCACGGGCATCCGGGACGAGCTGTTCGGGCGTCCGGACGAGGTCGGGCACGAGATCATCCCGATCGGCGAGCAGATCCATCTCGGCGGGCAGCCGTTCACCATCGTGGGCATGTTCGCCGAGTACGTCAGCGAGCAGGAGGCCAAGGAACGGGCGTTGGCCCGGCTCCGGAAGGACAAGCCCCAGGCGGAGGAGGCTGGTCCAAAGCGCCGGCGCGGATGGGGACGCCGGGGGGGCTGGGCCTTCGACCGGAAGAACCGCACCGTCTACATGCCGCTCAACACCGCGTGGATGCGATTCCGGCTGGCCGGCGACCTCGACGGGATCCCGGACCCCCGTCTCTCGGACATCGACATCAAGGTGGCGGACTTCAGCCAGTTGGAGGTGGCGCTGCAGCAGGCCCGCAACGTCCTGCTCGTCACCCATGGCGGCATCGAGGACTTCACCTTCCGCACCCAGGAAAACCAGATCGAGAGCATCAACCAGCAGATCAAGAACGCCCGGCTGAGCGGCGGGATCATCGCCGGGATCAGCCTTCTCGTCGGCGGGATCGGCATCATGAACATCATGCTGGCGTCGATCAACGAGCGCATCCGGGAGATCGGGACCTGCAAGGCCCTCGGCGCCACCGGCGGCGCGGTGTTCATCCAGATCGTGGTGGAAAGCGTCGTGCTCTCGATCCTCGGCGCCCTGCTCGGCCTCCTCGCCTCAGGCGGGCTGGTCGGCGTGCTCGGCATGATCTCCCCCACCGCCAATTCGCCCGTGATCACCTGGGCCGCCCAGTCGGTCGCCGTCGCGTTCTCGGCCGGCGTCGGCGTCGTGGCCGGCCTCTTCCCCGCCATCAAGGCCGCCCGGCTCAACCCGATCGAGGCGCTCCGCTACGAGTAGGCGACCCTACCCGAGTTGGATGGGATCCCCCCCCGGCACCACCATCCGGAACCGCGGAATACGGGTGAAGACCCGGCGCCCTTCGGCATCGATCCCCAGATAGGCGCCCTCGGCGACGGCTGTCCGGGTGTTGATCAGGTGCTGGCTGTTGTACCCGAACTGGCCCCCGGGGGGGATGCACGGGGTCTCGCCGACCACCCCGTCGCCCTCCACCACCAGCACGTCGCCGTCGTCATGGGTCACCACCCATTTGCGGCCCTTGATGGTCACGGCCAGGTCGCTGTCGTTGTGGATCGTGATGAAGTAGACGAAGGAGTGTGGACGGTCCGCCGCGCCGGCCGGCAGGCGGCGGTAGACCAGCTTGTCCACGGTGACCCGCAGGCCCGGCAGCTCGAAGGCCTGGCAGTTGTTTCCCATTCGGTGCCGAAGATAGGAGGGGGCCCAAGGGCCGCAAGGTCCTCGTCATCCCGTTTCACCGGCCGATGCGTCGGCCGGGTACGCCTGACCACACCGCGGGCAGTAATGGTACTCGGCGGCCCCCGCCGTGCCGCACCCGGGACAGTGCCGGCGTCGGCGTTCGGTCCGGTGGTGGATCAGGAGGTTGCGCAGGTACGGGATCCACGAGAAGGCGTAGGCCGCCACGAACACCGAGTCGCGACGGTACACGGCCGCATACGCCAGCAGCAGCAGGGCGCCGGTCAGGCTCATCCACCAGAACGCCGCCGGGATCACCACCCGCTTCTGCCGCTCGGTGGCGTACCACTGGACGAGGAATCGCCCCGTGAAGACGAGGTTTCCCAGCCATCCGACCACCTTCCAGAAGTTCCATTGAATGCCGAGGAACTGGCCGTCGGCCGCGAGCAGCCCGAGGGAGGCGGTCATGACCGCGGCAGGATGCGCCCCATGGGATGCCGGGCAAGCCCCCGGTTCCTTCCGGGGTTTTGACATCGGGCGCCCGGTCGGCATCCTGCCCCCCCCGGCCGTCCGCTCCCGTCCCCGACCGGGCACTGCTGATCCTCGAATGACCGTCGCTCCCATCCCCCGTGGTTCCCGCGCCTCCGCCGGGATTGTCGTCCTGGTGGTCCTCGCCCTCGGCCTCTGCGGGCTGTGCGCCTGGCAATGGTGGCGGGAGACCGCCCTGCGACAACGGGTCGAGTCCGCCGACTCGGCCGTCGCCGACCTGGGCCGCGAGAAATCGGACCTTGAGACCACCGTCAACCGCCTCGGCGACGAGGTGCGTCGACTGGAAACCGCCGCCCGGGAGCGTGAGACGCGCCTGGAGGGGTTGGCCTCGGATCTGGATGCCGCCCGCCGTGAGGCGGACTCCCTCAAGGCGGATGCCGCCCAGGTCGATGTCTTCCGACAGGCGCTGGCCGAGGCGAACACGGCCATCCAGCGGCAGAACGGGGAGATGCAGCAACTGAACGCGGCCTACGGGAAGCTGGCGGAGGAACGCAACGAGGTGGTCGGCAAGTACAACGCCCTCGGGCGCGAGTACGAGAAGGTGGTGCTGGAGTTCAACGCCACGGTGGAGAAGTACAACCAGCTGGTCCGCGAGCTGGAGGCGGCGCGGCCCAAGGCCAGGTAGGGCCCGCCCCGCGGGGCCGACCCGCGCTTGCCTCCGCCGGACGGGGACGCACTATGGCGATGCGGGCCCGCCAAGGGTCCGCCGACCCGCGCATGGCTGCCCACAAGGAATCCCAATCCCCGCCCGCCAACTTCGAGGAGGCGTACTGCCGACGGTACCGCGTCCGTCCCGCACGGTTCGTCGCCTCGGCCTTCTGGCGAACCCTCTACCGCCACGGCATTCCGCTGACCGTCCTCACCGGCGGTTTCGACCGCGAGTTCTTCCAGCGGGACGTGGAAACCTTGGTGGCCATCGGTGCCGGCTCCACCCAGGACGACCTCGACCGGGCGATCGACGAACACCGTTCCCTCGCCGACCTCGAGCGCAGCATCATCCGCGGGACGCTCAAGTGCCGGGTGTCGGACGAACGGCTCTGGAATGTCTTCCAGCCGCTGACCGCCGGGATCCGCCCGGTGGAGAAGGTGGAGGATGCCGCGCCGGTGCGGACGCGTCCGCTGGCCGGGGAGACGTCGGACGTCCGGGCGCCGGGGGTCACGGTCGACGGGCTGGAGGCCCGGGGGGTGATGTTGCGCAAGCTTTCCCGCGTGCATGAGGCCGTGGTGCGCGGGGGGGATCCGGTCCGGCTCCTGGCGGGGGCGGGGCTGGTGGGGGAGGCACTGGAGGAGGCGCTCGATCGGTGCGCGGGGCTGCGTCCCGAGATCGCCTGGCTGCGGAAGCACCTCGGTGAGGCCCGCGAGATGGAGCAGCTCCGCGAGGAGAACCGTCGACTGGCCCGGCTGGTGAAGGATCTCAGCCTCCAGGTGGCAGCCGGAAACGGCCCGGCCGCGCCGCCCCCGGGCGGGGGTTGATCCCTTTGCGGCCGGCGCGGCCGGGGGGCGGCCCGCAGGAATACGGATCAGACGCCGAGAAGATGCTCGAGCACCAGCTGGTCCAGGTCCTGGTAGTTGCGGTCGGCGATCAACGCCTGGGCCTGCTTCTCGGGGAACGAGCGGGCCTTGGCGACCAGCAGTTCGAAGGTCCGCCGCGAGTTCGCCAGATGATGCAGCCAGTGCTCGGGCTTGGTCGAGCGGAACGGGTGGACGTCGAAACAGACATACTCGCCCTTGCGCCCGTAGCCGTTGCGCTCGAGGGCCCGGACCTGGTTGAAGGCCACCCGGAGGTTGGCGCTGGCAAAGGGCTTGTCCTGGTCGAACTTGAGCCCGTTCTGGTCGTTCAGGTGGAGGGACCAGAGCTTCCCGAACGCCATCGCGAAGTCGATCTCGTCCGCCGGATCCAGCCCGGCGAGGATGGCATGCGCGCTCTCGATCACACAGCCCACCCGCTTCGGATCCCGGGTCAGCTGGGCGATGGCGAGCGTGTGGCCGATGGTCGGCAGGTAGGCGTGGTCCATCGGCTCGTTCGGCTTGGGCTCGATGGCCAGCCGGATCTTCCGGTCATGGGCCAGAAGCGCGTCGAACGCTTGGACCAGGAGGTCGACCGAGCGCCGCCCGTTCTTGGCCTCCCGCAGGTAGGTGCCCTCGCGGGCGAGCCAGAGGACGAGGATGTCGGTGCCGAGGACGTTGGCGATGTCGATGGACTGCTTGGAGCGGTCGATGGCGTACCGGCGGTGACGGGCGTCGTTGCTGGTGAAGCCGCCGTCGATCGTCTGCGGGGCGAACCACAGCCGCGGGGCCACCATCTCCGCCTCGATCCCCTCGCCGTCCAGCCGCTTCTTCAGCTCCCGCGCCTCGCGCAGCACCTGTGCGGGGGACTTGGAGTCGATGTCCGGCACGGCGTCGTCGTCATGGAACATCATCGCGTCGAACCCCAGCCGCTTGAGGGCGTCGAGCTTCCAGTCGAACGACTGGGGCGGGCGGGTGGTGGGACCGTAGGGGTCCTGACCCTCGCTGAAATTCCAGGGACCGGCGCAGAATCGATGGGTGACGGGCTTGGGCATGGCGATGAACCCGGGGACGGTATCGGGACCCGGCCGGGCGGGCCAAGGGCAAAGGCGCCGGTTGCCGCTTGGCCGCCGCCCGGCGCGCCCGGTAGGCTCCCGGCCATCATCCTATGGCCACCATCGCGGTTCTCGGCACGTTCGACACCAAGGGCGACGAACATGGGTACGTGGCGGACCTGATCCGTCGCCGCGGCCACCAGACCCTCCTGATCGACGTCGGCACGCTCGACACCCCCCGGCTCACGCCGGACATCCCCCGGGCCGAGGTGGCGGCGGCGGTGGGTGCGGACCTGGACGGGGTGGTGGCGCGACGGGACCGCGGTGAGGCGGTGGCGCTCATGGCCCGGGGCGCGCCGGAGGTCCTGCTCCGGTTGCAGCGCGAGGGGCGGATCGACGCGGTCATCTCCCTCGGGGGCGGCGGCGGCACGGCCATCTGCACCGCGGCCATGCGGGCCCTGCCGCTGGGGTTCCCCAAGCTGATGGTGTCCACCCTCGCCAGCGGCAACACCGCCCCGTACGTGGGCGTGACGGACATCGTGATGATGCCCAGCGTGGTCGATGTGGCCGGCCTGAACCGCATCTCCCGTCGGCTCCTGGCCCAGGCCGCCGGGGCCGTCTGCGGGATGGTCGAGGCCCGGGTCCCGGACGGCGCGGCCGACCGCCCGGTCATCGTCGCCTCGCAGTTCGGCAACACCACCCCCTGCGTCACGGAGGCCCGTCGGCTCCTCGAGGAGGCAGGCAACGAGGTCCTGGTCTTCGCCGCCACCGGCAACGGGGGACGGACGATGGAGTCGATCATCGGGTCGGGGCTGGTGGCCGGGGTCCTGGACGTGACCACCACCGAGTGGGCCGACCAGCTGGTGGGGGGCGTGCTGGCCGCGGGGCCGACGCGCTGCGAGGCGGCGGCCCGCCACGGCGTCCCGGCCATCCTCACCCCGGGATGCCTGGACATGGTGAACTTCGGGGAACCCGCGTCGGTCCCCGACCGGTTCCGCGATCGCCGGTTCTACCACCACAACCCGCAGGTGACCCTCATGCGGACCACCCCGGAGGAATGCCGGGAGCTGGGCCGGATCCTGGCGGAGAAGTGCAACCTCTCGACCGCCCCGGTGACCGTGCTCCTGCCGCTGCGTGGCATCAGCGTCATCAGCGCCCCGGGCCAGCCGTTCCATGACCCGGAGGCCGACGCCGCGCTGTTCCGCGCATGGAAGGCCGGTCTGCGGCCGGACATCCCGGTGGTGGAGGTCGACGCCAACATCAACGACCCCGCCTTCGCCGCCGCCTGCGTGCGGGCACTCCTCGACAACGTCCGGTCGGCCGCGGGCCGGGCGGGTTAGGATCCGGCAGCCTGGGGAGTTCCCAGGACGCGGCGCACCACCGCCTTGATGGTGAGTCCCTGGAAGAGGATCGAGAAGACCACCAGGATGTAGGTCATCCCGAGCACCAGTTCCCGCTCCGGACCGGCCGGGAGCGACAGGGCCAGCGCCACCGAGATCCCGCCCCGCAGCCCGCCCCACGTCATGATCCGCACCGCGCCGGGCGTGACCGTCCGCCAACGCCGCATCACCGAGACCGGCAGACCGACCGATGCCCACCGGGCCAGCAGCATCACGGGGATGGCAGCCAGCCCGGCCAGGAACAGCGGACGGGTGAAGGTCAGCACCAGCACCTCGAGCCCGATCAGCACGAAGAGGATCGCGTTGAGGATCTCGTCGACCAGTTCCCAGAAGGTGTCCAGGCGCTCGCGGGTGGCGTCCGACATCGCGAGGCGCCGGCCCTGGTTCCCGATCATGAGCCCGGCCACGACGATGGCGATGGGGCCCGAGAGGTGCAGGGCGGTGGCGAGGGTGTAGCCGCCCACCACCAGGGCCAGGGTCAGGAGGACCTCGACCTGGTACTGGTCGACCGACTTCAGCAGGTGGTAGGTGACCCACCCGAGGGCCAGCCCGAGCAGGGCGCCGCCCACCGCCTCCTGGAGGAACAGGGCGCCGATGTGGACCGGGTCGACCTCGTGTCCGCCCACGGCGATCTCGGCCAGGACGAGGAACGCCACCACGCCCACGCCGTCGTTGAAGAGCGATTCGCCCGCAATCTTCACCTCGAGGGCCTTCGGCACCCGGATGGTCTTGAGCAGGCCCAGGACCGCGATCGGGTCGGTGGGCGAGATGATGCTGCCGAACAGGAGGCACCAGGCGTAGTTCAGGGGCAGGCCGAGGGCTCCGAGGACCAGGTGGATGGTGGTGCCGAAGATCAGGATGGAGAGCATCACGCCGACCAGGGCCGAGGTGCCGATCACCGCCCGATGGCTGGCGAGGTCGTCGAGGTTGACGTGCAGCGCGCCGGCGAAGAGCAGGAAGCTCAGCAGGCCGTGCATCAGCGTGTCGTCGAACTCGATCCGCCGCAGCATGTCGGCCGCCAGTTCCGGGGCGTCCGGCGTGTACTTCCCGGCCACCAGCAGCACCAGCGAGACCACCAGCGAGATGAGCATCACGCCGATGGTCGTCGGCAGCCGGATGAACCGGTGGTTGACGTAGCTGAACAGCGCCGTGGCGGTCAGCAGGATGGCGAGGATCTGGATGAGGGTCATGTCAGTCGGCCTTCCGACGGAACCACGGCCGTCGGGCGGGCTTTCCGGTGGCGGCGGGCCCGGAGGCTTCGGCGCCTTCCCCGGCCTCCCACTGTCGACGGAGCTTCTCCAGCGACTCGCGGAGTTCCTGGTTGTCCTTCTGGAGTCCGACCACCTCCTGGCGGAGCACGCCCAGGTCGGCGAAGGGGGGGCGGCCGTCCCGGATCGTGGCCACGGCCTTGCGCGCGGCCTCGTCCACCCCGGGTTCGCCCTGCGTCGCCGCGGCGACGGCCTGGAGCGGTCCGACCGCGCCGGCATCGCCGAGCGCGCCCAACCCGCGGATCGCGGCGATCCGGACCGCCCGCTTGGGATGGTTCACATGGGCGAGGAGCAGTTCCCGGGTGGCCGACCGGTCGTCGGCCTCGCTGTCGAGAGCCCCGGCGGTTTCCAGGGCGGAGGCCAGGGTCTCGGTCACCCACGCCGCCCGGTGGCGGTCGACGGCCCCGCGCACCGCGGCGGCGGCGGCCGGGTCGGCGTGCGTCCGCAGCGCCGTCAGCGCGGCCCGTGCCCGGATGTCGTCGTGGGAGGTCCCGTCCAGTTCGGCCTCCAGCCGCCCGCGCACCGTGTCGCCGGGATGGGTTCCCAGACCGCGCAGCAGGGCGGCGGCGATCTCGGGATGGGACTCCGAAGCCAGCGCCTCGACGAGGGCGTCGCGGACCGACGGGCGGTAGAACCGGGCGATCCCGTTCCAGACCGCGAGCCGGACCCGGTCGTCGGACTGCACCCGCGAGTCCATCAGTTCACCGAGGGCGACATCGGAACCGGCCTCCTGCAAGGCCTTGGCGGCGGCGCGTCGGACCCCGTGGAAGGGGTCCTCGCGGAGCACCCGGCCGATCTGCCGGATCGCCTCGTCGTCCGTCCGGCGCCCGAGTGTCTCGACGGCCCGGAGGCGGCCCACCATGTCGTTCGTGGCCGCCAGCAGCCGCGGCAGCATCGCCCGCGGCGGCTCGAACCGGATGTCGGCCAGGAGCGCGAGGTCGGGGTCGACCCGGACGGTCTCCGGTTGGCCGGGGAGGGCGATGTGGAAGTCCTCCTGCTTCTGATGGACCCGGAGGACCCGGTCGACGGTGCGCCCGGCCACCTCGAACCGGACGGTCAGGGGGACGTCGAACAGCAGCACCTGGTCGTTCACCTCGTGGGTCTGGGCCACGGTGATCCGCGCCTGCCGGTTGGGTTCGTCCCAGGCGTAGTCGACCTTCAGGTCGGGATGCCGGGCGTGGTACACGTACTGGTCGAAGAACTTGTCCCAGGAACGTCCGGACACGTCCTCGATCACCCGGACGAGGTCTGCGGTGACGACGGACTGGCCGGCGTGCCGTTCGAGGTAGGTGCGGATGCAGCGCCGATACAGGTCTCCGCCCAGCTGGTGGCGGAGCATGTGGAGGATCCACGAACCCTTGGGATACGCCCGGTAGCCGAACTGTTCCATCGGGTTCCCGTACCGTCGCCAGACGATCGGTGTGCGGTCGTCCCTCGCCCCGAGCACCGCCCGCAGGTTGCCCAGCATCTCATGCCGGAAATCGTCCTCGCCCAGTGCGTGCCGGGCCTGCAGCGCGTCGTAGTAGGTGGCGAACCCCTCGTTCAGCCAGAGGTGGGCCCAGTCCTTGCACGTGACGAGGTCCCCGAACCACTGGTGCGCCAGTTCATGGGCCACCAGGCCCCGGCTGCTCCGGGTGGTGCCGAAGTCGTCCGTGTGCAGGGTCCGGTGGGTGAGGGTCGTGAGGCTGGTGTTCTCCATCCCGCCGGCCGTGAAGTCGTCCACCACCACCTGGTCGTACTTCGCCCACGGGTACGGCACCCCCAGCTCCTCCTCGAAGAACGCCATCATGCCCGCGGTGCCCCGGAAGGAGTTGGTGGCGGTGGTGATCCGGGAGGGCGGCGTGTGGAAGGCCAGGGGGATGTCGCGATGCCGGTCCTCGAGGGTCTCGAGGTGCCCGGCGACCAGGCAGACCAGGTAGGCGACGTGCGGCGTGTCCTGGAGCCAGTGGAACGCGGTGAGTCCCGTGGCCGGGTCGCGCTCGCGACGGACCAGGCGGCCGTTGGACAACGCCTTCATCCCGTCGGGCAGCCGGCAGGTGACCTCGCTCGTGAACCGATCATTGGGGGCGTCGAAACAGGGGAACCAGTGCCGGGCCTCCACCGGCTCGCCCTGGGTCCAGAGGTGGGTGTCGCCCGGGCGGTACCCCTGGGCCGGCGTCCGGAAGTACAGCCCCTGCCGGGGCGAGGCCCCGTAGGCCACGGTGACGGTCACCTCGGTGCCGAGCGCCACCGGCGGGGAGAAGGTCAGCACCAGACGCCGGTCGTCATAGGTCCATCCCGCCATCGGCGCACTGGATTCCACCCGGTCGATGCGCAGGTCGACCGCATCGAGTGTCAGCTGTTCCAGCGGACGTGCCACCGGATGCGCCCGCAGGGTGGTGGTGGCCCGGAGGGTCCGGGACTCGAAGTCCGGGGTGATGTCGATCGCTACATGGCCGATGTCGACCGTCCGGTCGGGGGCGTAATGCCGGCCGTTGGCCGGGGCGTCGGCGTCGGCGGCCAGAAGCCCATGGGACCCATGGCGGCAGACCAGTCCCTCCAGTCCGGATTCGGCCCGGAGGACGGGCAGGGAGAGGAGGGCGAGGAGGCCTCCGAGAAGCATCGACCGGAACGGGACCGCGCTGCGCGGAAACGTCCGGCGGGTGGGGTGCGCCGACATCCCGGTTCGTGTATCCCGTCGGAGGGGGGTATGTCAGGACCATTCTGGCGGGCACTCCGGCGGGCCGCCCGCCTCCCGTCGCTTCGGGCGATTGACGCCGCCGCGACGGCTGCGGAGCCTTCGGCCATGCACCCCTTTCGTTGCCTCGCCGTTGTGGCCCTGTCGGTGGTCCTGAGCTCGAGGGCCGACAATCATCCGACGTTGCCGGGCATCGGCGATTCCATGGAGGCGATGGTCCGGAGTCGGGAGATCGCCGGGGCGGTGACGGTGGTGGTCGGTCGGGACCGGGTGCTGCATCTCGAATGCACCGGACTGGCCGATGTGGCGGAGGAGAGGCCGATGAGGCCGGACACGCTCTTCTGGATCGCCTCGATGACGAAACCCGTCACCGGCACCGCCATCCTCATGCTTCAGGACGAGGGCAGGCTCCATGTCTCTGATCCGGTCGCGAAGTATCTTCCGGAGTTCGCCGACCTGAGGACTCCCTCCGGCAAGCGTGCGGACCTCACGATCGCCCACCTCCTCACCCACACCTCGGGTCTGGGAGAGGCTCGGGGCCGGGCGGCGGACGAGGCGAAGGTTCTGGCCGATCTGGTGCCGGTCTGGGCGTCGACGCCCATGCAGTTCGAGCCGGGCTCACGATGGGGCTACTGCCAGAGCGGGATCAACGCCGCCGGCCGCATCGTGGAGGTCGTCAGCGGCATGCCGTTCGACAGGTTCCTCCGGGCGCGGCTCTTCGAACCACTGGGGATGCACCGGACGACCTTCTTTCCGGACGCCGACGCCCGGGCCGCCCTCGTCACCGCCTACGCAAAGGACTCCGACACCGGTGAGCTCAAGCCGACGGCGCCGAGGGGGGAATACGGTGTCGCGGGCCGGCCGCCCCTCGGCAACGGTGGGCTCTTCTCCACCGCGCCGGACTATGCACGTTTCTGCCGGATGCTGCTCAACGGCGGCTCCCTCGAGGGGCGGCGCTACCTGAGTGCCGAGTCGATGAGGTTCCTGAGCAGGTCGCAGACGCCCGATGGGATGCCGACCGGTTTCTTCCAAGGCGAGGCCCATGGCGGTCGCGGGACGAACTACGGTTGGGGAATCGGGGCATGCGTACTCAAGGAACCCCATCCGGGCGCTGCGGAGATGCTGTCTCCCGGCACCTTCGGTCACGGCGGCGCCTGGGGGACCCAGGCATGGATCGATCCGGTGAAGGGCGTCGCCTACGTGCTCATGGTGCAACGGTCGAACTTCCCCAACAGCGATGCCAGCGACGTGCGCCGCGCCTTCCAGCGGGCGGCGGCGGAGGCTCTCGGGAGGCGCTGACGGGAACGCCCGGCCCGGTTGGCAAGGAAATCCCTTTGCCAGAGGGGCCATCCGGCTGCACGGTGGCCCACCGTGACCCGGGTGATCCTCGTCCTGCTCGGCTCCTTCGGCCTGGTCCTGACCCTCGCCGTGGCGTTCGTCGTCCTGTACCGGCGGCACGCCCGGCAGTTGCGTCGGCTGAACCGTTCCCTCGACCAGTTGACCTCCATGGCGGCCAACCGTCGACGGGTCCTCGCCTACCCCCTTCCCAACCGCTGGATCCTCGTCCGCACCAGCAACACCCCGCACCTCCGGCAGGTGCTGGGACTGGCCAACGAACCGCCGGTCGGCTGGAGCGAAGCCCTGGTCCGGTCGCGGGAACGCGGTGTGTTCGTGTCGGCACCGGTCGATGGCTGGTCGCTGCTCATCGGCGGGGGCCTTCCCGACCCGGCCACCGATCCCGACCCGGCCTTCCGCTTTCTCATGGGCCTGAGCGGGGAGTTCGGCGACGTCCAGGCCTTCGGATTGGACCGGGTCCTGAACTTCCACAGCTGGGCACGCTTGCGCGACGGAGCGGTCGTTCGCGCCTATGCGTGGTCGGGGGAGACGGTCTGGAACCAGGGGCGCATGACCCTGGATGAACGTCTCCTCGGCCTCTGCTGCTGGGATTACGGCGTCCAGCCCGAGGCGCCGGGCTATGGGGAGGTGGCCCCCGTGCTCACCAACACCGAGCGGGTCCCGCTGCTGGCTCGGCGCTGGGGATTGGACCTCCTCGCCACCTGCGAAATCCTCCTGTCGCAGGAGGCGGTGCAGTCCGGACAAGGCGATTCCAGTCCGGACGCCGGCTGATGCCGCTGTCTGGAACTGGCGTTCCGGACGTTTTTCCGCATTTTTGCCCCTCCGATGCCTGTGCCGATCGACATCCCCCTGTCCTACTGGGCGGGGTTCACCAGCTTCGTCATACTCGCGCTGGCGATCGACCTCGGGCTGTTCCACAGGAACAGCCGGGAGGTCGGGTTCCGGGAAGCCCTTGGCTGGACGCTGCTCTGGGCCAGCGTGGCGGTCGCCTTCGCCCTCGTCTTCGGTCCCCGGTTCATTCCCGGCTGGTCCAGCGTCCACACCGCCCGGTTTCTCACCGGCTACCTGGTCGAGTTGTCCCTCTCGATGGACAACGTCTTCGTCATCGCCGTGCTGTTCCAGTACTTCGCCGTTCCCAAGGCCTGGCAGCATCGGGTGCTCTTCTGGGGCATCCTCGGCGCGCTGGTCATGCGCGGGCTCATGATCTGGGGAGGCAGCGAACTGGTGGAGCGCTTCCACTGGACGCTCTACCTGATGGGGGCGTTCCTGGTGTTCACCGGGGTGAAGATGGTGTGGCCCGGGGGTGGGGACGGGGACGAAGTGCAGGTCGACCGCAACCCGGCCGTGGTGCTGGCGCGCCGGATCCTCCCGCTGAGCGACCGGTTCGAGGGGGAGAAGTTCGTGACGCGCGTCGACGGACGCCTCCGGTTCACCCCGCTGGCGCTGGTGCTCTTCGTGGTCGAGACGACCGATGTGATGTTCGCCGTGGACTCGATCCCGGCCATCTTCGGGATCACCACCGACCGTTTCCTCATCTTCACCTCCAACGTGTTCGCCATCCTCGGCCTGCGCTCGCTCTACTTCGTGCTGGCCAGCGTCATGGGGTACTTCCGCTACCTGAAGCACGGCCTGGCCCTGGTGCTGGTGTTCATCGGGGTGAAGATGCTGGGCGAGCACTGGTTCCATCGCTGGCTGGGGGACATGATGATCACGGTCTCCCTCGGATGCGTGGTGGGGATCATTCTGGTCTCGATGATCGCCTCCCTGGCGGCCGCGTGGCGGGAGAACCGGCCCGGGCCCCGATGAACCCCCCGCCTTCAGGCGCCGGGAGGGGGGGCGACCGGCTTTCCGGGGTGCTGGGCGAGTTGCTGCACCGGGCCGAGGCGGACCTGACCCTCGGCGCGCTGGTGCGGCACACCGAGGGACGGAGCGTCTTCCTGCTGGTGATCCTCCTCTGCCTCCCGTTCATCACGCCCATCCCCGTCCCGGGGTTCAGCATCCCGTTCGGCCTGGTGGTGATGCTCCTCGGCTGGCGGTTGGCCCGCCATCATCACGGCCGCCTGCCGCGGCGCCTCGACTCCCTCCCCCTGCCGGTCGAACGCTTCGGACGGGTCCTGCGCGGCAGCGTCCGGGTGCTCGGTTTCCTCGAGCGGCTGGTCCGCACCCGGGGCGGGGCCTGGACCCGCGGGACGGGCTTCTTCAAGGGCAACTGCCTGGTCATCTCCTGGCTCGGGTTCCTTCTCGCCCTGCCTTTGCCGGTGCCCTTCTCGAACACCTTCCCCGCCCAGGGCGCGGTGGTGATGGCACTCGCCACCCTCGAGCGGGACGGTCGGGTGGTCTGGATCGGATATGCACTCACCCTGTTCGCCACGGCCTACATCGGGCTGTCCCTGTTCGGCGGCTGGGTGGCGGTGCACCGGATTGGCCAGTGGCTTGGATGGGGGGACGGCGCATGACGGCGCGATGGGTGTTCCGGGACGGAGCCGACGCCTCGATGCCGGTGGCCACGCTGGACGCGCTCGAAGCCCGATGCCTGGCGCATCGGGGGGTGACCGACCCGGCCGGGATCGCGGCCTTCCTCCAGCCGGCCCTGCGGGCCCTCGGGGATCCCTTCGACCTGACCGGCATGCGGGCCGCGGTGACCCGGCTGCTGGAAGCCCGCGAACGGGCGGAGACGGTCGTCCTGTTCGGTGACTACGATGTCGACGGGGTCACCTCGACCGCGCTCCTGGCCGAGCTGCTGGGCGAGGCGGGGTGGCGCGTGAAGTGGTATCTCCCCGACCGCTTCGACGAGGGCTACGGACTCACCCGCGCCGCCGCCGAGGCGGTGCTCGGGACGCATCGGCCCGACCTTCTCCTCGCAGTCGACTGCGGCTCGACCTCGGTGGAGACCATCGGCTGGCTCCGCTCCCAGGGGGTCGGGGTGGTGGTGCTCGACCATCACCAGGTGGCGGGGGAGCTCCCGCCGACGGACGCCCTGGTGAACCCCCATCTCGGCGGTCCCGGACGCGAACTGTGCACCGCCGGACTGGCCTTCAAGCTGGCGCACGCCCTGGTGAAGGCCGGTCGCGAGACGGGGGATTCCCGGCTGGCCGGGGTCGACGTCCGTCCGTACCTCGACCTCGTCGCCTTGGGCACGGTGGCGGACCTGGTGCCGCTGATGGGTGAGAACCGCATCCTCGTCCATGCCGGCCTGTCGCGTCTGGCCGACACCCGGCGTCCCGGGCTCCGGGCGCTCATGGACGTGGCGGGCGTTCGTCCGCCGCTCAGCCCGGGAAGCATCGGGTTCCAGCTCGGCCCGCGCCTCAACGCCGCCGGCCGCCTCGAGACGGCCGCCGCGGCCCTGGAGCTGGTCCTCGCCCGCGACCCCGGAACCGCCCGCGAACTCGCCGGGCGACTCGATGAGGTGAACCGCGAGCGCCAGGAGATCGAGCGACGGATCGTCGACGCCGTCCTCGACCGGGTCCGGTCGCGGTTCGATCCGGATCGGGACTACGTGATCGTGGAGGGATCGGACGACTGGCACATCGGGGTGGTGGGCATCGTGGCATCGCGGGTCCTGCGGGAATTCCATCGCCCCACCCTCATCCTCGGGGCGGACGGCGCCGGTTGGCGGGGTTCGGGCCGGAGCATCCCCGGATTCGACCTCGCGGCCGCACTGCGGGAGGTGTCGGACCTGCTCGACCGGCACGGCGGCCATGCCATGGCCGCGGGGGTGAGCCTGGCTCCGGGTCGTGTCGACGCCCTTCGCGCCCGCCTCAACGAGGTCGCCCGGGCCCGGTTGACCCCGGAACAGCTCCGGCCCGAGGTGAACCTCGACGCCCGGGTGCCGCTGGGGCTGCTGGATGCCGGCGCGGTGACCCGCCTCGAGCGCCTGGGCCCGTTCGGTCAGGGCAATCCGCCGGTCCATGTGGCCGTCGACGGCCTCCGGTTGAGCCGGCCTCCCCGGCGACTCGGCCGGGAGCAGCAGCACTGGAAACTCCATGTCACCGACGGCGCCTGCGAGCGGGAATGTGTCTGGTGGGGAGCCGGGACGCGCCCCGCGCCGGAGGGACGCTTCGACCTCGCCGTCGCCCCGCAGCTCAACGAGTACCAGGGCGAGGTCCGCGTCCAGCTCCGCGTGCTCGACTGGCGCCCGTCGGGCGCCACGGACCCGGCCTGAGCCGGACCCATGCCGTCGGGGTTGGGCTTGCCCGCAGGCGGCCGAGCCGGTGAGGTGGGCGCGATGTGCAACGTGGCGGCCCTGTCCTTCGGGCATCGGATGCTGGGGGAACGCGAGATCCGCGGACGACGGGTCCTCGAGGTGGGGGCGCGGGACGTCAACGGCAGCCTGCGGGGTTACCTCGAGGCCCTCGGTCCGGCGGAATACCTCGGCGTGGACATCGAGCCGGGCCCGGGCGTCGATCTCCTGTGCGATGCCGAGACGTTGTCCGAACGGTTCGGCCCCGGCCGGTTCGACGTCGTGGTGGCCACCGAGGTGCTGGAACACGTCCGGGACTGGCGCCGGGTGGTCGAGGGGCTCAAGTCCGTCCTGGTTCCGGACGGGGTGTTGCTGATCACCACGCGGAGCCTGGGGTTTCCCTACCACGGGTTCCCGCACGACTTCTGGCGTTACGAGCTCGATGACATGCGGGCCATCTTCGTGGATTTCACCGTCGAGAGCCTCGAACCGGACCCCTACTCGCAGGGGGTGTTCCTCCGGGCGCGCAAGCCCGCGGACCATCGACCGGCCGACCTGTCGGGCGTGGCCCTCCATTCCATGGTGACGGGCGGCCGGGTCCGGGACCCCGGGCAGGTCCGACCCGAGGCATCGATCCGGCTGCGCCTGATCGGCTGGGCCAAGCGCTCGGGCCTGCTGCGGTTGCTGCCGGCGCGGTGGAAGGTGGCCGCCGGGCGCCGCCTGTTCCGTTGACCCGCCGGACGCCGGTCGGCTACTTGCCGGCCTTGCCCGACCGGCCGGCGGCCGGCTTCCGACTGCGCGGCTGCCCCGAGCGTTCCGGGGTGCGGGCGCTCTGGCGCGACGCCACGTGCCGCGCGGTCTCGCGTCGGATCTCGTCCCGCCCGGGCTTGCCCTGGCTGTCACGGGCCGCCGGGTACTCCCGGGAATCCAACGGACGCTTGCGCGACCGCTTCTGGCCGCTCAGCGGGACACCGGATGGCAGTTCCTCGGTCGGGGCCGGCGGGGCGACGACCACCACGGGGGGAACATCAGGCGGGACGGTGCGTGAAGGCTTGGGCATGGGGCGAGGATGGCGGGATGTCCGGCGGAAGGCTCTCCCGGAATTGTCAGGAGCCACCCCGCGATGGCGATCGGCCCGGCACGCCACACGCCGCGGGGAGGACCCCCGGTCAATACTGCCGGCGCAGATGGCTGGGCAGGATGTTCAGCTCCGACCGGTACTTCGCCACCGTCCGGCGGGCGATCAGGATTCCCTTGTCGTTCAGCCGGGTCACCAGTTCCTCGTCCGACAGGGGATGGGCGGCGTCCTCGCCGGCAATCATCTCCGCCAGCACGCTCTTCACGCTGGTGTTCGACATGGTGTCGCCGGTGGAGGTCTGGAGGCCCGAGGTGAAGAAGTACTTCATCTCGAACACCCCCTGCGGGGTTTCCATGTACTTGCCCGACACCGCTCGGCTCACGGTCGTCTCATGCACCCCCACCACCTCCGCCACCTGGAGCATGGTCATCGGACGGAGGTGGCTGACGCCATGCTCCATGAATTCCCGCTGGCGCTGGACGATCTCCTGGGCGATCCGGGTGATGGTGTCCTGGCGCTGGTGGATGCTCTTGATGAGGAACTTGCCCGCCCGGATCTTCTCCCGGATGTACTCGCGGACCTCCGTGCTGGTCTCCGCTTGGGACAGCAGGTCCTTGTAGGTGTTGCTGATCCGCAGATGGGGGACGTGGTCGTTCCGGGTGGAGACGGTGTAGTCGTCGCCGGAACGGGTCACCACCACCTCGGGCACGATGAAGGAATTGTCCTCCGGGGCGAAGTCCCGGCCCGGCCGGGGGTTGAGTCGGGCGATGCGCAGGGCGATCTCCTGGGCTTCCGCCGGGGTGACCCCGAGGTGGCGGGCGATGTCCGGGAAGCGACGCTTGCCCAGGGCGTCGAAATGGTCCCGCAGGATCCGGTACTCGGGCGAGCCGTCGCGTCCGGCCCTTTCCAACTGGAGCATCAGGCACTCCCGCAGGTCGCGCGCGGCGATGCCGGGCGGATGGAAGCCCTGGACGACGGCGAGCACCCGCTCGATCTGCTCGTGGGGGATGCCGGTTGCGAAGGCGAGTTCCTGGGGACGGGCCTGCAGGTAGCCGTTTTCGTCGATGTTCCCCACCAGCATCTCCGCCACCTGGCGGTCGGGCTCGGCGAGTTCGCCCAGGCGGACCTGCTCCAGCAGGTGTTCCTGCAGGGAGGTGCCCGCCACGAGCGAGTCGAACAGGTGCTGCCGACGTTCCTCGTCCTCGGGCGAGGTGCGCACCCCGGCGTTGGTGGCGGCGAAGTGGTCCCTCCAGTCCTGGTCGAGCTGCAGCAGTCGCTGCATCTCGGCGTCGAACTGGTCGACGGGGGCATCCGAGGGTTTCTCGGTGGCGGGATCGTACTGGGTGTCGGCCGGGGGCTCGGTCGGATCGAGTTGGGCCCCGGTGTCGCCCAGCCCCTCCTCGCGTTCCTCGGCCGTGACCTCGGCCGCCGGCGCCTCCTCGAGGACCGGGTTCTGCTGGAGCTCCTGCTCCACCAGGGCCTTCAGCTCCAGCACCGGCGCCTGCAACAGCGCCAGCGACTGCTGGAGCTGCGGCGACAGCACCATCTGCTGTGACATCCGCTGGCTGAGGTGGAGGCCCTGCGACATTCGCGGCGACTCTACGGGCGGCGGGGTGGGGAACAAGCGGACAGTCGGGATGTTGCCCCGGCGGGCCGATGCGCGGCAGGCTGGGCCGGTGCCGGTACGGTTCACCATCCTGGGCAGTGGCAGCGGGGGCAACTGCGCCTACCTCGAGGCGGGCGAGACCCGTATCCTGATCGACGCCGGCTTCAGCGCCCGCCAGATCCGCGAGCGGCTCGCCCGCATCGGCCGGGCCCCGGAGGGACTCAGCGGAATCCTGGTCACCCACGAGCACGGCGACCACATCCAAGGTCTGGGCACCCTGTGCGGAAAACTGGACGTGCCGGTGTTCGCCAACCGCTTCACCGCCGAGGCCGTCGCCCGGCAGTGCACCTCCCGCCCGCGATTCCAGATCTTCGAGACCGGCAGCTCCTTCGCGGTGGGTGACGTCGAGGTCGACGCCTTCAGCGTCCCCCATGACGCGATGGATCCGGTCGGGTTCCTCCTCCGGACCGCGGCGGGGAACATCGGGTTCCTGACCGACCTCGGGCACGCGACCCGCCTGGTCCTCGAGCGGGTGCGTCCGGCCCACGTCCTGGTGCTGGAATCGAACCACGACCTCCGCCTCCTCCAGGACGACACCCGTCGCCCCTGGAGCACCAAGCAGCGGATCCTGAGCCGGCACGGGCACCTGTCGAACGACGCGGCGGCCGAGGTGGCGGTCGAGCTGGCGTCGGATCACCTCGGCCGCATCTACCTCGGGCACCTCAGCCGGGACTGCAACCGCCCGGAACTGGCCTTCGCCGCGGTGCGGAGCCGGCTGGACGCGGCCGGCGCGGGGCGCATCGCCGTGGAGAACACCTCCCAGGCCGAGCCGTCACCCACCCTGGAGCTCGGCTGACCGCCCGGCGACCTTCCGGTCCTTCTTGTCGCGGTCGGGCCCGGGCCCGAGGTAGTCGAGGTACCGGATCAGCCGGTCTCGCATCTCGGTGCGCGGGATGATGGCGTCGATGAGCCCGTGCTTCTGGAGGAATTCGGAGGTCTGGAATCCCTCTGGGAGGTCCGCCTGGGTCGTGTCCTTGATCACCCGCGGCCCGGCGAATCCAATCATGGCCCGGGGCTCGGCAAGGATCAGGTCGCCCACGCTGGCGTAGCTGGCCATGACGCCGGCGTAGCACGGGTTGACGAGGATCGAGATGTACGGGAGGCGCCGGCGGGCGTGGTAGGCGAGGGCGCCGCAGGTCTTGGCCATCTGCATCAGGCTGAACATGCCCTCGTACATCCGCGCGCCACCACTGGTGGAGAACACCAGCACCGGCAGGCCCTTCTCCGTCCCCGCCTCGATCAGCCGCGTCAGCTTCTCGCCGACCACCGAGCCCATCGACCCGCCCAGGAACCCGAAATCCATCACCCCGAGCGCCACCCGGTGACCGCCGATCCGTCCGATGCCGGTCACCACCGCGTCCTTCAACAGCGACGACTTGGTCCGGTACGCCGCCAGCTTGGACTCGTAGGAGGCGGCCCCGGTGAACTGCAGCACGTCGACGCTCTCCATCCCCGGATCCAGCTCCTCGAACGAACAGGTCTCCACCAGGGAATGGATCCGCTCGCGGGCGCCGATCGGGAAATGGTGCTGGCAGCGGGGACAGACCTTGAGGTTGTCGTCGAGCTCCCGGTCGTAGACCAGGTTCTCGCACTCCGGACACCGGGTCCAGAGACCCTCCGGGATGTCGCGCTTCTTGGACTTGCCGGTGAGCTTCGGCTTCTGCGGAAAGCTCGGCTCGGCCGACGTCGGCGGCGTGACCGCCGGTTCGACGTGGTCGACCCCGAGGTCCTGCTTCTTGATGATGCGAGTGGCCATGGGCGGTGGGGGCCGGCGGCAGGGGGCCGCGGCGCCCGGATGCGCCGGTAGGGGTACCAGCCCCGCGGCCGGATGGCCAGCGGAGGTTGCCCCCCCCGGACGGCGCCCGCCGCCACCGGCGCTGCGCCCGTCGGTTGACGTCCGCCCCGCCCGTCCGTCAACGTCCCGCACCGCACCATGAGCAAACCGTCCGCGTCGAAACCGACCAACATCTCGTCCCTGCTCCAGGAGCACCGCGTCTTCAAGCCCTCCCGCGAGTTCGCCCGGAAGGCGCACGTGGGCTCGCTGGCCGAGTACCGCCGCCTGTGGGAGGAATCGGTGAAGAACCCCGAGCGGTTCTGGGGAAGGGCGGCCAAGGCGGAACTGGTGTGGTCGAAGCCCTTCGGCAAGGTCCTCCAGGGGAAGGTGCCGTCGGTGAAATGGTTCGTCGGGGGACGCACCAACGTGAGCGTCAACTGCCTCGACCGCTGGCTCGGAACGCCCCACGCCAACAAGGCGGCCCTGGTCTGGGAGGGGGAACCCGCAACCGACGGCCGGCCCGGCGAGGAACGGGTCCTCACCTACGCCCAGCTCCACCGCGAGGTGTGCCGCTTCGCCAACGTCCTCCGCCGACACGGCGTCGGGAAGGGGGACCGGGTCATCCTCTACCTGCCCATGGTCCCCGAGGCCGCCATCGCCATGCTCGCCTGCAGCCGCATCGGCGCCGTCCACAGCGTGGTGTTCGGCGGCTTCAGCGCCCAGTCGGTGGCCGACCGCATCCAGGACTGCGGGGCGAAGCTGGTGGTGACCGCCGACGGCGGATACCGGCGCGGGGCGGTCGTTCCGCTCAAGCAGAATGTCGACAAGGCCCTCGAGTTGACCGGTGCCGATGGCCAACGCCTCGCCGCCTCGGTCGAGAAGGTCGTCGTGCTGCGCCGCTGCGGCAACGAGGTGCATTTCAAGGAGGGGCGCGACCTGTGGTGGCATCGGGAACTGGACTACGTCGATGCGGACTGCCCTCCGGTGGCCATGGATTCGGAGGCGCCCCTGTTCATCCTCTACACCAGCGGATCGACCGGGAAGCCGAAGGGCATCCTCCACACCACCGCCGGGTACCTGCTCGGGGCGAAGATGACGACCCGCTATGTCTTCGACCTGCGGGACGAGGACGTGTACTGGTGCACGGCCGACGTGGGCTGGGTCACCGGGCACAGCTACCTGGTCTACGGCCCGATGGCCAACGGGGCGACCTGCGTGATGTACGAGGGCGCGCCGAACTGGCCCGAGCCGGACCGGTTCTGGCGGATCATCGAGAAATACCGCGTCACCATCCTCTACACCGCCCCCACCGCCATCCGGGCGTTCATGAAGTGGGGCGACGAATGGCCGGCAAAGCACGACCTCTCCTCCCTCCGCCTGCTCGGCACCGTCGGTGAGCCCATCAATCCCGAGGCGTGGATGTGGTACCATCAGGTCATCGGCGGCGGCCGGTGCCCGATCGTGGACACGTGGTGGCAGACGGAGACCGGCGGGATCATGATCTCGCCCCTCCCCGGGGCCACCCCGCTGAAGCCGGGAACGGCCACGCTGCCGTTCTTCGGCATCCGCCCCGAGGTGGTGGACGATGCCGGCGACCCGGTCCCGCCCAACACCGGCGGCAAACTGGTCATCCGCCAGCCCTGGCCCTCCATGCTGCGCGGCATCTGGGGCGATCCGAAGCGCTTCCGGGAGACGTACTGGTCGGAGGTCAGGGGATCGTACTTCACCGGCGACGGCTGCCGGAGGGACAAGGACGGCTACTTCTGGATCGTCGGACGGATCGACGACGTGCTGAACGTGGCGGGGCACCGCATCGGCACCGCCGAGGTGGAGAGCGCCCTGGTGAGCCACCCCTCGGTGGCCGAGGCGGCGGTGGTGGGACGTCCGGACGAGCTCAAGGGCCAGGCCCTGGTCTGTTTCGTCACCCTCAAGTCCGGGATCCGGAGCCATCCGGAGCTCAAGGAGGAACTGCGCCAGCACGTTGGGAAGGAGATCGGCCCGGTGGCCAAGCCCGATGACGTCCGCTTCGCCGAGGCCCTGCCCAAGACCCGGTCAGGCAAGATCATGCGCCGCCTGCTGAAGCAGATCGCCAGCGGGGCGGACATCAAGGGCGACACCACCACGCTGGAGGACTTCACCGTGCTGGCGAAGCTCGCCAGCGGGGAGGAGTGACCGCCCGGTTGCCGGGCCTGCCGGCCCGGGCGGCCACCGCGGACGCCATCGGGTTGCGGTCGGGGGCAACCGGAATCGGACCGGAAACCACCCCCGGGGTTCCGACGCCTGTCAGAACGCCAGCCGGCCCACGGTCAGGTACCGTTGGACTGGGGTGTACACGACGCTCCAGGTGGACTGGCTCCAGGAGTAGCCGGTGATCGCCCCGTCGAGCGTGTAGACGTTGATGAGGCCGGCCCCGGCTCCCGACGTGGTCTGCCCCGGGAACACCCGGGTGTCCTGGCTGTGCACGCCGCTGCTGCAGTCGATCACCCGCACCGACCAGCGCACGGTGCCATCCTGGAGGACCTCCGAGGGGACGGCCTCGTCGAGGATCATCGTGTGTCCGGAACTGGATCCGCCGGAGAGATACTTGACGACCATCAGGTCGCCCGGTTGGGCGTCGGCGAAATCGTCCACCCGCAGATAGCTGCAGGCGTTCGCCTCCACGGCGTCATGGATCACGGCCGACGTCGGACTGGACGACGCGAAGCCCATCCCCCGGGCGGTCCAGCCGGGATACGAGGCCATCATCAGCCGGATGTAGAAGTTGCTGCACACCGCATGGACGTAGGCGGGATCGTCCCAGACGATCATGGAGTTCGCCCACGAGGCCCCGTACTGGTTGTAGGGGATCCCGTCGCCGTCCACGAATTGTCCGGCCTCGCCCTGGGCACGGAGCTGGGCCACGAGGTCCCGGGCGTTGTCGAGGTGGACGGTCGATTGGGTCAGGGCGGCCGGCGCGGTGAGGGTGATCGCCGCGAGGGCGATGGCAGGCAGAGTGCGGTTCATGTTCCTGTCTGTCGGTTGTCGTTGTCGGTTTGTCTTTCAGGTCCGGCGACCGGGTCGGACCCGTTCGTCGAACAAGTGAGAAAAAGCACCCGGGATGCCGTGTCCGGACTCTGCGAGTGCTCCTTTTGGAGCATCCGGGCGGCCGTGGCCGAAATCCTTGGCTTGTAGGCACAACCGGAGCCGGAGGAGGGTCGGTCGGCGGGTCCCGCGGGGGATCCCGCTGAGGTCGAGACATGAACCAGAGCGATCTGATCCGGCTGGGGGTTCCCCCCGGCGAGGCCATGCGGCGGGGCTTGGAGCTCATCAATCGATGCCTGTTCAAGGGCATCCGCGGGGCCGGACTCGGGGAGTTGGTGGCCGAGGTGATCGAGGATCCGTCTCGGCACCTGAGGGACCCCCTGAGGGGAGCGTTCGCCACCGCGTTGGCGCGTTCCCCGCGGGCGGTGGTGGCCTCGGAGGTGCCGTGGCGACAGTGGGGGACGGACCTCGATCCCGCCGCGGTGAACCAGATGGCCCGGGCCTGCCGACTGCCGGTCGCCGTGGCCGGTGCCCTCATGCCCGATGCCCATGTCGGCTACGGGCTCCCGATCGGCGGGGTGCTGGCCACCGACAACGCCGTGATCCCCTACGCCGTGGGGGTCGACATCGCCTGCAGAATGAGGCTCTCCGTGCTGGACTGGCCGGTGCGGGAGCTCGACCGGCGGCGGGAACGGCTGGAGCGGGCCATCGAACAGGAGACCCGCTTTGGCATCGGGGCGCATTTTGCGGATCGTCGGGACCATCCGGTGATGGATGCCGATTGGAGGGTGTCGCCGGTCACCTTGGAGAATCGCGACCGCGCTTGGGCCCAGTTGGGAACCAGCGGCAGCGGAAACCATTTCGTCGAGTTCGGAACGCTCACGGTGGAGGGGCCGGGCTGCGTGCTGGATCCGGGGGTGCATGTGGCACTGCTGAGTCACAGCGGCAGCCGGGGGACGGGCGCGGCGGTGTGCAGCCATTACAGCCGGATCGCCCAGGAACGGCATCCGGACCTTCCATCGGAGCTGCGCCATCTCGCTTGGCTGCCGCTCGATTCCGCGGAGGGAGCGGAATACTGGGAGGCCATGGAACTGATGGGTCGGTACGCGGCAGCGAACCATGAACTCATCCACCGCCACATCGCCGCCCGCCTGGGCTCGGAGGTCGTCCTCGCGGTCGATAACCACCACAATTTCGCGTGGCGCGAGCGTCATTCCGTGGGGGGCGTGGAGCGCGAAGTGGTGGTTCACCGGAAGGGGGCGACACCGGCCGCCGCCGGGACGCTCGGGATCATTCCCGGATCCATGGCCGCACCGGGTTTCCTGGTCCGGGGCAGGGGACATCCGGACTCACTCCACTCCGCCTCCCATGGCGCGGGACGGGTCATGAGCCGGAGCGTTGCGCTGAAGTCGATCGAATGGGAGAGGGTGCGACGGCAGTTGCGGGAGCGTGGTGTCCACCTCCTCAGTGCCGGCCTCGACGAAGCGCCCGCGGTCTACAAGGATATCCACGCCGTCATGGCCTCGCAGACGGATCTGGTCGATGTGCTGGCCCGGTTCGATCCCCGGGTCGTCAAGATGGCGCCGTCTGGCGAGAAGCCCGAGGACTGATTTGCTTCGTCGCAGGCCCGTCACCATCCCCCTACCCCAGCGCTCTGACCCTGAGGTCCCTGAGGCAGGAGAGGTCCTTGAGGGCTGGGGCGTGGCGGA
>CAZGIK010000011.1:0-124780 GCA_964525755.1 uncultured Verrucomicrobiota bacterium
AACCCTACCTCACCCCGCCGCCCATCGACTAGTGGTGCACGGCGTGACGCTTACACCCTTTCACGGCCGCGCGCGAGTCCAGATCGGTGAGGAAGGGGCGGTTCACGGTCGGAGGCGAGGATCACCGCCCGGCGCGCCGGGATGCCCGGTTCCAACCGGCCTGCCCAGTCGCCCGCAGCGGCCTGAAGCCGCTCGGGTCATGCGCGGGTTTCGGGTCATTGCTACGGGTTCCTGTGGGGTGGGATCAGAACTCGAGCGTTCGGCACTTGGCGTCGAGAGAGGCGATGATGGGCGCGAGGTCCTCCGGGGTGTAGCGGCGGGGTTGGCCCGTCAGGAAGCGGGCGAGCACGGTGGTGTTGATCACCTTCGCGCGATCGAGGTTCCGGGTGGCCAGGGTGATCCACCAACCGGGAATCACGACCACGGGAGTAACGACAACAGCCTTGGTCGCGTGCTTGCCGGCCTCCTTCTCGATCCACGCGGCGTTTCGCTCCGCCTGGGGAATGGTCTCCGTGTCGTCCCAATCCGGGAACCGAAGGACGGCCCCGTCGCAGACCACCTCGTGGGGCGCCTGCTGAGCACGGCGGGCACCCTTTCGCTTCGACCGGGCCTTCGTCTCCAGGACGAAAACGCCGCCCGGTCCCACCACGACATGGTCCACGTTCCATGCCCCATCCCCGGGCACATCATGGAAGCTCCGGTAACCCGCGCGGACCACCGCCTCGTCCGACAACACCTCCCCGACGATCTGTTCACCACGAAGCCCAAGGCGGAGGCTCCGCGCCTCCCGGAGCGCGCGATGACTCCGGACTCCGAAGAAAACGATGCCGAGGAGGGCCCCGAGCGCTGCGCAAAAGATCGTCAGGGTGGCCTCGACGTGCCGGGCCAACTCTGAAAAGGGCAGACTCCCCACCACGAGGTGCCACCCCAGGGGAGCGAGAAAGCGGCCGATCACCCCGGCATAGGCTCCGCACCCGGCGAGGCAGACCGCATCGATCAACGCCTGATCCCACACGGCATCAAGACGGTTCATCAACGAGTATCCGGGAGGACGGAGCAGCTTCTGATCCGTCGGCGGTCGGAACGCCCTGTTCTCCCGATACCGAATGATGAAGTGGGTGGCGACACCCACGGGAGCGAGGACGCCGCCGATCACGGCACAAGCGGTGGTGGCGATGTCGAAGGAGGTTGCCATGGAGGAACAGCGAGTGAGGTCGGTCAGCTTGAAGAGATCACTATCTGCGGCGACTCGGGCGATGCGGCGGCGGGGTCCATCGAAGTGCTCAATTCCCAGCCCAGTCGGCGCACAGCAGTTCCGCCTGCTGGAGGACGGTCCGGACGGCGTCCTCCTGGAGGTCCGGTGGATAGCCGAACTTGTTCAGGATCCGCTTCACGAGCACCCGGATCTTGGCACGGGCACTCTCGCGGAGGGTCCAGTCGATGGTCACGCTCTGCCGGACCTTCGTGATCAGCTCCGCGGCGATGACCTTGAGCTTGTCGTCGCCCATCGCCTGCACGGCGCTGTCGTTGGTGGCGAGGGCATCGTAGAACGCCACCTCGTCATCCGTCAGCCTGAGGTCTTCCCCACGCTTGGTCGCCGCATCCATCTCCTTCGCCAGCTTGATGAGTTCCTCGATCACCTCCTGCGTGGCGATGGCGCGGTTGTGATAGGCGTTGAGCGTCTTCTTGAGCTTCTCGCTGAAGACTTGGGCCTGCACGAGGTTGCGCCTCGAGCGGACCTTGACTTCGTCCTTGAGCAGCTTCTCCAGCAGCTCGGCGGCGACGTTCTTGTGCTTGAGGCCGCGCACTTCGGCGAGGAATTGGTCGCTCAGGATGCTGATGTCCGGCTTGGGCAATCCGGCGGCTGTGAAGACGTCGATCACCTGGCCTTCGGTGGTGATGGCCTTGCTCACGAGCTGGCGGATGGCGGCGTCGATCTGCTCGGGCGTCTTGCGGTTGGTGCCGCTCTGCTTGTTCAGCGCGGCTTGCAGGGCTTGGAAAAAGCTCACGTCGTCGCGGATCGCCGTCGCTTCATCGCTCGCGGCGCAGAGGGCAAAGGCGCGGGAGAGCTCCGTCACCACCTGCACCCAGCGCTTCTTGCCGTCGTCCTGTTCGAGGATGTGCTCCTGTCCGGCGGGGATGAGTTGCAGGCGCTCGGTGGGCGTGCCGCTGGTCCACTTGTCCCAGTTAAAGCCATGCATCATGTCGCATGCGATGCCGTGTTTCTCCAGCATCACGGCGATGGCCTGGGCGGTGTCAAAAGTCGGGTTCCCCTGGCCGCCGCTCTCGGTGTAGGTGATGAGCGCCTTCTTGAGCTGATCCGCGAGGCCGAGGTAATCCACCACCAGCCCGCCCGGCTTGTCGCGAAAGACGCGGTTCACGCGGGCGATGGCCTGCATGAGGCCGTGGCCTTGCATCGGCTTGTCGGCATACATTGTGTGCAGACAGGGCGCGTCAAAGCCGGTCAGCCACATGTCCCGCACGATCACGATCTTGAAGGGGTTCTTCGCGTCCTTGAACTGGTTCGCCAAATCCCGCCGCTGCTTCTTGTTGCCGATGTGCTTCTGCCACTCGGGGCCGTCTTCGGCGCTGCCAGTCATGACGACCTTCAGCGTCTCTGCCTCCCACTCGGGCCGCAGCTTGATCAGCGCGTTGTAGAGGTCCACGCAGATGCGGCGGCTCATGCAGACGATCATCGCCTTGCCGTCCATCGCCTCCACGCGCTTCTCGAAATGCGCCACCAGATCGGCGGCCACCAGCGCGATGCGTTTTGGATCGCCCACCAGCGCCTCCAGCGCGGCCCACTTCGACTTGAGCTTCTCCTTCTTCGTCAGCTCCTCGCCTTCGGTGATCTCTTCGAACTCCGCGTCGATCTTCGGCAGCTCGGCGGCGTTCAGGCTGAGCTTGGAAATGCGGCTCTCGTAATAGATCGGCACCGTGGCCTTGTCGGCGACGGCGCGCTGGATGTCGTAGATGCTGATGTAATCGCCGAAGACCGCCCGCGTGTTCGCGTCCGTCTTCTCGATGGGCGTGCCGGTGAAGCCTATGAAGGTGGCATTCGGGAGAGTGTCCCTCATGTGGCGCGCCAATCCGTCGATCAAGTCGTATTGGCTGCGGTGAGCCTCATCCGCTACGACGATGATGTTCCGTCTGAGGGATATGGCTTTGCCACCTTCACCCTCACCCCCGGCCCCTCTCCCAGAGGTAGAGGGGAGATACGCGGCGATCTCTTCCAGAACAGCCTCCGGCTCAGCGAGCACTCGCCTATTCTCAAAGCGCAGGACCGTTAGCCCTTGGGATTCAAGGTAAGCATGTCTCTTCTGATCGATCTTCTGCCGTTCAGGCGTGCCGTGTGGCGCGCCATCGCATTCAACAACCAGCTTTGCCTCGTCGCAGAAAAAGTCTGTAATGTATTCCCCAAACTGGTGCTGCCTGCGGAACTTTGCCCCGGCGAGTTTCCGATTCCTCAGCAACTCCCAAGGCAGCGCTTCCGCTTCCGTCTGCTTTGCCCTCAGTTCACGAGCCTCAGGCTTCAGGCCTGAGAAGTCGAAGCCTCCTCGGTATTGCTCGCTCCCTCTCCCGCTGGGAGAGGGCCGGGGTGAGGGTTCAAGCGGCGCGAACTTCTGCAACGTCGTAAAGATCACGCCGCCACTCGCCCGGTTCAAAAGCTCCCGCAAATGGGCCCGGTCAGCCGCTTGGATAGGCGTCTGGCCGAGGATGTCCGCGCAGCGTTGGAACTGGCCGAAGAGCTGGTCGTCGAGGTCGTTACGGTCGGTCAGCACCACCAGCGTCGGGTTGCGCATCGCGGCCTCGCGGATCACGCGGGCGGCCAAGAAGAGCATGGTGAAGCTCTTGCCGCTGCCCTGCGTATGCCAAACCACGCCCGCGCGACGGTCGCCCGACTTGCCGCCGTGCATCTTCCCGGCCCAGTGACGGCCCGGCGGTTCCTCGCGCAGCCCACTGCTTTCGCTCAAACCGCTCGCCCGCACCGTTTCCTCGATGGCCGCGTTCACCGCGTGGAACTGATGGTAGCCCGCGATGATCTTGTGGATGGCTCCCGTGTCCGGGTTCTCCTCGAAGACGATGAAATGCTGGAGCAGATCGAGGAAGCGCCGCCGCTCAAACACCCCGCGCACCAGCACCTCCAGCTCTAAACTCAGCTTCGCTTTCGTTCCCTCACCCCCAGCCCCTCTCCCACTGGGAGAGGGTGGCCGAAGGCCGGGTGAGGGTGGCGGGGAATCGGAATCGATTTCCCGCCATACCTTGAACCACTCCTGGTTCGCCGTCACCGATCCCATGCGCGCTTGGAGGCCGTCGCTCACCACCAGCGCCGCATTGTAATGCAGCAGCGTGGGAATCTCCGCCTTGTAGGTTTGCAGTTGGGCGTAGGCGCTCCAGATCGTCGCGTCTTCATCGGCGGCATTCTTCAGCTCGATCAACGCCAGCGGCAGGCCGTTGACGAAGACCACTATATCGGGGCGGCGGTGCGCCCCGATACCCTCACCCCCGCCTCTCCCAGACGGAGAGGAGCCACTGCCCTCGATCACCGTGAACTGGTTCACCACCAGCCAGTCATTTGCGGCGGGATCGTCAAACTCGATAAGGCGGACGATCTCCCAGCGCCGCAAACCCTCACCCCCGTCCCCTCTCCCAGAGGTAGAGGGGAGATGCTGCGCGATTTGTTCCAGAACCGAATCGGTATCCTTCAGAACCCGGTCGTTTTCAAAACGAAGAACCGTCAGCCCTTGAGAACGGAGATAGGCGTCTCGTTTCCGGTCCAGTTCCCTTCGCTCGGGAGTGTTGTGGACTTCTCCGTCGCACTCCACGACCAGCTTTGATTCGTGGCAGTAGAAGTCACAGATGTAGTCACCGAACTGGTGATTGCGTCGAAACTTCGCATCATCGAGTTGGCGGTTCCTCAGCAACTCCCAAAGGAACTCCTCTGCCTTCGTCTCTTTCTCTCGCAGTTCCCGCGCCCGCTTCTTCCGCCCGGAAAACTCCAGTCCACCACGATACGAAGCACTCCCTCTCCCCAAGCCTGCGGCACCGTCACCCCCAGCCCCTCTCCCACTGGGAGAGGGTGGCCGAAGGCCGGGTGAGGGTTCCGGTTGAGTGAACTCAACCGGAATGCCATCACGCAGCAGCCGGTGAAAAGCGCGGTTCGTCTGCACGAGCGCCGGCGTCCCCACCCGCAGCACTTTTCTCAAGGCCTCCTCTCGCGCCTCCTCGGGAATGGCCGGGTTCAGCCGCCGGATGGCCTCGCGCAAGCGGCCCACCAGCACCACCTCAGAAAACGAATCCCGCTCCGCCGCCGGTTCGCCGGGCGCGAGATGCGGCCCGTGCCCGACCGCATAGCCAAGCTCCCCGAACCATTCGAGGGCGGCGTCTTCGACGATGGATTCGTTGAGGCTCATGTCAGCTTCCTGCGTCCTCCTCGGCGAGCTTTTGTTGTAACTCCGTCAGGAAGATGGACGGGCCTTTCTTGTGGCGGCGTCCGTATTTGTCTTCGGTGAATCCAGAAAATGTCATGTGGATCTGTTGCTTCGCTCGGGTCAAACCTACATAGAAAAGGCGGCGGGCCTCACTGATGGCTTCTGGGCCCACCGCGTCCCATCTCGGAATCCTGCCCTGATCCATTCCCATCATCACAACGACCTCAAACTCCAGCCCCTTCGCGCTATGAAGGGTAATCAGGTTCAGATGCTCGGGGGACCCTCCTTGGCCCGAGAATGTTGCGATATTGAACTCCGCCAAATCCTTCTTTTCGGCAGTTGCTTGAACGAGACCCTTGAAAGCTTCAGCCTCATCCCTCATTGCCGGTTCGTCTTTGAGCGTTGAGCCGAGGCAGGCTTTGTAGAAATCCCTGAGCCACTCGCGCAATGAAAGGGTCGGGTCGCGGTGTTCGAAAAGAAATGTGACCAACTGCTGCCGCAAGGCAGCACGCTCCACATCACCCTTCGCTGCACGGTTGAAGTTCAGCCATTTCTTGATGAGCGCTGAGAGTGGAGGCTCTTGGCTTCTCCAACCACTGACGCACCATGCCGCACAATCCTCAAGCCACCGCGTCAGAGGTGTTCGACGGTAGGCAGCGCCCGCGTCTATTCGGACATACTTCATCTTCGCGGCGTCAGCAGCGGCAGCTATCACGCTCCCGTCATTTCGATCACCGTAAAGGACCGCAATCTTTCCCACGACCAAACCAGGAATCTGTTGGAGCACTGCCGGAATGATCTCCTCGATGATCAGGGTTGCTTGCTGTGCTATTCCTTCGGGGCACTCGTAGAAGTCTATCGTGCCATGCTGCTTGACCTTCGATTCGTATTCTCGGGCTTCACCAAGCGCCGTAAGCGAAGCGGCCACTATCTTCCGGCCGCAGCGATAATTGAATTTCAGCGAGACCGGCTCCACCCAGTCCGCTTTGGCGAGTTCCTTCAAGAGCTTGGGCATCGACCCGGCGAAACCATAAATGGATTGGTCGGGATCACCCACTGCCACCAGACGAACCCCCGCTTTCTGGCATAGCGCCAAAACCATTCTATGGAGCGTGAGCCCCAAATCCTGATACTCATCAACCACGAGAATCGGGAACCGCGCTTTGATTGCCTTTCGCACCCATTCGTGACGTTCGATCAACTGTAGCCCCCAAAGAATCATGCTGTCGAAATCGACAAGGCTTTCGGCTATCAGTCGCTTCTCATAGTCGATAACCAAACCAGCGATTTCCGAGTCCACAGAAGCAAACTCTTTTGACTCCCGATCCAAATACGTGCGTCGATAGCGCTCGAATCGCCCACGATAATTCCAAGGGTTCTCATCGCCGATGGTGGCTTTCAATGATTCTGTGAAGATTCTCTCTTGGTCACTGACCGAAGCCACCGAGAACACCCTTGGCAGGCCCAAGTCCGACAGCCATGCAAACGGTGAAACCACGTGCTTCAGCGAAAACGAATGCACAGTCCCGATGAAGACATTCGAACCTTCAACGATGCCAAGTTTACCCAACCGCTTTTGAAGCTCACGAGCGCACTCGGTGCTGTAGGTGATACATGCAATGCCGGAAGGCCGTTGAACATCTTCCGCGAGCATTCTGGCCATCTTTGTCGTCAGTGTCTTCGTCTTCCCACTGCCGGGGCCAGCGAGAATTGCGCAGCTTCCAGGGGATTCGTATGCTTTCCACTGGCCGGGATTGTCTCGTAGCTCTTCAGCCGCTGTTTTGTAGTCCGTCATACGTCAGCCGCACTTTGCTGCGAGGAAGATTACTGCATCACGGATGTATTGTGGGCAGGCGTCGCCCTTCAGACGTGACGCGAGGCGTTGTGCAAAGCGACCTTTGGCGATTGCATCTATGTCCTTCAACATCTGGTCAGGATCGAGTGTGTTGGGGTCTTGCTTCCAAGCCGCTGCCCGTTTCTTAGCGGCACCGTTTGTGGTCAATTCGGTGAGGGTAGTGCAAAGGCATTTGTGGCGGCCGCACCGGAAGAAATCTACCTCGAAGGTGTATTCGTTGAGAAAGATGCCCATACCTTCAGCAGCGTCTCTCATCGCTTCTTCGTCTTCAAAGTCCGGCTCCTCTCCTGTGATCAGCTCAAGAAGAGCAGTCACCCGGCTAACCCCTAGACTCCCGTCATCATCGGTTGGGTCATAATCGGTGATTACGGCGAATGGGATTCCGAGGCCATCATCCCCGAGAAGCTTGATGTAGGGCGCGAAGTTGGTCCCGGAAACTGAGCAGACAGAGATTCCCAACTCATCAAGGTCGTGCCCAATCAGCTTCGCAAGCACGGGAACAACGAAGCATTCGGCATCGCCTTCCACCAGCAATACGGCTCGGCTAAAAACAATCTCGCCGCGTGTCACGTCCAAGTAGCGTTCAAGGTCAGCAACGTCCTTTTCGTCGAGGTCCACATCGGCGGTTGATGATGCTTCCGTGCTCAGCCCATCCTCTGCTTTGCGCAGAAGGACAAGAGACCTCAGTGGTGTCACGCTGACAATGTGTGGGGAGTGCGTTGTTAAAAACGTCGTTCGGTTCGTCTCAATTTCCTCCGCTTCTTCCGCGCCTCCCTCCGCTTCCGGCTGCTGCCGCGTATGCAGGAAGTCGCGATAAACAAGACGCTGCAAATGTGGGTGCAGGTGTGCCTCCGGTTCCTCGATTGCAAGGAACGTATGGTCTCGGTTGCCTTCCTCAACGAGTTGGCGGAGTTCGAGGGCTTTGAGCGCGAGGTAAATGAGGTTCGCCGAGCCCAAGCTTGCCTCACTGATTCCGCGTTTCCCGGAGTCGATGAACAGCCGCAATGCGCGGATGAGGCGGTCTGCGTCAGAGGGGGTTAATCCAAGAGTGACGTTCACCGCATGTGAACCTCCCACCATTTCGTTAAGGCGGTCCGTTACCACAGTATTGAGCGCGGCAATTTCTGGCAAAGCGGCAATCTCGTCTGATGCGTCTGACACGTTTTGGGCGATTACCTCAAGCGCTGCCTTATCAACTGCCCCTGCGGCTTTTTCTAGCAGTGGCCGCAGGGGTGACCGCCGCCAGTTTGCTAAATCGCCCTCGGCATCACGGAGCGCATGAAAGACATCCATCGGCAAGCGTCGGCGCAGTTCGTAGCTGACGATGTTCTCCTCACTTTCACCTCCGAAGATGAAGAACTCATAATCCGAGTCCTTCACAGGTGGCCCGTCCAGCGTAGCGAGCGGACGAAGAACGTAGGTTAACCGCGCAGTCATGGGTTCGACTGCAACCAAGTGTTCAGCGAGAACCGCCAGCAACTTGGGATTGTCTTCAAAGTCCGTTATTTCGAGTGCAATCCGGATTTCATCGTCCCCCGAAAGCGGGCGTGCGAGCCCATCCCAGAAGTCTTCCTCACGCAATTGGCGTGCGGAGTCTGGCAGCGTCGGATCGAGCAAGAGACGTAACGCATAGACCAGATTGGATTTCCCGATCTTGTTCTCACCAACAATGACCGCGTGCTCACTTAGCGCCACATCAAGACTTTTGAAGTTGCGAAAGTTTGTGATCTGGATCCGGGAAAGTCTCATAGGGTATCGGTTTCAACTGCTGACAACTCCCCGCTCAGCATCTTCGGCAGTAACGTGTCGCGCAGGGAGGCGAGGGTGCCGGATTGGTGGAGGTTGGCGTGGATGCGGTCGAGCATCGGCTGAATGGTGCGAGTGAAGGCGGCGGCGATGGGCTTCGGCGGCAGCGCGACTTTGAAGGAACTGATGTCGCTCCAGTTCGTTCGCGGCATCTTGGTGCCGGTGGAGGCTAGGTCGGTGAACTGGATCAGTTCGTCGCTGCTCGCGTGGCCGAGGAGGAAGCCGAACCACTCAGGACTTTTCGGCGCGAGGACGAGGATGTCGGTGGAGCAGACGCCATCGAACGGGGCGACGCCGACTTTGTGGAAGTAAGGGCGCAGCTTGCCGAAGAGGATTTCACCTTTCTTGAAAGCGGACTTGCCGCTCGCCACGTCGGCGGAGTCGTTCCAATCGCCGAGGGCGATGCAGCGGCGCGGCATGTGTTCCAAGGCGATGTAGGGCGTGTTCGGTGCGATGTCGCTGGGCTGGACACCGCGCCGCGAGTTCGTGCCGATGTCGCCAAGGGTGCCTGCCTTCCACCCTTTCGGGATGTGGCCGAGAGGGGAGTCTTCCAAGTGCTCGGCGAAGAGGGCGGCGGTGGCGGGGTCGAGGGCGGCGGGGGGGCGGCCGTCGAGTTTGGCGCGGACGGGGTCGAAATCCACGAACCAGCTCTGGAACAGCGCCCGCGCCATCGCCTCCAGCGTCGCGTTCATCCGCCGGTTCAACTCGATCTTGTCGTCCAGCGCCCCAAGCACCGCCGCGATGGCTTTTTGCTCGGCGAGGGGTGGCACACGAATCGGAATTGGATAGATGAAGTTGCGATTCAGCGAAGGCTGCGCGCTGCCTGAGTTGAACCGATCGAAATCGAGTGCCTTGAGAAAGTAGAAGGCAAAGAGCGGGTCGTTGCCTTTGAAGTCGGTGACGTAGAGTCCGGTGTTGTGCGGCCAGAAATCGTCTTTCGAGAAATGCACCTGCCCAAACGATGCACCGCTTCGCCCAATTACGATGCCCGGACCTTTAACGAGCGCGGTGTCGTGAAAGCCGTTTTGCCCAGCAGATCCCATGACTGGAACGCGCCCGATGCGGCGCTGCGACTCCGTGAGGTCATGCCCTCGTTGGAGCGCAACAAAATCACCGAGCGTGATGTCGCGCCATTCACCCGCCATAGCCCAGCCCCCTCAGGTTTGCTTTGATGGCTTCCTCCAGCTTCGCGGACTCGAAGAATTGGGCGTTCAGCTCCGCGACGAGGCGCGGCATCTTTTCCTCGAAGGGGTCGCCGTCGTCTTCGACCTCCTCGGCGCCGACGTAGCGGCCGGGCGTGAGCACGTAGCCGTGCGCGGCGATTTCGGCAGTGGTGGCGGATTTGCAGAAGCCGGGGACGTCGGCGTAAGGCGGTGCCATTTCGAGGCAGATGCCCTTTCTCTCCGCTTCCTTGAGCAGTGCCTGAAGGTCGAGTTTCCAGCCGTGATAGGTGCTGACGATCTTTTCGATGTCTTCCTCAGTCAGCTCACGATGCACCCGGTCAACGAGCGTGCCCATTTTCCGGGCATCAATGAAGAGCGTTTCGCGACGGCGGTCTATGCCTGCGGCACCCTCATCCCCAGCCCTTCTCCCACTGGGAGAAGGGTGGCCGGCAGGCCGGGTTGAGGGTGGTCGCCCGGATTTGTCGCGGCGAAGGAACCACAAACACACCGGAATCTGCGTGGAGTAGAACAGTTGCCCCGGCAAGGCGACCATGCAGTCCACGAGGTCGGCCTCGATGAGGGCGCGGCGGATGTCGCCTTCGCCGGACTGGTTCGAGGACATGCTGCCATTGGCGAGGACGAAGCCGGCCATGCCCTGCGGGGCGAGGTGGTGGATGAAGTGCTGCACCCAGGCGAAGTTGGCGTTGCCCTTGGGCGGGACGCCGAACTGCCAGCGCACGTCGTCGTCCTTGCGGAACCAGTCGGAGTCGTTGAAGGGCGGGTTGGCGAGGACGTAGTCGGCGCGGAGGTCGGGGTGCTGGACGTTGCGGAAGGTGTCGGCGTGTTCCTTGCCGATGTCGGCCTCGATGCCGCGGATGGCGAGGTTCATGATGGCGAGGCGGCGGGTGGTGGCGTTGCTCTCCTGGCCGTAGATGGAGATGTCGCTTCGGTGGTGTTTCTCTGTGCGAAACTCCCGCGGTGCGGCTTCGCTGATCGGCCTTGCGCTGTCGCGCACTGCGATGCCGCCGTGGGATTCGACGAATTTTTCCGACTGGACGAATCCCGCAGGCGCGGGACCGGAGCCGCAGGCGGGGTCGTAGATGCGGCCTTTGTAGGGGGCGAGCATCTCGACGAGGCAGCGCACGACGCAGGACGGGGTGTAGAACTGGCCGCCGTTCTTGCCCTCGGCGCTGGCGAAGCGGGTGAGGAAATACTCATACACGCGGCCGAGCAGATCGACGGAGCGGTGGGTCTTTTCGCCCTCGCTGGCGGCGGTGAGGCTGATGGTGGCGATGAGGTCGATGAGTTCGCCGAGGCGGTGTTTGTCGAGGCCGGGGCGGGCGTAGTCCTTGGGCAGGACGCCTTTGAGGCGCGGGTTGTCGCGCTCGATGGCGACCATGGCGTCGTCCACGGTCTTGCCGATGGTGGGCTGCTTGGCGCTGGCCTGGAGGTGGGACCAGCGGGCATCGGCGGGCACCCAGAAGACGTTCTCGGCCTTGTATTCGTCGGGGTCCTCGGGATTGGCCCCGGCGTAGTCGCCCTCAGCGGCGAGGAGCTTGGCGCGGTGTTCCTCGAAGGTGTCGGAGATGTATTTGAGGAAGATGAGCCCGAGGACGACGTGCTTGTATTCCGCGGCGTCCATGTTGTTCCGGAGCTTGTCGGCGGCGAGCCAGAGCTTGGCCTCGAAGCCGAGGGCGGCGGTGGAGTCCTTGGAAGGTTTGCTGGAGGCTTTACGGGGCATGGCAGGTTGTATCGACAGCGCAGAGTGTCAGGTCGGCCGCGGTGGCATGGCTGCCGGCAAGGTCCCGACCGGGAGAGCCTGACCGGAAGCTCCAAGGTGTCCTGTTTTCGCGGAAACGGCCCGGGCGCGAGGCGCGAGGAGGCAGTTCCGCGGCCGCGGGACTCCGGAGGGCAGGTCCCCGACCAGGAGCTGGCGGAACCGCGGATGACCCAGGCGCTTTGCAGGTGAAGGCATCGGGAAAGGCATCTGCGTTCGTCTGCGTCGTCTTTGGTTTAATGGTTCTCCTGTTCATTCCCCGCCTCCTACCTTGTCCAACTCCGCCAGCAACGCGCGCCCCTTGTCCGTGAGTCGGTATCTCTGGAGCCTGCTGGTGGGTTTGTCGGGAAGGGTCGGTTCAATGATCCCCTTAGCGAGGGCCGGTCGGAGGTAATTGTCCCGGAAGGTGGGTCGATGCTTGAGGCCCAAACGCTTCCACATGGCGGAGGGGGCCAGTTCACCCGGAGCGAGCGCCAACACAACCCGGTGGACTGGGTCGGTGACTGGGTCGGTGACTGGGTCGGTGACTGGGTCGGGACTGGGTCGGGACCTGCTCCCAACTTGGACCCGACTTTGGCCCGGCTTGAGCCCTGTCTCCGATGCCAGCCTCCGGATGGTCAGGACGAAGGAGCCGCCATCGAGCCGGATCTCGGGCTCGGGCAACCCGGCGTCGCGGCAGCGGCGGATCATGTCGCGAATGCCGGTGCCCATGCGCTCGATGTACTTGGTGAGATACATGGGCTCGGCCAGCAGCGGATTGTGCGGGACGGAGGCGTGCGGGCCGCGCAGTTGCTCGAGGGTCAGGGTGGGAGGCAGGGAACCGGGGTTCCAAACCTCCAACCGGTCCCTGAAGAGCATCACCTGCACGCTGGCGTTGCTGGTGTAATCGCGATGCACGACGGCGTTGACGATGGCCTCGGCGACGACCTCCTGGGGGATCTCGTACTTCGTGGGCACCTGGGTGCCGTGCTCCCGGGTGCCGACCCAGAGGTCGATCTTTGAGAGCACGAAGTCCTTGGCCTGGTCCACGAGGTCGAAGACGGTGCCCTTGTAAACTTGGTAGGAGGGAATGGGCTTGGCGACCTCGGTGCCGTGGAAGTGGGCGCACTTCACCTCGGAGGTGATGAGGAATCGTTGCGGTTGTTTTCCGAACAACAGGATGGCGGCGTGCGTGGGCCGTCCTTTGTCGAGCAGGGCGAGGTGGGCCAGCACGTCGGCGGGCGGCGTGCCATCGGGCAGCGGGAAGTTGCGTCCGCGGCGGGCCAACCCGAGGAAGCGGGTGATCTTGTCTTCGTCGAGGTCGTCGAGGGAGGCGTCGCGGCAGAAGGTGGCGTCGAACGGGCGCGTGCGAAGCAGTTCGCGCTCTTCCAGCACCCGGACGAGGCTCGCATACACGGCGGCGACCAGTTCTTCCGCCGAGTTGAACCGCCGGCGGATGAGGCTGTCGCCGGCCCCGCGGATCAGGGCGCGCATCTTCGGATGCTTGGCGTCGTCGGTGGCGCCCTTGACGAAGATCAGCCGGTTCTTGCCGAGCCGGGTGGCTTCGTTGAATTCGAGGTGCGTGGACGAGAGGCCCGCTTTGTTCTCGGAGCCGTACTCTTCGCCGAAGAGACCGAGGTACATGTCGCACCCCGCGACCTCGTCGAGATAGACGGCGTCGGGACGGCGGTCGGAGGCGGGCACATCGCGCTCGAAGAGGAAGGTCTCGAAGAACCGCCGCAGCAGCGGATCGCCGGCAAGGTATTCGGCCAGAGCCTTGCGCTCGGCGGCGAATTCCTTCTGCACGCTGCTGATGAAGATCCTCATGTCGCCCCTCCTGACTGGAGGTGAACCGCAGATCGAGGGATCGACGCCGCCGGCCCCAATGGCGCGGAAGACCCGCCGTCGCGCGGTGCCGGTCCCCGGATGGGAGCAGGGGGCGGTACGGGACTTCCGCGGGACGAATTCATGGGGGAATCAACCTTGGCCCAAGACGCTACCGAGGCCTCGGCGAGAGGCAAGCGGCAGGTGATGGAAGATGCTTAGCGGCAGCAGGCTGGGAGGGCGCCTCGGGCTTTCCAGAGGATACGTGCAGCTGCGTAGATCGATGTAGCGATTCAGGTCCCAGTAGGGACGGGGATACACTGCACCCTCGGAGGTTTCCCCATGGCACGACGGCGCAAGCGTTCGGACGGTCCCGGTTTCGGCCTGGAACTCATGCTCAAAGGCGGGTTGGCGGCAGGTGCATTGCTGTTCGTCTCCCGCGTCGCGCCGGAGGGCGCGGCGGGCGCGGTGCGTCCCCTGCTCTACCTCGCCATCGCCGGATCTGTCCTCGGTGCCGCACTGCCCGCCTGCCGGTTCGTGCTGGATGCCTGAGGCTGACATGCGACTCCGCATTCGACCCAATCTGCAGTCGCGATACCCGAGTCAGTTTCGGGCATCCCAAGCCACGGCAAGGCGTCCACCTCGAAAGCCTGGGATCAATCCTCAGCGAGGTCCTCGACCCGTTGGCGGCGCGGCCAGCGGGTCAGTACCATGGGTGTACCCGGTCTTCGTCACGCTGCTGGTGCTCCCCGCGATGGCGCTGGTCAGCACCGGCCTGAATCTCCCCTGGGTGGGGCTCTACGCCCTGGGCATCAGCGTTGTCACCTTCTGGATCTACGCCTGCGACAAACGCTGCGCACAGGCCGGTGAGTGGCGCATTCCCGAGGCGCGTCTGCTGTTCTTCGACCTGATCGGCGGCTGGCCGGGTGGATTGCTGGCGCAGCAGACGCTGCGTCACAAGTGCTCCAAGCAAGGCTACCAGGCGACCTTCTGGATCATCGTGCTCCTCTGGCAGGGCGCTGCCGCCGACTGCCTGCTCGGCTGGCCCGTGGTCAGGACCATCGGGAAGAACCTCGCCTCGGAAGTACGGAGCCATCACGGTCCGCGAGGATTCGAGATGCGGTAGGGCGAGTGTTTCCATCTCGGAGGGCCTGACGGCGGATTAGCATCCGCCGCTACCCAGCGCGGTCGTAGCGCAGACCAGTAGGCCGTCCCCCAATGCCCCGAGGCAACACCCGGCGGATTACCATCCGCCGCTACGGTCTGGGCGCGTTCGTAGCGGAGGCCGGTAGGCCGCCGTCCCCCCCGAAGCCCAAGGCCCCCGGCGGATTAGCATCCGCCGCTAGGGGGGAGCGCGGCGGGGGTCGGCTCCGGGTAAATGGGCACCCCCTCGCGGGCGATCTTGTCCATCAGCCCCGGATTCCGGGTGCGCTCGGTCCGGACCAGATCGAACTCGTAGATGATCGGCGCCGCCTCCAGCGCCTCGGTCAGTTCCAACCACTGCTCGGCCGTGGCATCGGGCGCCGAGATCGCCAGGTCAATGTCCGAGGCCCGTCGTGCCGTGCCCGTGGCGCGCGAACCGAACAGTCGGACCTCCCGGACACACGGAAAACGCCGGAATGTCTGTCGGAGGAGGGCGAGGTCCCGCTCGCGGAGCATCGCGGTCTTCATGGCTTCAGTCCCATCGCAGGCCCTGGATCCGGTCCGCCATGGCGACGAGCCGGGGGGGCGAACTCGCGCACAATGTGGTGGTAGATCTGCGCAGCGAGCACCTCGTCGTAGGCGTGGCTGGCAAGATTGCGGTCCTCGAGCATCTGGAACCAGCAGTCGGCCTCCTCAGCGGTGGGAATGAGGCCTTCGGCAAAGGCCTTTTTCAGCGTGGGGCGCGGCCCCCCGCACTCATGCCCCTGCCGCTCCAGATAGAGCTTGAGCGCCTTCCAGACGACCTCGAAGGTGAACTCGAACCTCTGGATGGTGGCGTCGCGGATGAGTTCGCTCTCCGGATGCGCCACCGCCTCGGCAAGGCGCGCGGCACTCGCCCTCACATCCGCTTGGCGTTCGACAAATCGCTCCCGGCTCACGGTCCGCAGCCTATGCCCTCCCGGTCGGCGCGTACAGCGAGCCTTGAGAGCCGGGGCCACGTCCGAGATCGCGGGACCGCACGACGGAGCGTGCGGCTCCGAAGCCGATCCCTGAGCGATGCGGGTAAGCCCGAGTTTCGATCCGGTTGTCTGATTTTGTCAGACAGGAAAATCCCACTCCCGTCGACCTTCCCCGACCCGACCCCGATGAGCCGTCCAACTGGACATTCAGCGGTTTGAAAAACCGTATGCGACCAGTCGGTCGGATCTTTGACGTTTCCCCCTGCCCCGTCACCGGGCCCGTATCTGACACGGTCTGACACTTGTACTTCCTCCCGGTTCATTCCCAAGTGCATTGCTGAACATCCAACCTGTTGCACTGCAGAATACATAAGTCTCTGAGCGGAAATAATTTATGGATTCGTAAACCGTAGGTCGTCGGTTCAATCCCGACCACTGGCTCCAGCCCGTCCAAGGCGTCCCGTCGGTGGCGCGAGGCTCCTAACGAGCTGGGATCCACAACGAAGGGACGAAGGGCCTCCATCGGGGTCGGGATCGGAATCGGAATCGATCTTCCTCTTCCCTCCTACCTGCCGCTCTGCCGGAGCGCCGTGCTCCGTCGCGGCGTGCCCATCGCCCCTCGGGCCGTGGGATGAACCCGGGTCAGCGGGTGAGTCCGACGGGGTCCGCCAGGACCCCGCAGGGCTGGGAGGAATGCATGAGGGATTTCGATCCCGATCCCGACCCCGACATCCGACCCCGAGGGGAGCGGGGCTCGCGGGGACGCTCGCGCCACCGCAGGGAGCCCCGCAGCCCACGGCGGATTCACCATCCGCCGCCACTTCCGACGGAGCGGCTCGCGGGACGCAGAAACTCCGGGGGACGGACTGTCCTTGTCCCACCACCCGTGACAGCCTCCACGGTTGTGAGGACACCCGCCATCGATCCATCCGCCGCCGTGGAAGTCCCGGACCGGGTCCGGCCACACCTCGCCCCCCTTCTGGATCGGCTGCCCGGGTGGTATCTGGACCAGACCGCCAAGGCCTGGCCGGGCGGGTTCACCCGGCGCCCCGCCATCCTCCAACGCCTGCGCCAGAATCTCGGCGACCTCCACCAGGTGCCGGGACACCTCCTCCTCGCACTCTCCGATTGTCTCGCCATTCCCCGGTTTCTCCCCCTCCTCGCCCCCGAAGGAGCGAGACTCGCGGTGGATTTCATGGTGCTGCAGTGGGGGCCCGCCGAAACCGCGGTGGCCCTCTGGCTGGATCCCCGGGAGGAGATCCAGCAACTGCATCCGCTGATCGAGGCCGCAACCCTGGCCCTCCCCCCGCCGGAAGGGGCCCCGGCCCCATGGTCCGAATGGATCGTCTCCCAGTTCCTCGATCCGGTGGACATCACCCCGCCGCGGGCCGAGTCCCAGCCCTCGCCGTCGGCCCAGGGGACGGCACCCGACCCCGAGACGGCGGCCAAGGCCGAGGCGAAGCTCCGCGAAACCCGGGAACGGCTGCGGGAGACCGAGCGGACCGCCGCCCGGGAACGGCGGGAGCTGACGGAATCGCATCGGGCGGAACTGGCCGTGGTGACCTCGGAACGGGACGCAGCCCGTTCCGAACTGGCGGCGCTCCGGACGCAGGTCCAGCAACGGCACGCGGAGGATCTCCAGGCGGCGATCGGCGAGAGGACGCGTCCCTGGCTGGCCCGGGCCATCGCCCTCGAGGAGGCCGCCACCGACTCGCGCCCGGAGTTCGAGCGGCTGCAGGAGGACTTCGGCCGGGTGGCCGCCCAGCAACGCCACGCAGACCGGCATTCCGGCAACCTGGTCCGGATCCGAGAGGAACTGGCGGAGCTGGAACGCCTGCGGGAACAGGGTCAGGTGGCCAGCGAGGCGACGCTCCATCCGGTCCCGGAATGGCGACGCCTGCTGGAACGGCTCGACCACGCCATCGTCCGCCGTCGGGAACTGCTGAAGCAGCCCCCGGCTGCCGCCCCGTGGATCCTCGACCTCGGGGTGCAGCTCGCCACCGCCGATTCGCCGGATGCGCTCGGCGACATCCTGCGCCGAGTGCAACTTCTGGCGCAGGGAGGGCTGCTCCCCGGCGAGGCCGTCCGGTGGCTGGAACAGCGGGCCCGGCAACGGGGGTCGGCACTGGCCCCGGAGCGTGGAGCCGGGCCGGGGCCCGCGGTGGTGACGATCAGCGACGTGCTCCGGGGTCGGGCCGCGGGGATCCTCCTGGTGGATGTCTTCAACTGGATCGGCCGGGCGGGGCTCATCCTCGGGGTGTCCGACCAGCCGGAGGACTTCACTGCGAGCTTCCGACAACTCACCCCGATGCTGCGCGAGGCGGTCCGACGCGCTCCCGGGATGGAGTTGAACCTGTTTCTCGACGGCCCCGAGGGGCGGTCGGGGAACCTCGGGCCGGGGATCCGGCTCCACTGGTCGGGCGGCACCGGGAAGGACCGTGCCGACCACCTGCTCACCGGGCACCTCCAGCATCTGAATCGGGTGAACGATCCGCGTCCCGTGTTCGTGGTCAGCGACGACCGGGCTGTCGCGGCGGAGAGCCGGGCCCGTGGAGCGGTGGTGGAGGACGCCTCGCCCTTCGCCCGGAGGCTGATGGCGCGGGTGGGCGACCCGCGGGGTCGGTGACCCGCCCATGGGTCCGACCGCGCCGTGGCCCCCGGCGGATGACCATCCGCCGCCACGAAAGCGGATGGGAACTCGATCCCGATCCCGACCCCGACATCCGACCCCGAGGGGAGCAGGGCTCGCGGGGACGCTCGCGCCACCGCAGGGGGGGCTCGATGGAGGCCGAGCCTTCGGCGGACGAATGTCCGCCGCCACTTTACGGAAGGCGGCGGGGCGGGTCCGGGCTTCCGGCCCGCGCCGGCCTGGGGCAGCATATCCGCATGTCCTCCCTTCGCGCGACCCTCGTCGCCGTCCTCCTCTGGCAGGCGGTCTCCCTCCACGCGGTCGAATACTCCCTCGGCCCGGATTCCCTGGAGCGGGGACCGGAAGTGCCCCGGGGACGGGTCGAGAAGTTCGAGTTCACCGCCTCCCAGGTGTTCCCGGACACCCGACGCGACGTCTGGGTCTACATCCCGGCCCAGTACGAGGCGACGCGTCCGGCGGCCCTGATGGTGTTCCAGGACGGCGCCGCCTACGTGAACGAGACCGGACAGCAACGCGTGCCCGTGGTGTTCGACAACCTGATCGCCCGCGGCGAGATGCCGGTCACGGTCGGGGTGTTCGTCAGCCCCGGCACCCGGGCGATCGCGGATGCCCCGCCAGCGACCGCCGGCAACCGCAGCAATCGGAGCTTCGAGTACGATTCCCTCGGGGATGCCTACGCCCGCTTCCTGATCGACGAACTCCTGCCCGACGTGGTCCGGCGTTTCGACCTGAAGCTCAGCGACGATCCGTGGATGCGGGGGATCGCGGGGATGAGCAGCGGCGGCATCTGCGCCTTCACCGTGGCGTGGGAGCGACCGGATGCCTTCCGTCGGGTCCTCTCCCAGATCGGAAGCTTCACCAACATCCGGGGAGGCCACAACTACCCGGCGTTCATCCGGAAGACCGAACGCAAGCCGCTCCGGGTCTTCCTTCAGGACGGGGCGAACGACCTGAACAACCTCCATGGCAACTGGCCGCTGGCGAACCAGCAGATGGCGAGTGCGCTGGCGTTCGCCGGGTATGACTTCCGGTTCGTCTTCGGCGAGGGCGGGCACAGCGGCCAGCACGGCGGGGCGATCCTGCCGGACTCGCTCCGCTGGCTGTGGCGATCGGTCACCGGAGACCTGCCGGCACCGCTCACCGAGGGCAATCTCCGGGGCGACGAGGCCCTGTCGAAGGTCCTCCCCGACGGCGGGCGCCCCGGCGACTGGGAACAGGTCGGCTCCGGGTATGCCTTCACCGACGGCGCCTGCGCCGATGCGGACGGGAACTTCTACTTCAGCGACCTGCCCCGCGGGACGTTGTACCGGGTGCCGGCGGGTGGCGGAGCGCCGGAGGTCTGGCTGGAGAAGGGCCCGAAGATCAGCGGCATGAAGTTCGGACCGGACGGCCTGCTCTACGCGGCCACCCAGGGGGAGCTGGAAGGCCCGAACGCGGACCGGAAACGCATCGTGGTGATCGATCCGTCGACCCGGAAGATCGAGACCGTGGCGGTCAACGTGAACCCGAACGACCTCGTCGTCTCGCGGGACGGCCGGATCCATTTCACGGACACCGGAGCGGGCCAGGTGATCAGCCTGCCGACCTCGGCACGCAATCTGCCGCGTCCCCACGCGGTGGCCGGGGGCATCAACAAGCCGAACGGCATCGCCCTCACGCCGGACCAGACCCAGCTGGTGGTGAGCGAATACGGGGGCACCAACGCGTGGACGTTCCTGATCGCCGGGGACGGCACGCTGCGCGGTGGGGAGCGGAACCTGGAGCTGCGGGCGCCGGCCGGACGTCCGGACAGCGGCGGGGACGGGATGACCTGCGACGCCGAGTCACGTCACTGGATCACCAGCCATCTCGGCATCCAGATGTTCGATCCCAACGGGCGGATGGGGGGCATCGTCTCGAAGCCCGGAGAGAAGGGGGTTGTCAGCTGCGCCTTCGCCGGCGCGGACCGGTCGTGGCTGTACGTGTGTGCGGGGGACAGCGTGTTCCGTCGCCGGACGCTGACCCGGGGCGCTGCGGTGCCGTAGTGAAAGCCGATCGGCGCCGCGCCTTCCGGAGGGCCTCGCTCCGTCGAGGCCGGGCGACCCCGGGGGAGCCCCCATCCCGCTTTCGCGGGACCGCACGCGGGAGCGTGCGGCTCCGGAATCGGCGGATTCATCATCCGCCGCCACGGGGCGTGTTCGTGGCGGAGGCCGATAGGCCGCCGTGCACCGGAGCCCGCAGCCCCCGGCGGATTCACCATCCGCCGCCACGTCTACTCGGCGGCCTCGCGCATCACGGCCTCCACGGCGGCGATGGTCTCGAAGGAGGGCTTGAAGTTCCCGGGACGATGACCCCGGGCCAGATCGAGCGGGGTCCAGCCATAGCGGTTCTTCCGGTTCCACACGTCCACCTTCGCCCCGCGTCCGGCCAGGAACCGCACCACCTGCGGCAGGTTCTTCAGCGCCGCCCCATGCATCGCCGTCTCGCCGTTGGCGTCGACCGCGTTGATGTCGGCCCCCAGCCCCAGGAGGAACTCCGCCACCTCCAGCACTTCGGGCTCCTCACCCGCCACCTCGTTCGCCGCCGATCCCCCCACGCCGATGCCGCACGCCACCATCAACGGCGTGCAGCCGTCCACGTTGGGAACGGTCGGGTCGGCCCCCAGCTCGAGCAGCAGCTTGAGGTACGGCAGGTCGGCGGTGAAGGCGGCGAACAGGAACGGCGTGGCACCCCGATGGCTGAACTGGCCCGCCCCGCCCTTCCCGGATTCCAGCCGCCGGTTCACATCGGCACCGGCCTTCACCAACTCGCGCGCGAACCGCAGGGTGCCCACCGATCCGGACCCGACCGGGGCGGGATCGCCGATGTCCTCGCCGCGCTGCGGCTTGCGGACCCAGCTGAGGACATGGAGCGGGGCATGGCCCGAGCGCTGGTCGTTGGGATCCGCCCCGGCGGCCACGAGCTCCAGCGCGAGTTCGAGATGCCCGTTCTCGACCGCCAGGATGAGGGCGCTGGTGCCCTTGCGGGGGCCCTTGAGCGTGGGACGCTCCGGCTCGAGGGTGGACCGGACATCCACCCCGGCATCGAGCAGCACGCGGACGACGTCCGCACGCCCTTCCCGCACCGCGAAATGGAACGCGGTGAAACCCGACCCCGGCAGGGCCGCGTCGCGTTCGGCACCGGCCCCCAGAAGCATCCGGACCACGTCGGCATGCCCTTCCGCCGCGGCCCACATCAGGGCGGTCTGCCCCCGGCGTTCCCGCGCGTTGACGTCGGCCCCGGCGCGCAGGAGGGCGGCGACCGGGCCGGGTCGGCCGGTCCGCGCGGCGGTCATCAGGGGGGTCTCCCCGCCGCGCTGTGGTGCGCCCGCGTCGGCCCCGGCCGCCAGCAGGGCCTCGACCACCGGCCCGTCGCCCACCTGGCAGGCGATCGCCAGCGGCGTGATCCCGAAATGGTTCGTGGCATCCGGCCGGGCGCCGGCCTGCAGCAGGCGGGTCACCGTGTCGACATCCCCCTGCCGCGCCGCCCAGTGCAGGGCCGTCATGCCGTCCGCCTGGGCCGCATGGACATCGGCCCGGTCCGCGAGGAGCGTCCGCACCGTGTCCCATTCCGACCGCTCCGCCGCATCGGGCAGGGACACCGCGCCGGGAACCGCGGCGAGGATGCGGACCGAGGCAGCCAGGGAAAGAAGGGCGAGGACGAGCCCGGGGCGACGGAGGCGACGCCCGGCGGACTCCGGCGATCGGCCGGCGGGGGTCGACGCGGACGTCACACGGACAGGGGATGGAAGGTGTCGTCGAGGCGCCCGTCGCTGTCGGCGAAGTGGTCGAGGCGGACGCCGGCCCGGTCGAGGAGGGTCAGGTGGAGGTTCGCCAGCGGGGTGGGTTGCCGGTAGCGGACGTGGCGGTTGCCCTTCAGTCCGGTCGCCGCACCGCCGGCCACCAGGATGGGGAGGTCGACATGGTCGTGGGTGTTCGGATTCCCGATCCCGCTGCCGTAGAGAAGGACGGTGTTGTCCAGCAGCGACCCCTCCCCCTCGGGAGTGGCCTTCAGCTTCTCGAGGAATCCGGCAAAGAGGGAGACATGGAAGGCGTTGATCCGGGCCATCCGGGCGATCTTCTCCGGATCATTCCCGTGGTGGGACAACGGGTGATGCGGATCGGGCACGCCGATCTCGGGGTAGGTCCGGTTGCTGGTCTCGCGGGCGAGCTGGAAGGTGATCACGCGGGTGATGTCCCCCTGATAGGCCAGCACCTGCAGGTCGAACATCAGCCGCGCGTGGTCGGCGTACCGCACGGGCACCCCGACCGGGCGGTCGACATCCGGGATCGGGTTCTCCGACGCGTCGCGTTCCGCCCGCTGGATGCGGCGTTCCACCTCCCGGACACTGGTCAGGTAGTCGTCGACCCGCGACCGGTCCTCGGGTCCGAGGTCCCGCTGCAGGCGGCGGAGATCGGAATGGAAGGCGTCGAGGAGGCTGGCCTTGCGCCGGAGCACCGCGCGGCGTTCGTCCGGCGTGGCGCCCTCGCCGAACAGGCTCTCGAATACCAGGCGGGGATGCGCCTCGGCGGGCAGCGGGGTGGTCGGTGAGGACCAGGACAGGTTGTTCTGGTAGACGCAGGCGTAGCCGTTGTCGCACTGGCCGACGACCTGCAGGAAGTCCATCGCCAGCTCCAGCGACGGCAGGCGGGTGTCGCGTCCGATGTGCCGGGCGGCCACCTGGTCGACGGTGGTGCCGAGGTAGTAGTCGGTGCTCTCGGTCAGGCGGGCCCGGGCGGCGCTGAGGAAGGCGGCGTTGGAGGTGGCGTGGCTGCCCGGGTAGGCGTTCTGGAGTTCCAGGTTCGACAACACCGAGACCTGTTCCCGGACCGGCGCCAGCGACTCGAGGATGGGCGGCAGTTCGTCCAGCGTCGTGCCCTGGGGCGTCCATCGGCTCTGGTCGCAGCCCATGGGCATGAAGACGAAGCCGAGCCGGCGCGCGGGCGCCACCCGGGGACGCGACCCGCCGGCCAGGGCCGGGGTCATGGCATCGAGCCACGGCAAGGCGAGGGCGACTCCCATCCCGCGGAGGAAGGTCCGGCGCGGGAGGAACTTTCGGGTGATGGGCTTCATGGGGTACTCCGGTGGGTGAAGGGCAGGCTCCGGGTGATGCCGTGGATCAGGGACGACAGACGGTACTCCTCCGCGGCGGCGTCGCGAACGATTTTCCGGACGGCGGGGGCGTCGGACGGTTCCAGCCCGCGGCCGAGCGCATAGGTGAGGAGTTTCTCGGTGACGGTGGTGACGAAGACCTCCGGCCGGGCGAGGAGGGCCGTCTCGAGGTCCTCCACGCCGTCACACCGGGTTCCGTCGGGCAGCCCACCCGAGGCATCGACCGGCACCCCGCCCTCCAGGGTCCGCCAGCGCCCGAGCGCATCGAAGTTCTCCAGGGCGAATCCGGGCGGGTCGATGATCCGATGGCACCCCGCGCAGCCGGGATTGGCGCGGTGGAGGAACAGTCGCTGGCGGAGGGGCAGCCGGGAGGAGATCACGTCGTCGCCCAGGCCCGGGACATTGGGCGGGGCGGGCGGTGGAGGGGTCCCGACGAGGTTCTCCAGGATCCACTTGCCGCGGAGGACGGGCGAGGTGCGGTCGGCATAGGAGGTGACCGCGAGGATGCTTCCCTGGCGCAGCAGTCCCCCGCCCCGGCTCTTGGAAACGTCCACCTTGCGGAACGCGCTGCCGTGGACATGGGGAACGCCGTAATGGCGTGCGAGGCGCTCGTTGAGGAACGTGTGGTCCGTGCGCAGCAGCCTGAGGACGCTCCGGTCCCCGGCCAGGACGTCCTCGAACAGCATCTCCGTCTCCCGGCGCAGCGACTGGCGCAGGTTGTCGTCGAAGTCCGGATAGGCCCGAAGGTCGGGGGTGAAGGCGTCGAGATTGCGGAGGTGCAGCCATTGGCCGGCGAAATCCCGCGCGAGGGCCGATGCCCGGGAATCGGCCAGCATGCGACGCACCTCGCCCCGGAAGATCTCGGGTCGCTGCAAATCGCCCCGGACGGCGACGTCCAGCAACCGGTCGTCCGGGAGGCTGCCCCAGAGGAAGAACGAGAGCCGCGAGGCCAACTGCAGGTCGTCGAGTGCGTAGGGCGTCCGCGGAGGCAGCCCCGGGGGATCGGTCTCGACCCGGAACAGGAAATGGGGACTCACCAGGACCGCCCCGATCGCCGCCTCCATGCCGTCCTCATGTCCGGTCTCCTCCCGGGCCTCCCGATAGAGGCGCATCGGCACCTCGAGATCCTCGTCCGTCACCGGACGCCGGTACGCCCGGCGCACCAGGACCTCCAGGCTCCGCCGCGCGACCCCGGCAGCCTCCGTCGCGTCGGCGGAAACGTCGGCGAGCTCCGGGAAGATGCGGACCCGGCTCGGGGTGGATCCCGGGCCGGCGGGGTCGAACGGGCCGGTGACGGTGACCTGGAACACCGCCGGACCCAGCCGGGGATGCCGATGCATGTTGAACCGGGCGGAACCCGGCTGCCGTCGGGTCTCCAGGAGGGACGTCGGGTTCTTGACGAAGGTCACCCCGACCGCATGGGGCCCGGCGGTGACCGGCATCCGGACCCGGAGATGGCGGTCCACGGCCTCGAAGTCCCGGTCGGGACCGGGCGGCCGGACGGTGAACGAGCCCACCGGCGCGCGGTCGAGGAGCACCACCACCTCGTGCGGCTCCCGCAACCCCTCCACCTCCTCGTTCCGGTCGCGGGTGAGCCGGACCTGGATCTCGTAGGTGGCGTCCTGCGGGAAGGCGTGGTTGAAGAGGACACCCCCGCGTGTCCCCAGGGGCAAACCCTCGACCGGATCCTCCTGGGTGAGGTCGGGCGGGAGCCGCACGGTGTGGACCGACACCGGGACCGGGGAGCCGACCGCGAGGCGGCTGATCTGGCGGGCGGCGGCGATGTAGCGGTCGAGCAGCGTCGGGGAGAGGGTGCCGACGGTGACGTTGTCGAACCCGTGCCCGGCATCCTCCTTGGGCAGCAGCGTGGTGACATCCACGTCGAGACCCAGGAGGTCCCGGATGGCGTTGCCGTACTCGGTGCGGGTGAGGCGACGGAAGGTCGGGGTCCTTCCCGGATCCGGCGATTCCGCCGCGACGGCGTCGAGGGCCGCGGCCAGCCCGGTATCCGCCCGGACATACTCCGCCTCGGTCGGCCGATCGGCATCCGGGGGCGGCATCTGTCGGGTCCGGAGGCGTCGGAAAACCGCCTCCCATCCCCCGGCATTCCGGTTGAGCGGGGCCTTCAGCAGGGCCTCCAGGTCGAGTCCCCCCTTGCTGACATCCGCGTCGTGGCACTCGGTGCAGTGGGTTCCGACGAACGCCTCGACGGCCGGAGGCACCCGGGCCGCAGGTGTGTCCGCCGCCTGGGAGTCCATGGCGGCCCGGAACAATCCCGCCGCGCCGAGGAGGGCCCGGAGGGATCGGTCGATGAGCCGGCGTCGGATCATGGCGTCAGGTGGGTTCCCGGGGGGGCGGTGGACGGCCGGCAGGCTAGCGGGATCGGCACGGGGCGGGAACCCTGAAAGCGGCGCGGGGGAGGCTTGGCCCCCGGGCGGATTCACCATCCGCCACCACGGGGCGCGTTCGTGGCGGAGGCCGACAGGCCGCCGTGCTCCGGGCTCCAGAGCCCCGCAGCCCCGGCGGATGATCATCCGCCGCCACGTTCGGAGCCCTTGGCCATTCTCGTAGCCGACGCCGGTAGGCGGCCGGGGCCGCGCTGCCCCCATCGGCCCCGCCCCGGGGGGGGGCGGTGCCGACCGCACGCGGGAGCGTGCGGCTCCGGAGCCCCGCAGCCCCGGCGGATTCATCATCCGCCGCCACACGGGGAGCCCGAAGCGGCCCGATCAGTCGGCGAACTGGCCTTCGCGGGGTTCCGGCAGGAGGAACGACAGGCCGAAGCCGACCACATACACGGCCAACCCGACCCCCGCCGCCGTGTAGGCCAGCTTCATCGGGGCCTGGGTCGGGTCGGTCGTGGTGGCCAGCGTCGTGGTCACCCAGGCGAACGACGTGCCGATGAGCCGTCCCCCGATGTTGGCCGCAAAGCTCTCGCCGGTTCCCCGCAGGTGCATCGGATAGACCCGCGGCAGGTAGTTCCCCCAGAAGCTGAACTGCGCGACGGTCAGCAATCCGGCGAAGAAGAGGCCGATCTTCAGCGCCGGGAGGCCGGTCACCGCGCAGTACGCGAACACCACCGGCATGAGGATCATCCCGGGGACCTGGAAGAGGCGGAGCAGTTTTCGTCGGCTGACAATCACCCCCGCCAGGATGGCGAGGAGGAAGCGTCCGACCAGTCCGCCCACCTCCTGGACCTTGGTCACGTTGGCGGCGATGGACTGCTCGGTGCGGCGGGCCGCCTGGGCGGCCACCCGCTTCTGCTGGTCCTCCGGCTTGCCCTGGGCCGCCAGTTCGCCCGCGGCGGTCGCCTGCTGACGGACCTCCGCCAGGCCGGGGATCATCCGCGGCACGTGCTGGATCGCCCCGAAGGCCGCGCCGTAGCTCATGGCGAACATCAGGGTGGTCACCAGCGTGGTCCGTCGCAGCTCGGGGGAGAACAGCTCGGCGATGCTCGGTCGGCGCAGCGTGCCGGCGGCCTTCTTCTGGGCCCAGACCGGCGATTCCGGGAGGAACGGCCGGATCACGATCAGCGGGATCGCCGGGATGATCCCGGACATCAGGGTGTAGCGCCACGGCGCGTGGGCTTCCTTGATCGAGCCGCCGAAGAAGTTCAGGAACTCCGGCAGGGCGACCGCGGGGAGGTCGGCTGCGTACTTGATGCAGAGTCCGTTGGCGACGGCCACCAGCAGGCCGCCGACGCTGGAGAACGCCTGGGTGTACCCAAGCACCTTCTCCCGCTGGGCGGGGTTGGGAAACAGCTCGGCGAGCCATGCCACCGCCGCCACGAACTCGACGCACACCCCCACGAACACGAAGCACCGGCACACCAGCAGCATCATCGGCGTGGTGGCATACCCCGCGGCGAAGGCGGCGAAGGCGTAGATCAGGATGCTCCAGGTGAGGACCCGACGTCGCCCCAGGCGGTCGGTGAGGTATCCGCCCAGCAGGCCGAAGACGCCGCCTGCCACCGCGGGGATGTAGAACAGGCGCCCGACCCACTGCTGGAACTCCGGGCTACCCGGCGCGATCCCGCCCAACTCCAGCATCGCCGGCCCCACGATCAGGGGCAGCATCAGGAGCTCGTAGATGTCGAAGGCAAACCCGATCGACGCAATGACGCAGATCAGCCACGCCGTGCTGTTCATCCGCAACGGCGCCGGACTCGCGGGGGAGGTCATACGTGTGCGTATGAACACCCCAAGCGGGCATCGGTGGCAATCCCCAAGTTCGGAGTGCGCCCCTCCAGGTGTTCGTGGCGGAGGCCGATCGGCCGCCGTGCTCCGGGGCTCCGGAGCCAACGGCGGATTCACCATCCGCCGCCACGAAAGAGGGTGGGAACTCGATTCCGATCCCGACCCCGACAACCGACCCCGAGGGGAGCGGGGCTCGCGGGGACGCTCGCGCCACCGCAGGGGGGCGTGAGGGAGGCCGGGCCTTCGGCGGATGACCATCCGCCGCCACTTGGCGCGCGCCTACTTCAGCGACGCGAGGTAGGCGACCAGGTGCCGAAGGTCCTGACGGGACAGCACGTCGCCAAAGCCCTCGGGCATCCCGCTCAACCCCTTCTCACGCTCCTCGATCTCGGAAACCTTCAGCTTCAGCAACCCGTCCTCGGGCGACAGCAGTTCGACGGTATCCGCCGTCTCCGACTTGATGATCCCGGCGTAGAACACCCCGCTCTTCATCGTGATCAGGATGTTCTCGAAGCCCTCGGCGATGGAGGCATTGGGGTGGACGATCGCCTCGAGGAGGTAGGCGCGATCCCGACGGTTGATCAGGCCGTTGAGTTCCGGCCCGACCTCCCCACCCTCGGACTCCGCCTTGTGGCAGCGGACGCAGCTCACCTCGACGCGCTCGCGGAAGATCTTCCGTCCCTCGTCGACGCTGCCGCCGGTGAGGCAGACCCGCCAGCGGGCCAGCGGATCGTTCCCGTCGAGGGCCGCCTCCTGTTTTTCGACCAGTGCGGCGAGGGCGGGACGCTTCGCGGCGGCGTCGAGAACGTCCAGTTGCAGTTCCGGGGCCACCTGTCCGGCGAGCAGACGCTCCATCCAGGCCTTCAGGACCGGGTCGACCGCCGGGTCGGCCACCCCGGCGAGGGTGGCGAGGGCGTTCTGCTTCTCGGCGAGGCTGCCGGAGTCGAGGATCCCGACCAGGCGTCCGACCGCAGCCCCGGGACCGGCCGGCGCCCGACCGCCGGCGGTCGCCGGCGGCACCTCCACGCTCAGCTGGGCCGCGGTCTTGCGGACATTCTCGTCGGCATCCGCCGCCGCCGCCTCGAGGGCGGCCGGAAGCTCGGCGGCGCCCAGGGCGAACAGGGCGTTAAGGGCGGCGATCCGGGTGGCGGGGGTCGACTGGCCCCCGGTGACGATGGCCGCCAATGCGGGCGAGGCCTCGCCAATCTTCAGGGTGCCGGCCGCCCGGGCGGCCGCGGCCCGGACCCGGTCCGGCTGTCCGGCCAGCAGGTCATTCACCACCGGACGCAGGGCATCGGCCGGCTCCTTCGCGCGCCGGGCGAAGGCGGTCGGGCGCCAGAGTCCCGTGATGCGGTCCCGGCCGGAATCCGCCGGCCAGTCGGCCAGCAATTCGATCGCCTCGGCCCGCCCGGCCTCCGGGGCGCCGGTCCGTCCGGCGTACGCGGCCAAGGCCTTGGCCGATCCGGCCGTGCCGAACCGGTAGTTGGCGTTGATCACCCGGCGGTAGACGACCGGGTTGTCGGACGGCTCCCCGATCAGGCGGGCCAGGTCCTGCACCGCACCCGGAATCGGCAGATCGTTGATCGCCCGGGCCGCCTCGGCGACCACCCGCGGGCTGGCATCGCGGAGGAAGAGCGCGATCTCGTTGCGTCCGTGCCGACGGAGCGCGAGCACGGCGCCCATCCGGACGGCCTCCGACGGATCGTTGACCGCGGCCACGAGGTCATCGACCTCGGCCGCGAGGTAGAGCGCGTGGGCGCCGGCGTGGCGGAGGTGGGGGTCGGCGTCGGCGTTGGCTGCCAGCATCGTGCGGATCGCGGCGACCGACTCCCGACGTCCCAGCTTGCCGAGGGCGATGGTGGCCAGGGCGCGGACATGGGGGTCGGCATCGGTCGTGGCGGCGGCCAGGGCGTCGTGGGCGGCCGGATACCGGGCGTCGCCCAGGACCCGGGCGGCGTTGGCCCGGACATGGGCATCGGCATCGCGCAGGAGCGGCACCACGGCGTCCAGCGCCGGGGACGAGGCACCGCGGGCGGTGGCCCGGGTGGCGCGGGCCACCTGGCCCAGGCCCCAGATGCCGTGGAGGCGGGCATGGACATTCGCCCCCGACGTCGCGGCCGAGCGGAGAACGCCCACCGCCTCCGGACCGCGGGAGGCGAGTTCGAACTGGGCGCCCTGGCGGACGCGCTGGTTCGGATGCCCGAGCAGGCGGCCCAACTGCCGGGCGGGTCGGTCGGCGAAGCCGGCCTTGAGGAGGTCCCTCGTCTCGGTCACCGAACGGTCGCCGATCATGGCCGGGTCGTAGAAGCGGTAGATCCGCCCCTTGCCCACCGGTTCCCAGCCGTCGAACCAGTCGAGCAGCCAGAACGCCCCGTCGGGTCCCCAGTGTCCGTCGGTGGCGTTCACCGCCCAGATGAACCGCTCGTCCCCGACGATCTCGAAGCTGGCGCCCTTGGGCTGGTGCTTGAAGCGGACAATGCCCGAGCCGGCCGAGCTGCCCCGGAAGTCGCACAGGGTGAAGGTTCCCTGCCAGTCCGCGCCGAGTCCGGTCCCGGGGTAGTAGCTCACGCCGCTGGGGCCGGAGGTGATGTTCTTGATGGGCGGCGTCACGTAGGCCGGCTGGGCGTCGTTGGCCGGGTGCCACATCTTCTCGGAATTCCACGGGCCGCGGGGATTCGGGCGCTCGAGGAACTGCCAGCCGATCCGCCATCCGGAATCCCCCCCCTCGATCAGGTAGGTCCAGCGGGCCTGATCCCCGCCGTCGGAGTTGTTGTCGCCGGTGAACAGGTTGCCCCACTCGTCGAACACCAGGTCCTGCGGGTTGCGGAGCCCCTGGTAGATCATCTCCAGTTCGGTCCCGTCGGGGTTGCATCGGAACACCGCGCCGCAGTCCGGATTGCCCACCAGGCCGGCGGACGTGGCGATCGCCGCCCCGCGGTCGCCGATGCTGAAGTACAGCTTCCCGTCCGGTCCCCACGCCAGCCCGTGGAGGTCATGGCCGAGGAAGCCCACCCGGACGCCGTAGCCGTAGCTGATGCTCCGACGTTCATCGGCCACGCCGTCGCCGTCGCGGTCCGTCAGGCGCCAGACGTTCGGGATGTTGGCGAACCAGACCTCGTTCCCCCGGGACAGGACCCCGGCGGCGACGCCGTCGAGCGGGGTGGCGAAGTTGTCGGCGAAAACCTGCGAGCGGTCCGCCCGTCCGTCGCCGTCGGTGTCGGTCAGGAGGCGCACCCGTTCGGTGTTGAGGAAATACTTCTTCATCCCCTCATCGCCGAGGTGCCGCTGCATCATCATCAGGCGATCATCGACCGTCCGGCAGGCAAGGTCCTCGTCGAGCCAGTCCATGATGCCGCGGATGTCGGGGACGCCGTTCCAGGCGCGGAAGCTCTCCGCCACGAACACCCGGCCATCGTCCGCCACCTCGAGGGCCACGCCGTGGGCGACGTCGGGTTCCGCCGCCCAGAGCTCGGCCTTCCATCCCTGGGGAAACTGCATCCGGCGGATCGCCTTCTCCCCCTCGTCGGACGCAGCAGCCAGCTTGGGGATCTGGAAGTCGGACGGCGTTCCGAGCTTGTGCTGGGCCTGGGCGGTGAGCGCGGACGCGGCCGCGGCCGCGACGATCGCGAGGCGGCAGGCCGGGAGGCGTTGGGGGATCGGCATAAGGCGGGGCAGGATACTTTTGGCCGCTTTCGACGCAAGCAGCCGGTCGGGACTTCAAGCGGGCGTGTGCGGCCGGACCCGTGGCGCGAGGCTCCTGCCGAGCTGGGATCCACAACGAAGGAGGCCGTCTTTTGCCGCAAAGAACGCAGAGAACTCAAAAACTGGAGGAACCACGAAGGGGCAAAGGGACGAAGAAATGCCTCCTGAAGATCTCCCGCCGAGGCGCGGAGACGCAGAGGTTTTTGTTTCTCTTTCTCAGCGCCTCGGCGCCTCGGCGGGAGAACTCCTCTCATGGACGAGCCACCGAACCGCATCCGTCGCGGAGGCCGCCGCGCCCCATCGGGTGTCGGGGTCGGGGTCGGTATCGGAATCGGGATCGATCCTCACCTTCCCTCCCCGCGCCTCCTGCCGGAGCGCTGCGCTCCTGCGCGGCGTGCCCGGGACTCATCGCCCCCGCTGCGCGGGGCCGACCGCACGCGGGAGCGTGCGGCTCCGGAGCGGCTCGCGGGGACGCTCGCGCCACCGCGGCGGAGTCGTCCGCCGGGAGCAACTTCCGGCTTTTTCCGCGAAAGCCTTTGACAGATGCGGGGCGATTTCTAAAGTGCCGCCCGCTTTCCGGCCTGTGGGGTCGTAGCTCAGTTGGTAGAGCACCACAATGGCATTGTGGGGGTCAGGGGTTCGAATCCCCTCGGCTCCACCACTTCGCCGGAAAGCGGTTCCCCCAAATCGGTCCCAGACCTGCGGCCGCCGACACCGAAGAACGATCCTGCCGGCGCCCTCTCCCCCCGGAAGTTCCCCGTGCCTCCGTTCCCCTTCTCCGGCTGGACGACCCGTCTTTCTCCGCGGGTCTTGGCGATCCTCCTCGGCCTTCACGCCGGCCTGACCGCGGCCGGTGAACATCCGTTCGGTGGGACCGAACGCTTCCTTCGCCACGTGTCCCATCTGCAGCGCTTCGAAGCCCTCCGGGCGTCCCGCACCGACGACCCGCCCATCCGGGTCCTCGTCTACGGGCAGTCGATCACGGCACAATCATGGGCGAACCGGCTGGTGGAGGCCCTCCGCGCCGGGGCACCCCACCGGGAATGGAGGACCGAGAACCGATCGATCGGGGGACACACCGCCGAATACCTGCGAAGGACCGCCGAGGCCGACCTCTTCCCGTTCCACCCCGACCTGGTGATCTTCCATGCCTACGGCGACACCAATGCCTACGCCCAACTCGTCCTGGAGATGCGCCGCCGCACCTGTGCGGACATCGTCCTCGTCGGCAACCATTACGCCGTCTGGGACGACCCGAACGGGGTGGGGATCGGAACCTGGGACGGCGTGATGCTCCCCGAGTTGGCGGCAATCGCCGGGGCCTGCCATGCCGATGTCCGCACCCCCTGGAAGGAGCACCTTCTGTCGAATCAGCTGTCCCCCTCCTCCCTGCTGCTCGACACCGTCCACCTGAACCCGGACGGGGACCGACTGATGGGGGAACTGGTCGGACGTCACTTCATCGGCCCCCGCCTCCAGCCCGCGATGGCCCCTTATGCCTCCGGTCGCTCCCGAAGGGTCGGGTTGCCATCCGGTGAACCGGACGGCGCCCGCATTCCCTTTCGCGGCTCCCGGGTGGTGGGCCGGGTGGACCGGACCCGGGTCGGCACCGCGCAGGTCCGGGTCGACGGACAACCGCCGTCGGTCCTGCCCGGCGGAGCGTTCCACGGGCGTTCCTCCCCCTGGAGTGGAACCTCGTGGCCCGCGCTCCTGGCGGTCGGGTATGAGTCGGTGCCCACGCCGGAGGAATGGACCCTCACGATCGAGGAAGTCCTCCAGCCCGGGGAGGTGACGTTCCGGGTGGAGGGCTCGGTGACCGGCCACGATGGGATGGGCACTTCTCTGGAGCGCTTCCGATCCACCAGCGGGCGGGTGGTCCTGGAGCCGTCCGACTGGTATTGGGCCCGCCTCGGCTCGCCCCTGAATACGGGTTTCAAGATCCGCTGGACCACGCAGTCCACCGGGGTGGACACGATCGCAAGCGATGGCGGCGGGCAAGGGACCGGGTGGGTGGACCTGGTGGCCGGGCTGCCGCCCGGGGAGCATGTGCTCGAGTTGTCGACCGTTTCCGGCGTCCTGCCGGTGGACGAACTGATCGTCTACAACCCCCTGGCCTCGGACCTTGACCCCGTGCCGGAGGCCGTCGCCACGCTCCACTGGCTGACCGGCACGACCGGCACTCTGGTGGTCGGGTCCGCGACGGTTCCGTGGTCGAGGTCGACCGACCTGCGCCACTGGGAACCGTTCCGACCCGGATCGACCGCCGGCCGGGCCGCGGTCTGGCTGGACCACGCTGACCCGGCCGTCTTCCTGTCGACTGGCACGGACTGACCCCCACGGTTCATGGGTCACTCGGCGGTCGGCTGGAAGATCCGCTGTGAGAAATGGTACAGCGCCTTCTTCCAGTGGTTGAAATCATGGGCGTGTCCGTCCACGTGCCAGAGGTGCGGCACGTTCTGCTCCTTGAGGTGGGCATGGACCCCCTGGCTGATGCGGATGAGTCCGTCCTGGTTGCCGCAGGAGACGAACAGGAGGCGCAGCTGGCGCGTCGCCGCGGCCGGATCGGGCACCAACTCGGCCGGCGGACGGGTGTTGGGGGCCGACGAGAAGCCGCCGACCCACGCGAAGGTGTCGAGGTTTCCGAGGCCGAAGTTCAGCGACTGCCCTCCCCCCATCGAAAGGCCCGCCAGGGCCCGGTTCTCCCGTCCGGACTTCACCGGATACCTGCCCTCGATGAACGGGATCAGGCTCCCGAGGAGATCCTTGTCGAAGTTCCCGAAGGCCGGGGCAGTCGCCATGGCATTGGGGCCGGGCCGATCGTCGGGCTGGGCCCGGCCGTTCGGCATCACGATGATCATCGGCACCGCCTTCCCGTCGGCGATGAGGTTGTCGAGGATCACCTCCGGGTGTCCTCCGCGACGCCACTCCTCCTCGTCGCCGCCGATCCCGTGGAGCAGGTAGAGGACGGGGTAGGTCCGATCCGCGGAGAATCCGGGCGGGGTGTACACCAACGCCCGACGCCGGGTGCCCACCGACTTTGAGTCGTACTCCACCGTCTCGACCTTCCCGTGCGGGATTCCGTCGCGCGGTGTGTCCCAGCCCGGCGTCGGTTCCGGGAAGATCGCCCGGTCGTCGGGGCCGAGAACGATCGGCCCGCCGAAACCGCCGCGTCGCGGGCGCGGCGGGGCGGCGGGAGCGGCGTTCCCCCCGGCAGACCCATCGGCCAGGCGGGTCGCCAGGAACTCCTGGCTTCCGAACTGTCCCACGCTGCGGGTGAAGCGGATCCCGTCCGGGCCCACCTTGCCGGCGTACTCGATGCGGGCCTCGTTCTCCCGGATCCGCCGCGTCTCGACGAACCGGAGGGTATCCCCCTCGAGTTCCACCTCGGTGAGCGCGACATCGCGCCGCTGCTCGCGGGCCTCGGCAGTGGCCTTGGCCGTCAGGGCTCCGTCGCGCCGGGTGAACTCGAACAGATACTTCTGGAGCCCGACCGGCGACTCGACCTCCCCCTGCCATCGGCCCTCCACCGCCGGCGCCGCCGCCTCCCGGCGCGCCACCAGTTCCTCGGTGGCGATGTCGCCGACCGTCCGGAACAGCAGGGGGGCGAACGCGTGCAGGCTGCGTCGCCAGGTCTGCCACTCATGGGCGGTGTCGGGCGACACATGGAACACGCTGCGGATGCCGGCGGCCTGGAGGGCCTCGACGTCCGCCTTGGGATCCCCCCGCCGCTCCCCGCCGAGTTCGCGGCTGCCGTAGCTCACGAAGACCAGCCGGTTCTTCTCCTTGAAGGCCGCCAGGTCGGCGATGTCGTCGGGCTGGATGCTGCCGCCGCTGAAGATCCCGATGTGTGAGAACGTGTCGGGGTTCCGCAGCGTGATCATCCGGGTCTCCATGCCCCCCATCGAGAGGCCGGCCATGGCGCGGTGCGGCTGGTCGGCGAGGGTCCTGAACCGGGAATCGATGAACGGGATCAGTTCCCGCACCAGCACCGTCTCGAACGGGCCGATGTCGAAGTTCCGCAGGCCGCCCATCCGGGTCTCGTTGGTCATGCCGTAGATCATGACGATGAGGAACGGACGGGTCTGACCGGCGGCGATCAGGTTGTCCATGATCTCCCGGGCGTGCCCCTGGACCCCCCAGCCGTACTCGTTCTCGCCCCAGCCGTGCTGGAGGTACAGGACGGGATACCGGGTGCCGGGGTTCTGGTCATACCCGGGCGGGGTGTACACGAAGGCCCGCCGCATGGAGTCGGTGCTCTTCGAGTGGAAGAAGAGCTCGCGCAACTCCCCCTGCGGCACGTTCCGGAGCGCGTAGATCTCCTGATCCTTCGCCGGAACCTCGACCGCGCTGCCCCAGCGCTGGGCACCGAAGAACATCCGGCTGTTGGGATCGGGAACCTCCGCGCCGTCGATCTTCAGGAGGTAATAGTGGAAACCCTCGTCCAGCGGACGGGAGACGCCGTACCAGGCGCCGTCCTCACCCTTGGTGAAGGGGCTGCTGTCCCGGAAGGTCACCCCGACGCTGGTGGCCTCCGGGGCGACGATGCGGAATTTCACCCGACCCTCGGAGTTCACCTTGGGGTAGTCCCGGCCGGGCTGGTTGGACGAGGCGGGCTTCCAGTCGTCGACCGGCGTGCCGGTCTGTCCGTGGCAGAGGGGGGCGGCGAGCAGCGCGCCCAGGGCGATGATGGGGAGCAGGGATTTCATGGTGGAATGGAGTGGGGAACGGAAAGGGACCGGAGCGGGGCCGCGGTCGGGGCATCGGACTGGGGCCTGCCGTCGGCATGCAGCGCATCGATCTCCGCGGGCGCCAGGGCGCGGGCGAACAGGCAGAATTCGTCCATCGTGCCGCTGAAGTTCCGGACCAGGAACGGATCGCCCCCGGGGAATCCCCGGGCGTTCCAGTTCCCCAGCTCGGCGTCGCCGATCCGGAAGGGCGGCTCCATCCGGAGGGCATGACGGCTGACCGGACGGCCGTTGACGTAGTGGACGACCTGACGCGCCGGGCCGTCGAGGACCACGGCGAGATGGGTCCAGATGCCGAACTGGTCCACGGCCATGACCGGGGGGCTGGCGAGAATCTGATGCCCCCCGCCGGCGCCGATGACGGTGAGTCCGAGCACGCCGTCATGCCGGATCAGCCAGTGGAGGGTGCCCGGGGCGAAGCCGTCGGACATGAAGAGCGAGTTGATCTGGCGATCGAGACCGTGGATCCGCACCCAGGCGGCCAGCGTCACCGACTCCAGTTCGCCGGGGACGTTGAGGCGCACGCGGTCGCTGACCGAGAGGAAATCGAGGGCGGGCTTCGTCGCCCAGCGTCCCTCACGCCATTCGCAGCCCACGACCGTCGCATCCGGCATCTCCGGCCGGAGGAATCCGGAGTTCCGCAGCCGCCAGGAGGGCGCAGCTTCCTGTTCGAAATCGAGGTGCACCCAGAGCGAGGGATCCTCGCGGAGGTCACGCACGGCGGCCCGCCACCGGTCATGGCGCCGTGCCTCGGCGGCGACCGACTTCGCCTGGAGGTCGAACAGGCCGGCGAAGTCGGCATGGACCGCGGGGATCCGTCGGGGCGGCTCCCGACCGTCCACCACCGCCCCCTCGCCCCCGTCCAGTCGCTGCGGTCCGGTTGCCGGGTCGGACCGGAACTCGACCCGTCCCTCGAAGACATGCAGCTCGGATCGGGTGCCATCCACCTTGAGTCCCAGGGTCGCTCCGAGGTCGGTGAGATCCATTCCGGGTGACACGAGGCGGAATCCCCTCGCCGGCGGCGGCACCTCGGCCGTGAGGGTGCCCCGGTTGCAGACCGCCTCCGAGGCGGACACCAGCCGCAGCTCGGCCGGTCCCTCGATGACCACCCGGGCCCCGTTGTAGAAGACGATCTGGGCGAGGCCGGATTCCAGCAGCAGCCGGCCCGGCTCCAGGGGGGCTCCCAGCCGAGGCGGGGGTTCGATCCCCGCCCAGCGGGCGTTCACCACCCGGTTCAGCATCGCCACCGCGCGGGTGGTCCTGTCTGGCGACCGGTCCGCGGCCCGACGGCCCAGCCATCCGACGACGGAAAGCAGGACCACGAGCCCGGCCGCCACGGCGAGGCGCCCGGGCCAGCCGGTTGCCCACTGCCTCCGGACGGACGGCCCCGGCCGTGGGCCGTCCTCCCCCGCCCCGGGCCTCGCCAGGACGGAGGCCGCGTACAGGTCGGGATCGGACGCCAGGCGCGCGTGCAGCGCGACCCGGAAGAGGTATTCGTCGCGGGCCGGCAGGTCGGTGCGGAGCCGTTCCCAGAGCCCGCGGGTCTGCTCGTCGGATGCGGTGCCATGGCAGACCGCGGCGACCGCGTCGTCGAACTCGCGGGATGGATGGGTGATCCTCACGACACCGCCCCCTCCCCCTCCGGCGATCCCTCGACGCAGGTCTGCAGGACCTGACGGATCCGCTGCAGGGCCTTGTACGTCGCGGCGACGCTCCGGCCATTGTCGGACGCGAGACGGGCGATGTCCTCGCGGCGGTAGTAGTATCCTTCCACCAGGGCCCGCTGCTCCCCCGGGAGCCGGCCGAGGCACCCTTCGAGCCGCCGGAGCCGGGACTCGATCTCCGGCCGGAGCTGCTCCTGCCGGATCGCCAGTTCATCGGCCAGTCCGCCCTCCAGCAGCGCGTGCCAGCGCTGGCGGCGTTCCATCCACTGGCGGGCCTTGTTCAGCGCGAACCGGCATGCCCAGGGGGTGAAGGGCTGCCCGGGATCGTAGGCATCGAACTTCTCCCACAGCGACAACGCCGTCTGCTGCACGATGTCCTCGGCATCGGCGATGTTCGGCACCAAGGCGGCGACATAGCGGAAGATCTCCCGCTCGCTGCGAAGGAACAGCGCGAGGAACTGCTGCTGGGCACGGGCCCGGTCGGATGATGCCTGTTCGGGATCCACAGAGACGGATTGGGAACACCCCTACTTCCCGGCATCCGCGGGTTTTGGACAAACTTTCCCGGACGGATACTTCAGGGCCGGTCCGGGTTCCCGGACTCGGGTCTGGATCGGCCGCCGGCGCCCGGGCAAGCTCGTGCGGGTGCCGACCACCGGTTCGGGAGGCGCCCCCCCAAGCCCATGACAAAGACACACGGGGACCGCGTTGCGGTCCGGACGGGATCGGTGGCGATCCTGGTTCTCGGGATCCTGCTGTCGACGGCCGTGCACTCCCGGGAGCCCGGGATTCCGGAACCGGCGCCGCCCGCGGTGCGCTTCGACCCGGTCGAGCGACGGATCGAGGGATGGCGCGTCCTGGTGGAACCGGCCCTCCTGGACGGCGAGCACCGGGAGGAAGGCACCCGGGCCCTGGCCATGCTGGCGAATCACCTCCAGCGCATCCGCATCCTCATCCCGGCCGGCCCCCTCGATCGCCTGCAGACGGTGGGCATCTGGATCGAGCACGGCCATCCGACCCTCGGCCCGATGCAGTATCATCCGAGCCGGGACTGGCTGGTGGAGCACGGCCATGATCCCCGGCTCGCCCGCCACGTGCACATCACCCGGGCGGCCGACCTCCTGTCGAGGGAGCAGATGCTGAAGCATCCGGCCGTGATCCTGCACGAACTTGCCCACGCCTATCACGACCAGTTCCTCGGGTTCGACCACGCCGGGATCGTCAACGCCTTCGGGGAGGCCCGCGCCTCGGGTCGTTATCAACGGGTCCTGTTGTACACCGGGGAGGAGGTGCGGCACTACGGGTTGACCGATCCCAAGGAGTACTTCGCCGAGGGCACCGAGGCGTTCTTCTACCGGAACGACTTCTTCCCGTTCGTGCGCGCGGAGCTGAAGGCGTTCGACCCCGGCCTGGAGGCGGTCCTCCGGGAGGTGTGGGCGGCGGACTGAACCGTCCCCCGGGGACTTGGCCACGGGCGGGTCCCCCGGTAGGATCCCGACCGCATGCGCGTCTCCAAGCTCCTCCACACCCGGTACCGGGTGAACGACCTCGACCGGACCGTGACGTTCTACCGGGAAGTCCTGGGCCTCGAGGAAGTCCGGCGCCACAAGTCGCCGCGCGGCTCCGAACTGGTGTTCCTCAAGGCTCCCGAGAGCGAGGAGACCATCGAGATCTGCCACTTTCCCGACAGCGGCCCGGTGGTGGTCCAGCCCGACCTCACCCACCTGGCCTTCCAGGTGGAGAGCCTCGAGGCGTTCGGACGCCATCTGGAATCCCTCGGCCTGAAGTATTCGGACGGCCCCACGTACCGGCCGGATGGCAGCGGGGGGTTCGCGTTCGTCGACGCGCCCGAGGGCTACGAGATCGAGCTGATCCAGCGCTCGCCGTCCGCCGCCGGGGCCAACCAGACCTACTAGGTGTCCCCGAGCCCCCAGCCCGTGCGGTGGTCCGGCCCCGGCTTCGAGTTCCGCTTTCCCCGCCCCGCGCTGGTGATGGGGGTGGTGAACGTCACGCCCGACTCGTTCTCCGACGGCGGACGGCACCTCGACCCGGCCCGGGCCGCCGATCACGCCCACCAACTGGTGGCCGAGGGGGCGGACCTGGTCGACATCGGGGGCGAGAGCACCCGGCCGGGCGCCGCCCCGGTGGATGCGGACGAGGAATGCCGCCGCATCCTCCCGGTGATCCGTCGGCTGGCCGGCCGGATCGGCGTTCCGATCTCGGTCGACACCCGCAAGACGGCGGTGGCCCGCGAGGCCCTGGCGGCGGGGGCGTCGGTGGTCAACGACATCGGCGCCGGGCGTTCCGATCCGGGCCTGGCCGCGCTGCTGGCGTCCACCGGGGCCGGCTATGTGGCGATGCACATGCAGGGTGATCCGTCGACGATGCAGGCGGCGCCGGCGTATGCGGACGTGGTGGAGGAGGTCCGCGGGTTCCTTGCGGGCCAGCTTCGACTCTTGGAATCCCGCGGGGTCGACCCGGACCGGGTGGTCCTCGACCCGGGCATCGGCTTCGGCAAGACCGTCGGGCACAACCTGGACCTCCTGCGGGCGGTCGGCGAATTGACGGGCCTCGGTCGGCCGGTCCTGATAGGAGTGTCCCGCAAATCCTTCCTGGGCCGGGTGGTGGGGGCGGAGGTCCCCGACCGGCTGGCGGCCGGCCTGGCCTGCACCTTGTGGGCGGCGCGATCGGGGGCCTCGGTCTTCCGGACCCACGACGTGGCCGCCACCGTCCAGGCGCTGCGGATGCAGGAGGCGTTGCAGGGCTGACTGATGGAGGCGGTGACGACATTCCTGGCCGACGCGTGGCGCCCGGCGGTGGAGATCCTGATCCTGGCGGTCGGGATCAACTACGCGTTCACCTTCCTGCGCGGGACGCGGGGGGCGCCGGTGGTGACCGGCTTCCTGGTCCTGCTGCTGGCCCTGACCTTCACCACGCGCCTCCTCAACCTCCAGGTCCTCAACGCGTTGCTCAGCGAGTTCTTCGCCTTCCTCGCCATCGCCATCGTCGTCCTGTTCCACCCCGAGATCCGGAAGATGTTCGCCGAGGTCGGGAACCTCCCGCTCTTCAGCAACACCGAGGAACAGCGCGAGAACGTGGAGATCATCGTCCAGACCGCCGAACGCCTCGCCCGGGACCGGATCGGCGCCCTGATCGCCATCGAGAAGGGCGTCCAGCTCCACGACGTGGTCGAGGCCGGGGTGCAGGTCGACTGCGAGGCGACGCCGGAGATGCTGGAGACCATCTTCTTCCCCAACACCGCCCTGCACGACGGCGGGGTGGTCCTGCGCGGCGACCGGATCCTGCAGGCGGCCTGCATCTTCCCGCTGTCCCAGCGTCCCGACCTCAGCCGCTCCATGGGCACCCGGCACCGGGCGGCGATCGGGCTGTCGGAGGAGACCGATGCCATCGTGGTGGTGGTGTCGGAGGAGACCGGCCAGGTCTCCTACGCCCATCGGGGCCAACTGACCCGCGACGTGTCGATGTCGGAACTCCGCGGCTTCCTCACCCGCGAGCTGGTGCGCCGGACCAACCGGGGCATGCTGCGCTGGCTGCGGACCCGCATCCGGCTGTCGCGCCGACCTGCCGCCTGAGTCATGACCTCCCTCCGAGAGTTCCTCCGGCGCAACCCGTGGCAGAAGCTGTTCTCGCTCCTGCTGGCCACGCTGGTCTGGGCCACGGTCCGGCAGTCCGCCTCGCGCGGCGGGCTGCAGGTGCCGGGACCCGATGCCCCCACCCGGCTCTTCGCCAACCTGCCGGTCCGCATCCTCACCCTCGCCACCAGCCTCAACACCTACCAGGTCGACCCGGGCCAGATCACCGTCGTCGTCCGCGGCCGCGCCTCGACCCTCAGCCGGCTGCGGGCGGAGGACATCGAGGTCTACGTCAACCTGACCGACCTTTCCGAGACCGAGCCGGTGCGGCGTCCGGTGCATGTGAACGTGGCCGGGGTGCAGGTGGTGCTGATCGCGCCGGAAGAAGTGTTGATCGAACCCGTTCCCACCGCCGATAAGGCTCCCGAACCGGCCCCCGGGGCCGACTGATCCATGTCCCAGAACCGACGCATCTTCGGCACCGACGGCGTCCGCGGCCGTGCCAACATCGAACCGGTCACCGCCGAGACCGCCCTCAAGCTCGGCCGGGCCGCCGCCCATGTGTTCCGCAGCCGAGGCAGCGGCGCCCGCAACCGGCTCCGCTTCCGCATCGTCATCGGCAAGGACACCCGCCTCTCCGGCTACATGCTCGAGAACGCCCTGTCCTCGGGTGTGCTCTCGATGGGAGTCGACGTCGTGTTCATCGGCCCCCTGCCCTCGCCGGGTGTCGCCTACGTCACCCGCTCCCTCCGGGCGGACGCCGGCATCGTCATCACGGCATCACACAACCCCTACGACGACAACGGGATCAAGTTTTTCGGACCCGACGGCTACAAGCTCGACGACGCGGTGGAGAGCGCGGTGGAGAGCCTGGTGTTCTCCGGGGACATCGAGGCGATCCGGCCCACGGCCGGTGAGATCGGCAAGGCGTTCCGGGTCGACGACGCGGTGGGGCGGTATGTGGAGCATGCCAAGGCGTCCTTCCCGCGGGGGCTGACGCTGGAGGGGATGCGGATCGTGGTCGATTGCGCCCATGGGGCGGCCTACAAGTCCACCCCGGCCGTGCTGCAGGAGCTCGGCGCCGAGCTGATCGTGTTCGGCGTGAAGCCCAACGGCACCAACATCAACCAGGAATGCGGCTCGATGCACCCGGCCAACCTGTGCGCCAAGGTGCGCGAGTACCGGGCCGACCTCGGGATCGCGCACGACGGCGATGCCGACCGGGTGCTGCTGTGTGACGAGACCGGTCGGATGATCGACGGCGACGACATTCTGGCCATTGCCGGGCTGCAGATGCTGGCCGACGGGAGCCTGCGGAAGCGGACCGTGGTGGCGACGGTGATGAGCAATGCCGGGCTGGATGTCGCCATCCGGGAGGCCGGAGGCGAGGTGATCCGGACCCCGGTGGGCGACAAGCACGTGATCGACCGGATGCGCGCCGAGGACCTGAACCTCGGTGGCGAGCAGAGCGGCCACCTGATCTTCGGGGACCACAGCACCACGGGCGACGGGCTGGTGGCGGCCCTCCAGATCCTCAGCTCGATGAAGTCCCGCAACCAGCGCCTGTCGCAACTGGCCGCGTGCTGGAAGCGCTACCCGCAGCTCACCACCAACGTCCGGGTGCGCGAGAAGCGGCCGTTCGAGGAACTTGAGGACGTGACCGAACTGGTCCGCCAGGCGGAGTCCGAGGTGACCCCCTCCGGCGGCCGGGTGCTCCTGCGGTATTCCGGGACCGAACCCAAGGCCCGGCTCCTCATCGAGGGACCCGACGCCGAGGTGATGGAGCGCTGGTCCGAGGCCATCTGCGGGGCCATCCGCCGGCAGGTGGGCGAGGCGGGCTGACCCCGCGCCCCCGAGGGTCAGCGGATGGTGAGGTCGACGCCGTAGTTCCGCAGCGTCTCGCCCTCGACCTGAGCCAGGCGGGCGAGGGCCTTGTTGTAGTCCGACTTGGCCTGGATCTCCTGCGAGGCCGCGGTGATCAGGTCGCGCTGGAGCTGGAGCACGACGAAGCTGGTGCTCTTGCCGTTCTCGAGCTTCTTCTTCTCCGCCTCCCATGCCGCCAGGGCGTACTCGTGGGCGGCCTTGGTGGCGTCCACCCGCTCCAGGGCGGTCCGGGCCACCAGAATGGCGTTCTCGATCTCCACCATCACGTTCTGCTCCAGCTGCTTGTAGGCGAGGAGGAGACGCTCCTTCTGGAGCTTGGCCGACTGGTGCTGGGTGCGGGCACGGCGATTGGTGAGGGGAATGGTGAACCGGGCGCCGATGTTCCAGTTCTCGAAGTCCCGGTCGCGGATGGTCCCGAGGGCCGGGCCGATGTCCCGGTCGAACCCGGTCAGCCCCCAGCCGCCCTGGAGGTCGAGCTGCGGGTAGAGCTGGTTGCGGGTGAACTTGAGGGTGATGTCCTGCTTCTCCAGGTCGATCTGGAACTGGCGCACGTCGGGTCGGCCGGCCAGTCCCTTGAACCAGCTGTCGGTCCGGCTGAACACCACGGGGATCGCCTGGAGCGCCGCGGTGGGATCGAAGGCCATCTGCGCGGCGGTGGCGAAATCGTCCGACAGCAGGCGGCGCAGCGCGTTCTGGGCGGTGTCGAACTGCTGGCGGGCGGTGAGCAGGTCCGCCCGGCTGCGGGCCACCTGCGCCTCGGCCTGCTTCTCCTCCAGCGGCGCCATCGCCCCCACCTCCACCCGCTTCCGGTTCTCCATCAGGGCCCGCTCCGAGAGCTCCAGGGCCGTCTGCTGGACCTTCACGTTCTCCCGGGCCTCGATCAGGTCGTGGTAGGCCAGGGTGACAAGAGTCACCGTGTTGATGAGCTGCTGCTCCACGCTCAGCTCGCTCTGGGTCAGGTTGCGCTTGTCGAGGGCGATGGCCAGTCGGGTGGAATCGATCCACAGGTTCCGCAGCAACGGCTGGGTGAAGCTGCCGCCGGCGGCCGGCGTGTAGTTGAACCCCTGCTCGATCCCCCCCCGCGTGCCGCTCTGGCGCGGCAGATTGCCGAAGAAGTTGTAGCTCATGCCGGTCGGCAGCAGGCCGTTCAGCCCCAGGGTGAAGGTCTCCGCCCAAGTCACCGTGGGCGGCGGGTTGAAGTCGGCAATGCCGGAAAATCCGGGCGACTCCCGGTAGGTCCGGCCGGCGGAGGCGCTGAAGTTCGGATCCCACGCCGCGTAGTCGCCCTTGAGGGTCAGCTCGCCAATCTCCGGCAGGTACCGGGCGATCCGGATCTCGAGGTTGTTCTCCAGGGCCATCTGGATGCAGTCCTGGAGCGAGACCGGGCGCGTCTCCAGCGCATCCTGCGCCGAGACGGAGAAGGCGGCGGCGGAAAGAGCCGCCAGCAGCGGACGGGAAATCATGTTCGGATCAGCCTGTAAGCAGTGCCGGCACGAGTCAATTCAGGGGATCCCTCCCCCGGCCCGATCCCGCAAGGGAATGGGCAACGCCTGCCGACGGGTTTCGCAGGAGAGACCCGACGCGCCCCGATCCGGTTTCATTCGAGTGAGGGAATCCCGGCAAACAGGTCCTCGCCGGTCAGGACCCGGGCGAGGTCCAGCGCCGATCCGAGGGCATCCTCATGGAAGCCATACCGGAAATAGCTCCCGGCCAGGAAGACCCGACGCCCCGGCTCGGCGTTGAGCCGACGCAGGCCCGGCTGGGCCCGGATCGCCCCGAGGGTGAAGAGGGGATGCTCGTAGTCGATGCGACGGACCACTCGGGCGGGATCGACCGACCCGCCGCCGTTGATCGACACGAAGTAGTTGGCCCGGTCGCTCACCCCCTGCAGGCGGTTCATCCAGTAGACCGTCTGCGTCCGCACCCCGGCGTCGCCGACGGCCGCCGGTTCGATCCGGTAGTTCCACGCCGCCCAGGCCCGTCGGGTGCGGGGCATGACCGAGGAGTCCGTGTGGACCACCGCCTCGTTGGGCTGGTAGGCGAACTCCCCCAGCAACGCCCGCTCGGCCGGGTCGGCATCGGCCATCAGCGCCAGCGCCTGGTCGGCATGGCACGCCAGGATCACCCGGTCGAAACGCTCCCTCCGGCCGTCCCCCAGGACGACCTCGACGTCCGACGCACCCCGCCGCACCGCGGCGACCCCTTCCCCGAGGCGCAGCGACCCGGCGAAGGGCCGCACCAGGCGCCGCACGTACTCGCGGGACCCTCCGGTGACCGTCCACCACGGATGCTGCGTGTGGAGGCCGAGGAAGCCGTGGTTGTGGAAGAACCGGAGGAGTGTCGCCACCGGGAACTCCGGCATCCGACCGGGCGGCGTGCTCCACACGGCACCGCTCATCGGAATGAGGTACAGGTCGAGGAACCCGTCGCCATACCCGCGCCGCCGCACGTACTCGCCGACCGTCAGGTCCCGCCATTCCGGATCGTCCAGGGCGTCGATGGCCTCGCGGTTGAAGCGGTCGACCTGGAGCAGGAGGCGGTAGAACCCGGGCCGGATCAGGTTCGCCCGCTGGGCGAAGAGGTGGGCGAGGCTGGAGCCGCAGTATTCCAGCCCGGAGGGCCGGTGCTGGACACTGAACGACATGTCGGTGGGCTCCACCGGCACCTCCAGCTGGCGGAACAGCCGGGTGAGCCGGGGATAGGTCACCCGGTTGAACACCATGAACCCGGTGTCGAACGCCACCGTCCGCCCGCCCTCCCGGACGTCGATCGTGTGGCTGTGCCCGCCGGGGCGCCGGGCCACGTCGAACACCGCCAGCTCGTGGCGGTCGTGGAGGAAGTGGGCACAGCCGAGACCGGCGATGCCGGTGCCGACGATGGCCAGACGGGGCCGGGTCATGGCGCGGAGAGGTACCCCCGATCCGGCCCGGCGCAACCAGCCGGCATCGGGCACGGCCGGAACCGTGCCGTCGGATCGGTCCGGCTCAGCGCCGTGCCGACGGCAGGTGCCGCTCGGGATTGTAGGCGTCGGCCGGCACCGGTCGCAGGTCCCAGATCAGCCCGGTCCATGACATGAGCTTCAGCAGGTAGTAGGTGATGTCGATCTCCCACCAGTAGAACCCCTGCCGGACGCAGCCCATGTGCTTGTGGTGGTTGTTGTGCCAGCCCTCGCCCAGGGTGATGAGCGACAGGAGGAAGCTGTTGCGGCTGTCATCGCCGGTCTCGTACCGCCGACGTCCCCACACGTGGGCCATGGAGTTGATGCACGAGGTCCCGTGGAACAACGCCGTGGTGCTGATGAAGAATCCCCAGACGAGCATCTGCCCCCCGGAGGTTCCCAGCCCGGGGGCGTACCGCTCGAGAAGCCAGCCGAGGCCGAACAGGAACACCGCGAAGAGCGCGGGGACGAGGGCGTCGAACCGGTTCAGGAAGACCAGCTCCGGATACTTCGCGAGATCCTTCACCCGGCTGTAGTCGGTCGGGAAGTTCTTCGCGCTGGTGATCCAGCCCACATGCGCCCACAGGAAGCCGTGCTGACGGGGGGAGTGCTTGTCGTGCTCCTCGTCGGAATGCTGGTGGTGGTGCCGGTGGGTGTACGCCCACCACAGCGCCCCGCGCTGGACACACGTCCCGCCCCACAGCGCCAGGACGAACTGCCACAGCCGGGAGGTCGAGAAGGTCCGGTGGGAGAAATACCGGTGGTAGAACCCGGTCACCGCGAACATCCGCGCGAAGTAGAGGAACACCGCCGTTCCCACCGCGAACCAGCTCCAGCCGGTCCAGATCACGCCGAGGCAGCCGAGGTGCAGGATGATGAACGGGATGGCCCGGACCCACTCCACCCGGTCGGGACGGGCGCGCAACTTCACCAACTCCTCGGCCCCGTAGTCGGAATCGAACCAGTGGATGAAGGAGATGAACATCGACCGCAGGCGGCGGCCGGCAGCGGACTCAGCAGACATGCAACAAACCGATGACGGTGACAGGCGACACACTCCGGACGTTTTCCGACCGCCGACCGGGCATCCCGGACTGGTGGGCCGCCCCGCCGGAGGGGGCGGCGGCGGGAAGATGGACAGACGTCCCGGGGATGGCCAGACCTCCTTTTGTGAAATCCCGGGCCCCCGTTGCCCGGTCCGCCGCCGCCTTGACGCCGTCCCCGGCGCACCCAATGTCGGGACGGAATGCGCCCCCCGCGCCCCCTTGTCGAAGCCGTCCCCGGGGCCCCGCCGCTCGACCCGGTCGCCGGGGCGCTGCTCTCCCGCCGCACCGGCGTGTACCTGCGGACGGGGCGCTTCGACGGGTCGACCGCCCGCCATTCCTACCTCGCCGCGGACCCGATCGCCGTCCTCCGCAGCCACGGGGCCCGGACGACGGTCGTGCGGCCCGGTCAGCCCGCCGAGGTGCATTTTGGCAACCCGTGGCCGGTCATCGACTCCCTGCTGGCCCGGTTCGAGCTGGTCGACGACCTCGACCAGCCCCATCCGATCGGGGGGGCGTTCGGGTTCTGGGGGTACGAGCTGAACCAGTTCGTCGAGCCCCGCATTCCCCGCCGGGCGGTCCAGGACCACGGGCTCCCCGACTGCTGCGTGGGATTCTTCCCCAGCCTCCTCATCCACGACCATCACCTCGACCGCACGTGGATCGTCGCCACCGGCCTGGGACCCGACGGTTCCCGGTCCCGGGCCCGGGCCGTCCGACAGCGGGATGTCTGGCTCCGCCGCCTCGCCGCCGCCGACCCGTCGCCCGACGGCCCCGATCCCGCCCCCCCGCCCGTCCCGGGCCCGGTGGTCAGCTCGGTCGACCGCGAGGAGTTCCTGTCGGCCGTGCGACGTGCCCAGTCGCTGATCCGCTCCGGCGACATCTACCAGGTCAACCTTTCCCGCCGGCTCCGGGTGCCCTATGGGGACACCGGTTGGAGCCTCTTCGAGCGCCTGCTCTCGGCGTCGCCCGCGCCGTACGCCGCGTGCCAGAACTGGGGCGACTTCCAGCTCGTCTCGTCATCCCCCGAGCTCTTTCTCCGGCTCAGCGGACACCACGTCCTCACCCGTCCGATCAAGGGGACCCGTCCGCGAAGCGCCGATCCCGTCCGCGACGCCCAGCTGACCTACGAGCTGCAGCGGAGCGCCAAGGAGATGGCGGAACTGGTGATGATCACCGACCTGCTCCGCAACGACCTGGGCCGGATCTGCGAGTACGGGTCGGTGGCGGTGCCGGAGCTGGTCCGACTGGAGCGCTTCGCCCAGGTCCAGCACCTGGTGTCCACCGTCGAGGGCCGGCTCCGTCCGGAGGTCGGCCATCTGGGGGCCCTGGCCTCGACCTTCCCCGGCGGCAGCGTCACCGGCGCCCCCAAGATCCGTGCGATGGAGATCATCGACGAGCTGGAGCCGATGGCCCGCGGGCCGTACTGCGGGGCGCACGGCTACCTCGGGTTCAACCGCGAGAGCCAGCTCAGCATCACGATCCGGACCGCAGTCCTCCGGGATGGCATCGCCTCGTACCACACCGGGGCCGGGATCGTGGCCGATTCCGACCCGGCGGCCGAGTTCGACGAGACCACCGCCAAGGCCCGCGGGTTCCTCGAGGCGCTGGCGGTCCCGGCGGATGCGCCGGAGAGGGTGCTGCGCCCATGAGGAACACGCCGCCCCCACCGGTCCCGTTGGCGTGGGTAAACGACCGATGGGTGCCCGCGGACGAGGCGACGGTCCCGGTGACCGACCGCTCGTTCCTCTACGGCGACGGCCTGTTCGAGACGGTGCGACTGGCGGGCGGACGGCCTTTTCTCTGGGGTCGGCACTGGAGTCGGTTTGCCGAAGGGCTCGACGCCCTGGGCCTGCCACGTCCCGGGACCGGGGCCGCCGTCCGGCGTCTGGTGGAGACCGGCGCCCTGAGGCAGGGTCTGTCCGACGGCGTGGTCCGGCTGCACCGGTCCCGGGGCAGCGGCTCCCGGGGCTACTCGCCCGCCGACGCCACCCGCCCGGCCTTCATCATCACTTTCCACCCCCTCCCGACCCCGAGGACCCGGCCGGTCTCGCTCCGGACCGCCTCCCTGCCGCTGCCGCCGCCGGGCCCGATGACCCGGCACAAGACCGCCTCGCGACTCGTCTGGGTGCTGGCCCGGATGGAGGCGGAGTCGGCGGGAGCCGACGAGGCCCTGTTGGTGGATGCCGGGGGGAGGTGGGTCGAGGCGGCGTCCGCCAACCTGGGATGGCTTGAGGCCGGCCGCATCTGCACCCCCCCCGTCTCGGCCGGCGCCCTGCCCGGCATCACCCGCGATCTGGTGCGTCGACTGGCCCGGGAGGTCGGAAGGAGCTGGGCCGAGACCCCGGGTGATCCGGAGCGTGTGCTGCGGGCCGAGGCGGTCTTCCTCACCGGCAGCGTGGCCGGGGTGGTGCCCGTGGGGAGCATCGATGGGCAACCGGTGGGCGACCCCGCCCATCTCGCCCCGCTCCAGGCCGCCCATCACGCCCGCCTTCGACGATTCGCCGGCCGGCCAACCGTCGCTGTCCGCCCCATGGGCGACTGAGCCCGCGCTCCGCCGCAGTCCAGATTCGCCTGGAGCCCCCCGTAGCTGCGGATGCCAATCCGCGGTCCCCCGGTGCCTCGACACCGCTCCGCCCGGCCCCCGGCCTCCCCTCCGTGTCTCCGTGGCTCCGTGTGAGGCCCATCCGGAGTCTGCCCCGGCGCAATCTCTCACAGGGGCACGGAGATACGGAGAGAAGAACGGTATCGCCCCCTTCGTCCCTTCGCCCCGCCTCCCAGGATCTCGGCGCTCCGGAAGAGGGCGATGATGGATGGGGGGGAGGGAGGTCGATTCCGATCCCGATCCCGACCCCGAGGGGACGGGAGCTGGGCGGCACCCGGCAGCTCGGCGGGAGCCTCGCGCCACCGGTCCGGCCGGCGCCCCTTTGGACTGCGGTGGCAGAGCGAAGCGTCGACACCGCTTTGGCCCGGCCGGACCGCCCGGGAGTGCGAAGGCGATCGATGAGGGGGGGCACGCTCCAGCACGAAGGTTCCTCCACACGCCCCGCTCCGCTCCAAAGCGGCGTGGCGCTCGCGCTTCCCGCCGCACTCCAAAAGAGCCCCGCGCCCTTTTGAGTTCTTTGCGGTCAAATCTCCGCCCGGCATCCCCGCCCGGAGGGTCGATCCGGCGGGGTCCTTGACCGGCTTCCATGGCGGCCGCCAAGCTCCCATCCACCATGCCGCTGGACGGATCCCTTCTCGTCGAACTGCGCCGACTGCTCGGCGACGCCTCGGTCCTGACCGCACCCGAGGACCTCATCCCGTACTCGTTCGACGGCACCGCGGCCCACCAGCAGCTGCCCGGGGCGGTGGTCTTCGCACGGTCCGCCTCCGAGGTTTCCGCCGTCCTCCGTCTGGCCCAGCAGGGTCGGGTCCCGGTGGTCACCCGGGGGTCGGGCACCGGGCTCAGCGGCGGCAGCCTGCCGGTGCCCGGATGCCTCGTCCTGTGCACCGTGCACATGAACCGCATCCTGGAGGTCGACACCGCGAACCTCACACTGCGGACCGAACCCGGCGCCACCACCCTCCAGGTCGCGGAGGCCGCCGCCGCGGTCGGGCTCTTCTATCCGCCCGATCCCGGGTCGATGAAGATCTCCACCATCGGCGGCAACGTGGCCGAGAACTCCGGGGGTCTCCGGGGCCTCAAGTACGGCATCACCCGCAACTACGTCATGGGCCTGGAGGTGGTGCTGCCCGACGGCGAGATCCTCCGCACCGGCAACAAGTGCGTGAAGGACGTGGCGGGCTATTCCCTCAAGGACCTCTTCATCGGGAGCGAAGGGACCCTGGGCGTCATCACCGAGGTGCTGCTCCGCCTGATCCCGAAACCCGCGGCGAAGAAGACCCTCGTCGCCACGTACGACCGGATGGATGCCGCGGCCCAGACGGTCAGCGACATCATCGCCGCGCGGATCATCCCCTGCACCCTCGAGTTCCTCGACCGGACCACGATCCACTGCGTGGAGGATTTCGCCCGCATCGGACTGCCCCTCGACTGCGAGGCGCTGCTCCTGATGGAGACCGACGGGCATCCGGCGCAGGTGGCGGACGAGGCCGCGGAGATGGAGGCGATCGCCCGGCGCAACGGCTGCCGCGAGGTGCGGGTGGCCCAGACCGAGGAGGAGGCCAACCGGCTGGCATCGGCCCGACGGTCGGCCTTCAGCGCCCTGGCCCGTCTTTCACCCACCACGATCCTCGAGGACGCCACCGTGCCGCGCAGCGAACTGGCCCGGATGGTCCGGTTCGTCGAGGAGGTGGCCCGTCGGCACAACCTCCGGATCGGCACCTTCGGCCACATGGGCGACGGCAACCTCCATCCCACCTTCCTGACCGACGAGCGGAACCACGACGAGATGCATCGGGTGGAACTCGCCTTCCACGAGATCTTCGAGGAGGCCATCCGCCTGGGCGGCACCATCACCGGCGAGCACGGGGTCGGGGTCGCGAAGAAGGGGTTCCTGCCCCGGTTCGCCGGCGACGCCCAGATGCGCCTCATGCGCGACCTGCGTCGGGTGCTGGATCCCCAGGGCATCCTGAACCCGGGCAAGGTCTGCGACCGCTGAGAGCTGTCCGGAAACTCCGAGGTCCCCAAACGCAAACGGCCGACGCGGGAAGCGTCGGCCGTTCGTGTTTCGTCCCGGACCCGGCCGGGGAGCCGGTCAGCGCAACCGCAGGGCGATCTGCTTGTCGATCTCCGCCGCGAGATCCAGGTCGCCGCGGCCCGAGTTGCGTCGGGCCTGCACGATCACCCGGCTGATGCGCGGCTCCACCTCGTCGACCTTCACGTAGACCGTGCGGTCATTGATCCGGGCGGTCACCACCTGGGCCACGAGGTTCTCGCTGGTCAGCGTTCCGTTGAAGGCCAGCGTCGCCTTGGCCGCCTCGTATACCTGGGGCACGGGACGCTCGTACCGGCTCTCGATCTCGTCCCGGGAGAACGGAACTCCGGCCTGGTACCTGCCCTCCTGGGTCTTGTAGCACCCGGAAAGGAGCAGGGTGGCCACACCCAGGGTCATCGCCGCAAAAGCCGCCTTCATCAGCGGTGACGATGGCAGCAGCTGCCACCCCGTCGTCAAGCACGGCCTGACGAACGCGCGCTCCGCCCAGACTCCGCCCGCACCCGCGAACCGCCCGTGCCGGGGGCGCAAAAAGGGCCGGGCCCGGGAGAATTCTTCGCCATAGTTCTTTCGTCGGATTGACACACGGAATCCGGGCCGCTAGGGATTTTCCCGATTCGGGCTGTGGTACGTTTCTTCAGCGGGGTTCCCCACCCCCACCTCCTTGGCGTCTGCAGCCCGAATCCTACTTTTCCCGCGGTGGCGGCAAAAAGTTCGTTGACTCCGGTGTTCCCACCGGTAAAACCACCGGGCCCCGCGGGGGTGTAGCTCAATTGGTTAGAGCGCTGCCCTGTCACGGCAGAGGTTACGGGTTCGAGCCCCGCCACTCCCGCCACTTTCCCTCGGGGCCTTCCGGGACAAACTGGTCCATCGGTGTTGTCCATCGATCCAGCCACTTCCCTCCGGCTGGATTTCTGTCCGGTGGGGCCCCACCGCCCCGGTCGAGGGCCGGGCCAGTTCCCGGCCACTTTTCACCAATTCCGGTGCACACTCGGAACTTCCAGTTGGATGCCAGAATCCTACCGTCGGAATCGGGATCCACCCCCATGAGTCCGTCCGATCCAATCCTCCGAGCGCTGCCCATTGTCGTCCTTGCCGCAGGGCTGAATGGCGCCGAATCCGCGGCCCCAGCGCCCCCGCCCGGCTGGGAAGCCGATTACGGCGCGGTACTGACCGCGTTGCAGGGCGTCGACGATGGCGCCACCCCCGTCGAACTCAGCTTCGCCTTCCCCTACGACGGGCGCCTTTTCAACACCCTCCACGTGGGCGCCAACGGCGTCATCGGGCTGGGTGAACGCGGAGCGGCCGGGGGGTATCCACTCGACGACGAGTTCCAGACGACGTCGGCACCCGTCCTCGCACCGTTCTGGACCGACATGGATCTCCGCGTCCGCGGCGCCGTGCGGGTCCGGGACCTGGGGAACCGGGTGGTGGTGACGTGGGACGGAATCGGATCGGCCGCCCGGCCGGACCTGGCCTTCACCTTCCAGGCGCAGCTGGGTGCGGATGGCACGGTCGACTTCGCCTACCACGGCATCCCCCCGCTCGGGGAGTACAGCGTGGACTCGGTCGTCCACGTGGGGCTCAGCGCCGGCTCGCTGGCTTCCCCGCCGGTGCCGGTGGACCTCGCCGACGATGCCCCCCTCGCCGTCGGCCCGACCGTGCTGCAGCGGTTCTGGACGCCCGACCGTTTCCCCATCGACGGTGCCCGCCTTCGATTCGAACCGCGGCCCGGGGAGGGCTATCTGGCGACGGTGGAGGGACCGGCGATCGTCCGGCGGCGGCCGACGGCATGGGATGCCGCGACGGGCAGTGCGGTCCCGGAACTGGACGGACAGGACGACACGTCGGTTGCGGTCGATCTGGCGTTTGGATTCCCCTATGACGGGCGGCTTTTCAACCGGATCCATATCGGGGCGAACGGTGCCATCGCCCTCGGGGAACCCGGGAGCATCGAGACCGTGCCCTCCAATGCGGTGTTTGCCGGCACCACCGCCCCGATCCTGGCGCCTTTCTGGACCGACCTGAGCCTCGGGCTCATGGGTGAAGTGTTTCTCCGCAACGACGTGGACCGGGCGGTGGTGACCTGGCGGCGGGTGGGGACCTACAGGAATCCGGGTGTCCCGTTCACCTTCCAGGCCCAGATCTTCCCCGACGGCCGCGTGGTCTACGCCTGGTACGGGATCTCCCCGCTGAAACCGGAAACCGTCGACACCGCGGTGTTTGTCGGCATCACCGCCGGCGGTCGGACGACCCCACCCTCCCCGGTGGCCTTCGAGGACCAGGCCGTGCTGGTGCACGACAACACCGTCCACCACCGCTTCTCCATCGGGGACCCGTTTCCGCTGGACGGCGAGAGCGTCGAGTTCGCCCCCCGCGGCCCCTCGGTCTACCGGGTCGCCTACAGCGGACGGGCGGCCGACCCGGTCCCCGTGCCGCCGATTTGGGAGGCCGATCCCGGTGCGGAACTGGAGTCCCTGGCGGGAACGGACGATGCTGCGACGGCGGTCGCACTCGGCTTCGGATTCCCCCGCGGAGGCAGGTCCCATGATGTCGTGTGGGTCGGATCGAACGGCGTCCTTGGCCTGGGGTCGGAGGGTTCCTCGGGCACCTACGGCACGGAATCCGGTTTCCGTCAGACCACCGCACCCCTCATCACGCCGTTCTGGACGGACCTCAACCTGGAGGCCATCGGATCGGTCCATGCCCGACTGGAATCCACCCGGGCCGTCTTCACCTGGGCGGGGGTCGCCACCTATGCCGACCAGGGGGTGCCCGTCACCTTCCAGGTCATGCTGCATGCGGACGGACGGATCGTCTTCGGATACGGCGGCGTGCCCGCCTTCACCTCCGGGAATCTCGGCGGCGACGTGTTTGTGGGCATGACCCCGGGCGCCTTGGCCGCGCTCCCGGCGGAGGTCCACTACCTTGCCGACGCCCCGTTCGACACCGGCGACGTCGCCCTGCAGCGGTTCAACGTGACCCGACCCTTCCTGATGGACGGTCACAACATCGTGTTCACGCCGACCGGCCCCCTGACCTACGCCGTGACCGTCCGGGAGCCCGGTGGAGAGGAGATCCGCATCGGTCCGATCGGGATCTTGCCGACCTCGTTCCGCCTCCGTTGGAACACCCTCCCGGGCGTCGTCTACCGGGTGGAGGCCAAGTCCGGGTGGACGGACGATTGGGAGACGGCGGGGACCATCACGGCGGATGGCGCGGAGGCGACGTTCGATCTTCCCCGGACGGGGGACGCCCTGCGCCTGCTGCGGATCCGGAGGTAGGTCGGCCCCTGGGAGACCCCGGGGCTTCTCACACCCTGTCCCAAGGCAGCGAGTGGCGCATCCAGCGCAGCGGCTCCCGGCCGTCCGGATCGATCTCCAGCGTCAGGAACCCGCCGTCCCGCAGGAGCTGGATCCCCGGCGGCGACGGACACAGCACCACCCGGAACGGTTCCCATTCCCGCGCCCTCCGGAGGGCCGTGGAGTAGCGTCGGGCGGTCACGCCGAGAAACCCCACCGTCGGCAGCCCGGCCAGTCGACGGGCCAGGCCGAGCACGGCGTCGGTGTGGAGGTGGCCGATGACGGTGAGTCGGACCTGATCCATCCGGGCGGCGAACCACGGGAGCCGGGCCAGGAACGGCAGGGCGGTCGGGTCATGGACGAAGAGCACGAGGCGCTGCCCGGGATCCAGTCCGTCGAGAAGCTCCCGGACCCGCGCCAGGTGGGCCTCCCGCTGCGCATCCCACCATGCCCGTTCCGACGCCGGTGCCTCCGCGGCGAACACCGGCCAGGCCAGGAGGGTCGACGCCACCCCGATCAGGCTCCAGCGGCCGAGATCCCGTCGCCAGGCATCCGGAAGACCCAGCGCGCCCCGGCAGCGCTCCAGGCTGGCGCGGCGCGGCCCGCCCACGGCGCCGAAGAGGCTCTGCTTGCCCAGGTCATGGTCCCCGAGCGTGGCATCCACCCGCCCGGGATACGCCGTCCGCAACCGGTCCAACGCCGCGGCGGCACTGGCCAGGGCCGCGTCATCACTCACCCCGACAAAGGCCGAGTCCACGGTGAAATCCCCGTTCGCCACCACCCGGTCGGCCGTCGGCTGGGCGGACAGGATGGCCTCCAGCCGATGGTTGTGGGCGTGGGGTTCGGCCAGCCAGACGAAGCGCCGATGGATCCGGGCCAGGGTCCGCAGCACGGGGTTGCCGATCGCCCGGGACTCGTGCCCCGCCCGCGCCGCCTCCCCGGCCGACGCCCAGTGCAGGTCGCTCACCACCAGTATGCGCACCCGCGAACCTTCCCCCAGCCGGCGGCCCGGATGCCATCCGGAACCCGTTGCCGTCACCGCGTCGTAACAATTTCGACATCCCCATCCTTCGGGCCGGGTGCTAGGACACCGGGGTCATGTTCTCGTTGCAACGACTCATCGGCAAGGACGACATCTTCTTCGACCTGCTCGAGAAGAGCGCCGAGGAGGCCCGGGAGAGCGTCCAGTTGCTGGTCCAGTTGCTGGCCAAGCCGTCGGCCGGGTCGCTCGACGAGTTCGCGCTGCTACGCAAGAAGGACAAGCGGATCACCGAGGAGATCAGCGAGCGGCTCACGACGACCTTCGTGACCCCGCTGGAACGCGAGGACATCGAGGCCCTGTCGACCGCCCTCTACAAGATCCCCAAGACGCTGGAGAAGTTCGGCGAGCGCCTCCTGCTCTGCCCGGAGCGGGTCCGGAAGTTCGATTTCTCCCGGCAGACCCAGCTGCTGGAGAAGGCGGCCGACGTGGTCCTGACGATGGTGCGGGAGCTGCGGACGTCACCGGACCTCGAGAAGGTGAAGGAGCAGAACGACCGGCTGCAGTACCTTGAGGGCGAGGCGGACAAGATGATGGTCGAGCTGCTCCGGGCGCTTTACAACGGAGAGAGCGACGCCGTGGCCGTGATCGCCCTCAAGGACCTGTACGACCTGCTGGAGAAGGTCATCGACCGGTGCCGCGACGCGGGCAACGTGATCTTCCACATCGTGCTGAAGAACTCCTGACACCGCGTCCGCATGACCCTCCTGTTCACGGTCATCCTGGTGGCGCTGGTGTTCGAGTACATCAACGGCTTCCACGACACCGCCAACTCCATCGCCACGGTCGTCTCCACCAAGGTGCTGACGCCGCGTCAGGCGATCATCATGGCGGCCACGACCAACCTGATCGGCGCGCTGGCCGGGACGGCGGTGGCCAAGACCATCTCCTCCGGGCTGGTCGATGCGCAGTTCGTCACCACCACGACCATCATCTGCGCCCTGAGCGGCGGGATCTTCTGGAATCTGCTGACGTGGTGGCTCGGGCTGCCCTCCAGCTCCAGCCATGCGCTGGTGGGCGGCCTGTGCGGCGCCACGCTGGCGAATGCCCACACCAACTGGGATTCCCTGATCTGGGCATCCATCAAGGAGGGCGCCCCGTGGTACACGGGACAGGGGCTGCTCTACAAGGTGGTCATCCCCATGGTGACCTCCCCCATCCTCGGCCTGACGGTGGGGATGCTGTTCATGACGCTGCTCTACGTGTTCCTGCGGAACTGGAAACCCCGGTGGGTGACGGCGGTCTTCGGCAAGCTCCAGCTGGTTTCCGCCGGCTACATGGGGTTCAGCCACGGCAGCAACGACGCCCAGAAGACGATGGGCATCATCGCGCTCGCCCTGGTGGCGGCCACCAAGGCGGGCACCCTGGAGGACCTGCCCGGGTGGCTGTCCTTCCTCCGCACCCCGGAGGCGGTCGAGGGGGGCAAGCAGGGCATCGCCGTCTGGATCAAGGTGACCTGCGCGCTGGTGATGGCGGCGGGCACCGCGGCGGGCGGATGGCGGATCATCAAGACCATGGGCCACAAGATGGTGAAGCTGCAGCCGGTCCACGGGTTCGCCGCCGAGACCACCGCGGCGACGGTGCTGATGACCGCCGCGCATTTCGGCATGCCGGTCTCCACCACCCACGCCATCACCACCAGCATCATGGGCGTGGGCTGCGCCAAGCGCTTCAGCGCGCTCAACTTCACCGTGGTCGAGCGCATCCTCTGGGCCTGGGTCCTCACCCTCCCCATCACCGCCGGAATCGCCTACCTGATGATGAAGGTGGTGATGGCGTTCGGTTCGGCGGGAAGCTGAGCCCCGGTCGGTGAGCCCCCGGCCGGACGGTCCTCGACCCCTGCCCCGCTGCCGGCCCCGTGCCCCCCCAGGCCTGGGTCGGTAGGCGTCAGTAATTCCACTGTGCCTGCAGACCGACCCGGTCCGCCCCCTCGGTCTCGGCATACGGCGCGGTCCGGGTGTTGGTCCGGCGGAAGGTGCGGGTATAGGACACGGAGACCTCCAGCTCGGGGATCGGCGACCATTCGAGGCCGACGTCCAGCTCGTTGACATGCATCGACGGTGCGTTCGCCGCGAACTTCCGTCCGCCGTCGTAGTAGTGCCAGCGGACGAACGGAATCCACTCGCCCAGCGCCGTGTCTGCCACCCGGTAGCTCGCCTGGATGTAGCCGCCGTGCAGGAACCGGTCGTCGATCGTCCGGAAGTCCCGGGACAGTTCCGGGCCGCGTCCGATGTTCCACTCGGCCTCGATCCCGAACGGTTGCGGATACCAGGTCGCCGTGATCCCCACCCGCTCGTCCAGCGGCCCGTTGGGATCCACGACCGGTGTGGCGTTGCCCCCGCCGGCCACGGGCACCGGCGAGGTGCCCACCACGAAGCGCCCCCGATAGGCCTGCACGCCGAGCTCGTAGTACTTTCCGCCGGCCGTCTGGAACGGGTACTCGATCCGGGCCAGGTAATGGGGTTCCCCGTTGCGGTCGGAACGGTTCAGGCCCTGCCCGGAATAGGCGCCCAGCGTGACCACGCCGTAGTCCCCGGAACCCTTCAGCCCGAGCCGGGTGAGGTTCTTGTACCGGACCCGGGCCTCCACCGGCGCCCACATGAAGAACGCCCCGATGTCCCGCTCGCCCTCCACCGCGGAGTTCAGCGCGTCGGGCCGCTCCAGGTTGAGCCGGTTCTGGCTCGACTGCATGTTCACAAAGCCGAACGGCACCTTCGACTGCCCCAGCCGCACCCGGAACTCCCGGTCACCGTCGATCGACACATCGGCATACAGGTCGCGCATCTGGAGCGCCCAGTCTCCGGCACCGGGACTCCCCGCGAAATCGGCCTGCGCGTAGAGGAACAGCCGCGGGGTCACGTCGCCACTGAACCGTAGGCGTCCCCGTCGGATCGAAAAGGACTCGCTGCCCCCCACCGACCGGTCGTTCGGGACATTCAGCGGGGCGCCATCGGAGTCGAGGATATGGTTGTAGCGCAGCTGCGTGTACCCGCCGAGGCTCAGCCGCTCGTACCACTTGTCCTTGAGCGCATCCCGGATGACCTCGGGTGCCGTCCGGTCCGACCGCTCCCGAGCCCGCTCCCAGCGTTCATCCTGGACCTCCAGCCTCTCCTTCTGCTCCTCCACCTCCCGAGCGAGGGCGTCGATTCGGGCCTCATCGGCCTCCAAGCGCCTCTCCAGTGCCGGGGCGACGGGCGACCCGACAGCGACAGCCGGCGCGGCCGCAGCCGCCGCCGGGGGAACGGGCGACCCTCCCAACTGGGCCTCCAGGACGGCAATCCGCGCCTTCAACGATTGCAACTCGGCCAGGATCGCCGCCGAATCCACCTCCGCACCGTGCCCCGTCAGGACCCCGATCAGGGACAGTCCCACCGAAAGCCCTCCCCATCGGCCACCGCCTCCAAGAGGACACGCTTTCGCCATCTGCGACTTGTATGCGCCGTTCACGCGGCGCGGATGTTACAAGTCCACGCCCACACCCCAACTCCGGAACGGTGACATCCCGGTGACGGTTCCGTGTCATCCTGCCGCGCCCACCCCGCGGCTGATTCCCGGCTTCCCCCCGGGAAACCGCCGGGGGAAGGTGGCGCAGCGCCCGGACATCCGAACCCTGCCCCGTCTCGCATGAGCCCCCTTTCCCGAATCGTCCCCCTCCTCCTGGCCCTGGGCATGGGCCAGAAGTCGAACGCCGCCCCGCCCGCCTGGATGGTGTCGGCCAACGAGTCCAAGCTCGCCCTCGACACCGGGGTGTCCCGCCGCGTGCCGGATGCGGCGCCCGACACCCTGACGTTCCTCGACTTCGGGACCTTCCCGCCCGGGGTCCGACACCTCACCAACATCCCCAACACGGTGATCGGGCCGCCGTCGAATGTGGCGGTCTCACCCGATGGCCGGCTGGCGGTCGTCGCCGATTCGCTCGAACCGGGGGCGGGCGAGCCGGCGACCTGGCGGCCTTCCACCCGCCTCCATCTCCTCGACCTGTCCGGTGCGACACCCCGCCTCGTCGGCGAGGCCCAGGCCGGACCCCAGGCCTCGGGGGTCGCCTTCGCACCCGACGGCCGGCATGTCTTCGTCGCCAACCGGGCCGGCGGAAGCGTCAGCTGGTTCCGCCGCGACGGCCTCCGCCTGGACCCCGGCGGAACCGTCCCCTTCACCCATCCCACCAATGAGGTGTCGGACGTCGCGGTCAGTCCCGACGGCCGGACGGTCCTGGCGGCGGTCCGTGAGGGGCAGCACCTGCAGGTGCTGCGCTTTGACGGAACGGAACTCGCCGTGGCCCCCGCCCGCATCTCCGTCTACGGACGGCCGTACCGGGTGCTGTTCACGCCGGATGGCGAGCTGGCGGTGACCGCCGGGGCCGGCTCCGGCAACGGGGCCGACGTGGATGCCATGACCGTGATCGATGCCCGGACCGATCCGCCCCGGGCGATCGACTACGTCCCCCTGGCCAACGGCCCCGAGTCCCTGGCCATGAGTCCGGACGGGCGCCTGGTGGTCGGGGCGCTGATGAACGGGTCGAACGTCCCGGCCGACAGTCCCTACCGGACGGACCACGGCCTGCTGGTGGTGGCCCGGCGCAAGGGCCGCACCTTCGAACGGGTGCAGGCCCTGCCCACGGGGCGCATTCCGGAAGGGGTGGAGTTCTCGCCCGACGGACGGTATGTCGTCGTGCAATGCCATCCGGACCGGGAACTCCGCCTGTACCGGGTCCGATCCGGACGCCTCATCGAGCTGCCGCTGCGGATTCCCGTCCCCGGTTTCCCCTCCGGCCTCGGACGGGGACGGTAGTCGCCCGCTCTACCCGGCCAGCCGGAATCGGATCCGCTGCCCGGGCCGGCACTGGACCAGCCACGGGAGATCGGCCGGGTCGATCCGGGCGATCTTCGGGTAGCCGCCCAGCGTGGGGCCGTCGGCCAGCGTGACGATGGGCTGGCCTCCGGCCGGCACCTGCACCGATCCCGGCAGGACCGGCTCGGACACGATCTGGGCCCGCTCCGGCCGGAGACAGGGCCCGGCAAGACGGTAGCCCACCCGGTCGGACCGGGAGGTGACCTCCCAGTCCGTGCCGAGTAAGGTCCCCCGGTCGGAGTCGGGAAACGCATCCCACTGGGGCCCGGGCCACACCCGCAGCACCGGCGGGTTGCGGAAGTCGCGGTCCCCGTCCCACGGCACCCTCCGCCCCGCCACGGCGGATGGAATCGGATCACCGTCCCCGTCGGCCTGGAGTTCATCCCCGACCCGGCCCGTCCAGCCCAGGCCGGCCCGGGAATGGGCGCTCCGGCTTCCCAGCCAATCCACTCCCCGCCATCCGCCCGGCACGGCGAGACAGGTCCAGATGCCCGCCGGACCGGGACGGAACCGGAGCCGGTCGCCCGAACGCACCCGGAACGCCCGGTCCCGTCCCAACCCGTCCACCTCGGCCCCGCCCGCCACCGCGAGCCATCCGTCCGACAGGCAGAGGATCTCCTGCCCTTGCAGGCACAGTTCCAGCACCGCCGCCCCGGGCGGGTTGCCCACCAGGCGGTTCGCCCAGGAGGCCGCCACCGGGTCCAGGGCGCCCCCGGGGGGCACCCCGAACGCCTCGTACCCGGGACGTCCCGCATCCTGCAGGCTCATTCCCATCCCGGGCGAGAGGACACGGACCCGCAGGCCCCCGCCCGGGAACGTCGGAAGGACCTCCCGGACGCCCTCTCCACCCGGCTCGTCCGGGATCGGTCCCGACACCGCCTCGAACCGGACCTGATCCCCGGCGGCGAGGCGAAACATCTCGTCCAGCCGCCCGGCACCGGGGTCGAACAACGGCACCCCGCAGCGCCCGATCAGCTGCCAGCCGCCCGGGCTGGGCACGGTGTAGACCCCGGTATGCTCGCCCCCGATCCCCACGCTGCCGGGCGCCACCCGCGCCCGCGGAACCGTCCGCCGGGGGGCGTGCAGGCGCGGATCGAGTCCGCCGAGATAGGGGAACCCGGGCATGAACCCGAGGCAATGGACCGGGTAGGTTCCCGCCGCATGCCGTTCCACCACCTCCCCCGGCCGCAGGCCGGCATGCGCCGCCACCCCCTCCAGGTCCGGTCCCTCGTAGGCCACCGGCAGGACGACCGTCCGGCCGGGGGGAACATCACCCTCCCGAAGCCCAGCGAGGAACGCCTGCACCGCCCGGACGTGTCCCGAAAGGGCGTCGGCATCGGCCGGATCCCCACGGAGCAGCACCCGATGGAACGCCGGCACCCACCCGCCCCGGGGTCCGAGTCGCGCCGTGAGGAAGGCCGCCAGCGCCCGCCCCCGTGCCAGGGCCCGGCCGTCCACCCGGTCGGCAAACTCGACGAGCACCGCGTCCGGTCCGCAGGGGATGACGGGCGCCGGAGACATGGAACCGGGGGATGGGGGTGGGTCGCAGCTCAGCCGGCGCGGAGACGGCGGACGGCGGACGGGGCGTCGGCGAGGGAAACGACCGACTCGGCCCGGGTGGCCAGGTCGCGGATCCTCACCGCGGTGACATCCTCCGACGATTCGATCCGCGCCGTGGCGGCGGCCCGCAGTTCCATGGCCCGCTTGAACTGGCGGTCGGACTTGGCCGCCACCAGGCTGAACTCGACCGCCAGCCCGGCGTCGCGGAGACGCTGCACGAGGCCGAGCGAGGCGGCGCGCACGGACTCGTCCTCGACCAGCACCACGGCATCGACCGTCGCCCCACCGGAGGGCACGAGGCCCCGGGCCTTGAGCAGTTCGGCCAGGACGACGTCGCCCATGCCGAACCCCAGCGCCGGCAGGTCCACCTTGCCGCCGCTGACCTGCCCGATCAGGTGGTCGTAGCGTCCCCCGCCGGCGATGGCCCGGAACTCGCCCTTGCGGTCGAACGCCTCGAAGACGATGCCGGTGTAGTAGGCCAGGCCACGGATCACCCCGTAGTCGACCCGGACGAAATCCGAGAGTCCCCGCGCCGCCAAGTCATCGAGGACCGCCTGCAGTTCCGGCTCGGGCTCCCCGGCGCGGAGGAACGCCTGCACGTCGTCGAGGGCGATGCCGAGCTCCGCCAGCTTCGCGGCGCTCACCTCGGGCCGCTCACGTTCCAGCTTGTCCACCACCTGGTAGAACTCGTAGGCGCGGGCCGGATCGCCGCCACGCGCCGCATGGAACCGCGCCCAGGCCTGGCGGCTGCTGAGCCGGATGACGAAATCGTCCGCGGTCAGCCCGAGCACCCGCAGCACGTCGATCAGGAGCGCCACCACCTCGGCATCGGACGACGGGTCGTCGGCACCGAACAGGTCGCAGTTGAGCTGGAAATGCTCCCGCAGCCGGCCCTTCTGCTGTTTCTCGTACCGGAAGAGCTGGGGGATCGAGAACCAGCGGATCGGCTTCTTCCACGAGCGCTCGGTCGACGCCACCATGCGGGCGACCGTCGGGGTCATCTCCGGCCGCATGGAGACGGCGCGTCCGCCCTTGTCCTCGAAGTTGAAGAGCTGTCCGACGATCTCCGCACCGGACTTGTTGGTGTAGAGTTCGAGCGGCTCGAGCGGCGGGCCGTCGTACTCGCGGAAGCCGTACCGCCGGGCCACCTCGCGCCAGCTGCCGAAGATGTGGTTCCTCAGGTCGCAGCTCCACGCGTCGCGCGTGGGCAGCGGTTCGGGATAGAACTCGCGGAAACCGGGAAGGCGTTCGGACATGGCCGGCGGAACCTACCCGAGCCGGCCCGGAGGGGGAAAGCGGGCAATCAGTTCGCGGCGGGCAGCTTGAGCACCGCCTCGCGCATGACCTTGCCCGCCTTGAAGCGGACCACCGACCGCGGGGGGATCGGCACATCCCGCTCGGGGGAGTTCGGATTGCGGCCGACGCGGGCCTTGCGGATCTTGACCTCGAAGACGCCGAAGTTTCGGAGCTCGATGGTCTCGCCCCGGGCGAGGGCATCGGAGATGTGGTCCAGCGTGAGCTGGATCACCTTGAGAACGTCTTCCTGGATCAGCCCGGTTTCCTGGCTGATCCGGACAACCAGATCGCGCTTGGTCATGGCGGAGTGGGTTAGGGGTCGGGAGGTTGGGGTCGCTGCGACGCCTTGATAAGCAGGACCTTTAGATGGGTCAAGGAACGATCCCGGGGCTGTCGGCACCGGAACGCCCGATGAGGCAGGTCGACCGTCGCCAACCCATCCCCCGGAAGCCAGGCGCGCACCGGATGAAGGCATGGGCCCCGGGCGGATCCGCCATCGGCCGCCACGACCGACCGCCCACGATGTCAGCCGGCCACCGTGCTCAACTCGACCGGCTCGACGCTGACCCCTTTGCGCTTGAGCCAGCGCACCGCGTCGTCCACCGCCTTCCGGGTTCCACTGACCTCGAGGCAGACGATGCCGAGTTGGTCGGTCACGCTGGCCTGGCGGATGTTGGTGACGATCTCGAACCGCCGGGCCAACTCCCAGATCAGGGGCTCCTGGATGCGCTGCGGCGGGTAGGCCAGCCAGAACCGCGCGGACACGGCGCCCGCCGCCGCCGGCGCACGACGGCCTGCCGGGGCGGCCTTCCGCCGCGGGGCGGCCGTTCCTGAAGTCGTGGATTTGGCCATGGGAAACGCCTCCCGGATCAGCCCCCGGCAATCGCCGGGATGATGCTCACCTCGTCGCCGTCCTTGAGCGGGGTGTCCTGGTTCTGGAGGAACCGGATGTCCTCCTCGTTCACATACACGTTCACGAAGCGGCGAACCTGGCCGGACTCGTCCACGAGGCGATCCTGGATGCCCGGGAACTGGCGCTGGAGTTCGGCGATGGCCGCCCCGATCGTGCCGGGCTGGACCTCGACCAGTTCCTGCTCGTGGGTGAGCTTTCGCAGCGGGGTGGGGATTCGGACTTTGACAGGCATGGTGCTGACGCGATTCGGCGCCGAGTTTCCGGGAAACACCGGCCAAGGCAAGCGTCCATCCGGCACCCACCCGAAGGGGAATCGGAGCCCGCTTTTTCGGTGGACCGGTTCTGGTAGGATCTCCCGCGTGTCCGAGCCCGACCAGCCCTGCCTGCTCCCGCCCCGTCCCCACATGGAGCGGGCGGTGGCGCTCGGCGATGCGGCGTACGACGGGGCGTTCGTCTACGGCGTGCGCACCACCGGGGTGTTCTGCCGACCCGGTTGCGCGCCGCCCCGCCGGGCCCGGCCGGCCCACTGCGAGTACTTCCCGGGAATCCGCGCCGCACTCGCCGCCGGATACCGGCCCTGCCGACGGTGCCGTCCGGAGATCCCCCCGGGGACGCCCCCACTCTGGGTCGATGCCCTGATCCCGTTGCTCGATGCCGATCCGGAACGCCGCCCGGACGCCGCCACCCTGGCGTCGCTCGGGGTCGGGATCGAGTCGGCCCGGCGGTGGTTCCTCCGGGTCCACGGGATGAGCCTGGCCGAGTGGGCACGGCGGCGGCGGCTCGCGATCGCCTTCGCCGCCCTGGACGCCGGGGCGGGCCTCGACGAGGCGGCCTTCGCGTCGGGTTTCGAATCCCTCAGCGGGTTCCGCGACGCCTGGTCACGGGTGACCGGGGGGCCGCCGGGGTCCGGGCGACCGGTCGACTGGATCCGGACGGCCCTCGTCCCCACGCCGCTGGGGACGATCCGCACCTGCGCCACGGGCGGGGCGGTGATTGGCCTGGAGTTCGCCGACCGCACCCCGGCGACGCCGGGGCCGACCCATCCCGCGACCCGGACCGACCTCCCCCGACTGCCCGGTCCATCGCCCCTCCTGGACCGCCTCGCGGCGTGGATCGCCGACTACTTCGACGGGACGCGGGTCGAACCACCCGACATCCCGGTGGCTCCCCATGGAACGCCGTTCCAGCAGCGGGTCTGGGACCTGCTCCGGTCGATCCCGGCCGGCACCGCGTGGTCCTACGCCCTCCTGGCAGAACGCCTCGGCCAGGCCACCGCCACCCGGGCCGTGGCCCGCGCCAATGCCACCAATCCCGTCTGCCTGCTCATCCCGTGCCATCGGGTCATCGGATCCGACGGCGACCTGGGCGGCTACGGGGGCGGCCTTTGGCGGAAACGACTCCTGCTGGAATTGGAGCGGACCGGCCGGTTTCAGGACAGGCTCTTGGGATAAAAAATGGGGCGCCGCCCGGGATCCTCCCCGGCGGCGCCCCCTGCGGAAGGAAGCCTCACTCCGTGTAGTGGACGACGACCTGGTCGCCGGTCACCTCGATCCGACTGGCGCGGACGCCGGCGGCGCCGGTGACCTGGTAGAAGCGGACATCGCCCGAGCGGGTCACCGTGAGGGTGCGGGCCCCGGTATCCACCTGGACGCCGGCCTCCGGCTGGAACGGACCGGACAGGGTGGCGGCACCGGACAGGCCGACCGAGGGTGCGGTGACCGTCGTGTAGGCCCGGATGCCGCCCGGGGCGTTGATCAGGGTGCGATCGCCGGTGGACGGATCCACCGTGAACCACTCCACGTGCGCGCCGCCGCCGCGCTCGTACCAGACCATCCGGAAGCGGTAGAGACCCGCCACCGGCACGACCACGTCGAAGGTCTCGTTCGCCGGAGCCCCGTTGCGGAAGGCCAGGTTGGCCGAGGTCGGGGTCGGATTCGGCGCCGAGGCGATCTTGTAGCCGTCATCACAGTTCACCCCGAACCGAACCACCCCCGCCGGGAGGTCGAGATAGGTGAGGATCTCCATCGCCCAGTCGTCGGTGCCGAACTCATCCGACTGACCCGGGATCGCGGTGTCGTCGGCGAAGAATCCCGAGGTGCCACCGATCGGCGCCTCCTGGGAGTAGTTGATCACCGGGGCGACCACCGTGGTGTCGTAGGCCTTGGCGATGGCGGAGTTCGGCGCCAACTGGTCCTCGGCCCGCTGCAGGTCGTTGGCCAGCGGCTGCACGTCGAACGACGCCTGCACGACCCGCACCCGGAGCCCGGCCTCCGATCCGGTGCCGGGAATCCGGTCCTCGGCCCGGACGGTCCGGTAGTTGATCACGAAGCTCCACTGGCTCGACACCTCCTGGTCCTCGCTGTCGCGGAACACCAGCCGCGCGGTGTTGGACTGGCCCGAAGGCGGCAGCACCGCCAGCGGGTACGCCACCGTCGCCCCGGTCGCCGTCGGGGTCACCGTCGGCGTGACCTCGGTGCCGTTCACGGTCAACCGGATGGTCTCCGGCTTCACCGAGGTGTCCCGGTTCTCGATCGTCACGGTGATCTCCGGACGGGCCGTCTGGGTGGCGCTGTTCGGTGCCGGGGAGATGGCGGTGACCGTCGCCCGCTGCGGACCCGACGGCGCCACGGGGACGAACACCAGGTAGTTCTGGTACCGGGATCCGTCGGCGGCGTTGGAGGTGATCTGACGCACCCGCAGCGTCGTCACGCCGGACAGCGTGAGGACCGTCCGGTTCACCCCGGCCCCGTCGGTCAGCGGGGTGTTGCGGTACTCGAACCCGGACTTCCGCCCGAGGAACGTTCCCAGCAGTCGCACCGTCTGGTTCTCCACGGTCCGGTCGGATGTGACCTCCTCCAGGACGCTGTCGGCGTTCTCCATGTTGGCGATCGACTGGCGGAGATAGACCTCGTAGGTCCCGGGCGGGAAGGTCCGGGTGTAGTTGAGCCACTCCCCGGCCACGATGTCGCCGACGTCGTAGTCGAACACCTGGTTCACGTTCCCCGCCCCGCCGGCGGCGTCGTACTTGGCCCGGCGGATGTCGAGCGTACGCTGCATCCGGATCGGGTCGTCCGGACGCCACGGGGTGTTGACGAAGTTCGGCGCGGTGCGGGTGTCGCTGAAGTCCACAGCCGAGGTGCCGGCCTGGTACGCGTAGGCGTTGAAGGCGAACCCCCCCTCGGTGGTGGGCACGGGGTTGTCGATGAAGGATCCGCCAAGGAAGTTGTAGTCCTCCGACTCGATCACCACGTTGCCCGTCAGGAAGGTGTCGAAGTACACGATGTTGGTGACCCCCGCCCCGTCGCTGTCGACGGCGATCAGCTGGGCGGTGTAGTCCCGGTTGGCCTCGAGGCCCCCGAGGCTGGCGGTGAGGGCGTTGCCGGTCCCGGTCACTGTGAGGCCGCTGCCGGCGTCATGGCGGGTGCCGTTGAGGACGATCGCCAGCCCCGAGGCCGGCAGGTCCTTGTCGTCGGTCGCCCGGAACGACACCCGGGTCGAGGCGGCGAGGAAGTTCGCGCCCTGCGCCGGCAGGATGTCCCCCAGGATCGGCGCCGCGTTGTCCCCGGCGGGCGGTGCCGCCACCACCGCATTGTCATAGAACACCTTGTAGGGGTTCTCCGGCGCCCCGGCGTCGAAGTCCTGGTAGCAGTACAGCGTGAAATAGCCCCCGGTCAGGAACGGCGCCGCCGGCTCGTCATCACCGTCGGCCATGACGTCGGCCGCCGTGGTGTCGAAAACCGTCCGTTCCCACACCACCGCGTTGTCCGCGTCCCTGTCGAGCACCCGGGCCCGGATCTCCACGCCCCCGCCGCGTGCGGTGAGGGTCAGGACCATCGTGATCCGCTCGTTCTTGCCCTCGGCCGGCCACCCGTCGGCCACGAAATACCGGTTGATCCCCTTGGTGATCAGCACGTCGGTGGTCGACTTGGCGAAGCCATACCCCGCCAGCGTGCCCGGCGAGTTGCCGGTCGGAATGAACGCCAGCACCGCGAACGAGTCCTTGCCGCCCGTCTCCTCCACATCCACCGCGAACTCCAACCGCTCGCCGTCCACCAGGTCGAACACCCGGGACTTCTTCTGGCTGGCCGAGAAGATCGCCTGCCCGGCGGGCGGCTGGGTGAACCGGAACTGGCCGGCCTGTTCGGACGGGATGCCAAACCCGGCCAGGAAGGTGAAGTCCTCCCAGTCGGTCTTGGTGTTGTCGTCGAAGTTGTCCACCACCGAACTGTCGGTGACGAACACCTCGGCATTGTCGTAGAACACCTTGTAGGGATTCTCCGGCGCCCCGGCATCGAAGTCCTGATAGCAGTACAGGGTGAAATAGCCCCCGGTGACGAACGGCGCCGCCGGCTCGTCATCGCCGTCCGCCAGCACGTCGGCCGACGGCGTGTCGATCACCGTCCGCTCCCACACCACGGCGTTGCCGGCATCCTTGTCGAGTACCCGGGCGGTGACCTCGACGTTCCCACCCCGCGCTGCCAAGGTCAGGGACAGGGTGATCCGGTCGTTCTTCCCCTCGGCCGGCCAGCTGTCGGCCACGAAGTACCGGTTGATCCCCTTGGTGATGAGGACGTCGGTCGTCGACTTGGCAAACCCGTAACCGGCCAGGGTTCCCGGGGAGTTGCCGGTCGGGATGAACGCCAGCACCGCAAAGGAGTCCTTGCCGCCGGTCTCCTCGACGTCGATCCGGTACTCGATGGTCCGCCCCTCCCGGAGGTCGAACACCTCGGACTTCTTCTGGCTGGCGGAGAAGATCGCCTGGCCGGCCGGCGGCTGGGTGAACCGGAACTGGCCGGACTGCTCGGACGGGATGCCAAACCCGGCCTGGAACGTGAAGTCCTCCCAGCCGGTCTTGGTGTTGTCGTCGAAGTCGTCGAGGACGCGGGCCTGGGTGGAAAGGAGGGGGATGGCTGCGGCGAGGCACGCGAAAACCCTCCGGAGAGATGGGAGTTTCATGGTGGAACGGGGAGTGTGGGGCGATTACTGCCCCCGCCCGCTCCGCGGGTCAAAGCAAATGTCGCCGCCCGGACGGGTCCGAACGGCGACATCTCCCGGATCCGGAGCAGGGGTTTCCCCGATCCATCCGGCCGGCTCTCAGCGCCGGAAGTCCAGCGGCTTCTCGGCCGGGATCTCGTGGGCGCAGGGCTGGTTGATCGGCACCTCCGGCTCCACCGCGTTCGGCGACACCAACCCCTCGCGCAGCAGCCACGCCTCGACCTCCTCGCCCGAGACGTCGGCCAGGATCCGTCCCCCGATCTCCAGGCTGGGCTGCTTGGTCTGCCCGGTCTTCAGGATCATCTCCTCAAAGGCCTCGGGGTTGTTGATGACATCCCGCTCCTCGAAGGGAAGGTCGTACTTCTTCAGGACGGCCCGCACCCCGGCGCTCCATCCACACCAGGGCTTCAGCCAGGCCACCACGGTCGGTTTGGCAATCGTTTCGCTCATGACGGACCGATCTTGTCACGCCGCGGACAACGGGCAACTCCTACCGCAAACCGGGGCGGCGCGGCCGATCCATCAGCAGGCCGGGAAGCGGGCGACGCAGCCGTGCGGCCGCGCCCCCCGGGGTTCCGAACAACCCTCACGGCGCCGTCTGCAGCGCCCGTTGCAGGACCTCCCGGTGCATCAGCACATACACGGCAAAGGCCACCAGCAAGAGGATGACCAAACCCGCCAGGGAATAGGCCACCAGCTTCACCCGGCGGATGGTTTCCTGGAAGCCGTCGTCTCCCCGACCCGCCTCCAGGTCACCCCGGAGCACCGCCTGCTTCTGCGCCAGTTGCTCGAGCCGGCCCACGTCGACCAGCGGATGCAGCCACCATCCGGCTTCCGGGTCGGCAAAGGAGGCCCCGAGGGACCCGATCTCGGCCGCGGACGCCCGACGGAAGATGGACCGCCAGTACGGGGCATCCTCCAGGGTCCACAGCCGGACGGCGCCCAGGTTGCGTCCCACCACCTGGATCCGTGCCCAGAGTGCCGCCCGACAGTCATCCGCGGCGTCATCAGGCACCGACACCACTTCGCTGTGCAGCAGCCCCTGGTCGTCGTCGACCTGAAGCCCGATGGCCGCCCGGACGACGCCGTCCGGGCCGGCAACCACCTGGAACTCGGTCAGGAAGCGCTCGAGGTCCCCGGACGGAAGGCCCGCCCCCTGCCACAGGTCGGACAGGGCGGGCAGGTCCTCGATGGTCGCCCGTCGGGCCGACCACGCCGGCGTCGCCTCGGCGTCGGGGAAATCGTCCATGACGACGGACGCTACGCCGGGGACCCCGGCTTGGGAAGCCCGCCCGCCACCCGCGGTTCACCTTCCCACGGTGAAGGTGACGTCCCATCCACCGTCCCGCCCCCGGGGCCGGGCCGCGTACTCCACCCCGCCGTCATCCACACCATCCTCACCGATCCCGTACACCAGGAACCCGGGATCAAGCCGCCGATACGCCAGCGCCTTGCCGGTCATCGGGTCGTCCGGAAGGGACGCCAGGAAGTCGGGCACCAGCTCGTCGAGCGACTCCGGCAGCCGGTCGTGCCGTCGACGGAACCGCTCCACGGCCACCGCCGTGAGGGCACAACGGAGACTGGTGGTGAGCTTGAAGGACCGGGGCGGCGCCCCGCAGATGCTCGCGAGCGACGTGCTGGACAACGGACGGGTCCAGGAGCCCGCCAACCGGTCGGCGGACAGGCGGTGGGCTGCCATCCCGGCGACCGTCTCCGGGGTGCAGCCGCGACCGGCAGTCGCGATCAGCGCCTCCATGTGGTCCAGATAGGTGATCAGATCCCTCCGCTTCATTCCCAATGCCGAATAGGCCGCCAACAGGCCCATCTTCCCCCAGCGCTCCCACAGCGGGACCTCGACTCCCATCGCGGCCGACATGTCCATGCTCCGATAGAGGTCACGGATCGGGAGCCTCGAACTGCTGACTCCATAGGCCCGCTCGCCGACGAGCACCCTCTGGAGGGTGTTGGTGGCAAGGACGCCCGACCAGGCGGCCTGAAGGCGGACCAGGGATTCCTCGGGCAGGGGTGTGAAGGTCAGGACCCGCTCCGCGGCGCTGATCTGGATCGAGTGCACCGCGATCTGGACCAGGTGATGGATCAGCACCGGGCCTCCGTCGAGCGTCCGGCCGGCACGAATCCCGGCGATCAGGGACTCGGTGGCGCCCGACGCATCCCGCGCCTCGGCCCTCGCGGCCGCCTCGACCGCCAGGTACTGGGAGGCGCGCTTGATGGCCATCAGGTGCTGGATCCCCATGTCCGCGTTGGGTCCCAGCATGGCGCCCAGGGGAAACCGGTGTCCGCCCGCGGCGAGGGCGGCGTAGAGGGCGGCCGACGCCCCGGTGTTCCTCGTCATCTGGGCCCGGGCCCATTCCCGATCCTCGTCCGTCCACTGCGTCCCCCGATCCGGGACGCCGCGGTCGGTGTCGATCGATTGCAGGTCTTCCAGGGCGCGGATCAGCGCATCGGTCGCATCGGGCTCCAGCGGCGTCCCACCGTACCATGCCTCCGCCTCGGGCCAGTCGGACGGCAGGCCGGCGGCCCGGATCCGGGCCAACCGTTCGTCAACCGGACCGGGGCGGCGGACGACCCAGCCGCCGACCGCGACCATCGCCAGAAGGACGAGGGCGACACGGCCCCACCGGGGAACGGTCCGATGCGGCGAAGGGATCGGCTGCGGGTTCATCGGGGTTTGTGGGAGGTTTTCACGCACCGGTTCGCTCGGACAGGTCGATCTTCACCGTGGCCGGGGTGGCAGCGCCCGGGGTTGCCGGGACGTCCATGCCGGCCATCCAGCGGTTCCACCATTCGCGCCGCCGCTCCGGAGTCCAGGCCTCCGCCTCCGGACATGCCGTCAAGGCTTCGGCGAGTTCCCCGGCGGATTGGGGGCGATGCCTGGGATTCTTCTCGAGACACGCCAAAACCAACGCCTCGAGTTCCCGGCTGATCGGCCGACCATCCATGCGCTCCCGCGGCGGGACGGGCACCGCGGACCGATGCTGTTCCCAGATCGCCTCAAACCCGTCGCCCCCGAACACGGGATGTCCCGTCAACAGCACATAGGCCACCGCCCCGAGGGCATACAGGTCACTGCGCGGATCACCGGCATCGGCGCGACGGATGGTCTCGGGTGCCATGTAGAGCGGCGTGCCGACGAACCGCGCCCCCCCGCCGGTCACATCGCCCTCCTTCGCCCCGCCGGTCCCGGTGCCAAAACGCCGGACGAGCCCGAAATCCAGCACCTTCACCGTGTCCGGTTCCCTGCCCCGTTCGCAGAGGAAGAGGTTGCCGGGCTTGATGTCGCGATGGATCAGCCCGGCCGCATGGGCCTCGGCCAGCGACCCGCACACCTGGACCATCAGGTGGATCACCCGTTCCTCGGGCTGGGGCCCGTGGCGCTCGACCAACTCCTGCAGGGTCAATCCCTCCAACAGCTCCATGGCGTAGTAGAAGATTCCGTCGGCCGTATGCCCGTAGTCGTAGATCTGGATCGTGTTCGGATGACTGAGGCCGCAGGTCAGCTGGACCTCGTGCTCGAACTGCCGGACCAGGTCCTCATCGGCACGGTCCGGAAGGAGGAGCTTGATGGCCGTTTCCCGCCGCAGGAGCGCGTGGTGGGCCCGGTACACCACCCCCATCCCGCCCTCGCCCAGCTTGCCGGCCAAGGTGTATTGCCCGAGCTTCCTCGCGGTCAGCTGGGCCTCGTCAAACCGTCGCCGCCACACGAGCTGCCCGTACGAGCTCGCCAGCATCACCAGGGTCACCAGCGCCAGCAGGAGCAGCAGGACGACGAACACCGAGCGCAACACCCGCAACGGCTGGAAGGCCTCGGTGGCGTCGACCTTGGTGGCGACCCCGAAATGATGCTCCTCCAGCCAGCGCCACGCCCCGACCACCGGCACCCCCCGGTAGTCCCGCTCCGGGATCATCGTGACCCCGTTCGTGCCGGCCACCGCCGACCGGACCATCGCCATCAGGGGACGCGTGGCCAGGTCGGTCGGAAGCCGGGCACCGGTCCGGGTGAGGTCGAGGCCCGGGTCCCGCAGTTCGACGTTCAAGGGCGAACCCGAGGAGGGCGCGTTGGTGAGGAGGCCGATCTGGCGGAGCTGGTCGTCGAACCGGCTGGCCGAGATGAGCCGACCCGCCGGATCGAAGGCAAACGTCTCACCCGTCCCGCCGGGACGGGCGACGGAGAGCACCCGGGTGAACTCCTCCTCGGGTCGCAGGATGAACCCCAGGGCCGCCACCACCACGCCGTCCTCGCCCCGCACCGGCGCGACGACCTCCATCAGGTTGAAGTCCGGACGGAACCGCGGCGACCCGTCGCCCGGCGGCGGCTGACGGAATCCCGGAGGTCCCAGGCCGGGTGGACGGCGACCCGATCGGCCCACGCCACCGCCGGCCCGCCCGAAGCCGGCCTTGAACGGGGTGATCAGGACGGGCCGGTTCTCCGTCAGCGCCACCCACACCAGGGCGGCGTGTTCCGATTCCACCGGGGTTCCCACCCGGATGCGCGCCCGCGACGAGGCCCCCACGATCACCAGGTTGGTGTTGAGCACCTGGACCGCGCCGTAGCCGGACTGGCGGATCCGGTCGTCGAGGACCGTCTGCAACGCCCGCTCGGCCGGATCCAACGGGGCCCCACGGCGGCCCTCCACCCGCCCGTCAGGCGGCGCCGCTTTCGCGTCCGTCGCCACCGCCATTACATGGCGCCGCACCTCGGGATCATCCGCCAGCACGCTCGCCAGCCGGGTCTGGGTGTTCACCCAGATCTCCAGTGCGGTGACGTTCGCATCGAGGGCCGTCTGCAGTTCGGCCGCGAGGCGCGACTCGATGGTCCGCCGCACCGCCCGGTCGCTCCACAGCCCGACCAGGATCAGCAGGGCGGCAGCCCCGATGGGGTAGAGGAGCAGTTGTCGTCGGACGGTCACCGGGGCATATGACCCGGTCCCGGTCCAGATGGCTACGCCGGCTTCGGCCCCATCCGGAGCGCCGCGCTCCGTCGCGGCGTGCCCACCCGCCCCTCGGGCCGTGGAGGGATGAACCCGCGTCCGCGGGTGAGTCCGACGGGGTCCACCAGGACCCCGCAGGGCTGGGAGGCGAAGCGGGTCCGGCCGCCTATCGGCGGCGGCTACGGGCGGAGGGCGTCGGCCCCTCGCGGGGCCGATCGGCCTCGCAGGCTCGCCCATTGGAAGAGGGCGGGGGGTGGACGGAGCGGACATTTGACCGCAAAGAACGCAGAGAACTCAAAGAGGGGACGGCGCTATTTGGAGTGCGGCGGGAAGCGACAGCGCCACGCCGCTTTGGAGGGGGGCGGGAGGTTGTGAGGACTCCCCGGTCTGGAGCGCCCAGCCAATCGACGACCTCCGGCCGCCAGGGCCAAAGCGGTGTCGACGCTTCGCTCTGCCACCGCAGTCCAAATAACCGCAGCTCGCGGGGACGCTCGCGCCACCGTTCCAGCCGGGCGCCCCTCGGGCGAAACGGGGTGGATGTTCTGCCCCGTGCGCCCCGGCCTCGACGGAGCGAGGCCCTCCGGAGGAGATTGGCGGACGGGTGCATGGGGCGTCGACGCCGCCCCGGGGCCGATCGGCCTCGCAGGATCGCCCCACGGAATCCGGTCACCGTCCGGATCGCCGTCCATCGGGACCGGGCTCCACGGTGAACACCGCGAGGGCGGCATCGGCGGACGCCGGGTCGTTCAGGGCGATGGCACCCGACGTGACCCGGGCGACGGGTTGGCCCGAGCGGACCACGGGGGCGGCCGCCTGGAGCCGCCTCCACAACTCGTCGAAGCTCCCGGCGCCGACGGATCGGAGGGAGGCCCGGTTGTGGATCCGCAAGGCGCCGGTCCGTCCCGGGGCGGCGAGACGCATCAACTCGCACGTCACGCGTCCCATGGTGCACCGCGGGTTGATCTCAACCATGGGCCGAAGGCGGGTCCGACCGTCCGGCATCCGGTGGACAAGGCAGTCCACCCCGACCGCGCCCCGAAACCGCCACGGTCGCAACCATTCCTCGAGGCGGGTCTGCACCAGCTTCACCACGTCGGGCCACTCGCGGGCGCCCTCGGGTCCCAGGGCGGCGAACACCGCTCCCGGGGGACGAATCCGCCACCCGGGCTCGGCCCGGCTCCCCAGGTACTGCCCGCGAAGGTCGGTCTCCAGCCCCGGAAACCCCACGGGCCGGACCCCACCCTCCCCCCGCTCGAACTGCATCGAGAACTCCGCGACCCGTTCCAGCCACGGCTCGATGACGAGGGGAAAGTCCGGAGACACGTTCCTCTCGATCCAGGCCTGCTGGGCGGGGAGCAGGTCCGGTTCCCACAACCGGAGCGCATTGCCCCCGGCCACACCGACCGATCGTTTGGCAACCAGCCGGTGCCAACCGGATGCCCGCCACGCCGCGACGATCCCGAGGGCCTCCCGGGCGGACCGGGCCACCCGTCCGATGCAATCGGGTCCGTCCATCCATGGCCTTGGAAACTCCCGCGCAATCCGGTCCGCCAGGGACGCAGCGGAGGCCTTGGAGTACAGCACCCCCCAGGCGGCGACATCGGCCGGATCCGGCCCCGGGTCCGCCGCCGTCACCCGGTCGCGGAGCGGCCCGAGGAAGCGGTCGCTGTCCGGAGCCCACCCCCAGGGACACAGCCCACCCAGACGTCGCTCCCCGAGAGTCGTGCCGGCATCGGGGGAGTCCCCGGGGACCACGACAAACTCCGGAAGGTCCAGTCCCGCGGCAATCCAGTCACGCCGCAGCGCCGTCGGGGGATCTTCCCTGACGATCACGACGTCGTCGCGACGGGCCATCGCCACAGGGAGCGTCGCAAGGTCCCGCGCGAGGGCGTCCACCTTGGGACGAGGCGGGCAACCGGGCAGGAAGGAGGCCTCGGCCGACGGGTTGAACCAATGCACGCGGGGGGTTCGTCCCCGAGACCTGGAATACACCTCGAGGGCGGCGATGAACTCCGGATCCAGCCCGGCAGCCTGGCGCCCCGGGACATTCATCGAGAAGCCCTTCGCCCGCTGCGGCGAGAGGGGAAACCGCAACTGGCGGCAGAACGCGTCCCAATCCGACATTCCGGCGGGCTTCCACTTCCGGAACCATTTCAGTCCATAGGCCACATGGGCGATCTCGTCCCGGTACACCCGGTCGAGCAGGCCGGCCGTCGCCCCGTCCCCCGCCCCGGCGAAGGCCGCGGAGAAGTGACGGCAGTAGTCCAGGTTGGCCTGTTCGAACGTGAGGCTGAGTCCGGCGACGTAGTCCACCGGGCTGTCGAGCGGCGCGAGGGCCCGCCAGAAAAAGCCGCTGACCGGGATGTCCCCGAAGCGGACCCCGCATTGTTCCAGCCGCCGCATGTACATCCGGGTGTGGGCCTGCTCGTCCCGCAGCGTGCGGAACACCCCGGCCCGGAAGGCGGCAGGCGCCTCGGGAAACCGCAGGAGGACCAGCGCCATCAACTCGGTGGCCAGCAGCTCGTGGTTGGCGAAGAAATGCAGCAGCCGGGCGCGGATCTCCGGGTCCGCCAGCCGATCCGAGGCCGGCACGGGCGAAGGACCGGTACCGGCGGCCTTGAATCCCAACCCGACCGGTCGACCCGGCACGGCCGGCGCCTCGACAGCGCTGCCGGGGCACTCGTCGGTGACTTCGCCCGGGTCCGCGAGCTTGTCATCCAGCGAGGTCCCGAACAGCACCCTCTCGGCAAAGGCTCGCAGCTCCATGCGGACACCCGGACACACACACCGGCACCCGCCGGCCCTCCCGTGCTATCCATTCGACCCTCCCGGGGCAAGATTCGACATCCGTCCCCTCCATCGCGTGGGGTCCGCCGGGGCTCGTCCGCGGACTCAGCCCCGCCCCCCCTTGCCCACGGACCAGGACGCCTCCAATCTTGGGTCCGATGCCGACACGCGACTGGGAAGCCCACTACCTCGCCGGAGAGACGCCCTGGGACCATGGCGAACCGGCCCCGGGGTTGCTGGATTTCCTCGCGCGGAACCCGGACCTCCCGCGCGGGCCGGTCGCGGTGCCCGGATGCGGACTCGGCCACGACGCCCGGGCCTGGGCGGCCGCCGGGTTTCCAACGCGCGGATTCGACCTCGCGCCGTCCGCCGTGGAACGGGCCGCCCGGCTCACGCCCGGGGGACTCGACGTCACCTTCCACACGGTCGACTTCCTCTCCACCCCGCCTCCGGGACGCTTCGACTGGCTGTTCGAGCACACCCTCTACTGCGCCATCGACCCGGAGCATCGCGATGCCTACGCGCTGTCGACCGCACGCTGGATCGCTCCCGGCGGACACTTCCTCGCCATCCACTACCTGAACCCGTCGTCCCCGGAAGGCCCCCCCTTCCCGTGCAGCGCGGCCGAGATCCGGGCGCGGTTCGACCGGTGGTTCGAGCTCCTCGGCGACTGGGAACCCCCGGCGTATGCCGGCAGGGAGGGGCGGGAACGGATGTTCTGGTGGCGACGCCGGACGGACGTCCCGGCCGGATCCCCGGAAGACGCCGGACCCGTGAATTCACTGCCCCCCCGGCCCGGGACTTGCTAACGTCCGCCGACACACACACCACGCGTGATTTCATCGTGAGCTACGGAAAAGAACTCCTCCGGGGGATCCTGAAGGCGGCCGTCGAAGGCGGCGCCTCGGATGTCCACATCAAGGTCGGCAACCCGATCGTCCTGCGCATCAACCGCCAGTTGGTGGCGATCGAGGCGCCGACACCCACCAACGAGTGGATGTCGCAGATCCTGACGGAGATCGTCCCGCCCCACGCCCGGCACCGGCTCGACACCGAGCGCGAGGTGGACTTCAGCTATCTCGAGGACGGGGTGGGGCGATTCCGCACCAATGTCTTCCAGCAGCGCGGCTCCTTCGCCCTGGCCATGCGCTATGTGAAGACCATCGTCCCCAGCTTCGAGGAACTGGGCCTCCTCCCCGTGCTCAAGGACATCGCCAAGGCCCCCCGCGGGATCGTCCTCGTGGCCGGCACCACCGGCTCCGGCAAGTCCACGACGCTCGCGGCGATGATCGAGCACGTGAACGCGAACTTCAAAAAGCACATCGTCACCCTCGAGGACCCGATCGAGTTCGTGTTCGAGGACAACCAGAGCGTGATCGAGCAGCGCGAGGTGGGCCTGGACACCCAGAGCTTCGAGCACGGCCTGAAGCACGTGCTCCGGCAGGATCCCGACGTGATCATGATCGGCGAGATGCGCGATGCCACCTCCTTCCAGGCGGCCATCAGCGCGGCCGACACCGGCCACCTCGTCCTGTCCACCCTGCACACCCAGAACGCCGCCCAGTCGGTCGGCCGCATCCTCGACTTCTTCAGGCCCGACGAGCGCGAGCAGATCCGGCGTCAGCTGGCCGGCACCCTCAAGGCGGTCGTCTGCCAGCGGATGATCAACACCGTCACCGGAGGCGTGACCCCCGCACTGGAGATCCTCATCAACACGCCGACCGTCCGGAAGATGCTGGAGGAGAACCGCCTGGAGAAACTCGGTGCCGCCATCGAGACGGGGCGGGACGACGGCATGCAGACCTTCAACCAGGCGCTGTACGACCTGGCGCGGGACAAGAAGATCACCGAGAAGGAGGCCCTCGCCAAGGCCAGCAACCCGCAGGCCCTGGAGATGATGTTCAAGGGCATCTTCCTCGACGAGGGACGCCGGATCCTTTCCTGACCGGAACCGGCGCCCGGCCGTCACCTTCTTGTAACACGCCCCCGGTTGCCTCACGGTCCGGGGGTGCTTACCAAATCCGGTGGCATGCCGAGGATCCTGGTCGTCGACGACGAGCCCGATGCGCTGGAGTTGATCGAATTCAATCTCCGCAACGCCGGGTTCTCGGTCCTTGCGGCGGGGGACGGGGCGCAGGCGCTCCGGTTGGCCCGGGAGAACCTGCCGGACCTCATCGTCCTCGATGTCATGCTCCCGGAGGTGGATGGACTGGAGGTGTGCCGGGCGCTCCGACGGGATCCGGCCACCCGGGGGATCCCCATCATCATGCTCACCGCCCGGGCGGCGGAGATCGACCGGGTTCTCGGACTGGAGCTGGGGGCCGACGACTACGTCACCAAACCCTTCAGCCCGCGCGAGCTCACCCTCCGGGTGAAGAACCTGATCAAGCGGGGCGCCCGCGAGGAGGCCCCCCTCGAACAGCTCCGGGCCGGGTCGCTCCTCATCGACGTGCCCCGCCACCAGGTGTCGGTCGACGGGCAACCGATCGACCTCACCGCCACGGAGTTCAAGCTGCTGACCACCCTCGCCCAGCGTCGCGGTCGGGTGCAGAGCCGGGACCAGCTCCTGCGGGATGTCTGGGAATACGACAACGCCATCGACACCCGGACCGTCGACACCCACATGCGCCGCCTCCGGGAGAAACTGGGCCCGGCCGCCACCCACCTGGATACCGTGCGGGGTGTCGGCTACCGGTTCGTCGAGTCCTGAGCCGGGCCGCCCCCGACCGACCTGATGTGGCCCCCGATCGTGATCGCCGTTGCCGCCGTGGGGGCGTGCATGTGGCTCCTGGCGCGGGAACGGAAGCTCCGGGAACGACTCCGTCAGGCGTCACTCCGGCTCGCCGACCTCAAGACCCAGCGGCACCTCGCGCTGGTCGAGGAACAGTCCAAGCAGGACGCCCTCCTCGACGCGATGATCGAGGGGGTGGTGCTCCTCGACGAATCCGGCCGGGTCGGCCACTGCAACCCGGCGTTCCTCCGGCTGGTCGGCGCGGCCGACGACCCGGCCGGCCGGCCGCTCGCCGACGCGCTCCCGGTCAGCGGGCTGCCGGAACTGCTCGAACGCACCCGCCAGCATGGCCGGATCGTCAACCATGAGATCGAGCTGCCGGGCGACGACCGCCGGGTGCTCCAGGTCAACGCCGTCGCCCTGCGGGATTCCGACCGCCTCCATGCCGGCACCCTCCTGGTCTTCCACGACCTGACCGAGCACAAACGCCTCGAGGAACAGCGACGGGAATTCGTCGCCAATGTCTCCCACGAACTCCGCACCCCCCTGTCCCTCATCAAGGGCTACACGGAAACCCTCCTCGGCGGCGCCCTCGACAACCCCGAGGCCTCGGTCCGGTTCCTCGGCATCATCGACAAGCACGCCGACCGGCTGACCTTCCTCATCGAGGACCTGCTCACCATCTCCCGGTTGGAATCGGGCCAGGTCACCCTCAGCCTCCACCCCATCGCCCTGGCCGAGGTCGCCGGGCAGGTGATCGACGATCTCCAGGCCAAGGCGCGGGAACGGTCGGTCACCCTCGAGAACGCCGTTCCCGCCCACCTGCGGATTCACGGCGACGCCGACCGTCTCCAGCAGGTCATTGCCAACCTCGTGGACAACGCCATCAAGTACGGCAAGGTCGCCGGCCGCGTCGTGGTGGGGGCGAGGTCGCTCCACGAGGACATCGTCGAGGCCTGGGTGGCCGACGACGGACTCGGCATCCCGGCCGAGGCACGGGAGCGGATCTTCGAGCGCTTCTACCGGGTCGACAAGGGCCGGTCCCGGGACCAGGGCGGCACCGGCCTCGGGCTCAGCATCGTCAAGCACATCGTCCAGGCCCACGGCGGCGAAGTCCGCGTGGAAAGCGAGCTCGGCCGCGGCTCGTGCTTCTATTTCACCCTCCCACGGGTCAACGAACCCGCCTGATCCCGGGAAACTTTTCCGAATGGAGCATTGCCGAAATGGCTCGCGGTCGGAGAAGCTGACCCCTCAGGTTCGACGACTCTCCGCCCTGTCGCCGGGAACGTTCCCGGGACTCGCCGGCCGTCGGGCCTTCCGAACTGCATGAAGGAACAACCCATCACCCTCGAGGGAACCATCCACACCGTCCTCCCCGGCACCATGTTCCGGGTCGAGCTCCCCAACCAGCACCTCGTGCTGGCCACGATTTGCGGCAAGATGCGCAAGCGCTGGGTCCGGCTGACCGCCGGGGATCGCGTTCGCCTCGAGATGTCGCCGTACGATCTCAACAAGGCACGGATCGTCTGGCGCCTCCGCTGAGGTCCCCGCGCCACCTCCCCCCCGGCCCGTCGGCTCAACGCCGCTGGGCCAGCAGCCAGGGGAAGAACCCCGGATCGTCGTAGGTCGCGGTCCAGGAGTCGTGACCGGCCTCCGGATAGACCTTCAGTTCGATGTCGGTGGAGCCCGCCCGCCGGAACGCCTCCACCATCCGCTCGCTCTCGGCCAGCGGCACCACGTTGTCCTTCCCGCCGTGGTACACCCGGATCGGCAGGCTCTTCAGGGCCTCCCGCTGGGCCGGGGTCAAGAGCAGCAGCCGCAGGCGTTCCCCGCCGCCACAGATCGGCGCCGCCGCCGCAAACCGGTCGGGATACCGCCCGATCAGGCTCCAGGTCCCGTAGCCCCCCATGCTCAGGCCGGTGACATACACCCGCTTCGGATCGACCCGATAGCGGGCCTGCAGATCATCGAGAAGGGCGATCAATTCCTGGTCGTCCCAGATCCTTCCCTCCGGGCACTGGGGTGACACGAGGATGAAGGGGAACTCCCGGCCGGCGGCCACCAGCTTCGGCGGACCATGCACCGCCACCTTGGACAACTCCGTGCCCCGCTCCCCCGCCCCGTGCAGGAACAACACCAGCGGCACCCGGTCCGACGTGGTGGCGTAGTCCTTGGGCAGGTACAGCAGATACGGCAGGTTCACCTCCCGGGTCAGGGTGGTCCGGATTGCCGCGGGAACCTGCTTTCCGGGCACCCCCGGATCCTGGGCCAGCACGGAGGAGGACAGGAGCACGGCCACGGCCGTCCACAGACGCAGGGAGGACATGACCGGAGGCTGCCCGACAACCCCCGCCCGGGCCAAGCGGGAAGCACCACCTCAATCGGCCGCGAGGAACTCGGCGATCAACGCCGCCACGACGGCGTCGGTGCAACGGAACGCGTCTTCGTCGCCGCCGAAGTTCGCCACCACCACGAAGGCCCAACCGCGCTCCGGCGCCAGCCACACGTTCGTGTACCACTGGGTGTTGGACCCGGTGTGGTGCAGCACCCGCCCGCCCGCCCAGTCGCGCTCGGCGACATTCCATCCCAACGCGTAATCCTGACCGGGCAACGCCTGGTGGAGCCGACGGAACCCCTCGCCGGACAGTCCCCCCACCGGTGAGCGGTCGCCGACCAGGTGCCAGGCCACAAAGGTGGCCAGGTCGCGCAGGCTGGCGTGAACGGTTCCCCCGGGACCGATGGCCGGGGGATTGTCGGCGGCGGTCCCCGGCTCGATCGGCCGGACCTGCCCGGCGGCGAGGGAATGTCCCCACGGTTCATCCACGTACCGCGGGGTCGCCGGTACCCCGAATCCCGCCGATTCCATCCCGAGGGGGACGAAGATCCATTCCCGCATCAACGCCTCCCACGGACGCCCTTCGATCCGCTCCAGCATCGCGCCGGCGATCGCATACCCGGCGTTGGAGTATCCGTATCCGGTCCCGGGCTCCCGGACCGGCGGGCGGGCGGTCAGGTTGGTGAGCAGGAGCATCCGTGACTCGACCGGGGTGCCCACATGGTTCCACAGGCGACCCCACAAGCCGTCGGCCTCCAGTCCGCCGGGCGCCCCGGCCCGATGTCCCAGCAACTGCTCCAGGGTCACCTCCCGCCAGGACGGGTCCATGCCGTCGCGATGCTCCGGAAAGACGTCGGCCAGGCGGGTGTCGAACCGGACCCGGCCCGCCTCCACCATCCGGGCGACCAGGGAGGCGGTCATCGCCTTGGTCAGGGAGCCGTGATGCCAGCGGTCGGCGACCGTCACCCGCTCGCCGACGCCCTGGCGTCGGACGCCGGCCACGCCGAGTCCGGCCAGCGAATGGGATCGGATCACCGCGGCGCCCAGGGCCGGGGCCTTCCATTTCGCGCGCAGCGGCTCGAGCAGGGCCGACAGGTCGCGCGGGGAATCGCCGGTCAACCGGAACACGGGTTCGGCGGCCTGGGCGCTGAACCCGACCAGCCACAGTCCGAGGAGGATGGCCCACCGGGCCCGGGCGGGGCCCCCGACCGTTTCCCGCGAGGGACGGCAAGGCTTCATGCCCGGGAATCCTCCCCCGGGCGGCACCCGGGAAGAAGTCCCAATCCGTTCCCGGCCGGAACGATGGTGCAAGACTACCGCCGAGCCGCCGGGTACCGCACCCGCGGGCTCGTGGCGGAGGCCAACGGGCCGCGGTCCTGCATCGGGCATCGGGGTCGGTATCGGAATCGGGATCGAGTTCCCCTTCCCTCCGCACCCTTCCGGAGCGCCGCGCCCGACACCCGACCCCGAGAGGGTGGGGCGGGGTGGCCTGGGCCAAAGCGGTGTCGACGCTTTGCTCTACCACCGCACTCCATATCGCCCCCGCGCCGTTTTGGAGTGCGGCGGGAAGCGTCAGCGCCACGCCGCTTTGGAGCGGAGCCGGAGGGTGTGGAGGTCCCAGGTGTCGGAGCGCACCCCCCATTGTCGCAGACCAACACAGGCGCGGAGACGCCGAGGTCCTTGCTCCCCCATGCCCCAGCGCCTCGGCACCTGCGGGAGAATCCCTTCCCCTCGGGCCATGGAGGGATGAACCCGCGTCCGCGGGTGAGTCCGACGGGGTCCGCCAGGACCCCGCAAGGCCGGGCGTGCCTTCGCCCTTCGCCCTTCGCCCATTCCCCGGAGCGCCGTGCTCCGTCGCGGCGTGGCCAAGAGCTCATCGGCTCCGGACTCGGCGGATTCACCCTCCGCCGCCACCACCGCCGCCAACAGCCCCGGCCATCAACCCGGCGTAGCCCTCCCGGAAGGTCGGATGGTCGGGAACCCAGCCCAGTTCCGCGCGAAGCCGCCGGTTGCTCACCCGCTTGTCGGTCACCCCCCGCTTCCTCGGCCCGCCCGCACCGGGATCGGCATCGGGGGGCATCGGACGTCCGGTCCGCTCCGCCAGCCACGCGAGGAACGTCCGCTGGGGGACGGGCTCGTCGTCCACGACGTTGTAAATCCCACCCGAACGCCCCCGGTCCAGTGCGGCGCCGATCGCCGCGGCGGCGTCGTCCCGATGGATCATGTTGAGGATCCGGGCACCCGCCGGGGCGGATCGGGCCTCGCCGGCCAGGAACTGCTGGAACAGGTGTCCCCGACCCGGACCGTAGATGCCCGCCACCCGGAGGATCACCGCCGGGAATCCCCCTCGCGCGGCGTCCAGCAACACCTTCTCCGTCTCCACCAACACCCGGGACGTCTCGCTGGCCCCGATCGCCTCCGAGTCCTCGTCCACCACCGAGCCATCGGCCTGGGCATAGACGCTGGTGCTCGACACATGGACCAGTCGGCGCGGCGGACACGGTGCCAGCCAAGTCAGCAGGTTGCGAACCCCGCCCAGGTAGACCGCCCGGTAGACATCCACCCCGCCCCTCGAGGAGGACACCGCATTGACGACACCGTCGAACGGACCCGGCAGCGCGGCCAGGTCACCGGGTCGCGTGAGATCCCCGTGCAGTGGGGTGATCCCGGCCGTCCGGAGTTCGTCATCGGCCGCGGCCGAACGCCGCAGCCCGAACACGTCGTGTCCGGCCCGGGCCAGCCGGGCGCCGGTGGCCAGGCCCAGGTATCCGCAGCCGACGATCAGGATCCGCATCAGGCCCAACAAACGACCGGCCCGGCCGTCCGGTCAAGTCGCAGCCGCCCGGCTTCCAGGCCCCGGTCGAGGGCAACCCGGGGGTGGACTCGGGCCATTCCGGTTGATGCTTCGGCCGACCGGACACGTCATCCTTCACCGGACATGACCCACGGACCCGAACGGCGCGCCCACCGCATCGTGCTTCCCGCCGGCGCCCTCCTGGCGTTGATGCTCCCGATGGTGGCCACGGCGGCGACCGCTGGGGGACCCGAGGCGTACTCGGCCTTTTCCTGGGCCCGGTTCCTCGCCCCCTTCCACATGGTGGTGCTCCACTACCCGATCGGGTTCGTCACCCTGGCGGCCCTGCTGGAGATCTGGGCGTGGAGACGGCCGAGCGAGGGGCTGCGTCAGGTGATCCACTTCGTCCTGACCCTCACCGTCATCGCCAGCCTGGCGACCATCGTCTTCGGGCTGCTCCGGGCCAAGGGAGGGGAATACGACCGGGACACCCTCGGCACGCACCAGTGGTGGGGCATCGCGGCCGGATCCATCGCCCTGCTCTGCTGGCTCCTGCAGAGCCCGTACCGCAACACCGTCCGCACGGGCCCCGGGCTGCAGGCCTATCGGGTCCTGCTGGTCTTCGGCCTCGGCGCCCTGGTCCTCGCGGGGCATCAGGGTGGCAGCCTCACCCATGGGCAGTCGTTCCTCACCGAGAACGCCCCGGCCCGGATCCGTCGCCTACTGGCCGCCACCGCCACCGCGGCGCAGCCGGTCGACCCCGGGCTCGGTGCCACGCTCTACACCCCCGTGCGGGACGTGCTCGACCGCAAATGTGTGGCCTGCCACGGGCCCGAGAAACAGAAGGGGCGTCTCCGCCTCGACGATCCCGCGTCGATGCTCGGAGAGGGGTCCAGCGGCGAACGGGCCATCCTGCCCGGGGATCCTGGTGGCAGCTATGCGCTCCAGTTGGCGTTGCTGCCGCGGCATCACGACGACGCCATGCCGCCGGAGGGCAAGGAGGGGCTGACCGACGACGAGCTGCTGGCCCTGGTGAAATGGATCCAGGCCGGGGCGCCGTTTCCGGCGCAGTGATTCAACCCCGGGCCGGACGCGTTCCGCCCAGCAGCCGGCCGGGGAGCAGGAACAGGCCGCGAACCAGGGCCAGCAATCCATCCACCGCGGCAGCCACCAACCGGAACGGCAGAGCGATCAGCCAGACCAGCGGGAGGAGCAACAGCGCAAGGAAAGCCAGCGGCCAGCACACCACCAGCAGCAGGAACCAGCAGAAGAAGGCGATCAGGAATCTCATCGGATCAAAAGGTCACACCGCCGGACCACCCCGGCGGCCCTGTATCCACCCGCGACCGGGGCGGCCGGTTTCAGCGGAATTCAGAAAGATCACCGCGTCCACACGTTCACCCGGGTGGTGACGTTCACCGGGAAGGTCACGGGGATCGAGTTGCGGACAACCGAAACGGCGGAGTTGTCGATCTCGGCGTCGACCACCACCCGGGGCCCGTGGTCCGGGGTGAGGACCACCTGGACGGGGACGACCCTTCCGAAGTTCGCCGCCTCGAGGACCAGGTTCTGGAGCGGGTTGGATCCGATGGGCAGGGTGAGGCTCACCGCCCCGGCGGCGCCCGGGTTCACCGCCTGGCTGCCGACCTGGAGGATCGACAACCGGGGCGCTCCGGGAAGGTTGATTCCGGTGAGCATCAGCGAGCCGACCGACGGACCGGCGCCGCGGAAGTTGTAGGCCGGCGAACGCGCCTCCGGGCTGTCGATGCGGATCCGGCCCGCCGCTCCCCAGGTGTTGCCCCCCACGTCGACCCCCCCGGTTCCGCCCATCACCGGGGCGACCAACCGGACCGCGCCCCCGCTGCCCCCATTCTCGTTCGGACCGGTCCCACCACGGGCGTAGAGGCTACCCGTCAGTTGGATGCGGGTCGCCGAGGCGAGGAGCAGGGCCCCTCCGCCCCCGCCGCCTCCCCCCTGCCAGGCACCCCCGCCTCCGGATCCGCCGACCAGCGGGATGAGGGTCGTGGATCCGTAGGCCAGCCCGTTCTGGGCGCCCCGGTTGTTGTTCGGCGACCACAGGTGCCCCGCCGCCCCGGCCTTCGTGTTGTCGGCGACATCCCCCGTGGCCCCGATGCCGCCACCGGGTCCCTGTCCCGACCCCGGCAACTGCCCCGTCGCCAGACCGTTCCCGCCGCGAAACCCGCCCGGCCCGCCCAGCCCCCCCTGGATGCTCCCCGAGGCCCCGTTCTCGCCATCCACCGAGATCGCCCCCTCGACCACGATGTCGCCGCTGGCCAGGACATGGGCCGGCGTGTTGGCGGCGTTGCGTTGGAAGTACACGGTGTGGCCGGAGTTCACCCGGAAGCTCTTGTAGTGCAGCACGCCGTCGGGTGGCAGCGGGATCACAGTCGTCGCCGCACTCGTCGTGAAGTCTCCCAGCGACCCGTCACTCCCGGGATCAAACACTTGGGAACGGAGGGCGGTGGCGGTCAGGACCATCCCGAGGAGCGGGGCGAGGCATGAGGTCTTCATGGGATCGAGGGGTTCTGGAGGAAAGGGAGATGGCGGGTCGATGGCTAGGGGCTGCTCAGCGGGAACTGGAATCGTCCGATGCCCTCCGCCAGCGCCGCGAGGGACGTCCGGAAGGGCGCGGGCAGGTCGTAGGAGAAATCGCCCCCGGTGAAGTCGGCCGCCGGGAGGTTGATCTTCAGTGTGTCGGGGAAGACGCCGTTCGGGATCGCGTCCAGCCAGTTGTCCCCGGTGGGCGGACGGTTCTCGTTGCCCGGCACCCGCTGACGTTGCCACCCGGCCACCGTTCCCGAGACCGACGCCCTCAGCTGCCCACCCGAGTAGGCCACCGTCGCGTTCCATCGGAGGCGGCCCGCGGGGTAGCCGTCTCCGGGGCCGAAGTAGCGCCAGTCGGCATCTCGGAACCCGGTCGATCCGGTCACCGACAGTCCCTGCCCGGCGGACTGCGAGACCGCCACGTCGACGTTGACCGCGCCGAACGCCACCCGACCCGACCCGCTCAAGCCCGAGTTCGCCAGCGTGAGGGCGTTGGCGAAGGACACCGTCCGTCCGCCGATGGATCGGGAAAGGCCCGCGGCGCTGGTGAGGGCGTAGGTGCCATTCGCCGACACGTTGCCGGAGACGTCGAGATTCCCGAAGGCGGTGCCGAACCCGCCGCCCACCGTCAGCCGGTCGGGATTCCGGAGCAGCGACACCGTCGCGTTCCGGCCCACCGAGAGCGGGAGCCCGCCGAGGGAGAGCGAATCCAGCGTGCGGGACAGGTTCACCGCCCCGAGGGCGTTCACCGTCCCCGAGAGCGGCACCGCGGGGAACCCGTTCGGCAGGTTCAGCGTCCCCGACACGGTCGCCGAACCGGAGAGGGTCGAGAGGGCCACGTCGGCGAGCACCACCTGCACATCGCGGAACCCGAACCCGAGGATTCCGAGGTTGGGTCCGGCGGCCACCGCGTTGAGGCGCCCGGCGGTGTCGATCGAGCCGTTCACCCCCGCGAAGTTGCGGTCGAAGACGCCGGGAATGCCAAGGCCGGCTTCGAAGGTCAGGAACGGGACGGCGCCGACCGCCGGACCGGCAACCATCGACACCGATGCCTGGGGCATCGGGAACGCCGCCACCCGCAGCTCGGTCGTGGACGCGTGGAGCGCGACATTCCCGCCCCGGGACAGGGCTCCGCCAAACCTCAGGCCGTTGAACTCCCCGGCCTCCCCCGCCCCGGCAAACCCGAACGCCCCCGTCACCCGGATCCCCGCCCGGTCGGATGCGAGGTAGTGCGCGAGCACCTCGTCCGCGGTCAACGCCCGGTCGTACACCGCCACCTCGTCCAGGTATCCGTTCCAACCGCGGGCCGGCTGCTCGGCGTTGTTGCCGATCATGATGTCGGCGTTGTTCGACGCGATGGTTCCCGTGGCGGGCTGCCACGCATCCAGCACGCCATCGACGTACAGGTACTTCGCCCGGCCGTCGTACACCCCCACCACATGATGCCAGGCGTTGTCGCGCAGGGGGCGGGTCGATGGCAGGTCGGGCGCCTCCGGGCTCAGGCCGGAGGTGCCGAAGGCGATCCGGTCGGTCTGGTCGAACCGGTGCAGACGCCACGCGGAATCGCCCTTGGTCACGATCGCCTGCCATGGCCGGGTGAAGGTTCCCACATGGATCCACGCCTCGACGGTGATCCGCTGGAAGTGGAGACGGCCGCCGGATTGCCGGAACCGGATGTGGCTGTCCTGCCCGGGGAAGATCGAGAGGAACCCGACCGAGGTGTTGGCCTTGTCGGGAAGCGGCTGCTCGGTCTGACGAAGGCCCACGGTGCCCACGGGTTCACCCGTCAATCCGCCCGCGATGGTGTCGACGATGTTCGTCGACGTCGCGCCCCCGGTGTCGTTGAGCCGCCAGTAGGCCCTCGGGGCGGAGGTCAGGACGGCGGCGGCATAATCCCCGGCTCCCCGGCGCAGGACGTTGGTGAACCCGCCGCTGGGGAATCCCTGATAGGTGCTCGCGGTGATCCGGTTGGTCAGCAGGAAACCGCCGGCAGGGGTCAGGCCACCCGCGAACGGCAGCAGCGCAGCCCCCTGCCGAAGCGAACCGGTGGCGCGAAGGCCCGCGCCGTCCAGGATCCACTCGGGTCCCTCGAGGGGGAACCCGCCGAAATCAAGGTTCCCCAGGGGACCGCGCGCAAAGCGGAGGGCGGCGGCGGACGGACGGTCGAATGTCCCCGACAGGCGCACCGCCTCCAGGCCCGGCAAACCGAGTTCACCCGACAATGCCAGCGACACGGCACCCGGGGCGGTGCCGGTCAGCGACCCGGTCCAGTCCCGGAGCGGGAACCCGGCCATCACCGCGTTGCCAGCGTTGCCCGCCAGCGAGACCGCGCCGTCACTGCCCAACGTCCCGGACAATGCCAGCGACGGCAGCGGGGCATCCGCCAGCGAACCGGAGAATTCGAGGCGCAGGACGCCGTCGACCGTCCGCTCCAGGAAGACCCCGCCGAGGGAGGCCAGGGTGAAGCGTCCGATGCGCAGCGTCCCGGCAGGCACCACGGGCGCCCGGAAGGATCCGTTCCGGGCGATGTTCAGGGAGGGGAGGGTCATCGGACCCGACGCCGCCGGGGCCGCCTCGCGGTTGCCCGCCACCCCGACCCCCACCACCTCCAGCCGGGCCGACGAGACCAACCGCAGTCCCTCGGCCCCCGACTCGAACACCAGGTCACCGCCGTTTGCGCCGCTGAGCCGGAACACCGGGGTGACGATCGGCGGCACGGTGAGCGTGCCGAGGAGCTGGACCGACCCGTCCGGGAGCGGCCGGACGCCGAACTCGACATTCCGCGCATCCACCAGGCCGGCCACGCGGACGCTGGTCCGGACCGCCAAGCCGCCAAACCGGCGTGCGTCGGCCACCGCACCGGTGCCGGCAGCCGACGGCGCAAAGAAGGGCGAGTAGGCGAAGAACTCGAGGTCGGAACGGTTGGCCGGGACCGCCGGCAGCCCGAGCAGGCCGGCATATCCGGGCGGCAGTCGGAAGTTCGTGAAGCGGGCCTCGACACTGCCCTTGGGCATCGCGTCGTTCATCCGCGCCAGCGTGTCCTGGACCACCGCCAGCCGCGCCGCATCGGTCGTCGCCACCCGAACCCGGTTGGACAGGTCGGTGAAGGTCTCCTCGATCGGCCGCGCCGGACGTTGCCGCAGCACCGCGGTGAGGGTGGCCTGGTCGACGAAGTTGCTGAACCACGACACCCGCGGCACCTCGGCCCGCACTTCCAGCACGCCCTCCGCCTGCCCCACCGGAAGTCGCCCGTCGATCGTCGCCCGACCCACCGGAATCCCCAGCAGGTCGCCCGTGAGATACCCGCTGAGGAATGCCAGGTCCGGCCGGTACAGGTGCTCTGGCACACGGACCTGGTCCATCGCCACCGACAGGATGGAATCCAGCACCGCCTGCGGGTCGGACAGGTCGGGATCCGCCAGCAGCCGACCCTCGGGATTGTAGAGCAGCGGCGGGTTGGGTGCGGGCAGGTGGAAGGTGAGCTGGCCGTTGGTGCGGGTCTGGAGGAGGTAGTCGCCGATGATCTGCTGCACCGCCTGGAAGCGTTCCAGGACCGGACCGGATCCGCTGGCGGTGGCGATCAGCGCCGGTGGGATGCCCTCGACCAGCGCCCGCGGCGGCGCCAACTGGGCCGCACCCACCACGCCGCCGTGGGGGAAGAATGCCTCCCGCAGGGAGTTCGTGCGGAGGACCTGACGCACCTGCGCGTATTCGGGCGCGTCGGGAAACGCCTCGAACAGGTCGTCGCGCGTCCCCTTCCACGCCACCACGTCGCCCAGCTTGCCAGCCGACGTCGCCGCCAGCAGGAGGTCGCGTCGGGAGGGGAGGAAATCCTCCGGCGGACGTTCCTCCGGCGGACGCCACCGGAGCGGATCGCCCGCCGGACGCCGCTCGGGATGGTCGACGAGGTTGGGCAGGATCACCCGGGCGGCGGCATCGGCCACCTGCATGCCGAGGGGATGGAACGAGTACTCGATGCCGATGCCGGTGTTGGCGAGGGCGTCGTTGACGAACTTCTCCGCCAGGAGCCGCGCCCGGGCGGGCGACCCGAACCCGCCCTGAAGGCCGGCGAAGAGCATCTCGTACGGATCCCCGTACTCCCAGGCCGCGCTGAGGGTGGCGCTGTCGCCCGGGGTGAACACGGGGAAGTAGGCGCTCAGCAGCATGCCCACCGACGCCTCGCACGACGCCGCGAGCCGCGACCGGGTGTACTCGGCCTTGAACTCGGCCAACCGGCCGCCCGGCACGAGGGGGAATCCGAACAGCCGCGGCTCCACCCGGCCGCACAACACCACCCGCGGCTGCATGGCCCCGGTCCGTTGCGCCAGGATGTCGATCAGCCGCGCCGGGAAGTCCGCCGGCAACCGTCGGGCGAACTCCTCCCCCATCGCCGTCAGTTCCGACAGCAAACGCATCCGGTCCGCCCCGCTGAACCCGACCCCGCCCGCGACAGTCCCGGCGGGCTGGTTCAGGGCCGACAGGATCGTCAGGCGAGACACCCCGGCGAACGACCGTCCGGTGGCCCGGGCCGCGATGTCCCGCAGCAACGGCTCGGCCAGCAGCGCGGCCACGTCGGGCACGATCCCGAGCATCTCCGTCACGCAGCCCGGACATTCGAAGGCCAGCTGGACCAGGCCGATGTCGAGCGGGCCGAATCCGAAGTCGACCTGTCCGCAGAGGGACGGGTTGAGCTCGCCGGCGGCGTCGGTGGCGGCGACGAACACCCGCGCCTCCCCCACCGGCAGGCCCGCGACGAAGAGCGTGCCCATCACGCCGGCCGACCCGGCCGTGCTGACCGCCCCCTTGCCCTGGACATAGGCGAAGGAGGAGATGCCGGTGTAGCTGAAGTTCCCCGCCACCATGAGGGTGATGTCCACGCAGGGCGCCCCGGCGTACGCGGTGCGGAGGACCTCGTCGTACAGGGCGCCGGCCCCCTGCGCGGCCACCTGCTCGAGGGCCGGACGCAGCACCGCCCGGAACGATGCACCCAGCGCCGCCAACGCCTCGTCCCGGATCTGGTTGAGCACCGCCGCCCGGTCCGGTGGGAGCGGCTCGCCGGCCGGTGGCAACCGGCTCCCGACCTCCGCCACCAGCAACGCCACCACGTCGGTCGTCAGGCCGGCCACGTTCCCCGCCCGCTGCTGCACGAAGGCGCGGGTGATGCCCAACCGGTCCAGAACCTCGGGCCCGATCGAGCTGAACTTCCCGATCACCCGCTGCGGGAACTCCGCCTCGTCGGGGTGCGGTTGGCAGAAGATGTTGACCGTGGCCGGCGGACAATCGCCGGGGCAGTCGATCTCCAGCGAGGCGAGCGCCGCCGTCCGCCAGTCATCAGCGGCCCACGCCGCGGGCGCCGCCGGGGCCCGTGCCGGCAGGGGCGGCAGGTCGGGGACCGGCACGGTGCCCGCGAAGGCTTCCGCCTGCGTCGCCAGGCGACGGACCGAGGCGATGAAATCCGCCCAGGGCATGGCCGGGAGCGCCGGCCCGCCGGGCTGCGGGCCGTTGAACCCAACGATCTCGCCGAGGGCGTTGGTCCGGAAATAGGTGGTGAACTGGCAGGGATCCCCGGAGCTGTTGGCCAGGCTCACGCCGGCCTGGGCACCGGTCCAGAGGAAGCCGGTCGGCCCCAGCGGCACCCCCACGCCCCCGGCGTTCACCTGGACGCACTCGCCCAGCACCCCGCCCATCGTCGCCGCCAGGGTCACGATCACCTCGTAGCCCTGATAGGACCCGCCCAGCCGGCCCGCGATCCACAGCCCGGCCGGCCCCTGGTCGAACCCCCCCACGCAGAGCTTCCCGCCCAACTCCCTGATGGGCGGGATCTCCAGCGAGGCCACGCCGAAGCAGACGGTGCTGACGTTCTCCACCACCGGGATCCCCTCCGGCGTGAAGCGCAGCACCACGTTGTCGATGTCGCCCTCGATGAACGGGTCCTCGGGCGGGATGGCCACCCGGAGGCTGGTGGTCATCTCGATGTTCTCCGGCGCGAACAGCCGGTCGATCGGCAGACGGTTGTCCCCGAACGCAAACCGGAACCGCTTCACCCGGACGGGCAGGACGTCGTTGAGGAAGAATTCCGGTCCGGTGGCAAACTCGACCGCCTCCGGCGGGATGAACCGCGGCAACCGGTCGGGGGCAAAGAACTCGAAGCGGGAACCCGCAAACCCGATCGACGGTCCGGCCGGACTGGTGCCGGTGCCGTCGAGGACCCCGTCGACCGTCACCACGAAGATCCGCTCGGCCGAGAGACGGAACAGGTTCTCGAGCCCCACCAGCCCGACCTGCCCGTCCCGCAGCAGCGGCCCCCCGGGCCCGATCCGGAACGTGCCCTCGAAGCGCACGGTGTTCAGCGCCAGTTCCGGCTCGAGCCCCGGCCGGAAGGTCACCGCCCCGCAGGCCAGGCCGGACACACGGAGGTCCGGCCGGTCGGCGTCGGTCAGCACCAGCGGCCCGACTGTCGCCCGGAATCCGCCGGCGATCCGGAGCTCCGGCAGCACCCCACCGGAGGCGGGGGGCGTCACGGTGAGGGACGTGGCCTCGCACCCCTCCTCCCCCACGCCGATCGCCCGCAGGTCGAAGGCATCACCCAGCCCGAACAACCGCTGGTCCTCGCGCAGGCGCAGCGTCCCGACCGGCAACCCCGCGAGGTCGAACGCCCCGTCGATCAGGTCCAGATGGTTGGTCTGGTCGGCCGTCGGCAGGCGCAGGGTCCCGGTCACGTTCGTCAGGTAGGGAAGACCACTCCCGGGAAACCGCAACGTGGCCGCACACAGGGCGGCCTGCAGCCCGGGGAACAACGGTGCCTCCACCCCGAGCCCCGCGAATCGCAGCTCTCCCTCGATCCCGGTGGTCGGAACCGGAAGCGTCGGCAGCACCCGGATCCGCAGCGGATTGTCCGGGTTGATCTGGACCCGCGGCCCGCGCCCCCCGTCGGGTGGAACCGGACAGAGCTCGGGATCCAGCCCCAGGGGACCGAACCATTCCGGCAGCCCGAGCGTGCCGCCGAGGAACACCAACTCGGTCACGCCGTCCGGCCCGACCGTCAAGCTGTTCTGCAGGTCGGTGACGGCCAGCTGGAACAGGGCCGGCGTGATCAGGGCCGGGTCGGCCGGCAACGGCACCGACCGGTCACGCCGCATCAACCCCGCACTCCCGCCAAACCGCACCTCGCCTCCCGGCATCCCCGGACGCACCGAGAGCCCGAACCGGGCACCGAACAACACCACGTCGTCGCTGAACCGGTCGGCCTGCAGGTTGTCGGCCCGGGCGTCGAACCGCAGCTCGGGCACCTCCGGCCGCCACGAGACCTCGATCCCCACCTGCTGCTGGTCGCGGAAGGTGCCGACACCGTCACCGACAAAGCGGAAGGGTCGACGCGGCCCGCCGACGACGTTCACCGCCAGGGAATCCAGCACCAGCGCCTCGACCGGCCGCCACGCCCCCAGTCCGGCATCGAGGCTGAAGTTGAGCGCCGAGTCGAGGGTCGCCCGGCGGATCTCCAGATGGGCCTCGTCCAGGCCGGGGAACTCCAGCCGGCCGCCGAACGTGGTGCCGACGAATCCCGTCACCCGGTTGAACCGCAGGCTGCCGAACGCCCGGGCGATCCGCAGTTCGCCGGGGAGCACCGGGTCGAGCGGGGGCGCCGCGCGCACCCGGTCGCCCAGGGCTGCCACCTGCGACCGCACCAGGGCAATCGCCCGTCGGGCACCCGCGGCCAACTCCTCCAGCCCGGATGCTTCCGCCGTCAGCACGGCCAGGGTTTCCGCCACGTCGGCCGCGGGCCACCACGCCGGCTCCCCGGCGGAGAACCGCTCGAGATCCGCCAGCAACGCCGGCACCACCACCCCGCCGAAGCGCACCAGCATGTCGTCACCCACGGCCGCCGGCAGCGCCCGACCCGCACCGGGCTCCGGTCCGGAGCCCGGCGATGTCCCGGCCAACACCCGGGCCACCGACGCCAGCTCGAGGAAACGCCGATGCACCTCCGACACCGAGTCGGCCGGGCCCGCGGACTGGTGCTGGTCCTCGAGGACGGCAAAGTCGGCAGCGGCCACTTCCCGCACCCGCGCCAGCAGGGTGTCGAAACCCGCGCCCGCCCCCCCCGCGCCGCGCAGGGCGGCCACCGCCGCCGTCACCACCCGCCCGTATCGCGCGGCGTCGGTCACCCCGGAACGCCGGTACGCCTGGTACAACCGGCCCTCGGCCGTCACCACCGGCGACAACGTGGCCGCGATCCGGCCGGCCTCGGTCGATCCCAACCCGAGCACCGCCTGGTAATCCTCCTCCACCGTCAGCGCCCCCCGGCTTCCATCCACGCGCCAGACCGACGTCCCCAGGCTCCCGTCAATCCCCAACTGCTGGAGCGTCGCGTGCAGTGACAGGAGTTCCGGCAGCACGGTGTCGACCAGGGCCGCCGAGCGCAGGACCTCGGCGGGGAACGGGTTGGTGCGGATGGCCAGCAACCGGCCCACCACACGCTCGCGCCGTTCGCCCAGCAGGTTCCGCATGGCGGGGAAGAACGACCCGGTCCCGACACCCCCGACCTGTTGCCCGGCCTGCTCGGCCCGCACGACGTCCTCGAGCGCGCGGGTGAGCTGCCCGTCGGTCAGCCCGCCCAACCGGACCGGGTCCGCCACCGATCCATCGGGACCCAGCCCCGCCTCGGCATAGCCCGCCTGGCGCAGCACCGCGGCGGCGTCCGCGAGGAGGGTCGCCACCCCCGCGTCCCGTCCCTCGCAGGCCGCATGCCGCTCCAGCTCGAACAACGCGGCCAGCACCTCGCCCACCACCTCGCCATCGCATTCCCCGCCCGGCGAACCGCACCCGGCCAGGAGGTCGGCCACCCCGTCACGGAGGGCCCGGGCCAGTCCGTCCACCTCGGAGGCCGACAGTTCCGACGCCGGCCGGTCACCCAGCCACTGCGTGGACTCGTGGGCCGTGCGAAGCGCCGACAGCGCCTCGCACGCCGGCACCAGCAGGCGGGCATCCGCGGCCAACTGCCGGGCCACGCGCCGACGCTCCAGCCGCAGCGCCTCCGGGTCCACCGCCGCCGCCAGGCCGGCCCGGCCGTTGTCCCCGGAGGATCCGCCGGCCGACAACCCCACCCGGCCCGCCGCCCGACGCAGTTCCTCGCGAAGGTCGGCACGGGTCGCCAGCACGGCCTCCCGGGCCGCCGCCAGGGTTTCGAACCCGAACATCCCGGGCGAACCGGCAGCCAGCCGGAGGGCTCCCGCCAGGGAACGCACCGGCGCGCCGACACCGTCCCCGGGACCCGGGTCGGACACCCCGCCGGGCCGCACCGGCCGCAGGTCGGTTCCCGGACCGGACATCGGGTCCAGCACCCGCCCCAGGTCGGCGAGATAGCCGGCCAGCCGGGCCAGGTCGCCGGGCGGCAGGGCCCCGGGTTGCAGTTCCGCCAGAGGCAGGAAGGCGCGCACCGCGCGGTCGGCCGCGCCGAACTTCAGGCCCTCGGCCTCGAGACCGAACTCGTACTCCGGGTCGTCGATCCGCGCATGGGCCGCGAAGGCCATGCCGTTCTGGAACTCGAGCCGCAGGCCGCCGGACAGCACCGGCGGCCGGCCGGGCTCCAGGCGGATCGCGAGGGGACGACCGGCCGGGACGCGGAGGGCCACGACCGGGTCCGTCGGCGGAATCGCCGCCTGCCCGGCAAACCGGAGGTCCACCACACCGCCCGAGGTGATCGCCGCCTGCACCACCCGCAGCCCCAGCCCCGCACCCGGCAGGCTGAGGTCGCCGTTGAAGAACCCCCGGAACTCGCGCCGACGGAAATCGAACCACGCCCCGCCACCGACCGATTCGACCCGCAGCTGGCCCGCGAGCAGCAGGTCGGCCGGACGGGCCAGCACCCCGGCCAGTCGACGCAGCCCCGTCGAGGCCCACTGGTCCAGCGCCATCCCGCGGAGGACCTCGACCGAACGGGCCGCCGCGTCGACCAGGTACGCCGAGCCCTCCGGCAACGCCTGGAGTGCCGCCGACCGTTGCCCTCCCGCCCCACCGCCGGCGGCCATCAGGGCGATGTCGGCCAGGACCTGGGAGGTGCGACGGACGGCATCGAACCCGCCCGTCGCCCGCGACCGGGCGAAGAGGGCGTCGAGGAGCACGGGCAGGCGTTCACCCCGCCAGGCGGGGCTGTTGCCGAAGCCGAGTCGCCGCCCGAGCTCGTCGCTCAGCGCCCCGCCCTCGATGACCGCCGCGAGTTCGTCGACACCCAGCTCCCCCGCCCCGCCCACCAGCGCCGCCACCGTGGTCTGCCCGGCGCCGTACACCGACGCCATCGGTCCCCGCAGGGCCGCCGGCACCTCGGTGCCGGATGGTCCGGCCAGCGCCAGCACCTCGCGAAGGACGTCGCGCAGCACCGCCGGACTCCACGGCGCCGCCGTCAGTTCCGCCGCCGCCCCCGCCAGGTCCGCCAGCAGCGCCCGGTCGGAACCGTCCCGCAGCGGGGCCAGTTCCGGCACCTCGGGAAGCACCCCGCTCCCCACCAGGTGCTCGATCTGGCCGAGGTCCCGACGCACCCGCACCAGCACGAGCGGGCTGGCCCGGACGGCCTCCGGGGTGAGGGTGGCGATGTCCTGCCGGTACAGCGCGGACAACCGCAGGGCGAGCTGGGCCATGGCCTCGGCCCGGGGTTGAGCCGGGAGTTCGATCCCCAGCCGCTGCAGGTCCTGCTCGATCCGCAACAGGTCGCGCAGCCGGACCAGCACCTGCGACCGGTCCATCGCGGCGATTGCGGACCCCGGCGGGGAGAACTGGCCGGGGCCCACCCCCAACTCCGCCAGGTACTCCGCGACAAACGCGGCGCCAACCTCCGCCACCACCCCGAGCACGGATGCCAGGGCTTCCGCCGGCAAACCCACCTGCTGGCGGGTCCGCTCCACCCACAGGAGACGCGAACTGAACGCCCGCAGGTCGGCCAGGGTCCGGATCGCACCCGGCTCCCGGGCCCGCCGGATCAATGCCGCCTCCGCCGCCGCCAGTTCCGTCGCCAGCGCATCCTGCAGATCGGCGGACCCGAGACCGTCCGCGCCCGCGGCCTGACGCACCCGCCACAGCCGGACCCAGGATTCGAGCCGGGCCCGGAAGTCTGTCCGCAGATTCAACCCCTGCCCCTCCTGCCGGACCAGGTCGGCAAGGCGGGTCGGGAGTTCCCCCGACACGCCCGGGGCGGCTGCGGGCGACGCGGACCGTCCCGGCGCCGCGCCCGTCCTCCCGGCCGCCAGCAACTCGCCCAAGGCCGCGAGGAGCGGTCCACCCAGCTGTTCGGCCTCCTCCGCGACATCCCCGGCCCAGCCGGCCGGGACATCACCCGACGGCTCGCCCGCCCGCGCCGCCTGGGCGAGGCCGGCCAACCCGCCGGCCAGCGTCCGCAGCCGCTCGGCCGTCCCCACCAGGTCCCCCGCGGCAATCCCCCCGGCGATTCCCGGGATGTCCGGCAGGCGCCCCGCCAGCGACTCCAACACCCCGAGATCCAACCCGCGGGCCGCCAACTCGAACCGCAGGGTGCCATCCGACCACTCCATGTCCGCGGCAAACCGGGGCCCGTCCGACGGAAACTCCACCTCGACCCGGCCCCCGAGGGATATCTCCCCGTCGGCCCGCACCGTGAGCCAGATCGGACGTCCCTCCGGCGCGCGGATCACCGGAGCCGAGCCCGATCCGTCGGGCAACGTCCACTCCCCGGCCAGCGGGAACCGCACCTCGCCGTCGACACCCGTCAGGTCCAGGGGAATCCCCACCGGGGTAATCGCAGGGAATGGAATCGGCACACAACCCACCGGCGGCGCGGGAACACAGGGCTCCATCCAGATCCGGACATCCTTCAGGCCGTCGGCCGCGATCATCCCGCCCACCCAGCGGACCGGGAACCAGCCGAAAAGCCGCAGCGGAACGCCCGCCGCGCCGTCGGGGACACGCGCCGCGATCTCCTCCCACCGCAGGCCGTCCAGCGTCAGGGCCCCGGCCGACAGCACAACGGGCGCGGCGGTGTCGAGGATCGATCCCACGCCGAACCGCAGCCGGGCCTCGGCAAAGGTGGCGGTCAGACCGGATTCACCGCCCGCCACCACCGCTCCGGCGGGGAACTCGATCCGCGGCCCGGTCGGATCATTCCCCGGCCGGTAGGCGAACGGCGGCACCGACCCGTCACCCGCCCGGACCACCGGGTCCGGGCTCCCGTCCAACCGGCTGAACATCCCCGGCGCGCCCAACGGCTCCCCGGGCCCGGGCACGGCCGGGGGCACGCCCGGCACCACCACCACCTCGGGCCGGGCCGCCAGCGGCTCCGGACGCAGCACGGTCACCTGCAGGGCAGGTGTCGACCCGACCGTGGATCCGAGGTCGCCAATCCCCGTCCCCAGCTCGGGCAGCAGGACCGACAGGGCCGGCGTCGCATCAACCCGCACGGTCGTGCCGGGAAGCCCCCCGAGATCCGGCACCCCCACCCACACGGCCGGTGCCGCCCCCACCCCGGCCCGCTCCCTCGCCTCCGCCGGAACCACCACCGCGAGTCCGGGCTCCGACCCGACAAACCCGCTGAACGGCAGGATCGGATCCCGCGGATCCAACCCCGCCCGCACTTCCACCCCGTCCGGCACACCGTCGCCGTCGGTGTCGGGATCCTTCGGATCGGTCCCCAGCTCGCGCTCCTCGACATCCGACAGCCCATCCCCGTCGGAATCCAACCGGTCCCCCACCGCCAGCCGGGGATCGGTCCCGCGCCGATACTCCTCGAGGGTGGAAACCCCATCCCCATCCGGATCCTTCACGGCATCCGCCTTTTCCAACGGATCCAGGATCGACGCGTTCCGCAGCTCGAACACGTCGTCGATGCCGTCGCCGTCGGTGTCGAGGGGATCGTCCTGGGAAACCTTCTGCAGCCGATAGAACGCCGCCTCCTCGAGGGCCGGCACGCGATCGACCACCACACCGGGAACCGTTCGCCCCAGCGCCATGCCCACCGCGCGCTGGATGGTGCCGAGGGAGACACCGCGGCGCAGGATGAAATAGTCGGTGCCGGCGGCCGGGGTGCGGACGGTCAGCCGGCCGTTCGGATCGAGGGCGACGTCGTCCGGCTGGATCTCCTGAGAAAAACCGGGGCTCGTCCCGGCCAGAAACGCCGCCGCCAGCAGCAGGGGATTTGCCGCGCGACGGACTTCTCCTCGGAGGGGCCGGGGCACGAAGTGGATGCTCTACGCCGTCCCGGATGGATTGGAAGCGGAATCCGGAGTCCGTGCCGCGGCTGGCGTCGGGAGCCGGGGATGTGATTCCCTCCCCGCCGTGCCGCAACCCGCACCCGACCTGCTCACGTCCCTGCTCCGGGATGTCTCGCGGTCGTTCTACCTCACGCTCCGCGTCCTGCCGCGCGGCCTGCGGCGGCCCATCAGCCTCGCCTATCTCCTTGCCCGGGCCACCGACACCGTGGCCGACACCGGACTGGTCCCGGTGACGCGCCGACTCGAGGCGCTCGATGCCCTGCGGGAGGCGATCCGGGGCCGGGCCGGGCCTCCGGACTGGCCCGACCTCGTGGACGCCCAGTCCGGCCAGGCCAGCTTCGCCGAACAGATCCTGCTGCAGCGGATCCCCGAGGCGCTGGCATGCCTGGAGGCGGAGCCGGAACCCGACCGCGGCCACATCCGATCGGTCCTCGAGACCATCACCAGCGGTCAGGAACTCGACCTCCAACGGTTCGAGCCGGTGACCCCCGGGGGGGTCCGGGCCCTCCCGGATGCCGCGTCCCTCGACGACTACACCTACCGGGTGGCCGGATGCGTCGGGGAGTTCTGGACCCGGATCTGCCGGGCGCACCTGCCGTCCCTGGGTGATCGGGACGAGGAGCGGATGCTCGAGGACGGGATCCGGTTCGGCCAAGGCCTGCAACTGGTCAACATCCTGCGCGACCTCCCCCGCGACCTGCGGAGCGGGCGATGCTACCTGCCAGCCGATGAACTCGCCGCGGCGGGTCTGAGGCCGGGGGATTTGCTCGACCCCGGGATGGCCGGGCGTCTCCGGCCGGTGCATGGGCGGTGGTGCGGGCGGGCCCGGGAACACCTCGCCGCCGGCTGGCGCTACACCGTGGCCCTCGGGCCCGGGCATCGCCGCCTGCGGTTGGCCTGCGCCTGGCCGGTCCTCATCGGACTGCGCACCCTCGACCGGCTCGCCGAGGCCCCCCTCCTCGATCCCGACCATCGGGTCAAGGTCCCCCGGTCCGAAGTCCGGTCGATCGTGTGGTCCACCGTCTGGCGCCTCCCCTTCCGCACCTGCTGGAACCGGCTCGGGCTCCCGCGGTGACCCTCACCCCAGGGTGACAGGCTCCCTGTCACCCGATGTCCAGCCGCGGCCGGGCCTTTCCATTCTTGGCCCCGTGCGTACGATGCGCCCTCGCATGCAGATCCAAGTGGGCATCGTCACCGTTTCCGATCGGGCTTCCCGTGGAGAATACGAAGACCTCGGCGGACCGGCGCTGCGCGAGGTCTCGACCGGACACGGGTGGAAGGTGATGGCCGAGGCGCTGGTGCCGGACGACCGGAGTGCGATCCAGCGGGCCGTCCGGGAACAGATCAACCAGGGATGTCACCTCGTCCTCACCACCGGCGGCACGGGCGTGGCGCCGCGGGATGTCACCCCGGAGGCGGTGATGGAGATCGCCGACCGCGAGATCCCCGGGTTCGGCGAGGTGATGCGGGCGCGGAGCCTGGCGATCACGCCGAACGCCATCCTGTCCCGCGGCCTGGCCGCGGCCGTGGGCGGCACCTTGGTGATCTGCCTCCCGGGCAAGCCGCAGGGGGCGGTCGACTGCCTCGGCTTCGTCACCGGCGCCATTCCCCATTGCGTCAAGGTCCTGCAGCAGGTGCCCACGAGTTGCTGAGAGCTGTCCGGAAACTCCGAGGGGAACGGAATTCAGTGGTGAATTCCCGGCCCGACCGCGGCAGTCTCACGCCCATGAAGCTGCTCCCCTCCCTGATCGCCACCCTGGCCCTCGCCCTGCCCGCCACCGCCGCCCAGTGGGTCACCTACGAACCCGCCACGGGCAAGGCGAACGGCAAGACGATCGTCCTGCTCAGCGGCGACGAGGAGTACCGGTCGGAGGAAAGCCTCCCGCAGCTCGGGAAGATCCTCAGCCAACGCCACGGGTTCCGCTGCACCGTCCTCTTCTCCCAGGACGCCGACGGGACCATCAACCCGAACAACTCCAGCAACGTGCCCGGCATGCACCTGCTGGCCGGGGCGGACCTGGTGGTCAACCAGTTCCGGTTCCGCGAGCTGCCGGATGCCGACATGAAGCACTTCGTGGACTACCTCGATTCCGGCAAGCCGATGATTGTGGTGCGCACCGCCACCCACGCCTTCAACTACACCAAGGACAAGCAGAGCCCGTACGCCCGGTTCAGCTGGGGCGCCAAGGACGGCGGGTTCGGCGGGATGACCGTGGGGGAGACCTGGACCTACCACCACGGCGACCACGGCCGGGAGGCCACCCGCGGGCTGATCGACGGCCAGAACCGCAAGCACCCCATCCTGAAGGGCGTGTCCGACGTGTTCGGGCCGTCGGATGTCTACGGCGTGAACGCCGATTTCCCCCGGGACGCCAGCGTGCTGCTCTGGGGGCAGGTGCTGGTCGGGATGAACCCCGGCGACGCACCCAACCTCGGCAAGGCCATCATGCCGCTCGTCTGGCTTCGCGATTACCGGACGTCCACCGGAGGGACCTCGAAGATCCTCTGCAGCACGATCGGGGCGGCCATCGACCTCGCCAGCGAGGACCTGCGCCGGCTGTTCGTCAACGCCTGCCACGACCTCACCGGACTCCAGGTCCCGGCCGAGGCCGATGTCACCCCGGTGGGCGAATACAATCCCTCGATGTTCGGGTTCAACACCTTCAAGAAGGGCGTGAAGGTGTCGGAACACGAACTGAAGTAACGGCCTGTTCGGGCTACCCCAGCCGCCCGGCCGCCTGCACGAAGGGCTGAAGGTCCTCCATCAGTCGGGCGAACGCGGTCAGGGAGAGCTGCTGCGCGCTGTCGCTCATCGCCGTCTTCGGGTCCGGATGCACCTCCACCAGGAGCGCATCCGCCCCCATCGCCACCGCGCCGCGGCACAGGGACGCGACCAGGTCCGCCCGGCCCGCCCCCTGGCTGGGGTCGATCACCACCGGGCAGTGCGTCTCGGCCTTCAGGATCGGGATCGCCGCCAGGTCGAGGGTGTTGCGCGTGTAGGTCTCGAAGGTCCGGATTCCCCGCTCGCAGAACATCAGGCCCGGGTTGTTGTTCGCCAGGACGTACTCCCCGGCCAGCAGCCACTCCTCGATCCGCATCGACAGGCCCCGCTTGAGCAGCACCGGACGTCCGGTCTTCGCGGCGGCGATCAGGAGCTGGAAGTTCTGCGCGTTGCGGGCGCCGATCTGGAGGATGTCGGCGTACTCGGCCACCAGCCCGGCATGGTCCTCGGACAGCAGTTCGGTGATCACCGGCAGGCCGGTCTCCTTCCGGGCCTTGGCCAGGAGCTTGAGACCTTTCTCGCCCAGACCCTGGAACTCGTACGGGGAGGTCCGCGGCTTGAAGGCCCCGCCGCGCAGGATCCGCGCCCCGGCGGCCTTCACCGAACGCGCGGTCTCGATCAGCTGTTTCTCACTTTCCACCGAGCACGGCCCGGCCATCACCACCAGCTCCGGTCCGCCGATCACCACGTCGCCCACCGTGATGGTGCTGCTCTGGGGATGCGCCTCGCGGCTGACCAGTTTGTGGCGCTTCTGGATGGGGGTGACGCTCTCCACCTGGGGCCAGGCCCGGAGGGCGTCGAGTGAGGGGTGGTCGCGTTCATCGCCGATCGCACCGATCACGGTGCGGGCCACGCCGCGCATGACGTGCGGACGGTAGCCGAGGCGCTTGATTTCCTTCACCACCGCGTTGAGGTCGCGGGGGGCGGTTCCGGGCTTGAGGACGAGGATCATGTCGGTCACAGGAGTTTGCCGGGGGGCGACTGCGGCAAACAAAAACGCCGCAGGCACAGGGCCCGCGGCGTTTGGGGTTTCACACGGAGATCACGCAACCCCATGCCGGCAGGCCCGACGGGCAAAATACCCGAAGCCGAATCCATACCAGCCATGACGCTGCGCTTTCAACGGGCCGGAGCCTACGCGGGGCCCGATCCGGGTCAAATCCGGATTTCCATCCAGGGCCACGTCCGGCGGTGGCGCGAGGCTCCTGCCGAGCCCCTGCCCGATTCCTCCCATCGCCCGCCGCCCCACCGAAGGCCCCGCCGATTGCCGCTTGCCCCCCAGCCACGCCCCGGCGTTCCCTTGGGCGGGGTGAACCGCATGCTCCTCCGTCCCCTCATCGCCCTCGCCGCCTTTCTCATCGCCGGCTGCGCCCTCCGTGCCCCACGGCCCATGCACGACCTGACCCCGATCCTGCAACCCGCCACCGGTCCCCTGGCACGGATTCTTGACGACCCCGCCACCCACCGGTTCCAGGTGCTGGTGTCCGAGGTCGTCCACCGCCCGGGACGCCCCCCGATCCTGCGTCGGCACGGATACCGGGTCGACGCCGAGTACTTCTACCCCGCCAGCAGCATCAAGCTCTGCGGTGCGGTGGCGGCCCTGCAGGCAATCGAGGACCTGGAGGCCCGGCACCACGTCACCGGTCTGGTCGACGCGCCGGTCGAGATTGCCCCCCTGTTTCCCGGCGATGCCCCCCAGGTGGCCGATCCCACCCACCTTGCCGGCGGCCGGATCACCGTGGCCCATCAGATCCGGAAGCTCGCCCTGGTCTCCGACAACCCTGCCTACAACCGGCTGTTCGATCTGGTCGGCCACGAACCGCTGAACCGCGCCCTGCACGCCCTCGGCCACCGGTCGGCAGTGCTCAACCATCGGCTCTCCGACCCCCGCGTCTTTCCCGATCCGTACGCCACCGCCGCGGTGACCCTTCACCCGCCCGGGATGCCTCCCATCCACATTCCGGCCCGCACCAGCACCCTGCACCTCACCAACACCGCCCCCGGGCTGAAGGTCGGATCCGCCCACCTCCGGGACGGCATCCTCGTTCCCGAACCCCTCGACTTCACCCGCCGCAACGGCATCTCCCTCGTCGACCTCCAGAACCTCCTCGTCCAGGTGGTCCGGCCCGACATCGACATCGGCACCCCGCCGCTGGTCCTCGCCCCCGGGCACCGCGCCCTGCTGGTCGACGCCCTGACGAGGCACCCCCGCGAATCCGACGATCCGCGCTACGACCCCGCCGGGTATCCCGACGCCTACGCCAAGTTCCTCCTGCCCGGCGTCCGCCGGGTCTTCCCGGAGACCGAACCGGGGCGCCGGGTGGAGATCGCCGCCAAGATCGGCCGCGCCTACGGATTCAGCGTGGAGAACAGCCATCTCCATCATCCCGGCACGGGACGGACGGTGTTCGTCACGGCGGTGCTCTACACCAATGCCGACGGCGTCCTGAACGACGACCGCTACGAGTACGACACCGTCGCCGACCCGGTCCTGGCCGACCTGGGTGAACGGATCGCGCGCCGCTTGCTGGACGACGGGACGAGCGAAACGCCCTGAACCCTCATCACCCCGCCGCCTCCCCGTGAACCCTTCCTGCATCCTCGCCACCCTCCTCCTCGTGGTGGCCGTCGCCCTCCCCGCCGGTGCCCAGGACAGCCACCTGCCGCCGCGGTTCGACGACCCCGGCCGCCTGGAGCGGATCCGGTCGGCCTTGCCCGGGCTCGACGCCCTGTACGTCGCCCACGCCCGGGAACATCACCTGCCGGGGTTCGCCTACGGCGTGGTGGTCGACGGGCAGTTGATCCACCGGTTCACCTGGGGGCGCGCCCGCCTGGAGCCCGACCGGCCGGTCGGCGCCGACACCCGGTTCCGCATCGCCTCGATGACCAAGAGCTTCACCGCGATGGCCGTGCTCCGGCTGCGCGACGGGGGACGGCTCACGCTCGACGACCCGGTCTCCCTCCACGTGCCCGGGTTCTCCCGCGTTTCCCCGGCCACACGGGACGCGCCGCCCGTCACCCTGCGACGCCTCCTGCGGATGGACGCCGGGTTTCCGCAGGATGATCCCTGGGCCGACCGGCGCCTCGACGACACCGTGGCGGAACTCGAGGCCCTGGTGGCCGGCGGGCTGACCTTCTCCAATCCCCCCGGGGTCACCTGGGAGTACTCCAACCTGGCGTACGCCCTCCTCGGGCAGGTGGTGAGCCGGGTCAGCGGCCGCCCCTACCAGCGGTACATCGCCGAGGAAATCCTGGCTCCGCTCGGGATGAACTCGACGGTCTGGGAGCCCGCCGCGGTGCCGGCCGATGCGCTGGCCCTCGGCTACCGGTGGGAGCAGGGGCGTTGGCGCCCCGAGCCCCTGCTCGGCGACGGCACGTTCGGCGCCATGGGGGGATTGGTCACCACGCTGGGCGACATGGCCCGGTACGCGGCCTTCCACCTCGACGCCTGGCCGCCCCGGGATGATCCCGATGAGGGTCCGGTCCGGCGGGCCACGCGCCGGGAGATGCACCGACCGGAGGTGGTGATCGGCCTCGCGACCGACCCGCCGGCTCCCGGGCTGCCGCCCATTCCCCGCTTCACCGGCTACAACGCCGGCCTGAGCTGGAACCGCGACGCCCGCGGCATCACTTGGATCCGCCACGCCGGCGGGCTCCCGGGCTACGGGAGCGAGTACCGGTTCCTCCCGGAACACGGCATCGCCCTGATCGCCCTGGCCAACCGCACCTACGCCCCGATGACCACCGCGAACACCCTGGCGATGGAATGGTTGATCGAGGCGGCCCGACCTCCCGCGCGGACCCTGCCGCCGTCCGACATCCTCCGGCGCCGGCAGGCCCAACTCGTCGCCATCCTGGGCGACTGGAACTCCGCGGACGCCCGGGACGCCCTCACACCCAACGTCTTCCTCGACCGGGACCGGGCCGATTGGGAGGCGTTGAGCCGCGAGGCACTGGCAAAGATCGGCGGCATCGGCACCGTCGGAACCCTGACCCCGGAGAACCACCTGCGGGGCACCTTCCCGATCGTCGGCGAGCGCGGAACCCTCGACGTCTTCTTCACCCTGACCCCGGAGAATCCCCCCCGGATCCAGGACATCCGGCTCCGCGTCCGGTGACCTGAACCCTCGTCCCCGCTGCCTGGACCGGCCGGGGCGTCGTCGCGGCCCGGGGCCCGCGACGTGCGATGTGCTTCGGGGTCGGGGTCCGGGATGCGCGGACGGGTCCAACCGGAACCCGGCACCGGCCTCTCACCACCCGCCGAACTGCCGCCGCAGGCGCTCGATGGTCGGACCGTGGGCCTGGAAGGGCTCGGCAGGCGGCGGGGGCGGGGTCAGTGCGACGCCCGGACCCAGCGGGGTCCTTCCCGACTTGAGGTTGTACGCCCGGACCAGCAGCGCCTCGAGGTTCACCACGTCGCGGATGTTGTACGCGAGCAGGGTCTCGAGCGCCTGCCGGTTGCCCCGCAGCCGGTAGTCCCGCCAGAGCAGCACCGCGAACCATCCGTCGACATCCACCAGGTCCCCCCGGTCGAGCCCCAACTGCCGCTCGCAGGCCTTCAGTCCGCCCTTGTACCCGAGGCTTGCCAGGACGTAGCGCAGGTCGATGTGCGCCTGGTCCAAGGCGAGCCCGAAGGACGCCCGCAGCATCGGCAGGTCGAAGCACTTGCCGTTGTACGTCACCAGCACCCGGTAGTCGCGGATGTCCCGGGCGAAGTCCGTCAGGTTCGCACCGTGGACGTAATGCCGGATGCTCCGGCCGTCGTAGAGCGCAATGGTGGTGATGTGGTCCCCGGGACCGCCCAGACCGGTGGTCTCGATGTCCACGTAGGCCACCGAGTCGCGGAATTCCGGGTACAGTCGCCAGTGCTCGCCGGCGGGCAGGGTCGCGGCGAAGTACCCGGCGTCCCCGGACGCGAGGTGGCGTCGGGACTCGTCCAGGTGGGAGGCGATCTCCGACCGACGGCGCGCCCCGCGGGCCAGGTCGGCCGGGTCGACGGCATCCCAGGACCGCACGCCCGAGGCCCAGAGCCGTTCCTCGGCCCGGAGGCCGATGCCCGGGAGGTGACAGAAGGTCTGACGCAGCACGGCGCCAGCCTGCCGTCCGGCGATGCCCGCGGCAATGGCCCACCGCCCCGCATCCCGTCCGAATCCGGCCTTGTGCCGGGCTTCCGGGGCCGCGAAGAATGTCCCGTACCCCGTGAAGGCCTCCCGCCCACACCGCGCCGCGTTCACGCTCATCGAGCTGCTGGTGGTGATCGCCATCATCGCCATCCTCGCCGGCATGCTCCTGCCCGCCCTCGCCAAGGCGAAGGAGAAGGCCCGGAAGATCAGCTGCTACAACAACCTCAAGCAGATGGGGCTGGCCATGCTGATGTACGCCGATGATTCCGACGGTCACGTCCCCCGGGGCAACGAGCCGTTCTGGTGGGTGACCTACATCCCCTACCTCGGCGGCACCAGCGCGTCGCGCGACCAGTACGGCCGGATCAAGGTCTACACCTGCTCCGCCCATCCGGACAAACGCCAGGTGATGTGCTACGTGGTCAACGCCTGGCAGTTCAGCAGCCCGCGGGACCCGACCGGCTCGGAGGTCACCGGCATCACCCGCCTGAACCGGGTCCAGTCGCCTTCGGACACCATCTATTTCGCCGACAATGAGAACGGGCCATGGCGCCCGGTCTTCACCGCGACCAACCGCATCCTCGGCGCCGCCGACCTGAACGACGTCTTCTCCCCCGGCCATCTGCCCTACGGGGCTCAGGGCCGGAACCTGAGCGCCGACCGCCGGGTGGCCGCCCGCCGGCACGGCGAGGGGCCGAACCTGCTCTACTTCGACGGCCACGCCAGCTGGATGGCCGGACGCCGGATGCGGGTCGACGACTGGCGGGAACGGCGCCACTGACCGCGCCGCACATCCCCCCGGAAAGGCGTCCCCATCCGCCCCTTGGGCCTCGCCATGGCCCCACCTTCCGGTGTCCATTGACCGGCGGGCAACATCGGCCCGCCAAGGAATTCCCATGAGTCAGATCCGTGTCCTGGTCGGAACAAGGAAGGGCGCCTTCATCCTCACCGCGGATGGCACGCGCCGGAACTGGAAGGTCGAGGGCCCGCTGTTCGCGGGCTGGGAGATCTTCCACCTCAAGGGGTCGCCGGCCGATCCGGACCGCCTGTACGCCTCGCAGTCGAGCGGCTGGTTCGGGCAGGTGATCCAGCGGTCCGACGACGGCGGCCGGACCTGGAATCCGCCCGGCACCCGCCCCGAGGACCTGATGGGAGCCGATGGCATGCCGGCGGGCCGCAGCAACGCCTTCCTCTACGAGGGCGAGCCGGGCAAACACCTGTGGTACGACGGCACCCAGCACCCGTGGGAGTTCAAGCGCATCTGGCACATCGAGCCGTCGCTCACCGATCCCGACACCGCCTACGCCGGCGCCGAGGACGCCGCGTTGTTCAAGACCCGCGACGGCGGCCGCACCCGGAAGGAACTGCCCGGCCTGCGCCGGACCAAGCCGCACCTCTGGCAACCCGGTGCCGGCGGCATGGGGCTGCACACGATCCTCCTCGACCCGGCGAATCCCGGCCGCATCACGGTGGCCATCTCCGCCGCCGGCGCCTTCCGCACCGATGACGGCGGCGACACCTGGCGCCCGATCAACCGCGGGCTCCAGTCCCGGTACGAACTTCCGGACCCGGATGCCGAGGTCGGACACTGCGTGCACCGCATCGCCGCCCACCCGTCGCGCCCGGACGTCCTGTTCATGCAGAAGCACTGGGACATCATGCGCAGCGACGACGGCGGCGGCCTCTGGACCGAGGTGAGCGGAAACCTGCCGTCGGACTTCGGCTTCCCCATCGACGTCCACGCCCATGAACCCGAGACGATCTACGTGGTGCCCATCACCAGTGATTCGCTGCACTATCCCGTCGACGGCCGGCTGCGGGTGTATCGCAGCCGGACCGGTGGCAACGAATGGGAGGCGCTGACCCGCGGACTCCCGCAGCAGGACTGCTACGTGAATGTCCTCCGCGACGCCATGGCGGTGGATTCGATGGACCCGTGCGGCGTGTACTTCGGGACGACGGGCGGACAGGTCTACTGCTCGGCCAATGGCGGGGATTCCTGGGACGCCATTGTCCGCGACCTCCCCCCGGTGTGCTCGGTCGAGGTCCAGACGCTCCCCTGACCCCGGCCCCGTCGGCGTTCCCCGTGTCCCAGCCCGTCCGCCAGACCCTCCGAATCGTCCTGCCCTACCACCTGCGAAATCTCGCCCGGGTGGAGGCCGAGATGACCCTCGACGTCCCCGCCCCCGCGACCATCGCGTCGGTGCTCGACACGCTGGAGGCGACCTACCCCGTGCTGCGGGGAACCATCCGGGAACACGGAACTGGTCGGCGCCGGCCGTTCATCCGCTATTTCGCCTGCCGCGAGGACCTGTCGCTCACCCCCGTCGACTCGCCCCTGCCGGATCCGGTGCTCCAAGGGCTCGAACCCTTCCTCGTCGTCGGTGCCATGGCCGGGGGATAGCGACATCGCTCCCCATCCCTGCCCGCGTTCGTGGCGGCGGCCGCCGTGCTGCATCGGATGTCGGGGGCGGTATAGGAATTGATCCTTCTCTTCAACCCCGCCCCCTTCCGGAGCGCTGCGCTCCTGCGCGGCGAGTCCATCTTTGCGTTCTCTGCGTTCTCTGCGGTTTCAATCGGGAGTTCCTTAACCGCAAAGAACGCAGAGAACCCATGGACTGGAGGAACAACGAAGGGGCAAAGGGACGAAGATCGATTCTCCGGAGATCTCCCGCCGAGGCGCGGAGACGCAGAGGTTCTTGTTTCCCTTTCTCAGCGCCTCGGCGCCTACGCGGGAGAATCCCTCTCAGAGCCGCATCCGTGGCGGAGGCCGATAGGCCGCCGTCCCGCATCGGGCATCGGGAGCGGGGCTCGCGGGGACGCTCGCGCCACCGCACGGGGAGCCGCCCGGCCGGACCGGTGGCGCGAGGCTCCTGCCGAGCCGCTGATCGCCACTCGGCGCGTTCGTGGCACCCCCGGAGCGCTGCGCTCCCGCGCGGCGTGCCCCGAGGCCCATCGGCCCCACTTCGCGGGACCGACCGCACGCGGGAGCGTGCGGCTCCGGAGCCCCGGCGGATTCACCATCCGCCGCCACTTTCAGCCCTTCGCCCCCTTCCGGAGCGCTGCGCTCCCGCGCGGCGTGCCCCGAGGCCCATCGCCCCGCTTCGCGGGACCGACCGCACGCGGGAGCGTGCGGCTCCGAAACTCCGGCGGATTCATCGTCCGCCGCCACTTTGCCCGCTCCGCACACCCCCGGGTTGCGTCCCGGGGAATCCGGTCCACTCTGGGCGGCCCGATGAGCATTGCGACCCGAACCGGTGACGACGGAACCACCGGCCTGATGTACAACCGACGGGTTCCCAAGACCCACGCCCGGGTGGAGTCCTACGGCACGGTGGACGAACTCAACGCGGCCCTCGGCATGGCCCGGGCTCTGGGTGACGACCCGTTCGTCCGTGGGACACTGGAAGCGATCCAGCGGCAGCTGGTGATCCTGATGGGCGAACTGGCCACGTCGGTGGCCGACCGGGAACGGTATGTCGCCGACGGCTTCGGCCTCGTCACCCCGGCGATGACCGCGGTGCTGGACGGGTGGGTGCGGCAGATCGAGTCGGAGGGCGTCCGGATGGACGGCTGGGCAACCCCCGGGGCGACGCCCGTCGCCGCGGCCCTCGACGTGGCCCGCACCACCTGCCGTCGGGCGGAACGCCGGGCCTGCGTGCTGGAGGCGGATGGCGAGCTGCCCAACCACGAGGTGGTGGTCTATCTGAACCGGCTGAGCGACCTGCTCTGGCTGATGGCCCGCCGGGTGGAGACCCAGTCCCACGCCGACCGCTGACCGCCCCCCGGGTCCCCGGCGGGTTCACCACCCGCCGCCACTTTGCGCGTGTTCGCGGCGGAGGCCGATAGGCCGCCGTTCCGCATCGGGCGTCGGGGTCGGGGTCGGAATCGGGATCGATCGTCCTCTTTCCACCCGCCGCTCTGCCGGAGGGCCTCGCTCCGTCGAGGCCGGGGCCCCGCCCCCCCCATCCCGCTTCGCGGGCCCGCACGCGGGAGCGTGCGGCTTCGAAACTCAGGCGGATTCACATCCGGCGCGACGTTCCAAGCTCCCCCCGGGCCGCCCGGGCCATGGCCACCGCCCCCGGTGTGTCCCCATGGACACACCAGGTCCGGACCGCCAGCGGCAACATCGCGCCGTCGACCGCCCGCACCCCACCCCCCTTCCGCCATCCGGCGATCCGATCCGCCACCTCCGCCGGTCGTGCCAGCAGCGCGCCCGACTCCCCACGGGGCACCAGGGAGCCGTCGGAACGATACCCCCGGTCGGCAAAACCCTCGGCCCATACCCTGGCCCCGTGATCCGGGGCCCGGGAGGCGACGGCCCCACCCGGACGGGCATAGACGCGGACCCGGGGAAACCATCGGACCAGGGTCCCGAGGAAGGCATCGGCCAGGTCCGGACGGGCATCGGCGGCATGGTACAGGGCGCCGTGGAGTTTCACGTGGTGGAGTCGCACCCCGGCCCTCCGGGCAATCCGTTCCAGCGTCCCCACCTGCTGGAGCAGCAGGAGGCGGAGCGCCTCGGGATCCACATCGGCCGCCCCGCGGCCGAAGCCGTCGGCCAGTCCCGGATGCGCCCCCACGCGCACCCCGGCCGCGGCGGCGGCGGCAACCGTCCGCTCCATGGACCCGACCGCGCCCGCATGGCCGCCGCAGGCGATGTTCGCCGACGTCACGATGCGCAGCAGGGCGCGGGTCCGGGCCCAGGGTTCCCCCTCCCCAAGGTCGGCGTTGAGGTCGACGCGCATGGCGCCCCGAGGATCACTTCAGCGGCAGCACGAGGGAAAGGATCCAGGTGGTGGCCAGTCCGACGACCGAGTTGCAGGTGAGGAGGACGGTCCAGCTCTTGAGCGTCTCCTTCTCGGTCAGCCCGCCCAGCCGGCTCACCACCCAGAACCCGGAGTCGTTCATCCACGAGGCCCCGAACGAACCGAACCCGATGCCGAGATAGAGGTAGATCGGATGGTACGGAAGGGCGGCGGCGGTGGCGGGGTCGACCATTCCCTGGACCATGGCCGCGGTGGTGAGCATGGCGACCGTGGCCGAGCCCTGGGCCACGCGCAGGACCAGCGCCACCAGCCACGAGAGGAGGATCAGGTTGATGGCATGCCCCATCGCCAGCTGCTTGATCGACTCGCCCACCCCGGCGCTGCGGAGCATCAGGCCGAAGGCGCCGCCGGCGGCGGTGATGAGGATGATGATGCCCGCCGTCTCCAGCGGCGGACCCACCAGCTTTCCAAGCTCGGTGAACGCCAGCCGCTTCTGCCGCGCCACCAGCCACAGCGCGGCGGCCGTCCCGATGAGAAGGGCGATGTTCTTGTTCCCGATGAAGGCGAAGAACTCGTACCCGCGGCGGAAGCCCTCCGCCCCGCCGAACGCCCCGACCAGCGTGTCCGCCCAGCCCCCGGCGCCGGTCGCCGACGTCCGCACCACCTCGAGGAACGCGGCGAAGGTGATGAGGAAGATCGGCAGCAGCACCGGGACCAGCGACGCCCCGAAGCCGGGCAGCTCGGATTCCGGCTTCCGGACAATCGCGTGGAGCTCGTCCATCGTCACCCCGGGAACATCCCGCACGGGGATCTCCATCCGGCGGTTGATCCAGCGGGAGACGAAATACCCGCCGATCGCCGGCGGGATGCCGACCAGGAACCCCATGGCGATCGACAGGCCGAGGTTGAGGTTGAGGTACTCGACCATCGCCAGCGGCCCGGGGTGGGGCGAGGTCATCGAGTGCATGATCACCCCGCTGGTGCACACGCACAGGATGTAGAAGAGGTAGTCCCGACCGGTGCGCAGCCAGAGGGCGCGGGCCAGCGGGACCATCAGCATGAACAGGGTGTCGAAGAACAACGGGACGCCGAGGATGTAGGTGGCGACCAGGAGGGCCACCGCCGCGCCCTTCTCCCCCAGCAGGGCCAGGAACCGGCGGACCACCCGGTCGGCCCCGCCGGATTCCATCAGGCACATGCCGATGATCGACGCGAGGGCGATCGACGCGGCGATGCCGCCCGCGGTCTGCCCGAGCCCCTTCATGGTCAGCTCCACCGCCTGCTGCCAGTGGCTGACCAGCTTCACCCCCGGGGGCGGCTCCCAGCCCGCGGGCGGATTCCGCGGACGGGCATCGGGCAGCTGGTCGGCCAGCAACCCGGCCACGATCGCCGCCAGGATCAGCGCGAGGAACGGATGCAGCTTGAGCCGGGAGATGCCGACAATCACGAACGCCACCGCCACCGCGAGGACGACGAGCGGCCAGTAGTTCACGTCGCCGGCGGCGGCGAGCAGCGGGAGGAAGTTCATGGGAACCCCGCCACTCCGACAAAAACACGTCCCGGGGTCAAGCGACCCGGGCCGGAACGCCACCCTCCCGCCGATCCCTTCCCGAGTCATGGTCATGGAGCCGGGCCGGAACGCGACCGGCGCCGGCACGGAACCGGGGTCTTGCCCGACGGAACGACAATGGCCAAGTTCCCGACCATTGGACTCGGAGGTCTGTGCAGCTTCGGAACCGCGCGTGTCGGTGGTCACCGCCACCTACCACCGCCCGTCGGCGCTGGAACAGGCGATCCGGTCGGTCCGATGGCAGACGCTCACCGACTGGGAACACTGGGTGGTTGGCGACGCCTGCACCGACCGGACCGCCGCGGTGGTGGCGGCGTTCAACGACCCGCGGGTGCGCTTCCACAACCGCGAGGTCAACGCGGGCGAGCAGTCCGGGCCGAACAACACGGGTTGCTCCCTCGCCCGCGGACAATACCTCGCCTTCCTCAACCACGACGACCTCTGGCTGCCCGACCACCTCGAGACCCTGGTCGAGGTCCTTGAAACGTCGGGTGCCGACCTCGCCTGGTCGCTGACCGAGGAGGTGCGGGCCGACGGGCAGGTGGTGCTCTGCAACCTGCCGGCCGACCTGCGCTACTCGCCGCGGATCACCGTCCCGGCCTCGTCCTGGGTGTTCCGGCGCAGCCTCTGGGAACGCATCGGCCCATGGCGCTCCTACCGGGAGATCTTCCTGATCCCGTCGCAAGACTGGATCTTCCGCGCGCACCGGGCCGGCGCGCGGATGGTCTGCGTGCCGCAACTCGGCGTCATCGCCCTGCCGTCCGGATACCGAAAGGGATCCTACGTGGGCGACCCGGCCCATGAACAGAGGGCCTGGGCCGACCGGATCGAACGCGAGCCGGATTTCCGTCGACGGGAACTGGTGCGCCTGGCCACCGGGTCCCGTGCCCCGGGCGCCCCCGCGCCGGAGCCCGCCCCGGCGCCCAGATCCAGGTTCCGTCGACGCTCCCCGGCGGAACTGCGGGCCACCCTGCGACACCTCTGGCACCACTACCCGGTGCGGGCGGTGTTGGGCGCCGGACGCGCCGTCGCCCCGCTCTTCGGCCTGCACCCGATGGCCGTGGAGCACGGCCTCACGTTCCGTCGGCGCGGGGGCTTCGTGGAGAGGCTCCGAGCCCTCCGCGGATTGCCGGCACGGCCCGACGACACCCCTTCCCCATGACAACCCGAAACCCGATCGAACCAACGCTCACCCCCGCCGAGGGCCATCTCCCGGGCACGATCAAGGACAGCCAGTCCGTGACCCGGGACTGGCAGCCGCTTCAGGACCTGATCGACGGCGTCGTCGTCCGGGAGGTGCGGAATGTCACCAAGAACAACGGCCTCCTGACCGAGGTGTTCCGCAGCGACTGGGGCCTCGACAACCTGCCGCTGGAGCAGGTGTTCCAGAACCTGCTGCACCCGGGCGCGATCAGCGGCTGGCACGTCCACCGCACCACGACCGACCGCATCTTCATCAACCTCGGCCTGATCAAGATCGTGCTGTTCGACGCCCGCCAGGGCTCGCCCACCCACGGGCGGATCAACGAGTTCCGGTTCGGCCTCAGCCGTCCCGCCCTGGTGGTGGTGCCTCCCGGTGTCTGGCACGCGGTCCAGAACGTCGGACCCGACGTGTCCGCCCTGCTCAACCTCGTCGACCAGGCCTACCAGTACGAGGATCCCGACCACTGGCGGCTCCCGATCGACACCCCGGCGATCCCCTACACGTTCTCCCGAAGGGACCCCCGCCACGAGGGATCCACGCACAGCCTGTAGCCCGCCCCGGGGTCAAGCGACCCGGACCCGGGCCGGTCATTCCCACTCGATGGTCCCCGGCGGCTTGCTGGTGATGTCGAACACGCACCGGTTCACCCCCTTGACCTCGTTGATGATCCGGTTGGAGACCTTCTCGAGCAGGTCGTACGGGAGGCGGACCCAGTCGGCGGTCATGCCGTCCTGCGATTCCACCGCGCGGAGGGCGACGGTCTCCTCGTAGGTGCGCTCGTCGCCCATCACCCCGACACTGCGCACGGGGAGGAGCACGGCGAAGGTCTGCCAGGTCTTGTAGTACCAGTCGGCCGCCTTCATCTCCTCCACCACGATGGCATCGGCCTTGCGCAGCACTTCCAGCCGCTGGCGCGAGAGCGGGCCGAGGCAGCGGACGGCGAGGCCGGGTCCGGGGAACGGCTGGCGGTGGACGATCTCGCGGGGCAGCCCCAGCTCGACCCCGAGCTGGCGGACCTCGTCCTTGAACAGGCACCGGAGCGGCTCCACCAGCGCGAACTTCATCCGCTTGGGTAGCCCCCCCACGTTGTGGTGGCTCTTGATCATCGCGGCCGGGTTGCCGGCAATCGGCACCGACTCGATCACGTCCGGATACAGCGTCCCCTGGGCGAGGAACTTGGCCTTGCCCGCCCGACGGGTCGCGGCGTCGAACACCTCGATGAAGGTCCGCCCGATCACCTTCCGCTTCCGCTCCGGATCGGTCACCCCCTTGAGCTTGCGGAGGAACAGCGAGGTGGCGTCCTCGTACTGGAGCCGGATCTTGAAGTTCCGGCCGAACACTTCCTGCACCACCTCGGCCTCCCGCGCCCGGAGCAGGCCGTTGTTGACGAAGATGCAGGTGAGCTGGTCGCCGATCGCCCGATGGAGCAGCGCCGCCGCGACGCTGGAATCAACCCCGCCGCTCAGGCCCAGGATCACCCGTTCCTTGCCCACCTGGGCCCGGATCTCCTCGGTGGCCTGGTCCACGTAGTTCCGCATGGTCCAGTCCCGGCCGCAGCCGCAGATCCCGTGGACGAAGTTGTGGATGACCTCGCGTCCGCGCGGCGTGTGGGCCACCTCCGGATGGAACTGGATCCCGTAGTACCGGCGGGCCGCGTTCTCGATCGCCGCGTAGTCGGAGTTCTCCGTGGTCCCCACCACGAGGAAGTCCTTGGGGAGCCGGGTCAGTTTGTCGCCGTGGGAGTTCCACACCTGCAACCGCTCGGGCAGGCCCCGGAACAGCGCGCACCCGCGGTCGGCCACGGTCAGGGTCCCCTTCCCGTACTCGCGCTTGGGACCCCGCTCCACCCGGCCCCCGAGGAACTTGGCCATCACCTGCAGGCCGTAGCAGATGCCGAGCACCGGGATCCCCAGCCGGAAGATCCCCCGGTCGGGCAGCGGGGCGTCCGGCGCGTACACGCTGTTGGGGCCGCCCGACAGGATCAGGCCCTTCGGACGCAGCCGGGCGATCTCGGCGGCCGGGGTGTGGTAGGGGAGGATCGTCGAGTAGACATTCGCCTCGCGGATGCGGCGGGCGATGACCTGGGTGTATTGCGACCCGAAATCGAGCAGGACGATCTGTTCCACGGCGCAGGCTGGTCGCGGAGACGGGATGCCGGCAAGCCGGTTTTGGCCGGGCCGCCCCCCACGGTGGCGCAAGCGCCCCCCCATTTGGACTGCGGTGGCAAAGCGAAGCGTCGACACCGCTTTGGACGGGACGAAGCGGCACCGGCCGCCGATCGGCGTCGGCTACGGGCGCCGGGAGCAGGGCGGCCGCAGGGCAGCTCGGCGGGAGCCTCGCGCCACCGTTCCGGCCGGGCGGCCGCCCCGTACGGTGGCGCGAGCGTCCCCGCGAGCCGCTCCGACCCAGCGGACAGTGCGCCTCCCCGCCCACCCGCGAGCGGTTCGGTCCCGGAAGGGACAGGACAGGGCACTACGGCCTGGTGATCCGGAAAAACCGGGAGCCTTCGTTGTTGATGTTGATGCCCGAGGAAAACTCGCTCCCCGTGAAGGTTTGGGGGTCGCCAAAAGGATTCGCGAGATCGGTCGTGCTCTCGAGATTGAACGATTCACCTGCCGGCAAACCCGGAGCGCGCAAGGTCAAGCCGTTGTCCTCCCCGTTGGGTGTCAGCGACAGTTGGATCGTGCTCAGGTCAACTGCCGGTGGCGAAAGCAGGGCCACGGACGGATAAAGCCCGACACCAGCCCCCGGAATGGTCGTGGGAAGGGAAGTGCCGTCCGCCGCGATCTGTCGGATGACCGTACTCGCAGGTTCAGGCGAAGAGGCATGGATCACGCCGTTGAAACGCTGGGGACCCATTCCAAAAATCAAGCTGTTCCCATCCGCTGTCCAGGAGAGCCCGGCCGGATACTGCCCTTGGGCAAAGGTCTGGCGGACCCTGAAACTCGTCCCATTGCTGTTCCCGATCACCAGCCGGGTCGTCACCGCATTCCTCAGGAATGGATCGGGAAAGGTCACATCGAAGAAGGCCACCTGTTCTCCGTCCGGTGAAATCGCCGGATAGATGTGGGTCGATTGGATGATCGTCCCCCCGACATCCTCCACCCGCGGAGTCGTCAACTGCCCGACCCGTCCGTACCTGAATGGCGTCGCACTCGTCTGGGAGAAAAGCACGATCCCGGTCGACACGGTGCTCCGTCCGGAATTCTGCGCAATGACCGGCACATAGGCCGGCGCGGCAAAGGTCGCACTGTTCGGAAACCAGCTCACCCCGCGAAATTCCGAGTCGGTGATGTCCGATTGCACATCGATCCGCTGACCGATCTCGGCAATGGCGAAATTCTGCGGCGCGCCTTCCGGATAGACCGCAAGCACCGTGACATTCCGGCTGGGATTGTTGTTCGACGTCTCCGTCTCCCGAAAAGCCAGCACGAAACGGGCATTGGAGTAGCTGTAGGAGCTGAAGAGAGGATTCACGAAGGCGTTCGCCCCATTGGGCGCGGTGACCGTCGAGAAGTTCAGGAGCTTGGTCAGCTGCCCATTGCGCCGATCGAGTCGATAGAGATCCGTGCTCACTTCGTTGGGCGTCGTGGGATCCTGGCTGGCAAAGGTGATGAACGACCCGTCCGGCGAAATGCGGGGAAAATCATGGAAGCCCAATCCGGTTCGCACAAACTGGCCGCTCCCATTTTCCACACGAACCAAACCCGTTCCGCCGCCATTCGGGGCCGTGAAAAAGGTCTGGCCATTCGAGGATGTCAGGGCACCGAAGAGAATCGCTCCGGCCAGGAACCTGATGGGGAATATCGATACAATCATCAGCTGAATGGGAATCTCCCTCCGGCGCTTCAGGGCGTTGGCCCGGAGTTGGACGCCGGAAGCGCCTGTTGCAGCGTGGGGTGATTGCCAGCCGGGGCCATGGGAGTCAAGCGTCGGATTCGGTTCCCCTCGTCCCCAGCCCAACTTCTTCAGTCCCTCGTCGACCAACCGATCCTCCTCCCCTTCCTGACGGATCCTTCTCCAGTCACGCCTCCCCCAAGGTCTCCAGAAAGCGTTCCCGGTCCTCGTCATCCCGGAAGATCGCCTCCCGACGGTCCCCGCGGCTCATCACATGGCAAACCGCCCCCTCATACTCCACCCGCAACGGCCTCGGCATGGCCACTCGCCACCAAGAGCACTCACCCAGTGTAAATAGCGGGGGGGGTGCCCCCCTTTTCTCAAGCAGGTGCAAGATCCAACCACTTGTGTAAAAAGCGGTCTTTGACCCCTGCGACGCTAACGGAACGATGGAATCGCCATCGCAAATGCCATTTCAAAAGCCAGAAACACCATGACATGCCCCGAAGCCACACAGCCCATCAGGCGCCATGCAGGCGGTCGGCGCGCTACAATTATTAAGGAACACGCGGCAACTGCTATTGCCGCACACATCCAATATAATGCCTCTCCAGTCAAATCTCCATGGTCCACGCGCGATCCTTTTCTCACAACGTGCGCACGATTAAACAATTGGACCGAGCAGAACACGCATCCGATATAGCATACCTGACCTGCGCATATGATTCCGTCACACAGCATTTCCTTGAGTGTCATGGCGTGCACCCGGGACCGGAAGCGCATTTCACACCCTCAGGATCTTTCCGATACTCATCCTCAATGGCTTCGGACATCTGGTATATCGCATCATGATAACTCTCGTAGTTTCTCCCTGTTAGCCTTTCAAGGGCCAATTCAATCAGATTATCTCGTATGGCATACGGCAGGTGACCAAGCAAGATGCTCCACTTGTGGAGACATTCATGAGCAATCGTGTTTACGGCACCCGCAATTGTGCTGTTGTCATTAGAGATAAAATCAATTCCAACCACAACCGGAATCACAGCTGATCCTTCTCCGAACGGAAAGTGTACTATCGGCCGGTTCCCGATGCCGCCAGGGCAGATATTCGGCTTGCACTTGTTCAGCCAACTTACCGCAGCATCAACCGACGGAGGTCTTGGGATATACGGATACACAACCAACGCAAATAACCCCATGGCGTCAACCGTGTGCGGTATCGCATTATTAGCCATTGCGTAGGGTGGTCCGCTATATGTCCGAGATCCCAGCAACGGATCCCTGTTCACCCACCTCTGGGTGTTCGGGTCATAGAACCTGTACCCGTAGTAGTACAGGCCCGCGCTGGCATCCACCCCGGGCGCCATCCACGGCTTGCTGCTGAACCGCATCCGGTTGGCGCTGGCCAGCGTCCCCGAGCTTTGCAGCAGCCGCCCGAAGGCGTCGTATCGGTACCATCCCACCTGCGAGCCGGTCGACGTGCTGTACAGCCCCGTCACGTTCCCGTTCCCATCCGCATGGTACGCACTGTGCGTGCTCCACGTCCCGCTGCCACTGCTGAACCCGTGGCTGCGGGCGAGCAGGCCTCCGATCCCACCGGCCCCGTCCAGGCCCCCAGACAGGTCCACCCCGCGGGTGTAGCTGACCGTCGGTGCCGACGTGTTCCGCTCCTGCACCAGCAGCATCCCGTCGTACACGAACCGTTCGGTGGACGTCGGGTACCAGTCGACCAGCCGATGGGATGCGTCCCACGAGGAGCTGCTGGTCCACCAATGGCTTGCGGTCTGCTGCAGCCGCAGGGCACTGCGCTTCCGGGCGGTGTTGTAATCCCAGGCCACGGTGTCGTTGGCCCACGGACCGTCCTCGGTCGCCAGCAGGCCGTTGGCGTACGTGTACTTCGTGGTCCCCACCGCGTCGACCATGTTCGTCAGCCGACCGGTGTCCCTGATGTTCAGAGGGAAGTTTGGGAGGAAGGGACTTTTTTCCCGCGGAGGCGCGGAGACGCGGAGGAATGCGTGCGGCGATGGGCGGTGGAGTTCTGAGGAAGTGGGGCGGCAACCGGCAGCTCGGCAGGAGCCTCGCGCCACCATACCGATCGCCGCCCATATGGAGTGCGATGGCAGAGCAAACGTCGACACCTCTTTGGCCCATGCCAGACAGCACGGGAGTGCGGAGGCGATCCATGATCTTCGTCCCTTTGCGCCCCTTATTGTTCTCCCTCCCCTGCTCCGGAGCCTCCCGGCATCTGCGGAAATCTGCGAAACTGCGGATGATAATGAGTTCTCCCCGCTCGCCCCCGCCTCGCAGGAGCTCGGCGCTCCGGAAGAGGGCGAAGATGGAGAGAGGAGATCGATGCCGATCCCGATCCCGACCCCGAGGGGATGGGAGCCATGGTGGAGACCGGCGGCCTATCGGCCTCCGCCACGAACGCCGGGAGCGGGGCGGCCGCAGGGCAGCTCGGCGGGAGCCTCGCGCCACCGTTCCGGCCGGACAGCCCACCTGCGGTGGGGCGAGCGTCCCCGCGAGCTGCTCGGGAGCGGTGGGGCCCTGACGCGCAAAACCTCAAGGATTCGGCGCAAACGTCGGGGACCGACGGGGAGATTTGCGTTGCCCGACCCGCAGGTGCCCCGTTCACTTGGCCCGTCTCCGCGCCGCATCCGGCCCCGGCCCATCCGTCCGGGTCCACCGGGCGCGCCGGGGGAGTTTCACTCCATGAGCCGTCCAATCAACGTCGCCATCGTCGGGCTGGGTTTCGGGGCCGAATTCATCCCCATCTACCAGCGCCATCCCCACGCCAACATGTACGCCATCTGCCAGCGCTCCCAGGAGAAGCTGGACGCGATCGGCGAGGCGTTCGGGGTGAAGAAGCGCTTCCAGAGCTTCGAGGACCTGCTCCGTGACCCCGATGTCGACGCGGTGCACATCAACTCGCCCATCCATCTCCACGCCTCGCAGTCCATCGCCGCCCTCCGTGCCGGCAAGCACGTGGCGTGCACCGTTCCCGCCTGCACCACCCTCGAGGAGGCCCGCGAGATCGTGAAGGCCAGCCGGGAGAGCGGGAAGAAGTACATGATGATGGAGACGGTGGTCTGGAGCCGCGAGTACCTGTACGTGCGGGAACTCCGCGACACCGGCCGCCTCGGCCGGATCCAGTTCGTCCGCGGCAGCCACCTCCAGAACATGTACGGCTGGCCGGGCTACTGGGAAGGCCTGCCCCCGATGCACTACGCCACCCACTGCGTCTCGCCCTGCCTCGGAATCGTCAACGGCGAGGCGGAGTTCGTCTCCTGCCTCGGATCGGGCCGCATCGCCGAGAAGCTGATCGCCAAGTACGGCTCGCCGTTCTCGTTCGAGACCGCCCACTTCAAGGTCCGCAACCAGGACGTGGCCGGCGAGGTGACCCGCTACCTGTTCGACGCCGCCCGCCAGTACCAGGAGAGCTTCGACTGCTACGGCTCGGAGACGTCGTTCGAATGGCAGCTCACCGAGCACGACGACCCGGTCCTGCACCTGGGTGGGGAGAAGGTGGAGAAGGTGAAGATTCCCGACTACGCCCACCTGCTGCCCGAGGGCATCCGGGATTTCACCACCAAGGGCGTGTACGACATGGCGGAGAACGTCCACCTGAGCTTCCTCCAGGGCAGCGGCCACGGCGGCAGCCACCCGCACCTGGCCCACGAGTTCGTCATGAGCATCGTCGAGGGCCGCCCCAGCTTCCCCGACGTCCACCAGTCGGTGAACTGGACCATGGTCGGCATCCTCGCCCACGAGTCCGCCCTGCGCGCCGGCGAGAAGATGCACATCCCGAACTTCCGCGGGATCTGACGGATCGCGAGGACGTCCGCGGGGCGTCCATCAGGGATCGCACCCCTCGGGCCGTGGAGGGATGAACCCGCGTCAGCGGGTGAGTCCGACGGGGTCCGCAAGGACCCCGCAGGGTTACGGGGTGAAGCCAGGACCGGCCGCCTATCGGCGGCGGCTACGGGCGGAGGGAGTCGGTCCCTATCGGGA